>JBJKQU010000047.1:0-16437 GCA_046705025.1 Candidatus Kryptoniota bacterium | reverse complement strand
TCGGAGGATGCGCTCAGGATCCGCCGAAGACTCAAAACGTGTTCATGGGATACATCGAGGACACGGAAGTAAACGTGACGACGAGAATACCGGGCAAGATCACCGGAATATTCGTCCACGAAGGCCAGTACGTCAATGCCGAGCAAAAGGTCGCGCAGCTGGACAACAAAGATATGCTCGACAACCTCTCCGCCATGAAGGCGGAGCTGTCCAATATCGGCAGAAACAGAAAGCGTCTGGAGAATCTGTATGCTGTCGGCGCGGTGCCGCAACAGAAACTGGACGAAATAGAAACAGCTTATGATGTCGTCAGCGATAAAATGGCGGCCCTTCAGAGCAACATCAACGATATGACGATTACTTCCCCCATAGCGGGAAAGGTGAATGTCAAGGTGCTGGAGCCGGGACAAATGATGGCGCCTGGAATGCCCGTCGTGGTTGTAACGGACACTTCTATCTCGTGGGCAAGATTCAGCATACCAGAATCGTACATCAGCCAGATCCAGCTCGGAAAGGTTCTGACTTTGACGACGGGGATTGCAAATATGAACTTCCTCGCTGAAGTAGTCCAGATACTCCCGATGGCAGACTTCGCGACCAAAGTGCCGACCAACCTACAGGACGAGAGAGACGTAAGGGCGTTTTCTGTTAAGATGAAGATTCTGAACAACAAAGACCAGATAAAGCCGGGAATCTACGTTTATCTCAAGCTTGCAAAACCGAACAGTCAGGGCCCTGACGAAGGTGGGAGCCATGAAAGCAATTAGAATGTTCGTCCAGGTTATAACGCGGACGCTGCTGATCGCTATCGTGCTGACATTCTTCTTCAGCATGATGGCCGGAATGTATTACAACAGCGAGCCGAGGAACATACGCACCGCCGTCGTCGACGAAGATCAGTCGCCTCTGAGCCGGTCGATAGTCTACAATATAAGATCGTCGAATGTGTTCGATGTTCAATATATGCCTGTTGACTACTTGGCATTGCAGCGACTTATGGACGACGGCAAAATAGATGCGGGTGTCGTCATACCGCATGATTTGTACAAAGACGCACTCAATGGAAGATCGGACAGGATATTAGCGGTGCTTAACGGTACGGCTAACCCGATCATACCAAAGCTTGCAGTAGGCAATCTGAACATGATAATCATGACCGTCGCGAACCAGATGCAAATGCACGTCCCGGTGGAGGACCTTGGATCGATACCGAATTACCGGCATCAGATGCTGCCCCTCCTGAGTGTGAGTTCCAGAGTTTTCTACTCGCCCACCGTAAACATGGAAGCTTCCATGCTCCCCGCGTTCATGGGGCTCGCGATGCAGGTCGTGTCTCTGGTGATAATTGTTTTACTGCTCAATGTGAATCTCAAACAATTCCGAAAGAAAGTCTCCGGTGTAATGCTTGCGAGGCAGCTTCCCGTGAAGGCGGTGCTAATGCCGGTGGTCCTTTCGTGGCTGATCGTGACCACGGCAATAGCACTCGCATTTTATACGGTGATGCTGATGTTCGCGGTTCCGCTGCCGGTCGATTTCTGGAATGCGGTATTTGTAATCTCGGTGCTCGTGATGGCGATGGAAAGCATCTCGCTTTTCTTCTCGCTTAATATCAGGAACACCGTCGCTCTGGTTGCCATTTACACGTTGATCGTGCTACCGGCATTCATGTATTCCGGATTTTTGGTGCCGTTCGAGCAGATGCCTGCTTTCCCGAGAATGGCAGGGGGCTGGTTTCCGTTGAGGTATTACCTGGAAGCGTTGTATGGAGTATTCAACCGCGGACTAGGCCTCGCGGATGTCGGCAACTATCTCAATTCCCTATACTATTTCACGGGCGGGTTCCTGCTGCTCTCCCTGCTCTCGGTTTTGTTTGGCACTTTCGAAAGAAAGCGTATGAGTACGGCTGCAGCGAGACGACAAGAAATGGATGTTACCCCCAAGGAGGTTTTGTCATAATGAAACTCGTAAAGATAACTTTAGCTGCAATCCTGATACTTGCCCTGACGGCGAGTGCGCAGGTGACCCATCAACTGACTCTTCAGCAGGCGATCGAGACGGCTATTGCAGGCAATCCGCTTGTCAAGGCAAAGATGGCCGACGTCCAGGCCGCCGAATCCAAGATGGAGCAGGCGCGGTCATATGAAGTTCCCTCCGTCACCCTGATGTCGAAATATTTCTACGCAAACAACCTTCCGGGAATGTTCCTTCAGGGACCCAATCAGGTTCCGGTAATGACTTCAAACGGTCCGTTGTCGGGCGAATATGCCGTGATTAGACCGATGGCGCCTTTCGCGGATGAAAACAGAGATGTCTTCACAACGGACATCAATCTTGTTTATCCCCTATACACCGGCGGTAAAATCTCAAAGGCCAATGAGAATGCAGGTATGCAGAAGGAAGTGGCCACTTCGGATCTTAATGAGCAGAAGGACCAGTTGATTCTAAATGTGACGACAGCTTTCGACAATGTCCTTTTGCTTGAAAATGTTATAGATGTCAACAATCAGGCTCTCGTTCAATTTGAGAAGCATCTCGAGCTGGCGAAGCAGGCATACGCGAACGGCGTTCGCTCGGAATTCGACGTGCTCACAATCGAGAGCAAAGTCGACGAATTCAAGGCTAAGCTTGTCGACCTCGAAGGCAAACTCGACCTTGCTGAGTCGGGACTGAAATCACTCCTTGCCGTGCCGATATCCGAGAAGATCGAGTGCGTCGGAGAACTGCAGCTGTCGGATTCCCCTGTCACGGACAGCGTCGGCATTTACGCCGAAGCAATCGCGCATAACTACCAACTGAAGAGCCTGCGAATAAAGAAAGAAATGCTCGCGAACCTGAAAACGATCACGGCTGCCGAAATGAAGCCGACAATTTTCCTCTTTGGGAACTACCATGTCTACCACGGGATGGACTTCCCTCCTTACGATAACGCGTGGAGAAATGGGCTCGCGGCCGGAATAGGTCTCTCGATGCCGCTCTTCAACGGTAACCTGACAAAGGGGAAAGTCGATGAAGTCGACGCATCCGAGAGCATGGTCAACGACTACGAAGAAGGGATGACGATCAAACTGCGGTTCGATATAAAAAATGTTATGATAAATATACGGAACCTGCGCGCCAAGATGGAAGCCGAGAAGGTACATCTCCAGGTTGCACAGAAGGCTCATGAGATTGCGAAGGTGAGTTACGAGAACGGCATCATAACGCCTGTCGAGCTTAACGATGCGGAGGTACAGGTGGCGGCCATACAAACGTCTATCCTGAATTACAAAAAGGATATCCTCATAGCATACGCTCAACTGAACTACCTGGAAAGTAAATAGATAAAGGAGAAATAGAATGGAAAATCTTTCAATCGACCAACTACTCGCGAAAATGTCGGAGGAGTTCGGAGGAGAGCCTGAGATAATGAAGCTGCTCTCCGGGCTGAAGCCGGAAGGGGTTTTCGAACATGCGAGGAACAAGAGCTTTGCAATGGGACCGGAGACAATCCCGCAGAAATATCAGCTCCTCATGGCAATCGCGATCAGCGCGGCAATTGGGTCAGAGGGATGTACACTGACATACGCCAAAGTGGCGGCAAACAAAGGATTGACGAATGAAGAGATCATAGATTCCATAATGCTGGCTAGGTTCATATCGGCGACCGCGGTCGTCAACACAGCCGGTGAGACGATGAAGCATCTGCTGGGCAGCAACGGGAAGAAAAAATAGCCGGCAAGAAGGAGTTCGTGAAATCACTTATAATCGGAGCTCATTTCCGGCTCCGATTATAGATTCATCTGGCATTTCTGTTAGGCTCCCATTCCAACGAAGCTTCGGCTTACCGAAATGTGCAGCTCACGCTCTCTCGAGATGGATAAACTCAGACGTCTTCTGAAGGAACAAGTTGAAATCGCTTATCCTTGATTGCATGATCTGGTAAACCTGACTGTTGTCGATTTCCCAATATAAGTGTACCAGTCTATCGCAGACTCTATCGCGACGATAAAATGGTACTTAGCGCTTGCAATCTTGTCCGGGTCACTCAAAAAAGACGCCTCTTCAAGTGCTCTCAGCAATTCCAGCCGACTTACCGACTTGCGCATTTCGGAAATGAGTCTTGTGATTCTGTCCGGATTATACCGCGGCATTACTGACGCTTTTCAAGTAGGCATTCCTGATATGCTGGTAGTCAAAATAGTCGGCGTAAGTTCGCCCTTCAAAATCCGACCTCAAATGGGAGTCCTTCTCATGAACTACTCTCCCTCTTCGCAGGACATTATAAGCAAAAGACAGAGGGGCACGATTTAATACTCTCACATCCAGAGGGATCCTATTTCCCATACCGGGAAATGAGTCAACGACTCTCTCCAATTTGACATGGAGATCAAGCCGTGACCCCGAGATGAAAATCTCGTCTGCGCTCAGATCGGAGTCAGTCAAATAAACCGCAACATCAATATCGTTGAAGGTTTCGTGCGAAAGAAAAGATCCGAACACATACGCAAACGCCACGTATTGCTCCGACTCCAGCACAAAGGCAATACGTTCCATAAGCGCCTCCCTTTCCGCCAGGGGCAATCTCCGTCTCCGTAATTTGAACTCTTGCGCTGTCATGATCAAAGAGAAACTAAATGATCGGTCTCGAAGAATCAAATCGACTTGGACTTATTCTTTTGAACGGCTGCGTTTTATGCTCCAGTGAAAACTTATTTCCCACCGCGTTGCTTCAATAACATACGATAAACATCGACTTTCGATATTTGCTGTGAAATGCCATTTCTCAGGTTATCAATAAGATGCGTAAAAAGGCCCAATCTGTTCGGATAATCGAACACCGCATCGTGGCACAGCGGTTGAACTGTATAGAGATGTGAGAAAAGAAAAAGAACACATCCAACAAATCAAAAACCTGAAAGGAGATTTCTAATATGTGGCAAGCATGGATGAACTCAATACTTGGTCTGTGGTTCGTTGCGGTAGCTTTCCTTGGCTTTGGCCCCTCGGCCAACTTATGGGACGACCTGATAGTCGGTCTCGTCGTAGCGGCAACTTCGTTGACGATACTGAGAAATAAGCCCTGGCAGGCATGGCTCGCAGTGATATTTGGAGTATGGATGATTGTAGCGGCTTTTGTGCCTTCACTCGTTGACGGCGCGGGCTATGTCTACAACGATCTCATCTCGGGAATTATCATTGCCATCGCAGGATTCGCGTCCTTCGGAGCTTCGCACCAGGAAAAGTTGGCGTGAAATCATCACGTGTGGAGACCGCTCTCGGATCTCCCGGGCGGTCATCCACTCGAACAACATCTGCAACGAAATAATTGTTGAAAGGAGATATGAAAATGAACGCAGCAGCAATGGTTACATGGATATCGATCCTCACAGTCGGTGTGATATTACTCGGCTGGCTCGGCTCGGCAATGGATGGCAAGCAGCATCGAAGCGCGACAAATCATAGCCATCATGCCTGAGGACTCAATGAGCAGGAGGGATAATCAGATGAAAACCAGTAAGATTGTCGAGTCCCCCTTTACTCTGGCTTTAGGCGGAGGAGGCGCGCGCGGGCTGGCCCACATCGGTGTTTTGAGAGCTCTTGAGAATAAGGGAATAATGCCATCTCTCATAGTCGGGTCCAGCATGGGAGCTATCATAGGTGCGATGTACAGTCAGCTGCGCGACTCCTCCCGCGTCGAGGAGCTTGTGAAGAAGTTGCTTCACAGAGATTGCTTTACCGATTTGCGGTTAGACCTGATGCCTGAGAACTCGCAGCCTGAGAAACACAGGTCGAGGAGGCACCTGGTGGATTACCTGAGGCGTGGCATATACTTCTCCCGGGTTGCAATGCGGGCTGGTGCAATTGACAATTCCATCCTACTGCATTTCCTTTCACGGCTGTTGAAGGAGGAAGATATCCGGGAGACGAGTATTCCGTTTGCGGCGGTTGCCGTCAGCCTGGCGACCGGCGAAGAAGTGGTTCTCAAACACGGCTCCATCATCCGGGCTGCGGCGGCGAGCTCGGCGATACCGGGCGTGATAACCCCTGTTGAGATCGACGGTAAGCAACTCATCGATGGAAGTGTCCTGCAGGTGGTTCCCGTGGCCGCGGCGAAGGCCGTATCACCATATCCGGTCGTAGCAGTAGATGTATCAAGGGATATCGTTCGGGAGGCGCCTCCAAAGACCGGGTTGGATGTGCTGATAAGGGCAGACCTGATAGCAAATCGCAGGCTGAACGAGCGAGCTCTGACGGCTGCGGACGTAGTGCTGAATCCGGACGTCGGTCTGGCGGACTGGTCGGACTTCCACTCCATAGACGCGCTCATCGCTGCTGGGATTGACGCTGTGGGGTCTCTTCTACGAGATGTCCCCCCGATATGCAAGTCGCTCCCGTTGGAGCCAGAATCGATAGAGAGCCAGCCTGACCATCGATTTGCAAATCTTCAGTCAACGGACCGTCTTCATATCGGAGCCGTTAGCAGTTATGCTTTTCGAACTCCTTAGTGAGCGGAGCGAGATGGCATTGGGGGCAAGGCTGTTGCAGGCCCTCTTTATGAGGGCATAATTCTTACAACTAAGTACGGAGTCTGGTGGATGATGACGCCTGCCCTTTTCGCCTGGCTCAACTGCTCGTCTCCGCCGGAGGCGAATCAGCCTATGGCTGAGACGTCTTTGATCTTCTGAAGTTGGTGTCTGCCGTACTCACGCTGCGGACGGTAGGAGACATAGACGTCAGCTCTGACGTCGTTCATGACGAAGCGGCCGGAGGTCGTGTGCCTCACGCCGGTAAGTCAAACGAGGGACATCAATTGAAGTAGCTGTGTTTTCTGTCGCAGCGCATGCAAAATCAAGTGTGCTTCCCGCAAATTATTTCTCCTTGCCTTATTGCAACTAAGTTGCAATATTAAACGGAGTCGTGATTCTCGGTCGAAAGCTATAGTCGGTTCGTATAACTCAATTTTTCAGGAGGTATGGCAGATGCGGCGTGCAACAGTCATATGTGTGGTGATGTTCTCGTTTGGCTCTCTGAATGCGCAGAACAGAATCACCGGCAGGATAACGGACCAGGACAAAGTGCCGCTGGCGGGTGCAACAGTCGCCTTGCCGGAATTAAACAAGGGGACCGTTTCCGACAGCGCCAGTTTCTATCAGCTGAGCAACCTGCCGAATGGAAGAGTTAAAGTGCAGTGTTCGTTTATCGGATACGGTTCGCAGGTTCAAGTCGTATCGTTATCCGGCTCGACCGTCGAACTGAACATGACGCTGCAGCAAACCGCCGTTGAAACCGACGAAGTGGTCGTATCGGGCGGCTACAATGCGACACAGCGGGAAAACGCCGTCAACGTCGATATCCTCAATCTGAAGACTCTCGGAACAAAGTCGACTCCAAATTTTGCGGATGTCTTAACGCGGATTCCCGGCGTCGATATGATCTCGAAAGGAAGCGGAGTTGCCAAGCCCGTGATAAGAGGTCTTTCGATGAACGACATCCTGACGCTTAACAACGGCGTGCGAAATGAAAATTACCAGTACTCTGACCATCATCCGCTTGGGATCGACGAGTTCGGTATCGAGGATGTCGAAATCATCAAGGGCCCTGCCTCTTTGCTTTATGGATCGGATGCAATCGGAGGAGTCGTGAACTTCGTCAAAGAAAGGCCCGCACCCATGGGAGGCATAGTGGGAGATTACAACCTGCAGCTGTTTTCGAATACCCTGGGTATGACGAACAATGTCGGGATAAGAGGAGCGTTGAATAGCTTCTTCGGTGGGATCCGATTTGGTCAAAAGACGAATGCTGATTTCCTGCAAGGCGGCGGGAGCTTCGTCCCGAATTCCCGATTCAACGAATATTCTATTAAGACAAATGCCGGATATACCGGACAATCGGGTACCTATAACTTGTACTACGATTTCAGCAAAGAAAATCTGGGCTTAGCAGAAGACGAGCCGATCCTGGAGATTACCACGAGAGGAAGGCCGACTCAGATATTCTATGAACAGCTGAACACTCACCTGTTGTCTTCACAGAACAAACTCTATCTCGGCAAAACGAGAGTGGAATTAAACTCGGCTTACCAGAGTACGGAGCTCATCCACTTCGGCGCGATAAATGTCTTTGAGATACAAATGAGGTTAGGCACCCTGACCTATGAAACAAAGGTTTACTTACCTTCCGATAAGAATTCCGAATACATCGTCGGCTTTCAGGGAATGAACCAGACGAACACAAATCTAAATAGCAGAGAGACGAAGCTCCTTCCCGAGGCATCGGTGAACAACTATTCCGCGTTCGCCCTGCTGCAACGCAGGCTGTTCGACAGGCTCACATTTCAGGCAGGTATGCGCTACGACACAAGGCTGCTGTGGTCCCAGGCAATCGGCTCGCCAGACTCCTCCGATTATCGCGCTGCTCTCGACAAACGCTACGGGAGTTTCAGTGGCTCATGCGGGGCTACCTTCGATCTCACGGAGCAGTTGCTATTGAGAGGTAATCTCGCAGCGGCCTATCGAGCGCCAAACCTGGCCGAGCTCACTTCAAACGGACCGCACGAAACCCGCTACGAGATCGGCGACAACGGCCTCATTCCCGAGAATTCATACGAGTTGGATTTGAGCATGCACTATATTCAAAAGAACATCTCCTTCGGCGTCGCCGGATTCTACAACCTGATTAACCATTACATCTTTATATCCCCGACCGGCAGCGGGCTCCCGGTTTACAGGTACGAACAGAGTAATTCCAAACTATTCGGCGGCGAAGCAGAGATTCACTACCACCCCGAACCGGCACAGTGGCTGCACTTTCGAGCGACGTATTCAAACGTCATCGGCAGACAATCCAACGGCGATTACCTGCCGTTTATTCCAGCTAACAAGGTAAATTTCGAAATCAGAGCCGAGAAGGACGAATTGCTGTTCTTCCGTAATGTCTTCGTCTCTGCCAATTCTCACACTGCGTTCGATCAAAACCTTCCTGCTCCCGACGAAACGGCCACGCCGGGGTACACTCTGTTCGACGTGTCGGTGGGAGGGGCCTTCAGAGCGGCAGATCAAATCATCATAATGAGCTTTAGCGCGACGAACGTCTTAGACAGAAAGTACGTCGACCATCTCTCAACGCTAAAAGAGGTACACATGTCCGATCCGGAAAGAAACGTTTCGTTGGCTCTCAGGGTCCCGTTTGAAGTCATGAGCAGCGATTAATCATACAAAGGGAACCAAATGAAGGAAGCGAAAGAAAGCACCTCCCAAGTACTTAGGAAAGACGGACATAGACTGACAAACCAGAGGCGATTGGTCCTAAGTGTCCTTACTCAATTCCCGCAAAGCGTGGCAGAAATATCGGCTCTCCTGAGAAAGAAGAAGGCCATTATCGACAGGGTCACGATCTACAGAACGCTCGACTACCTTGTTGAGTTGCGAGTCGCGGGCAGGACGCAATTCAGAGGCAATACCGCGCTATACGAGCTCATCTCCGAAAACAATCATCACCATCACCTTGTATGCATCAAGTGCGGAGATGTGGAAGATGTTTCTTTCGATGAGACTCAGGTTGTCGGGGAAGTAAGTAAACACACGGATTTTCAGGTTCTCGATCACCGGATGGAGTTTTTTGGAATCTGTGGTAAATGCCAGGAAAAAAGATGACACCTGAATGGATGCTCATCGATGTCGGAGCCGGTATCACAGAATCTATTCAGAGGATTCCACGCAACTGCCCCGTAGTTCCCCCTTCGCACATGAAACGAAGGGGGAACAGAGGCGTTATGATCTGACAAGCCTGCTTATAGGTGATAAGATATTTTCAGTTCCACGTTTCTGGGTTCTTCCCAGTACGCTCCGCTGAAGTAGGCACCTTTCAGAAGATGCATATGGTCGAGCAGATTTGTTATGTAGAGCGATGGCTCAATGGTCTGTCCGTTACCGAGAGAGAAGGTGTATCCACCAGACAGATTCAGGATCCAGGCGGGCGCCACGTGCGTCGCATTGTTGAAATCGAAAAGCCCGGTCTTATACGGAACGTTGCTCGGATTTCCATTTGAGAGCCCGGAGCCATAAATACCTGTCATGTTAACGTACCAGTTGACCGGTTGATAATTGACGGAAGCGACGACCGACAGCCGCTGATCATGGTCGAGGTCGGTGGCAGCGCCGTCATTGGTTATCGGCAGGAACCCTCCTGTTACCAGGCCGGAACCGTAGGCATGTATGATGGACGAGTTGATATAACCCGAGAACGGCGTCGACGGATTGTCGAATGAGAGGCCGAGCTCGATACCGGTGGTGTGAGTGGTCTGAATATTGACCGGGTCGTCAATCGCGGTATTCCCCACCTGCTCGTCGTCTATGCCGGGGTTTGAGTATTTGTAATACGCATCAGCTTTCATTCGCAGGCCGAACCCGAAATCGTGCAGGTAACCGGCCTCGTACCAGTCGGACCGCTGCGGCAACGTCGGCAAACCCGAATATGCTGCGCTCGAAGCGATCGCGTGCAAACCTTCTATGAGTATCGGCAAAAATGTTCTGTCGAAATACAGGTATGCCGTGTTGATGGGATCGAAATAAATGTTCCACTTTATCCGCGGGCTGACCTGATCCTGCAGCGGAGTGCTAGGCTGGATTTGCTCGTCGTACCTGACGCCGATATCGAACCTTGTCCAGTCAAGAGCATTCCACTCGGTCTGGGCGAACACGCCGAAGTTAGAACCCTGGAAGTTTGCGTTATTAGAAGGTCCTGTGATTCCTGCAGTGGTGGTAGTTGAATAATCCTCGTTTCCCCACACGTTGTTGAGGTCTAAGCCGACTGCATATATGAATCGTTCCGAGAGGCGCTGGTCGTATTTCATCCTTGTACCGAGAGTCGTGAAACCGCGATTTTCTCCAAGCACGTAGTTAGTCGCGTCTCCGGCATACTGGAAATCAGGAGAGTCACCGGCGCCGGGCGTGTAAGTGAGTCCGCCTTCGCGCAGGTAACCGCCGAGAAAGAGATGACTTTCCCTGTTCTGCTCGGAAGAGATAGTGTGGTAGTATGACAACGTCTGGAAAGCGTTCGTGGTATTCTGGAGATCGTTTGTAACTGCTCCTGCAGGATCGTAAGGTATCTGCGTGACGGTGCTGCTCCAATTCAAATCGGAAGTCAGGTAATCGCCGTTATTGAAGAGGTAGTCGATCTTGCCGTACGTGAAGTAATCGAAGCCATGGTCGTGGAAAATTAGTGGCACTGGCGCCTCGATCCGGCTGAATGTCTCCTGCCTGGTGCCGGAGACGAAAACGCCGAGGCTCCCGAAGTGGTCGCTGAGCGCGAGGCTCTGGCCGTTTGAATTCAGCGACTTTAATGCGCCGACTCGGCTTCCGAGCGTGTCATTGGAATTGGGTGCATAAAAACTGCCGGCGTAAGTCGAAGCATCGAGGTAAAACCCGCCGGGCGGCACACGGTTCTGCAGGTTAATGACTGCCGCAGTCTGCCCGCCATATTCAGCAGGCCACGCACCGTCCAGAAATGTTGCTCTGTCAACTATCCTGGTGTCCACGATGTTGTTCAAGCCGCCCATTACACCCATCGAGATCGGTACACCGTCGATGTAATATGTATATTCTCCATGCTGGCCGCGGATGTGCTGTTCACCTGTCGGACCTCGGGCGGCGCCCATGAGGTTTCGCTGTACAAGGGAAATCATCCCCGCGCTTGGGGGTGCACGGTAGGACTCTTTTGAGAAATCCTCCACACCCGTCTTCATATTGAACGTCGTGACAGGAGTCATTCTCTGTCCCGTGACCACCTGCTCTTTGAAGCTCAGGGTCGTTAAGTAGACTGAATTAGTGAGGTGATTTTTATTTATTGTGACCGTTTGAGATACGTCGTTATAACCTACCGAGTGCACCATGAGGTCGTAGGTACCGTCTGCTATATCTCTGAATGAGGCCACGCCGGAGATGTCAGTGACCTTTTCCGCAATTACGTATCCTTTTTCACTTAATTCCACGAGCGCCAGCTGGATCGGCTGCTTGAGGTCTTTGTCGTAGACGGTTACACTATAATTTTCTCCCTCCTGAAGGACCGTCGCATACTCCACGTGCGGGTCACGGGACAAACCCGGCTGGAGAGATTGGGCATAGAGCTGGCAGACGATCGATATAGATATAGCGATCGCCAGCATGATATTCCTAAACATAGGAATCCCTTTCTGGTTCTATTTAATCAACTAAGCACGGCACCGCGTGGATAGCGGTCGCCGGACATCTTGAATAGAATAGCTAGCCTAGTGGAGGGGCACGAGTAGAAGATGTTACCTGCGGACTTGCGAGATACTGCGGACGGTCCAGGATGAGTATGAATGAGAAATGCTTCGGTGCGGAAAAGTCAAGTGTCTGAGGGTTTGTACCGGTAGTCGACTGCGAAAACAGGTGGGCCGGGCAAACAAACGCACCATTGATGGTGTCGAGATAACCTGTAATCGGGTTGACCGCGCTTATGACCCGTTGGCCATTTAGAGGAACCCAGTCATGATGGGACAACTCGAATGTTGCGGAGATCAGAATATAGATCGACAGGGTCGCAACAGCTGTCTGCCGTCGCCTCTGTAACTTCATACTCTTCCCACGCGGACCGAATGCTCCATAGAAGTTAGAACGCCGAATATTCTCGCCAGGTTCCGTTTTTCTGCGATCGAACGTCACGCCGCGACCGAGGCGTCCGGCCGCGCGATAACATAACGGAGATTTTAGAATGGCTTTGAGTAGTCGTACTACATTTTCAGTTTGAAATGAAAATCCGCAGGAGGGTTATGATTCACAACGACGATAACTTCGTAATCCCCCGGAGCGAGATCCACATTGTTTCCGAAATGGGTAGTCGCCAGGGTTTTGCCTGCAACATGCATGCGCACCACCGGAAGTAATGTCCAATTTCCCACCTTGGGAGCAGACTTCCGATAAAGTATCATGACACTCGCTCTTTCCACAGGTTTCTTATCCATCTTTAGGAATACGACCATATGATGATTAAGCTTGGGAGAACTGCTGAGCAGCACGGCTTTGGCGCCGCCATCCCGCTTCATCTTCGCATCGGTACCTCTGAACGACTCCGCGGGCAGAATTTTCAACGTGACCCAAACGGGTCCTGCCTTTGATGTTTGACTAATTACCTGTGCCTGTAAAGTACCGGCCGGCACCAGGCCTAAAAGCGGAAAAGTCAGTAAGAAAGCGACTAATAAAGTCTTGCGCATTTTATTCTCCTTTGTCTAATCTATTGAATGGATAACGTATATCTACTGTAGTATTTTGATATCCCTTATAATGCTCGGCAAATGCAGGTCGCTCCCGCCGTAAATTCCGCGCACCCGTCCTGTTCCATCGACTAACAGACATTCATCCGGGTGGAGGACGCCGTACTCAAGCTTGCCTTGTTTATTATAAGAGGAATCCTGAAAGCTATATCTTATTTTCACTCTGCCCAGAACCGAATCGATGTTGGTTTTTGTGCCGGTCAGGAAGTCCCAGTTCGCAAAATTTACATCTTGTTTTTCCGCGAATTGTTTCAAGGCAGAAGGCGTGTCCCTGTTCGGATCGTAAGTCAGAGTGACGAACTTTATGCCTTTGATGCCAAGAAGCCTCAGCGTGTCTTGCAGATCATGAAGATAGCGGGTAGTCTCGGGACACACGTCGGTACAATGAGTATAAACTGCGTCAAGGACGAAAAGATGGCCCGTGTATTTGCCGGGGAATTTCACGGACGCGCTGTCCTGATTCACAAAATGAGCATGCAACCCGTCAAAACTATAAATCGCCGGGAGCTTGCCAGCCGGATTCGAACAACTCGCGATTACGAGAGAGAGCATGAGAAGCACCGGAAATAAGGCCGGGATAATCCTTCCGACGCTCGCACGCCTATTCCCTTCCGACTTATTACGATGAAAAACTCCATTCGAGTAATCTGAAGTATGACTTATTTTCGTGATTCACTTCCTTCCTTCAAACGCAATAGATCGCCATGTCGTTTCACATATGATAGGCCAACTTGAACACTACCTGTCTGGGTTCCTCCCAGAATGCACCTGTCGTATATGTACCCTTGACAAAGTGAATATGGTCAAGTAGGTTCGCGATATATAATGACGGCTCCAGAGTCGTGCCATTTGCGACTTATAATGAGTAACCGCCGGACAGATTGAATATCCATGCCGGTGCCACCTTGTTCGCCACATTGAAGTCGAACAGACCCGCACCGTACGGGGCGCCCGAGGTGTTTCCGTTTGACATTCCGGACCCATATATCCCGGTCAGGCTAACGAACCAATTGAACGGCTGATAGTTCAGAGATGCCACGATTGACAGACGCTGGTCATGGTCCATATCCGTGACTGATCCCATGGAGCCGACCGGAAGGAAGCCGCCTGTTACAAGTCCCGATCCATAGGCATGGCTCAACGCCGAATTTATGTACCCGGGAAATGGAGTGGAAGGACTTTCAAACGAAAGGCCGAGCTCTATCCCGGTCGTGTGGACGGTCTGTACATTCACCTCGGCATCAATTGCAGTGCTGCCGAGTGTCTCATCATTTAGGCCGGGACTTGCATATTCGTAATACGCATCTGCTTTCATGCGAAGACCGAGCGCGAAGTCATGCAGGTATCCCCCTTCATACCAGTCTGATCTCTGAGGCAGGGTCGGCAATCCTGAGAGAGTCAGACATCGGCCATTGAGGTATGTATTCGATTCCCGCTTCCGCAAATGGCCTTATTAGTAAAGGAGGTACTGAGTCCTAAGCCTCTCGAATTTTCTCAACTCATTCCCCCAAGCGGCAAAGATTTTTTTCGGGGATTTACGCTCGCTGAGCTTGGTCAGGACACCCGGCGATCCCGCTCGTCTGTCGAAACGAGCGGTATCGATCGTGAACTCTCGAGGCGCCACTTTACTTATCGCCCAAACGAGGTACACACCGGCCTCTACCGGTCTAAATACACTTCTATCGGTGACGACGATCCTAACCCCATGGCATGCAACGCCGGCATATATCGGCGCCGGATCGTGCATGTGCGCACGGGGAATAAAATCTGCCGATTCGTACTTCACGCCTGGTAAGTGCTGGGCATTCATAAGAGCAGCGAGCTCCTCTCCGTCAATGAAAGGAGCGCCGACGGTTTCGTAAGGATGATGCGTCCCTCGGCCCACTGAAACGTTTGCCGCATCCAACAACACACTGCCGGGATACAGCTCAACCGCATTCATGTCCCGAAGAACCGGGAGAGGTTCGATCCATTCCAGCCCGGTCTGATCGTACCACATGTTCCTTTTGTAGTACCTCATCGTAATCACCCGGAGGTTGGCTTTCACACCCGCTCCCAGCATGTGTGCCCCATTGAGCATCTCCGCGAATTCTCCGGGGGTCATGCCGTAAGCGCATGGAACAGGTTCAAGTCCTTCTGACAGACGAAACATGCGGCCGGGGACAGGTCCGTCGACCATGTCAGCCTGCAGCATGTCCGGTCTATCCAGAACGATATATTCAATATTTTTTTGAGCAGCGGCACGGAGAGTAGCATAAAGAATTTTTTCTGAAGGGCAACGCCTTGTACCCATGCCCTGCACATCATAGATAAGGACTTCTATGTCCTTTAGCATATCCGCGGCCAGCCCGCAATCCCTCCCGGAAAATGTATAAAAACGGATGCCGTTGCGAACTTGTACTGAAGTTGCAGATGATTTCCCGTTTGGGGTGTTCCCCACGATCTCATCTCCGGGAATGAAGACCGTAACTACTTTTACTCCGGGATTCCTCTCGAGCGTGTCCAACAGGCGACTTCCATCCTGCAGGACTCCGCTGTCGTTAGTGATGATTCCGACGCTCTTTCCTTTTACAAGGTTCAGGTATTTGTTGACAAAGACTTCCTCGCCGGTTTTTACGCGTTGTCCCTGAGCGTCAGCTTGAGACATAAGAGCAATAAAAAGAAAAGCCAGGAAGAAATAGATACTCGTCCTCATCCCAAACCTCCTTATGGGTTAGCCCAAATTATGCCGTGTCGGCAGAATCACAATATTACCGGAATTAGATCTCCACGCGATTGTAACTTGTTCAATCGCCGCGACCGGTCAATCTATAGGAACCAGGAGGCTCTTCCGGCTGCACAGGCTGTTGATACTGACAGAATCTCCTTGTGCCGCACGGACGGTCCCTTAGTTCATATACAGTTGTGCATCGAAGTCGACGAATTGCCTGGGCTAATTGGGACGAGACAGTCAATAGTTGGAAACACGACTAATGGGTACCGGCACATATCGTCCTCCCCGACGATGAATTTCAGAGAATATAAGTACCATGTGCAGTGTTGTCAAGTGTCGGACTATCAAACTGTACCCAATTTTGTGTCTAGACGACGCGAAATATATAGTCGAGGTATGTGTTCTATACGGGAAAGTCTTCGAATCCGGGGGATTTTGGATGGGCAGACGAATT
>JBJKQU010000046.1:0-45593 GCA_046705025.1 Candidatus Kryptoniota bacterium | reverse complement strand
GGTGCTGCTGAGGGTTTTGGCTTCCTGGCGAACCTCCGCGCCATCTCGTCGAGATAGGGGTCTATCCCTTCCGTCCCGACGCCGGCCACTTTGGCATAGTTGTAAACCGCCAATGCTGCGGCATAGGGCTCATTTCCGGCCAAGTTGGTGGTATCTTCGATCCGCTGGAGAAGCGAAGCGACGGACTGCCTTATCGAGAAGAAACCGTCAAAAAGGGACGCGTCCTTCTGAAATTCAGCTAGATCGAAGTCCCTGGGAAGAAACCCCGGCATCCTGGTCGCCAGCTCGAGAGAGCTTTTGACAAAGCCGAGATTCTTCTCCTTCAGGTGGTTCAGCGAGTCCCGCTCCTTCTGGCTGAGATCCACAAGCGGGAGGTTCGCTGAAATTGAATCAAGCGCAGTATTGACGCCGGTTAGATTCTCCTGCGTGAGCACCGCGCTTACTCGGTTCGGTATCGGCATACCTACCTCCTTCTTAGGGTTTGTAACACCGCAGGCACCGCAATGCGGGCCTGCGCTTATCTATCCGCACGTCCCGTATCCATCGCTGAAGCCGGTCCGTGCATCCTGCGCCCGATCCGGAGAAAGGGCGATTGCGGACGGAAAGAAAGAATCACGTCCGTGGTCCCGGTGCGATCTCGTTCTGGAAAGCGGCTCCCTGTCTTCCGGAAGCCTGGATAGGTTTGTGTGACTTTGAAGCCTTGGTACTTCGCCCCGCGCTTGGGTTCTTCTGCGGCTGGCCGCGGGGACGCCAGCAATATACGAGGCGCCATGGCACATGTCAAGAAGCATGTTTTAGCCGGGGCGACGCACGCGTCGCCCCGATATGCATTCGCGAAAGCTCGCCATTCGTTGAACTCGCGAAGCGCGCGTCGGGAACGAACGGCTGGGCAAAAGCACAAAACCCCATGCGGGGTTTGGCGCGGTTTCCAAGGCGTCTCGCGAAGAGCCACGGCATTCATTAAAATGAACGCCTGGGACGCAGCACAAAACCCCTACCGGGCTTTGGCGCGGTTTCCAAGGCGTCTTGCGTCCGAAGGACCACTTCGTGGAAGCGATCCCTTAGGGAGGTTTACAACCGATGCCGAGGAAGAGCCCCTCGGTGTCCCGACGAAACGACACATCGTCAGGGCGGCTGGCAATAGCTACGGGTATTCATTGAAATGTCACGAAAAGATGTCACGGGGCGACAACCGATGCCATGCCTTTTCTGCGCATCTTACAAATCGCAACGCGATGACATTATTGTAGATCGAACAAAACAAAACCAACCTGAACCCTGGAAGGGTGGCATTGCTCTCACATCAATTATGTCACCCGCTTCGCGGTTCATCATTATCTCGATTTTTCATCTATAATAATTTCAGTCCTTCCCGACGGGACCCTTCGGGTCGGGCTTCTTCTGAAACGATCACTTTCGCAATGCGATCACATTAATGAGGGCGGAGGTACCTTGCGAAGGCCCGGACGTGCACCGGCGGAGAGAGATTAGTCGGTTTCCCACAACTGGTAGCGTCCGCGGGGCTTGGATACGGACTCCTCCTCTTCCTCGTATTCCCGGCGGTTGGACTGCTGGCAACAATCTTTCTGGGCACCGAGACAAAAGGCAGGACGCTCGAAGAAATAACAGGAATCGCTCCTCGACACCGGGTTAGTGCCCGTACACCTTACGCGGTCGTCCAGCGCAATTGTCGCAAAGATGGCAGGAAAGGTCGCGGGTTTGATTTATCCCCCGGATACGCTAGAGCTATAAATATAGCCTTCGGGAATCTCAGTCAACTTTTCGGGCAGGAGGCAGTAGAAATTCCTTTGACAATGAATCTACTATATCGCCAGTTGAAGAGCTCCGTGCAAAGTATGATGAAGCTTCGTCAGCAGATCCTCAATCAAATAAGGCTTTGACAAGTAATCCACCGCCCCATTCTGTAGTGCGTCCGTCTTTACCTCCGGCTCGATGTACCCGCTGACTGAGATGACCTTGGCACTCGGATTCGACGACACGATGTTCGACAGGACGTCCTCCCCGCTCATCCCGGGGAGTCCCATATCCAGAAGCACGACATCGATTGCATTCCTATTCTCAATATAAGTCCTGAGACCTTCCGCACCATCCGCTGCCAGGATCACACTATATCCACTGTCTTTGAGTAAGGTCTGCAAGAAATCCCTCAACATCACTTCGTCTTCGATCGCTAAGATCACTTCACCATGCCCTTCAATCAGCTTCAAATCCCCCCTCCCCATCAGAACTCCCTGTATCGCCGTCGCCATGAGATCCCTCTTTTGATTATTCATCCCAACTTTCAAAGATTTTCATGCTCTTATCAAAGTCATTCATATAATCTACAAAAGACATGCCGGCTCTCACCACACTCACAATCGTCAGAAAACACGGGAATGGTGTTCGGGATGTGCGGTTTTGATACTGCGAGTGTTCGCTTCTGATACACGCAAATGTACGTAGCTCTAACCGGGCAGGTCGACAACCTGACAAAAAGCTCATTTCCCAGGGCCAGGATTGAATCGAATGCTGGAACTGAACAAAGAGGTTATCGAAACCCAGAAACGGTCTCTATTCTTCCTTCCATGAGTGTCCACACTTTGCACAAATATACCCATGGGTCGGAGTGGCAAGAGGAACAAAGAAAAATAACAGGAACAATATTCCCGATAGAATTGACTTTCTGTGAATAATGTCGGCTGAATTACATTTCGGACATACCCGAAGAGGCTCGATCTCCGGGCCGTAGAATTCTTCCAGCGCTAGAAAGTCGTTTCTGTCGAGAACCTGTCTGGCACGTTCGGCGTCTTCCGAGAAAACAATAAGCTTGATACCTCCGAACGCGTTCGATAAATACGGCATCAGGGAAACGATATCATCATCCCTGATGAAAGATTCAATTCCTTCATCCGCCAGTTTAGCTCGATCCAAGTGGGCGAACTGCCCGAGCTGATATCTCTTGAGGACGACTGTCTCGGGCGGCTTGTCCTTCTTTGTGCGGAAGTCGCCCCTTACTGCCGGTCTTTCCGTAGCTATACGTTTCATCCCGGATGGCAACCTGTTATTGTTTCACTGTCTTGACTCAAATTATCTACCATGCCTATCAAAGGCAACTCAACTCCATAGTACGAGGGATCCCGGGCAGCGGTATCGATTTTGATGCCGAAACCGCCGCAAGACAGTGAGATTTTCGAACCAGGGGACCGGATAATGTCCGCAAGGTTTCTGCCCGGGGCGAGCGCTGCCAAAGAGAAGACGTAGAAGCAGCGTTCAGCTTTCGGACTTTCTTTACCGCCACGAAGTTTCTCCGGTAGTTGCGCGGCACTCATTCAAAGATGTGTTGCGAAATGTTCTTTGAATTGCATATCGCTCTCGGAGAACGGCTGCTCCTGTTCGCGAAAAGCCAGGCTGTTTAAAATTCGAATATTGGCTATCGCTGGCGGATGTGGTCGGACACCAATGGGAGGAGTAAAATTGAGATGTGATGAACCTGCGGCTGGCGCAGTCCGAATCACTTATCCAGGCGAATCAACGCGGCTGTCGGCCGGAGCAGCATGTGCTTCGCTGAATCCTCAAGTATGCCGATAATGTCATGAGTGTCGGTGAAAAGGCCCTTTTCCTTAAGTCCTCTCAGAACGTGATGCACCCCTTCTCTCAGAGTCTTTGACTCGCCATGCTCTTCGAGCGCTTCCATAACCGGCCCCAGGGACGGCCTTCCTATTTCGATTAATCCCTCGGCAGCCAGCCACCTCACGTCCGAGTTCGTGTTCTCCAGTGCATTAACAAGAATCGGGATAGAGTCGGGATCGGCAATCTGGCTCAAGGTCTTGACTGCCTCCCAACGTACTTGTTGCTTTGGCAAATACTGCAACCCGACCAGAAGAGGTATCACGGGCTTGCCAATTCTGACCAGTCTGTATCTGGCCTTCCGTCTGACTATTCCGTCGTCGCTAAAGAGGTTCTGAACAAGGTCTGCTATTTGCCTCTCCATATTCCCACTCTTTTCGTCCATTGTGCTTGTGCTCCAAAACTGTACTCTCTCATACTGTTTCGAATATATTCAAACCACTAAAGATATGAAACATACCAGATTTGCACTTGCTGTAAACTGCATCTCCATCACTGGAAGGTGTTATCGAACGAGTGAGTTCAATCTTAAACGGTCGACATAGTCTCTATTTCCTGACAGCTTGCTTGCACTCGGCAACCAGCTGCTTTGCGAATTCTATCGGATGATCAGGTTTCGTGGTATCGAAACGGCTGATTGGAGTATCGATCCACTTCAGCTCCCGGTTGCGAATATCGTACCTTGTCCCGTGCTCGAGGCTGTCGGCAAACGCCTCCCACCGCATCAGGTAATATCCGTCAATTAACCCGCTCCATTCCTTCGCTGCATATTCGGAAAGAACCGGTCCGCCCCATATCGTTATCTGGAGCTTGGCGTCCTCTTCATAGTAGTCTTTTTGCTGTTGAGTTTTTCCCCAGCTTCTCGCGAAGTCAACCCACCTCTTCAAGCGGAAGAGCGGATGTGCCCTCAGAAGTTCATCGATCTTCCGGAGAAGCTTGAACGCTTCCGCAAAGGATCGGTCTCTCACGTTGTAATTATTTGCAGCCTGCGCCTCCACTGCACGATTGAGGAGGGAGTCGACGGCCAGGCTTGCATACTGTGCAGCTACCTCGATCGCGTCGTCCCTGTAGAGCTCGCTCCCCTTCAGGGATCCGGAACAGGATAGAAAGAGACCGACTGCCTTGTCGAACGCTTTCGAATCCATGCCGTAGCTGTATCGATCCAATGTGGGTCTGATCTGATAATAGTACAGCGCATTTCCATAATGACTGGAATAAACGGATTTCAGCAAATAGTCCCACGCGAGACTCATATTCTTCGGATATCCGCCGTACCTCGAAAGGCAATAATTCTCAATCCACTTGTCGAGATGTACCGGCTTGTGTATCCATCCCATGTCCGTCAACAGCTCATAGATCACCTCATTCTGCTCGGTCCCTTCCGGAGAAATGCCGAACCCGACCAGCCTGCCGTGGTTCGGATTGGAAAGCATCTGAACAGGATTCTTCGCATAGAAAGCGAGATTGCCGAAGAGCTGGTTGTGGCCGCCGAAATTGTGGATGACACTGTAAATCCATTCTTTCCCGAAAAAGCCGTCGAGCACTTTCCACCCATGAAACGCCTCATTAGACAAATCAATGATGATCATACGGTTATCAGGCACAGCGCTCAGAAACGCCTTGACCGAGGGCTTGTCCCAGAAATTCCGGTCGCTGTAGAACAACCAGCCCTGCATCACCCACACTCCGTTCGGGTCCCCGGCGATAATAGAATTATAGATCGCTTTCCCGAAATCCGCGAGCTGTCTGTAACGTCCCTTCTTGGTCACAGGCACGGCCATTTCGTTGAACGCGTCCGCGAGATAGAAATGTGTGTACCCATAAATCCGGCGGTACTCTTTTATGAACATTCGCCCGATCTGTATGAAACGCTTTGAGAGCGGCGACAGCATATATGTCCCGTATTCGGGCGGGAATCCTGCCCATGATTTCATATTGATGATATTAGTATGTGGGTAGATTCTCTTGATAGCCTTCGGGACGTAGCCGGAGAATCCCGGGACTACCGGATGCATGTCCAGCTCTCGCATCCTGTCCAGTATCTTCTTCTGGAGCGCCTCACTCCCCATGATATATCCCTCCGGCAGCGGCCCGGCATACTTGTCGATATTGCCCATCCTGTTCCACGGCAGAAACGCCGGACCGGTGAAGTAATCGGAGATTTCCTTTTGCGTCAGACCCAGCTTCCGCCACACTCTTTGCCAGACGGCTTCCTGGCCGACCATTGCCAGAGGCATGTTGATCCCGTGAAGAGCCATCCAGTCGACTTCCCTCTGCCATCGTTTCCACCCCCAAAAAGGAGTCGTGTACCCGAAGGCACAGACGTTGTAATAAAGCCTGTACTTATAGGGAGAAGTGATGCCGACAGGCCCGAAATCCGGCAGTGTTTTCGGAAGGTCAAAGTGTTCCCCTTCCCAGGTGAACTGGGCATGGACAGCGTGACGAAGATAGTAGTAGACTCCGCTGGTGAGAGCAATCGCGCTGTTGCCGGAGACATTGACAGTTCCGCCGTTTGCGTAAACCCTGAACGTGTCGTATCCGTCGCCCGCTTCGACATACTGCAAGTGGAAATCTTTCTCGTACCGCGGCAAGACACGACCGATTACTCCGTACGCGGCAGTTACAATCCTTGCCGGGTCGGCTGGCCGTGAGGTCTGAGCCCTTAATCCGAGATTGACCAGCAGCAATATGTTCGCAAGTAAGACTGGCCAGAATCGATTTCTCATCTTCACTTCTCCTTTCGCATGAGGCTTTTTTCAGACCGCTGTTCTGACGATACTCCGGTGGCGGGCGCCCTTGAAATGAGGTAAGTCTCTTAGCGCTCGGTTAAGCTGTCAGGCCCTGCCGACGGTCGAATGAACCGCTTTATCCGACTTCAATTGACCTGCTGCCGCGACAGCACATCTAGTACCTTGTAAGTGATATCGTAAAAGGGATCCGCATAAAGGACAACGGGGATTTGTTCGTTCTTGTCGAGAACTAATTGCATCCCCTCCCTTCGGGCAACAACCGCGATGGCCTTGTAAACTCGCTGGCGGATCGGTTTCATCATCCGCTCGCGAGTCTGGTCGAGGATTCCGCCCTGGCCTATCGTCTTCTGGCGATAGGCCTGCATCTTCTGAAGAAGATTGTTGATTTGCTCCTGCTGTTCCTGCTTCGCGCGCTCGGTAAGCATCGCCGCCTGTCTGGTGTAGTCGTTTACATCGGTCTGGTATTCTGTCGACATCTGCTTAAGGGTATCGCTCCAATCCTGCACGAGCGTGTCAAGCTTTGCCTGTGCGGCCTGGGCGTCGGGAAGCAATCCCAATATCGTGGAGGAGTCGACGTAACCAATCTTGAGCGATTGGTCTCTGGGCGACTCGGCGAACATAAACCCGAGGGTGAGCAGAATGATGAGCGCGGAGAGAACGACGGGAAGAGCCTCTCGTGCTGTTGTTCCTTTGTGGTGAGATCCCCCTGGTTCGGACTGGTACTTCTGATTTTGAGACATGGTGCTTCGTCTTATCGTGTTGTTCTGGACTAATATAGGAAATTTATAGCTTTGTTTTAATGGAACACTTGAAGGCCACTTGGTGTTCCCGGTTCCCGAAAGCCACCGGCAGGTACCTGACACTTCAGAACGAGTTTGGTGCCGGCCAGCAGCTTTCGGCTGGAATGCGTTCCTTGCCCGGACGGGCCGGAAACGCTACTTGCTGAGCATCTTTATGAAGACTCCGCCGACTACACTCCGTCCCTGAAACAGGACCTGTTTCGCAGTCTGGGTGTCAAAGAGGTCGGTGAACGGAACTCTCTCCGGGGTGTCGTTAAGGAACTCGGCCATTTTGTGCATATATATTTCAAAGTCTTTCGTGCCGGGATACATTGTGGCAACCCAGGTCATCCACTCCGGCTTCGTGAACTCTGCGCGCGAGTCAAGCGGCAGGCCGTACTTGTTGAGCTTCGTCAGGTAGAAACCCAGTTCCCTCTTGTACACTTCGGGCGAGAAGAGGTCCAGGCCGAAAATCTTATCCCATACCATATTGTACTTCTCGCTCCACGTACCGGGCTTGTTGAAAGCGAGCTTGTAATGATCACCGTCGAGATCCATCACCGCCCATTTCTTTGCATATTCCTTTGCGGTCGTGCCGAAAGTCTGAGCCTCGGCCGGCTTACCGGCCATTTCACAGATTTTCGAGAAGCATCCGAGGGCCACAATGGCTTTTACCGAAAGGTTGGCGTTATGGGCAAGGTGACCGGTGAAATCGTCAGTGCTGAGCTGGTTTGCCGGATCGAGACCCTCTTTCTTCAGATAATCAGCCCATTTCTGCAGACTGCTCCAATACTTTTCGGCAAACTCCGCGCTGTGCTCGGCCCTGCAGACGCCGTAAGTGAGTATTATCATATTCCCCGATTCCTCGACAGGCATTTGGTCAACCACACTCGTCTCCCCGCCGCCATATACCTGACCGTTCGCGTCCGGGTAAGTGCCGAGATCGTGAGGTGCAAACGGGAATTTCCACCTCGGCAACTCTGCGTACTTGTAGACCGGCCTCAGCATCGCCTTGACCAGATCCATGTTGATGTACATGAAGATTGGAGCCGACGGATAAATCACATCCACAGTGCTTATACATCCGTTGCTCGAGTTCTCCTTCGGAAAAAGCATCGGCTCTCCGTTAATATCCGCTACGAGTCTCGTGGCGGCAAATGCCTGACGATATGCCAGAGCGCAAACGGAGGCGTAGTCCTTCCCGCCCTTCTCGGCAATAGCTGATACGAGGTGGCTGTCGAACTGTTCGCATGCTTTCATGAGATTGGCGTACTCGTTCATTCGTTCCGTAATCATGTCGCTTATCGAGGCATGATTTCTCTTCCAATACGCCGTAAGATCTCTGTGAAAGAAGTTTATGGAGTAGATCTCATCATAAGCAACCATTACGAATCTCGACTTCACTTGCGGTCCGACTTCACCGAGATCGAAGACGTAGGCAGCTACCGGCCACCCCTCGTCTTCCTGAGCAGGCATGCTGAAATCATCGGCAGCGGGCAGCGTGCCGCTTTGTATGAACTCTCCACGCGTTTGGTAAGCCGGGTCAATGGCACTCAGCGGACGCTGATCTTGCGGAGAAGAGAAGTAAACGTATCCCCAGTTTATCTTAACCTCGTCGCCCTTTTCGCTGAGAACCGACTGCCTTTGCGACCCCAGCTTCATGACATCGATGCCCGGAAGGTCCAGCCGTCCCCAGACGACATTCTCATACGGATTGTTCACACAGAACTGCGCGCCCCCGTCGAAATATAGATGGACACGGTGTTCTTTGTTGTCTACCGAACGCACCTTCCAGGTGATATAAGAAGCGTCTTCCGAAATTAAATCAAGGGAATCGGGAAGAAGAGGGGTGGTAAATATCAGCTTGAGCTCGATACCGGCGTCGTCAAATACGTACGTCGTCTGTGTAGGATCGACTATGGTCTGCTTGAGGTCGAGCGCCGGAAGGGACCGTTCGTCCTTGCCGACAACCCTGTACGACTTGCCGTCGATCTTGATCATCAGGCAGATTCCCATCGTATTGCCTGTCCACTGGCGCGTGTAATCGTTCGCGGGATTGTTTACGAAAGACCAGACGCTGAAGTACGGGTCTACCGTCATAAGTGGGACCGCAGGCGGTCTAGTGATAGTACCCTGGGCCAAAGCGTCCAGCGACAGCAAGCTCAGGATAAACAGAACGCTGTACAGAAAACGAATTCTCATCTTGGTTCCTTTCGGTCATATTGAAGTGGCATTGTTCTACTGCATTGGTTTTGTATTAGTTTGTCCTTCTTTCTCCGCAACATCATACAAAGTTAACACGAGAGACTTAAATGTCATCACGGCGTTTAAGGATCGGCAGACATTTCCATGGCTGCGTTCGTATTGAATCTATCGACCTCGAAGCGAAGACAGATCTGAAAAATGAACAAGAAAATCCGGACAGCACCGTTATTTAGGCTCCTTCTGATCGGGTTGGCCGGCTGCTTCCCCTCTAACGTCTCGTTACAGAAGAACGAGCCCGCGCACCCGATACGATCTCGATTCGGGTTGGGTGTGCATAAAGGGAGGCTAGACGCAGACATAGCCAGGCAGGTCTCGTCTATCCTCCTAACGACCTCCTCGATGTTGTCGAAAACCGTCTCGTTCCTAAACTTAAGTATCCT
The DNA here is from genome assembly GCA_046705025.1 of Candidatus Kryptoniota bacterium. GTDB lineage: Bacteria > Bacteroidota > Ignavibacteria > Kryptoniales > JAKASW01 > JAKASW01. The sequence continues at coordinate 35,792 of JBJKQU010000046.1, read as the reverse complement.
GATTCCCGGACTTCTTATTTGTTCCACCCGGGAGGCCATCCTGCCGCTACGGAATAATAATCTCCTCCATCGGCGCCACCCTGGTCCACTCCTCCATTACAGCCAAACCCGGCACGGCGTTGATCGTTCCCCCGAAGCCGATTTTACGCACTGTGAACATCTGTATCGGCTCGACCTCTACTTTCTTCAGGGCCTCCAGAAATATTTTTAAGTTAGATTTAGACGCCAGGGAGGCAACGTAATGGTAAAGAACGCTGTCCTGTTTTTCGTTCAACGCAATCATCTTCGTGGTATCGACTGCGAGAGAAAGGGCGTTATCGGGAATCGACGTTTCTTTTGAAAGCAGCCTGTACAATACATAGCCATCCCTGTTTCTGACAGGCCCGTATATTTGCCCCGGCTCCAGGCGGGAAAACATGGAACCGATTGTTCCCAGCAAGAAGGCATTTGAGCTTAACGTATCTACATCCATCTGGCACATAATTGATTCCCTCATCGTCTCGCTCATGCTGTCCAGTGTGCTTACAACGTTGTAAACGCTCAACGCCTCGTCTACCGTCCTTGCGTGGAACTCCTGTAGAGTCAACCGTGTGTTTTTCAGATCGCTGGCATTGTACTCACGCATAAACCGATCGATGTCCGACTGACTCAGCCGAACTGTATCTACCACGGCTTCTCTCATCTGTGAAGCGAAGTACGCTCTCATGATCAGATCAACATTCTTCTGCACCTCATCGGAGTTCTCCAGGTTAGACTTCTCGGCTTCCTTAGCAAGGATATTATATTCGATCGCGCGGCGAATCGTGTTTCGCAGGCCTGTAGCCACGTCCGGCCGCGACGTACCTTTCGACAGAAACTCCGCCGGCAGCAGATTGTCGATCACTTCCCTCACCGACATCGATCTGGCTTTTCGCGAGCTGTCCATCCAGCGAATCCAGATCATAGGCAGTTTTTCCTTATCACGAAACTTTCGCAGCAAGTCTTCGATCTCGCCCGCCCTCAGATTGTAATACAGGGCAAGCCGTGAAGGCTCCTGCCGCTTCAGCTCATAGGAGATACTGTCCGCCAGCATCCTCACCAATGCCGGGATTGCGGTCGCCCGCACGTTTCCCAGGACACTCATCGCGTACTTCTGCGTCGCGGCAATTTCTCTTCTGGTCTGAATAATCTTTCGAACCCTTGCTACTTTTTCCTCTGGAGTTAGCCTTGAGAATTCTGCATCGAATTGCCCCGCCAGAATCCGGATCACGATAAATGCACCCTGGCCGCGCACCGGCCTGCTGATAAAGCCGCTGTGCCTTCCCCAGATCACGTCCTCCTGCGGCTTCACCAGCTCGCTGTAGACGACATGGACGGTATCGGTGGGCACCCGCTGGGCCGAAACAACGCTGTCGATACGAGCGGGGATAAGATGAGCACACTCGCCATAAAACAACCCCGCCCGCGAGCTGTCGGGGAAATAGTAGATTCTGATGAAGTACCTGTGGACGGCCTTCTCGATTCCCTCCATGATGTCCTTGTCCGTTACACTTACTTTGCTGAGGATCTCCTTTCTATAGAGTGCATCCCGCAGATAGGTCTGCGTCGCTTCCTGCCTCAGCTGGTTTTCCTGCGGAGTCATAAACTCCCCGGACTTCATCCCCTCGTCCGCCAGGAGACGCTCGGCTATCAGGGAAAACAGGAATCGCTCCTTCTCAGCCTGCAGGCCCTCCTTATTCCCTTTATTCGGATATATCGTCAGCTCAAATCGCTCTCTGAATTCGGAGGCGGTTATCGGCTTGCCGTCAACGAGCGCCACGGTATCGCTGCCCGCAGTTTTCAAGTTTTGGGCAAAGCTGCTGCCCGGGGAAGCAACAACTGAAAGAGCCATCGCCACTGCAACAGCCGCACTCCCACTGGTGCGGACGATCTTCTCGCATACCTTCATCAGTTCACCGGTTTAAGTTTCTCTTTGGTCCTGTTTTCGTTTCTGTCAGAATTTAATACTTCAAGGCTTCCCGGCATAGACTCTGACCACGTTCAATATGAACCGCTGAGCAATCGGATCCGGCCTCGCCGCATACAGATTGTCATAAGAGTCTTCGCCTGCAACAAGCCTGCCGCCGATTTCTACACTGGACACCACGAGATACCCTTTTCCAAGCCGGGCCTGAAGGACAACCGGTCTCGACAGGCCAAGGCCCGACCTCGCCAGAATTTCATGCTCGCCCCCGATAATGAGATCAGTTTGCGGGACAATCTCACCACCATACTTTCCGTTGAACATCTGCAGATCCGCTTTCCGAATGCCACGCCAGATAGGGTGAGAGATGTCTGTCGGAATCACATATGAATCGTATCCTCCTTCGGCGGCATCCTCCCTATGCATCGTCTCCAATCTCCGTCCGCCCGGCAGCGTTACCGCAGAATTATTTCCGGCGTCTCTTTCCGGCTCAAGAAAAATCACGGCATGTCCCTCTTCGACCCAGCGTGAAATATTATCGTTCATACGTTCACACGCACGACGTAAGCCGGCGCTCCCGACAACCAGGACTGAATCATCAGAGCCATCGAACTCGTCGCCAACCTTCCTCGCTTCGATGCCCACCGAGATAAGAAAATCCAGCACCTCGCTTCCCTCGTCGATTACTCCCACCCGGATTGACTTCACGTCGGATGAAGTTCCAGCAATGTCATACACATGAGCAAATTTGCTGCTGGCCGCCTTTCGTCGGGTTCCTGAGTCGGTCAGCTCCGCGCAGACTTTGTAGTCGCCCAGCTTTTCAGGAAACGAGATTTCGAGAGCTACGGACCGATGAGAGGATGCGTCGGCTTCGACACCGACTTCCTGGTTGGAAATCCACTCACCACCGGAACTTTTCAGCCCGCATCTCAATGAGCCGGCAGTGTTTTTAGGATAATCATTAAAGACGTAAACCGTAACATTCCTCTTCTCCCCTTGATAGAAATGCCTGTCCCACAGCTCTATGCTGACTCCGAACGGCTCGAAGGCATTTTTGACAGCTGCCAGGACAGGTTTCGGCCGCAGCCCGGATATGTCTCCGAGAAACCAATGCGAGGTCGGACCTTCGTTCATGCTGAGATAAACGAAAGGCTGAATGCACCTGACGCGCATTCTCCGGAAAAGCTCCGTGAGCTCCGACGCCAGGAATGACTGCCGCTCGATGAGTTCATCTTCCGAGTAGTCCTCTCCCAGCCACCGGGTCACTACCTTCTTCGTGAGCTCACTCGGCTTGAAGTCCTTGTCGAGCCACCACCAGAGATACTCGTTTACCTGCGACGGCCATTTCGAGTCCTCGATCTCCTGAAGCGATCTGGTGTATCCCAATTTTCTGTCGACGAGAACCGGACCTAGGCTATAGATGTATGGGTGGTCCTCGAAGAAGTCGTGAGATTCCCATGATCGCGTCGGGTCGAGCTTCTTCATCTCAGGAATGATCTCGGTCTGAACGACATTGTCGGACGATTCGTTTAACGCGTCCCAGATGACAATGCTGGGATGGTTCCAGTTGTCTTTCAGCCAATCGGTGAACTCTTTCGTGATCTGTTCCCTCGTGCCGGTCGCTCCCCAGAACTGCCACTCGTCCTGCAGCATCATTCCGCCCTCGTCGGCAATGTCGTACCATCTGTTGTACATGTGGCCGAGATGGGCCCGGAAGAAGTTGAAGTTGTGAGCCTTGGGGATTTCTATCAGAAGCTTCCTAATCCATTCCTGGTCCCACGGAAGGCGCCGTCTCTCACCGTCCGATAGAAATCGGTGGAACGCAATATTGCTCCCTTTTGGGAAGATCTTTCTCCCGTTAAGCAGAAAATCCGACCCTTCGATTGTAAACTCGCGCATACCGAATCTGACGTCGTTCTCGTCGATCGAAGCGCCGTCGCTCCCGGCTACAGTCGCGGTGAAGATATACAGAAATGGGGATTCTGGAGACCACAGTTTCGCGACCGCTACCGGCACCTGAAGCGAAACCTTGTTCTCTGATGCCGGGCCGAGCATCACATCCTTCGCAACGACTTCAGAAGCCAAACTGCCGTCGGCCTTCTCGCTCACTTTTCCTGACAGGATTATGTTTCTCGGAGAGCCGCTCAGGTTTTCGAGCCAAACGTTTACGTCCACGCGTGACTCCGCGATCCGTGGAAGGGTCTGCACAAGCTTCACGCGGACGTCCCCGGTGAAAACCAGCTCTACATCTCCCCAGATCCCCGGTATATATGAGACTCGCTCCTGGTCTTTCCCGACGGCACTTTCATGCGGAAGTGTGCTCCTTTGGCCGATTCTGGCCAGGACTTCGTTGCCGGCTCCATATCTCAGAAAGCCGTCGACCCTGTATTCCTGGGACGTGTAGCAGGAAATCGATTCTCCGGCAAAATTTCCATTTACCCAAACGGCAGTGCCGTACATGCTCTGTTCGATTTTGAGAAATGCCGGTCTGCCTTTGTCGCTTTCATCGGCATGAAAGGTTTTGCGGTACCAATGGAAATCGTGAGCCTGCCAGTCGTAAGGTGGCTCGGCACAATCGACGAGCGATGGAATTGCGATCTTGTGCTTGAAGCTTGCGGGCGGAGTGTCTCTCCCACCCGGCTCTATTTCCCAGGCGCCGTTTAGATCAATTATAACTCTGGTATCGGGTCTATTTGGGGTTTTCATTGGGAATATATCGCTCCTGACGGAGCTGCATTCTTGTTTTCAACGTAGACTACAGATATTTCGCCGCTGCGCTTTCTCCGCTATGTCGATTTCTGAATTGCCTGACAAATCTCTGCGCCTCTTGAGCTTATGAAATAAATCTCTTATCTATAACACGAATTAGTGCTTGCAACCACTTACTCCTTCAGGCTCCCGGCGATCAGTCCACTCACGTAGCTCTTTTGCAGCGCGAGGAAGAGAATCATTATCGGAAGTATCGTCACCACGGACCCCGCCATCATGAGCTCGGTGTCCGGCGCATGCTCGCCCATCAGGTTAGCGAGAGCGACGGGCAGCGTGTACATGGTGTCTTTGTTCAGCACTATCAACGGCCACATGAAATCGTTCCACGTGCCGAGGAACGTGAAGATGCCGAGCGTCACGAGCGCAGGTTTGGCAAGCGGCAGGATGATCTGCCAGTAAATCCTGAAGTCGCTGCAGCCGTCGATCCTCGCCGAATCAATCAGGTCGGTCGGGATAGTCATCATGTATTGCCTGAAAAAGAAAATGCTGAAGGCACTGACCGCGCCGGGAAGTACCAGCCCCCAATAGGTGTTGAGCATCCCCATCTGGCGCAGAATAAGAAACACAGGGAGCATTCCGACTTGCGCGGGGATTACCATCGTGGCGAGAAAAGACGTGAAGATGAACCGCCTCCCTTTGAACGTGTACTTGGCAAATGCGAATCCCGCGAGCGAGTTTATAAAGAGGCTGCAAATCGTCATGAGGCTCGCGACGGCGAAGCTGTTCATGAAATCACGGAAGAAATGAAGCCTCTTGAAGAGTATCGCGTACTGCCCGAAGGTGAATTTCTTCGGCCAGAAGAGCGGCGGGTAGGCGAACGATTCGCCCGTCTTCATGAATGAAGTCGTAATCATCCAGAAGAACGGTATCAGGACGAGTATCACTGCGAGAGCAAGGACAGAAGTCAATGCGATGGATTTGATTTTCCTGCTCCTCATGCCGTCTTCGTCTCTCCCTGAATCTTCATCTCGATCATCGTCAATATGAAAATGACCACAGCCAGCACGAACGCCAGCGACGCGGCGTATCCCATCTGCCAGTAGCGGAATCCCTGGCGGTACATGAGAAGTACTATAGACAGCGTCGAGTCGACCGGGCCGCCGCCGGTCATGATATACGGTTCCGCGAAGAGCTGCAGGTAGCCGATCAGCGTCACGACCGTAACGAAGAGCGTCGTCGGGGCGAGCATCGGCACGGTGATTCTCCAGAACCTCTGCCACGGGCCTGCACCGTCTATCTCAGCAGCTTCGTACAATGTATCTGGTATCGTTTGGAGGCCGGCAAGAAAGATCATCATCGTGTAGCCGAAGTTCTTCCACACCGCGAAGAATATGATTGCCGGCATCGCCCAGAACGGATTGCTCAGCCAGTCGCGCGGCGGCACGCCAATGAAGCTGAGCGCGTAGTTAAGAAGCCCGAAATGCGGATCGTAGATGTACTTCCAGACGACGGATACCGCCACGAGTGTCGCCACGACCGGCGCGAAGTATCCGACGCGGAGTATCGACTTGAACCGGACCAGCTTCGAGTTGAGCATCACCGCTGCCACGAGTGCAACCAATATTGTCAGCGGCGCGCCGACTACGAGGAAGTAGAACGTGTTGAACATCGCCTTCCAGAAAATCGGATCGGAGAAGAGGTTGGTGTAATTGCGAATGCCCACGAAGCGGGCGAACTGCAGGTTTGCCAGCGAATATATATCGAAGTCGGTAAAGCTCATAAGCAAGGCTGTAACGACCGGGATCAGGAAGAAGACGGTCAGCAGCACCAGCGACGGCGCGATGAACACATACGGCACCGACCTCGGCGCGAGCACGCCGCTCATTTCACTCGGCAGACTATTTCCTGCCCTCTTCGCCATTACGCACTTTCAATTAACACCACAGAAGTCTTTTGAACATGGATCCCACCGAATGAACGGTTCCCGCGGATCCGGTCAATGATAAAGAATATTTTTCCTCGCAAATCGGTAGACTCTGTGTCATCATCGTCCACACTCTTAGCAAAGTTAGTCGAACATTTTGCCTGTGCGCCTGAGCCAGCGCCGCTTCTCGAGCACCCTGTTGATGTCCCTGTCCATTCCCTTCAGTGCCTGAGAGAGCGTCTTCTTCCCCCAAACGACAGTCTCGATCCATTCGCCCATCTTTCCGGTGACCTGCTCCCACTCAGGGATGCGAGGGAACGGCCGCGCCGCCTCGAGCTGCACGTAGAATGCTGCCACCATAGGATTTCCGAGAAGCGCCGAGTCCTTCCATGTACTCTTCACGGCAGGAAGGTCATAAGTGGTTTTGTAAAACTGCATCTGTACGTCCGGGCGCGAGAGGAACTCGATAAGCTTCCACGCTTCCTTCTTTACTTTCGAGCACCGGAAGATTACGAGGCTGCTCCCGCCGGCGTTGGCGGCCCGGTTCCTGTTCATCGGCAGCGGCGCAACAGCCCATTTTCCCGCAAGATACGGCACACGGTCGCGGAGCTGGTCCATGTTCCAGGGCCCGCTGATGAACATGCATACAAAACCCGACGCGAATGCCTGGTAGAGGTTCGTCGTCGCGTTCGTCTCTGTCGGCGCGTAACCGAGCTTGAAGAACTTCACATAATAATCAAAAGCCGCACTGTCATTTGCGGAGGTCACGTTCGAGTAGCAATCGTCGTCCCTGAGTATCGTGCCGTCGTTCTGCCAGGCGAAGAAGACCTCATCGAACTCGAGTCCCGGATTCACCGGCAGATAAATGCCGTAGCACCTCCTGCCATTTATCCTGGTCGAATAGTTTGTCAGGAGTTTAGCGGCTTCGAGAAGCTGCTGCCAATTCTGTGGGGGATGGTGCATCCCGACGGCGTCCAGCATGTCTTTCCGGTAGAACAGCACTCTCGTGTCGACATACCACGGAATCCCGTAGGCCTGCTTCCCAATCCGGTTGGTCTCCCATATGCCGCTGAAGTATTCGTCAGGGTTGACGACCTTCGAAGACGCGATGAGCGAGTCAAGCGGCTCGAGCGCGTTGACCGCGTGAAGCTCGGGGAGCCAGGTGTTGCCCAGCTGACACATGTCCGGAAGCGCGTTTCCGGCAAAGGCGGTCAGAAGCTTGTCATGCGCGGAAGTCCAGGGAATTATCTGGAGATCCACATGAATGCCCGGGTTCTCGCGTTCGAACTCCCGCACCAGCGGCCCCACCTCTTCCCCTTCAAATCCCATCGCCCAGAAGCTGACAACCTCCTTCCCGCCTGTGGAAGCTGAACAGGACGCCAGGAGAAACGCGAGAAACAGAAAAGACAAAGTCTTGACTAGTTTCAATGTCGGATGTTTTCCAGGCCGACGGGATAATCTAAACACAGAAACACTGAACAAAAGGCTCATGCCCCTCCGGCGCAGGAGGCACGGAAGGAGGCTGCTTATGTTCTTTCCTCCGTGTCTCCGTGCCTCTCGTGGTTTAATTCCTTCAGCAGTCACACTATCACCCGGCTCCCTGATTATGCGCGTGCGGACCATCAGTTCCTCAGCTCCAATCTAGCTGGCAGCTGCGTCACTTCCACGCTTCGCCCATTGATGACAGGTACCGGAATGCCGTTGACCGCAGCCGACTTTACCGGTTTGTCTGAAGGAGACTCAACCACCAGGTGACATTCGCGCAGATCGATGCTGGCCGAAATTGAATAGACGACCGTTCCGTTCCGGGTGCCCACCGAATAGCTCAGCTTTCCCCAGTAGGTCGGCAATCCTCTCACAACGACTTTGTTCGTATCGCTCACCCACTCTCCCGGGATTCCCGCCCCGACAACGAGCGCCGAACCGGTCTCGCGCTCGTAAGCGAACATCGCCCGCACGGACCGGATGAAGTCAGAACCGACCCACGAGTGCGGCATGTCGCCGATGAACTTCGGCGTGTCGCGGTCCTTCCAGATCACTTCCGGCCATTCGTTCCAGTTAAGGGGCCGCCTGTCCTTCATGAAAAATCTCGTCAGCTCCCGCGCCTTCTCCTTTTCGCCCAGATAGACAAAAGATCCGATTATCCTCGTCTCGTAAGGGGTGTACGCGTCCCATGAGGTCGTACCGTCCTTTCGCGCCTCAAAGTACCGGTAGTATTTCTCAAGAGTGTTTCTTAGCTGCGGCTCGGGAATATTTGCGAGCTCGCCCGCCGGATCTATGCCTATCGTCGTGGAAGTCGCGTCGAAGTCGCCGAGCTCGACGCAGCCGGGGATGTAATCGATTCCCTTATTTTCCATCGCGAGACGCATCGACGCGTAGAGGCATTTTCTGAAATCGTCGCGCTGAGCCCCGAACTCCCGCTCGAACTTCTTCTCACCGAGGATATGTGCCAACGATGTCGCGTCCTTCAGACCGAGCATGACAAAGAAGTCGTCCCAGTAGGAATGCTCCGGATGATTGGAATACCCCTCGTGGCTAATTGAAGCGGGCACCAGACCATAGCATGCCCGTTCTTCCGGTGTCCCTGTGCGATACCTCTCATTCATCTCTTGTCTGCGAAGCGATTCTATGTAACGAACGACCTTCACGACCGATGGAAACTTTCCGCGCAGCCATGTCGTGTCGTGTGTGAATCTGAAGTACTGTGTCACGGCGCAGATATACTCGCCGTGACTGTCGTTCTCCGGAACGGGGTCGGCACCGCGTGAATCGACGACGCAGGGCACTTTGCCGGACGGATAGATGTATCGCGAATACCAGTCGATGAACTCGCGCACCGCCTTCGAATCGCCGAATCTGAGCAGAGCCGCCGACATCATCGAGCCGTCGCGTATCCACGAGCGGTCGTAGGACCTGGTGCCGGGCTGGAGTGCCGGCCCGTCGCGGTTAACGAGTATGTATGCGAGGTTGGATTTCACGGTATTGATGATATCCTGAGCCTTGCCGGGAAGCTCAATGTCGACCCGGTCGATTTTCGATTTCCAGGAATCCTCTGCCGCCCGGAGTCTATCCTCGAAGAGTCTGCCGGGTGAGCTCATGCCAGGCGAGCAGCCGCCGGCGTCTTCGTGGAACGGGACCGCGATGTAGACATCCTTTGTCCCGCGGCCGTCGAGGTCGAACGAGTATTCAAGGGCGGCTGACGCGTGCGCAAAGTGGTCGTGAACGGAATCGGATTCCGGCAGCTCACCTTTCGACATGTACTCAGTGATATCGCCCGAGTCGAACCCGGCTGCGCCGAAACCGTCGGGGCGCGTCATCGGAATCACTCTCTTGCCGTCTGCGATCACCGACCCCATATCATATGAAATATCCGAAATGCTCGAAACACCGCCCAAACTGTTCAAAAACTGCCACGGCGGGTCGACTTGAAACGGCCGGATCGCAACCAGGAATTTCCCGTGATACCTCTTTTCGTCTAAGTTCGTCAGCCTGTATCTCACCATCAGGACGGAGCGGCAGCCTTTTCCCGCGGCAAATGTCGTGACTTTCAGGCGAAGGTCGCCGGCCTTCCAGTCCACGGAAGGAATCGGGAGGTAATTCTCAGCGAGCGATTGCATTGTGGTGACGTCGTTCCATGTTAACAGCGAGTCGCCCATATATATGAAAGGCTCGAGCGAGAATCCGGACTTCTCTACCTCGATTTGCCCCTGTTCGTTCATGAGCGCGCTCTTCGAATCGCCGTCAGCCCCAACTACCGTCCAGTAGGACTGCTTGTGAGTGAAGTACTTCGGGAAATACCCTTTCGGCGCCTGCTGGGCTGCCGAGTCGAAGAACGCGTTGAGCGAGCTTCCGAACTCAATCCCTCTTATGGCAACTTGCGAAATCGCATAGTCGTTGCCGGAATTGCTTTTTAGCAAATCGAGCCTGACAAACCTGGCATCAGCCTCGCCCAGATAAATATTGTCTATCCCGCCATTCCCCTTCCGGACACGGTACGCTGTCTCCCAGTCTCGCCCGTTGTCGGACAGCTCGACGCTATACTCCGTGGCAAAAGCATTCCCCTTCCAGTGAATGGTGAGTCCGCCGAGATCGCGCAGCTGACTCCGGTCGATCGTGAGCTGTTCTTTTTTGGATTTGCCGGAATTCTCCCAATAAGTCGAGTCGCTCCTGTCGATCGCAAGCCCGGCCGGGTGGCCTTCCCGGCTTGATGAGGCACTTATTCTCGGATGAGGAAGCGGCGTTGAGTCGGGCACGATCGGCACCAGACTGAAGTCGTCGATGTATATCGTTCCCTTCCCGCCGGTTCCCGCGGACACCACAAACTGGATACTGTCGACCTTGTGGATTGTCCCATCTCCCGACGGTCCCCATGCAAACGTTATATCTCTCTTTCTGATCGACTTCTTCGTCCAGTGAACCGGGTAATGAATATTAAGCTCCTTTATCCAGAAAACGTTTCCCAGTGAATCGAGCAGCTTGAACTCGAAGTTGTTGACAGGCGTGTCACCCCGGTAATGGAAGGTGAACATGTAATTCGGCGGGAGGCTGATTGGGAAACTCTTCTCAGCAATCGCGTACCCCGAGCCGCCGTGAAACTCGAAGTGAATCGCCATCGCCTTTCCAGCACAGCCTGGCGCGCTCTCGATCGACATCGTCACGCCTTCTGAAGTGATCGGCATCCAGCCGCGAAGCGTGTCGAAGCTGTCGAGAAGAGTATCCTGGGCGAGAGCCGCGGCAGACCAAACGAGTACTACGGCGAGGACAATTGGAGTTCGTCTCACTTCTTCTCCAGCCACCCTCCAGTGAACCCGGCCCGCCGGAGGCCGTCGACTATGTATCTGTTTTTTCGCATGATTTTCCAGACGAAGCCTGTCCGGTAGTTCTCGAGCATCAGGAGTATAGGTCCCTGGTCGATGCCGAGGTAGTCCTTGTCAAACCAGCCTTTTCCGCCGTTTGCCGGATAGGTCGGATTGAAGGCATCAACGAAGCCATATTCTCGCCACACCAGATCTCCGTACTTCTCCCTCATAGCGCGGAGTGCCTGTATGCATGCCTCCGGCGCGAATGGTATCGAGCCCCCCGCCGCGGCCGGTGTAATTGTCCCGTCGTCGTTCACCCAGTCGAAGGAGACTCCGTGAGCGGTATAGCCCTGGAACCTCCTCTTTACCCCGTCGACTACAATTGTCGTGTCGCCGGGCCCGTCGGACGCCGTGAACCCCCAGATCGAATCGCTGTAGTCCTTGTAGTGCAGCGGGTTCCGGATAGCGTAGTCTCGCTGTGAAATTGTCGCTCTCCTCGAATTCTCGAAGTAGTCGATTCCCCTTTTACGCATGTATGCGTCCTTGATACTTCGAAAGTCTATCCAGCACTGCGAATACTGGTGTCCGAAGAGCGGTCCGAAACTGATGAAGTCCATCCCGTAATACTTCGCCCAGACGTACGTCTTTGTCCAGGCGCTCCAGGCCTGTGACGGCACCGGATAAGCCGGCGACCCGAGCGCGAGGATGTACAGAAGCATTGCCTCGTTCATCCCGGTCCAGTTGAGCGGCGCATAGCCTTTCTCCGGCGTCCATCCCATGTTCACCAGCGGTCTGTCACGCTCGAAGAATTTCCAGTTCATCCGGTAGTAGAGCGAGTCCGATACCGCACGGATTTCATTCTCCTCTGCCGTATTCCTGTTGAAGTAAGTCTGGCAGAAAAGGACGCCGTACATCAGGATTGCAGAGTCGATCGAAGACAGTTCTACCTTGTCGAAGCGCGTCCCGGTGTCCAGGTCGAGGAAATGGTAATAGAAGCCCTGATAGCCGGTAACGCCTGTTTTGTCCGGTCCCATCTTGGCGTGCAGGAAAAATCTTAGAGTGGTCAGGACCCTGTGAATCGCATCTTCCCTCGTTATGTAACCGCGCTCGACTCCTATCGGATAGGCGGTCAAGGCGAACCCGACCGCTGCGACGGACGAGAAAGTTCTCGTGGGAAAGCGGTCCGGCGTAAGCCCGTTGTTCGGGTTGGCTGTCTGCCAGAAGAAATTGAATGTCTTGTGTTCAAGCGAGTCGAGAAAAGCCGCGTCGTTCTTACCTTGGACCTCACCAAAAGAATTAGCCCGAGAGGCACGGCTCGAGCGCCCACTTTTGGAGAGAGATACAGGCTCATTTGCTGAAGTGCTATCTCCGTGTCTCTGGGTCTCCAGTGTTTTAATTTCTTCTGTCGTTGCCTGGCCGGCGGGTTGTACGACTTCGTCCGCGTGACGCTGCCCGCTCCAACCGGCTTGCGACTCGGGAACAAGCACCACTGTCAGGATGGCGAGACATAAGGCCAAGCAAGTGCAAGAGACTGACTTCAGTTCATGTGCACAATTACGATCTAGTGTCATAACAGCCCGATTACTTCAAAAGCAACATCTCACGCGAATAAGAATGATTCCCCGTTTTCAGAACACAGATATAAACACCGCTCGCCAGTCCTGAACCGTCGAAACCAACTCTGTAGATGCCTGGGCCTTTCTCACCATTCACGAGTTTGGCGACCTCCTGGCCGAGTATGTTGTATACCGTTAGCGCTACGTACTGCTTACTTTCTACTGAATACTCGATGGTAGTTGTCGGGTTGAACGGATTCGGATAGTTCTGCTCCAGCTCGACCCTCGAAGGGGTGCTGCCGGACTTTTCGTCCACCGCGGTCACCGGAGTGAAATAAAGAGCCGATAGTCCGGCCTGGATCGACTTGTCTTGCATGAACCGGTCCCAGACTTTCTGGTTGCGATAATTCTCTATCATGATAGCAATCGGTCCCTGGTCGATGCCTATGTTCTGCTGGTCATACCAACCCTTGCTGACGTTGAACGCATCTCCGAGCCCGTACGGCGTAACGAGCTGTGTCCGGTACATGTCGTACATCGCCCTCAATGCGGCGATGGACTCCGTCGGTGTAAAGGCGATCGATCCGCCCGCAGCCGTCGGGGCGATCGTGCCATTGTCATTCTGCGGCGGCGGGGCACCGTGTGCAAGATAACCCCCCGGATCGTCAGATGCAGTCAGGCCCCATACGGAATCGCTGTAGGCTGCAAAACCGCCCGGATTTGCGGCACAATACGCGCGGTCTGCGAGCGTGGCGCGGCGCGAATTCTCGAAATATGTAATCCCCATCTTTGTCATATAAGGATCATCGATATTCCTGTAATCGATCCAGCACTCGGAGTACTGATGGCCAAATAGCGGCGGGAAAACGACAAAGCTGTAACCGTAAAGGGTCTGCCATGAGTATCCGCTGATCCAGCTCAGGTATAGGTTCTGACCATTTGCACGCTGGGTCGGCGAGCCGGCCGCGAGTGTGTTCATTATCATCGCCTCGCAGTATCCCGTCCACGGACCGACGTTATTGAACTGACGCTCCGGTGTCCACTGCATGTATATTCCGCTGTAAGGCACCTCCATCCAGCTCCAGTTGACTCGATTATAAATTGAGTCGGCGAGGGCACGTATCTGAATATCTTCCGAGTCCGATGAAGTAAAGTAGTTCCTGCAGTAGAGTACGCCCGCCAGCAGAAGAGCCGTGTCGATCGATGAGAGCTCACATTCTCCCGATCTGAGGCCGGACTGCATATTCAGAAAATGATAAAAGAAGCCCTGGTATCCCGCGTACCCCTGCATCCCGCTCCCCTGCGGAAGCGTCCAGAATGTCTTCAGCGTCGTCAGCACGCGATCGCGTCCGGCGGTCGCGGGAATCCAGCCGCGATCGATACCGATGCAGATTGCCGTCAGCCCGAAGCCGACGGATGCGATGCTGCAGTCCGAGTATTGTGTGCTCCTGTCCTTGATCAGGCCGTTCACCGGGTTCGCCTCGTACCAGAAGAAGTCGATGGCGGACTCCTGCATGAAATCGAGGAACTGGTCATCGATAAGCGAATGCGGGACGGCGGTCACGTGAAGCGATGAGTCGCTGACCTGGTAGGAACTGTTGACCGCCTTCACATAATATGAGTAGGTCGAATCATTCTTCACGGACTTGTCGGCAAAGCCGGTCATCCAGGTTGGTTGTGGAGTCAGTTGAACGTATCCGCCTGTCCCATCCGATTGCCGAAAGACGTAATAGCCGGTGACGCTCGGGTCCTCGACCGGACTCCAGTGCATAATTACGCACTTGTCACCCACGACGGTTATGAGGCCCTGTGGGGCTTGAGGGACGGCGGCATTGCACGATTGGAGAGCCAGGAGCACCATAAACAATAATGAAATGAGTTTTCGATTCATTTCGCAATAGAAGGAGTTAAGTGATTGGAGTGTGAATCATAAAATGGTTGTGGAATCACTATGAAGAACGGATTGTCATTGCGAGACCGACATGCAACGAGTGGCGGACGACGCGGCAATCCCATCCGTTTGCTTCCCAAATGCGGGGTGGCCCTCCGTTCAGATACCAATGGTCTCGAATCAAAGCTCGAAATGATCACGATGCCGAGTACCCCACATCTTGAACTTCGGGTCCAAGGTCAATCAGCACCGAGTGTTTTGTTCCCATCTTGAATGGTGGAATTACCACTCCCCTTCCCGTCTTCTTGAGCTTCGAGGCAAGCTTCCCGTCGATTACGACCGTCCGGACGCCGGCGTTCACATGCTGTTCGTTGACGACTTGAATCTCAAACGTCGC
The DNA here is from genome assembly GCA_046705025.1 of Candidatus Kryptoniota bacterium. Classification (GTDB taxonomy): domain Bacteria; phylum Bacteroidota; class Ignavibacteria; order Kryptoniales; family JAKASW01; genus JAKASW01. The sequence continues at coordinate 20,574 of JBJKQU010000046.1, read as the reverse complement.
TCCCCGAAAGTCCCTCGTTACAGTGTAGCCGTCCCATGCAGACGGGACGCACGGATCTATAACGAGCCCTTCAAGCGCCGCACGGATGCCGAGAATGTACTCCAGGCCCGCCTTGAAGAGCCACGACGCGCTGCCTGTATACCACGTCCATCCTCCCCTGCCGTAAGAAGGTGAATCGGGACCGTCGATGTTTCCGGGAGTCACGTACGGCTCGACGCGATACTCGTCCGGGTTCATGCCCCTGTTGATCGGGTTTATCTTTGAAAACATGCGATAGGCATCCTCGCCTCGGCCCAGCATAGCTTCCGCGACGACTGCCCAGGTTGCGGCGTGCGTGTATACACCGCCGTTCTCCCTCATTCCCGGCGAGTACCGGGTTAGATAACCGATTTTCTCGTCGGGCTTCCTGTAGGCCGGAAACAGCAGCAGTGGTCCGGCTTTCTTCTCAAGGTGCTGTTCGACGGCATTCATCACCTGACAACCTCTCCTGCCGTCTGCCACGCCCGCTATCACCGACCAGGTCTGGGCATTGAGATGAATCTTCCCGCCTTTGTTGACGTGCGAGCCGAGTTTCTCGCCGGAGTCCTTGCTGGCGCTCCAATACCACTTGCCATCCCATCCGAATTTGTTGACGGCCTTCTTCAGAGCTTCCGCCTGCTTCCTGTACGATCTCGCGCGTGCTTTGTCAAAGGGATCAATCACGGAGGCATAATCGACGAGCACCTTGTGGAGGAAATGTCCCAACCAGACCGATTCGCCCTTCCACTTAAGCCCGACGGCGCTCAGTCCGTCGTTCCAGTCGCCCGCTCCTATCAGCGGAATTCCTCGCCTGCTCCTCCGTTTCAAGACGCGGTCAATTGCGCGATTGCAATGTTCCTGCATTACCGCGGGCCGCCTGTCATCCACGAAAGGAACTCTTTTCTTCAGTATCCGCCGGTCACCCGTTTCCTGGACATAGGCGCATACCAGAAATGGAAGCCAGAGGAGGTCATCGGACATGTCCGTCTTCAGCCCCGCTTCGGTCAAGGGGTGCCACCAGTGATGTACCGTCCCGTCTTTGAACTGGTGACGGGCGTGAAGCAGGATCTGCCTTTCGGTCATGGAAGAATCTATCGGCAGGAATAGCTGGCTGTCCTGGAGCTGGTCGCGATAGCCGAATGCACCCCCGGTCTGGTAGTACGCGGTTCGCCCCCACAACCTCCCCGATATTGTCTGGTATTTCAGCCAGGTGTTCATCAGAACGTTCATTGACTCGTCTGGAGTCGAGACATTCACCTTCGAAAGAAGGCCGTTCCATTTCCGTTGCACGCCGGAAAAAGCCCCATCGACTTTTTCCACCGAACAATAGTTCCGTATCAGGCGCTCAGCCTCGGCGCGGCTCTTTGCGGCACCAAGCGTGAAGAAAACCGTCTTCTCCCCCGCTACAGGAAGCTCAACAGCCACATGAAGAGAGGCGATCGGGTCCGACCATTTTCCGGTTGTCCCGGTCAACATTCCATTGCGAACGGCAGCCGGATTCCGCAAGTCGCCGTACATCCCCAGGAAAGCTTCCTTGTCCGCTTCGTAACCCGCCACGGGCAGACTGGCCGAGTGAAACGCGATGTAGGGCCAGTCGGTATTCCAATGCCCGTTTTCAGTCGGTACTTCCCAAAGGCGCTTCTCCGCAAACACCGCGTTGGACTCCCGACTGAACTCAGTCCCGGAAAAACACTTGTGAAATTCGCGGTGCCAGTCGGGCGCTGCTCCCAAGCCCCATTCCATATAAGTGAAGAGGTCGAGCCGGCGCGGAGAGGAATCAAGATTTCGCAAAGTGAGTTTCCAGATTTCCAGCGGCTCGCCGTTCGGTACAAACATCAAAAGCGAGCTTTCGATGAAGTCATATCTGGACTCGATCACGGAATAGCCGATACCGTGCCTGCACCGGTACACATCCGGCTCGGCACAAACGGGCTTCCACCCTGCCGACCATATCTTGCCACTGTCGGCATCCCTTATGTAGATGTACTTCCCCCATTCGTCCTTGATAAGATCCTGTTCCCAGCGGGTAATACGGTTGAGTCCGGCATGCGTCCTCCAGCTGTAGCCGCTCCCGTTTTGAGAGACGACGAATCCGTAGTCACCGTTGCTGATAACATTTATCCACGGCCTCGGGGTCTGAGGCGTATATATCAAGAATTCCCTGCCGTCTTCTGAAAAACTTCCGTACCTGGTTTCAAAAAGTCCCAATTAGCAACCCTTCAAAATAGAGTTTGTGCATCAGCATAAGAAACGCTTCGTGGTCTAAAAACCGAGCCCCAGCGTGAATCGCTGTGTGTAGCCCAGACGACCCGCGTTGGCGTACGCATAGTCAAACCTGAAGAGATAGTTTCCCATATCGTAGCCAACTCCCGCGCCGAGGGTCAGTCCCGAGCTCGCATCGTTCTGGTAGCCCGACAGGCTTATGTCGCCGCCCCGCAGATTCTGGTAGCCCGCGCGTATGGAGAACATCTTCATGAACTTGTATTCCCCGCCGAAGCTTATGCTTTCAGTGTTGTCGTTCGGGTGGTAGGCATCGAGGGCAAAATTGAATACGTTGTTATCGCCGAACTGCAGCTTGTAACCCAATCCCACGCGGAAGATAATCGGAAGCGGATAGCTCTCAGTCAGCGCTTCACCAGGCAGAGAGTTATTGTCGCCGTTGTTGGAAGGATTTGGCGCATAAGTAATCTGAATATCCGTCCCGTCGAATCTTCCCTTTGTGCCGAAATTCGAGATGCTGGCTCCCAATCGAAGCTTGCCGGGAATTATCTCATAGAGCGTCCCGAAGTCCAGCGCGAATGCCTCCATCGACGCGTGCCAGATCGTCTCCTGGACGTATTTTGCCTGCATCCCTGCCGTGAACCTGTCCGTTATTCGCTGGCCGTATCCGACACCGAGAGCCATGTCGGTCACTGTGTACTTCTCCCCTGTGCCCGTAGGCTGGGCGACTGTCCTGACATCGATGTTGCCGGAGTTGAGTGAAGTAACGCTCAGGAGTATGGCGTTGTCTGTGCCGACCTTGACCGCAGCAGCAGCGTAGTCGAAAGTCACACCGGCAAGCCATGTCGAGTGAGTGAACTGAACATCTGAATTAAGCATAGCACCTAAAGCGGCGGGGTTATAGTAGGCCGAAATTGCTTCGTTTAGGACAGTCACACCGGCATTGCCCATCCCGGCAGTCCTGGCGCTCGGTTCAATCAACAGGAACTGCCCCACTGTCGTCCCGACCTTCGACTGCGCCATGACAGTCGAAGAGCAACCGAACATTAAAACAAACGAAAGCTGCAATGCCGCCGAAGCGAATGTCGACAATCTTCTGCATTCCAGATATCTCATTTTCTTTACTTCCGATCTTGTCAACTTACCGTTCCTGATCATTTGATAATGGCAAACTTACCGATGTATTTACCGATTGGCCCGGCATCAACCTGGTAGATATAGAGGCCGGGTGCGATGTCGAGGTTGTCTTTCGATCTCAGGTTCCACGCAACCATGCCGGACGTCGAGTTGGTCAGAGTCAACGACTGCACGAGATCTCCGCGAACGGTATAGATACGAATCGTGCAATTTTGAGGAAGTCCTCTGAACTCGATCCTTCGCTCGCCGCGCCCAAAGACCGCATATGGAGCCGGCTCGAAACTCGCCGATGCTACATACGGATTCGGTACAACGTAAGGGTGATACTTTCCGAACTCGGTCTTTGCCACTTGGGACTCCACGCGCTGAGCGGATGTGGAAAAGGTGAAAGTATCCGCGGTCGTGATAGGAAGCTTCACAGCAAGCTGGTAGACGTCACCTTCGCCGGGCGGAACGAATTTTTTCCCCTGACCAAGCCCTGCTGTGTCGCACTGTATTCTCCATGTCGACCAGTAGGCCTTCGTAACCTTGTCGTAGGTAGCTACATCAATGAATTTGACGGGACTATCAAACTTACCGCTCTTGTTGGGGTCATAGAAGAAACACTTTAGATGTACGTCGCCGCTGTCGGTGTGTGATACGACTCTGAAATTGACTGGCTCAGCCGGATAGCTTGTGGTCGGGACCTTTGCCATCGCGGTATCGAGCGGGACGTTCCCGAACATTACTGTCAGGTTTCCAGGATAACCCGGTCTCCGGTAGTTTATCCATGTCGGGTCACGCCCGAGGTACTGGTTGTCGATGTAAAAGGGCACCGCCATGTTTATGAGACCCGGCGTTGTCTGTTGAGCCCAGCCTGTGTGAGCGGTGTCTACCTCGACCGTGGGGATAGAAGAGATGACAGGTAAGATTCCGTCGGCGACCGGCCCTATCCCTGCGGCGGAGAAATCCTGGCCGCCGTGAACTTTTGTCGTGTGAGTCGTGCTGTCGCGCACGTCGTAGTACTCCGCCGCAATGCTGTCAGCACCGCTTGACCGGAAGGAGATTACATACAAGTTATTGTCAGGCACGGTGTTGGAATTAATTACCCTGAGCTGCAGCGTACCCGTGCCGGTACCCGAAGTGTGCTGTATGTTCGACGTGGCCGCAGGGGTGAAGCCGAGCACTTTGGGCTCCGGCCGAATCTCGACGACGTTTTTCGGCAGGATAGTTCCCCCAAGCGGAGTTCGAGAGACAGTGATGGCGTTCTCGGACGGATAATACCCCAATGAATCGGAGCCGTAGTTGTAAGCCGTCACCGCGTAATAGTAGTCCTGTCCATTTACAGCAGTCGTATCTGTAAACGTGTGAGTTATCCCGGTCTCGCTCCCCAGGTAATAAGCGGTGCCCTCGACCGTGACATTCGAATACCCTTGAATGCCATCCTTAAGATCGAACTGGGCAATAGGCCTGCCGTTGCCGATGGGGCCGGTCCCGCGTGCATTTGTCACGACCCTCGGGTCGAGGAACTCTGGATCCGTCGAACGATATATCTTATATCCCTCGAAGTCGTTCCGGTTGGTAATCGGGTCGACTCCCTTCTCCGCGGCATCGTCCCATGAGAGGCGGACGTAGCGGTCGCCTGCTTCGGCTGTCAGCGTCGGTGCCGGGGGAGGTACCGCAAACTGGTAATTGGCGTTGTAAATGAGCTGAACGATATGAACCGTGCGTTCCAGCTCAAAAAGGTCCGCGCCGTAGGCTAGTGCCAGACTGAAGCGCTCTTGCTGGCCCGCATCCAGTACGAACGGTCCGGAAGCAAACAGAAAGGCTATGTTGTAATCCAGTACCACGGGTGAATCGTAGTGCTGCGATTGGACAGGCGAAGTCCACATATCGTACAGCCTTTCCGGCCAACGATTCTGATCGGTATAGAAGACTACATTGTCCACCGCACCGCCGGGATTGTTCGCGCCTGCCTTGATCCGGTTCATCTTGAACCCAGTCAGACCGATTTGGTCGGATTCGTTAATATCGGTGATATCGAAGTTCGGCTCGCCCTCAGTCGGGATCCCGTCGCCCTCGCCCACATCATGAGTGTTCGGAACACCGTCTGCACCGACATCGTCCAGCGAGGCAACCCAGGTCATGTTCTCGTCGCCCGTCCACCAAACGCCGGCGCGATAGGCCGACCTTCCGGTTATCGGGCCGTAGTAAGCCTCAAACTTCGCAACGTTATACTTACCAGGGTTACCATTTATGTAGGCCATGATATTGTCCTGGCCGACGATCTTCTGCCCGGGACCGCTGCTTCGGCTCTCGTCTGTTATTCCGTCATTGTCGTTGTCGATCCCGTCGGTCGAGTTGCCCGGGGTTTCGAGATACGCATAACCAAGATATCCGGTCTTCCCGCAGTTGCTCGTGAGATCCACCCCGTGTCCGTACAAATCCCACGTATAGACCAGGTTGATCTTAGTTGAGTCGCTGCCCTGGCCGGTTCTGAAATATGAGGTATAAAATGCGTTGTCATCGTCGGATTCATAGACGCCATCGCACGAGAACATGGAACCGCCGACACCGGAATCGAGATAGATTCCGAAGATTATGTTGTAGTCGTAATTTTGCGTCCCTTCGTTTGCGACATCGTAATGCCAGAAGAGAACATTTTGTGACTGCACGTTAGACCATTGAAACCCTCTCACCGACACTTTCATGCCGAGGCCGCATCTCGTCGAGTCTCTGCCGTCAGGGTAGTAGTTGTTGGGACCAAGCGGGTAAGTCGGGTTGGACAAATGAAGCGGATAATTGTTCCATGCATCGTAATAGTCATCGTCCATCACGAAGTAACTTTCCTGATCAGCAGCGGGCCTCTTGCCGAAATAGCCGTCCCAGGATCCCGGCCAACCCGGGTCGCTGGGGTCGTTCGCCTTGTCGGGCCATGCCGCCGGCCATGTTCTCGGGTCGTTGCTCATGGCCGGAGATCTCGCGAGGTTGATGCCAGGGTCGGCCTGAAAATATCCGGGTCTCGGCTCGAAGCGCATTGTTCGGGGCGGGATATGGCCCGGGCTGATACCCTGCCTTTCTCGGTAGCCGGTCTCCATGATGTAGGCCGGGGTTCCGTTCGGCTGAATTATCTTCGCAAGGACATACGGCGTCGCGCCGTCTCCGTAATCCATCCCGCTTCCCTTAGGGACCTCGAAAGAATGGAAGACGGTAAGATCAACGTGTGCCGGATCCGGCGGGTAATCGCCCACCATGCCGAAATTGTAAAACATAGTCCTGATGCTGTTGGCATCGTGCGTACCCATGCGTTCGGCGCTTATCTGGCCTCTCAAATTCTGCGGCGGGTCGGTTAGCAGCTGTCCTTGTGCGGCAACAGGCAGAGCGGAGATAAATGCGGTCAGAAACAAGATTCCTATTGAATGCAGACTTCTGTTCATCCTTTGATCTCCAGCAAATCGATGTTGTGACATCATGTATTTCAACTCCCTCCCAGCGCTATTCCAATTTCGACCCTTCTCGGCGGATAGAATCTGCTCGGATCAGCCAGTGTAACCTGATCACCTACCGGGTCCAGAGAATAGTCGGCGCTGCCCGTCGTCGGGAAGACAAAACCGTTGGAGAAGTTCGCATTGAAGAGGTTGAAGATACGGGCGAAGAGCCTGAGCTTCACCGGCCCCACGGAAAAATATTTCGCGAATTGCAGGTCCGTCACGAACGAACTCGGCTTTCGCCCGGAATTTGTCAGGAGCCTGCCGCCGGACACGCTGAAAATCGCGGGCGTGTACGGCTCCCCGCTCATAAACCTGAGTATTGCGGTGATAGCGTAATCGTCGGGCTGAATCAGGCTAATGGTTGTATTTAAGGTATGGCGCTGATCCCAGTTGAACGGCTCTAGACGCGGACGAGGGTCATATCCGGCCTGAGCAAGATTGAATGTCTCCAGCGGATCGCTCGAATTGCCGTCCGCAACCTGGTACGTGTAGTCCACGGTCGTGTGAATCGCGCCGATGTTCCGCTCGATGAGCGAAAGCGTGAACCCGTCAACATTGCCGAAGTCCACGTTTGTAAACCGGGCATATATGGCATCGTTGTAAGTGGAAACGAACTGGACACCGAGCAGGTCACGAATATCCTTGTAGAACAAACTTACGTCGATGCCGAGAAAATTCGTCAATTCTGCCTTGAAACCAAACTCATACTGGACAGTAAACTCGGGTTTCAGGTCGGGATTCCCCATGACGCCGACACCGTAGTTGTACGACCCGGCCTGCAGGTCCTTCAGAAGCCTGGTATAGTCGGCGGAAGAGTACAGGTTGCCGAGGCCGGGCATCTGATAGAAGTGGCCGTACGAAAAGTATATGGAACCGTTCGCGATGACCGGATACGAGACGCCGAGGCGCGGCGAAAGATCTACTTTCGGCGTTGTTCTGACCGGCACGGACGTCGGTGCCCCCGGAACTGAATTGGCGGGATTCTCCAGATTGCTGGGAATGGTCGACCGCGCGTCAAAATACTGAAGCCTGAGTCCCGCATGAACGGTAACGTCTTTCCATTCGGCGATGTCCTGAGCGTACACAGCGAGGGAAACAGGATGATAGGTAAGAACATCCGGGTAGTTAGGATTGTTAACATAAGCTTGCAGGGACTGCACTCCATTTACCGTTGCCTCGACAAGAGTCCCCGGCGCGCCGAATGCCATGGCGGATGTTTCAAACTCGAGACCGGCTTTGAGCAAATGGCTCCTCACGATCTGGTCGGTAATCGAGCCCTTGAAGACAAAAGAGTTCGTCTTCTGCTGGAACCGGGTCAGGTCAACACCCTGCACGTCCACTCCGAGCGCATACCCCTGGACGCCCATGGGAGGACCGGCGGCAAAATAACGGGGGTCGAAGACATTCGGATATGCGTAGTTTGTGTAATCAAAATAATTTTGCCTCAGGCTGACCGTGAAGAAGGCGGAATTCGAAAGCGTCTGCGTAATATCGAACCCATGAGTTATTGAAAGGTGGTGCCCGGTCGATTCGCCGTCAGGATTCAACCAGAACATGTAGCTGTAATTTTTGTTGTCCTGGTAATTGACAAGTGCCTGGTAGGAAATCTGAAGATCGTTGATCGACGTGTTTGCCAGCTTGAACTGTCCCGACCACTCATAGTCCGGCGACATAGGGACAACCTGATTGTTGCCGGTCGGATTGAAAATCTTCTGCTCAAAATTGGACGAGTCAGTCGGGACAAACCGGCGGACACCGAACATATATCCCTGATTAACATACCGGCGACCGCTTATAAGAAAGGTGGTCTTCGGGAGCGGGGTGGGGCCGCTGAGACTGAGCGTGTAACTTTGAATATCGGCCGGCATGATCTTGTTGTTCACCGGTATTCGCCTTGAATCGCTGGGGCTGTAATAATCGCCTGTATAGACTTCAAAATTCCAATCGTAGCGATTGTCCGACCCGCTTTTCAGAACGGCATTTACCACACCGCTCATCGCCTGCCCGTACTCGGCATCGAATGTTCCGCTTATCACCTGCACCTCCTGGAGCACAGAGCGGTCGAGCGGCATCATGGAAGAATTGTCGTAGGGATTATTGACCGTCACGCCGTCTACCTGATACTGGACCTCTCCCAGCCTGCCGCCTCTGAAGTGGCCATCGACGACACCCGGCTGGAGGTTCACAATATCGTTCAGAGTCTGAACCGGCAGAATGGCGATCTGGCTCCTGTCGAGGATGGACACCTCGCTTGTTTGCCTCACGTCCACAATAGGCCTTTTCGCCACCACAACAACTTCCTTCGTCTGAACAGCCTTTTCGACCATTGTGGCGTTGATGGTTGTCGTTTGTCCGGCCTGCACGTTGACTTTCTCAACCACGGTTGGAGCATATCCCACGGCGCTGAACCTGAGGTCGTATTGGCCGGGGGGGACATCTATGATGGAATAGTAGCCGTCAAGGTCGGAAGCAGCACCCAAAGAAGTCCCGACCAGCTGAACGGTGGCGCCTATGACCGGATTTCCCTTCTCATCTACGACCCTGCCGGCTACTTTTCCTCTGGTGTCTGCAGAGGCAGTCGAGCAGACTGAAAGCAAAATCAATGTCAACACCATGCCGCGCGTGCGGACTATGAGGGCAGCGTTATCAATCCAACGATACATAAATCTCCTTCCAATACGATAATCCGTGAGGCACAGTCCCGATGCGGAGACCGTGCCTCGGACCCAGAGAGAACTACTTAAGGAGTAACATCTTGCCGACCGACGTCGACTGGACGTGACCGGACGGTGTCTGTATTCTGAGCTGATACAGGTAGACTCCGGAGCTCAACCTCGAGCCGTCGAAACTGACGATGCGATCGCCGGCAGATTGCACGCCGAGATCAACACTGCGAACAAGCTGGCCAAGGATATTGTAGACTGTCAGCGTGACCCTTGCGGCCTGCGGCATGGAGAAGCTGATCCTCGTGCTCGGGTTGAAAGGATTCGGATAGTTGCCGACCAACTCGAACTTTGCCGGAATGGTTGCCTGCGGCTTTTGTTCCACGCCGGTGACTAGAGTGTTCGGATCCATGTAACACCAGGCCGGGCCTGCAGCGTTGTTTGAGCCCGGATCGTAACGGTAGTTCCCTTTGAACCACCATGTGTAGGTCCCTGTATTATCCGTGGTCGAAGTGTAAGTGTCTCCGTCAAACATACCGACTCCAAGCCAAAGCGCTCCGTCTCCAAGTCCGTGCGAATACCCGAATTTGGTCAGGTCAAACGCCGCGTCGACCGTATACCCCGTTCCCGGAGCCAGCGGATTATTGACCTGTGTGCCGGGCTTCAGTGTCAACGCCGCGCGAACCGCTTTGATTGAATCGACAAGATACGGACCGTCGTTTTCCAAGCGTGCGTTCCCCAAGGAATCGACGCGGATTACCAGATCCCAGGTCTTCATCTCATTGTAGTGACTGGCAGTGTCCACCTGCGACCGATCGGTAATAGTGAACCTGATGCCGTCCCATTGGTGATCGTCGGATTCGTACGTTACAACCTGGTCGTTCACATCCGCGCCCAGATAGAGTGTGTCGCCGATAAAGAACGCCTTAATGGCCGCAGTGTTAGGGTCGGTTACGGTAGCCGGAGCCGTCTGGCCGCTGAGCGTCCACTGGGTCGATCCGCTCATGAGAGCGCCTGCCGCACCGTACGATTGACGCACGGCAGACGAGGCCGAGTCACCATAATCAAGTTCGAAGCCTTTGACATTCGCCCAAACCGGACTGGTCATCGTGCCGGCTATCGCAGGGGGGGTAAAGTTCTTACCGTTGGGGACGACGTAATCCGGCTGAATTGCTGGAGCTGCCCCTGAAGTAGAGGTAACATTAGGATTCGAATAAATCCTGAGAAGGTCATACCAGCTGTCCCCGCTCCACGGGCCCTGAATCCACGAGTGATTCACGCTTGCCTTCGTAGGATCGAATGGCCAGAACCAGTCATTGTCGTAGATTGCCATGTTGAAAAGCACCGCATGATCTCCAGGCGTGTCGAGCTTGTATCCGCGCGGGCCGAGGTACAAATACATCTCGATGTAGTAGCCTGTATCGGGGCTGAAAGTCCCGTTGGCGGTTGTATCAGAGTTCGTGGTTCCGAGTACATAGGTCTTTGCGCCCCACGTCGTATCGGTTGCAGAGCCGCCGATTTTCGCCGGCATTGCCCCGACAAAGCCCGTTGCCGTGTCGCCCCAGCTGACGCTTTGCCATGCGTAGAAGTACTCATGTGACGCAGGGTACATAGGATTGCTGACGTCTCTGATGTTGATCAGGAAACCGTCCATGTAGTTGAAATCACCGTTAGTCCCGATTGAACTATCGGGAACCCAGGCACCCATCCAGAGCGTGTCGCCGCTCACGAGAAATTTTATGGTGGCACGAGTGGGATCTGCCGGCTTATTGAGATTCTGCTCGTCTGCCCAGCCGCTGCCGGGTTGGCCGGAGCTCTTGCCGTAGTAAACATGGATCGAATCCGCCGTGGCCCAGGCGGCTTCATCCAGATGCCCGTCGAGCTTGATCGTACCCGGCGGTACAGTCCGAGCCCAAACGGCATCGGTTCTCTTCGTCTGTGCGTGGACGAGCGAAGCGGAGACCAGAACTCCAAGCACAAAACCAGTAAGGATTAATCTTCTCATGACTCCCTCTTTTGTTAAATGTTGAAAATCTTCGTGGCTCCTTAGGCCGATTTACAGCATCTAAGAATAAGTCCAGGCGTCACGCCGTGATCTACCGGCGGGACTCCGGATCTCCTCAACTCAAGGAAAACATGCCAAGTTTTGTCGTCACCTCCTCCCTGGAGTTTCGATTTAGTCCCCGCTTTGGTATATTAAAAGAGGCAAGCGGAGATAATTTTCCAAATGTGTCTTTTTGGATCATTAAGCACCTGTTTTGCCTGTTTGAGGCGGCGTGCCAGCGCCGCCTTTCTAATTTCAGTTCGCCTGAGTTCCCTCCCTTCGGGTCGGCGGGCAGCCGCATGACTCGCGGTTGATTACACAAGTTTCGAGCACTTTCTTCCTTGCACCGCCGTCTTTGTCAATCTCGGCGTCAAAGAGGCTTTCCACAGCAGAGATTCCCAGCTCGTAGATCGGAACATGGACCGACGTTAAGGACGGGAGGACATACCTTGCCGAAGGGATGTCGTCAAAGCCGGCGAGTGCAATTTCTCCCGGAACGATTATGTCCTTCTCATGCATCGCCCTCAGCGCACCAAGTGCCATCGAATCATTGGCGCAAAAGAGCGCCGTCGGTTTTACTTTCCCCATCAGTATCTTCATCATCCCGTCGTAGCCGGATTCTTCGGTGAAGTTACCCGCAATCTCCAGCTCCTTCACCCGACGTATCCCGTTCTTCCTCAAGGCCTCCACATAGCCGTTGAACCTCTCACGGGCATCGAAGTTGCTCTCGTCCCCCATAATGATTCCTATTCTGCTGTAGCCGTGCTTGATAAGGTGATCCACCATCTGGAACGCTCCGTTGAAGTTGTCCACGGAAACGGAGCTGAACTTACCACCGTTGGCGTAGGAATTGACGAAGACAAGCTTCGACAGGAGCGGCAGCCTCTTCATGACTCCCCCCGCGCTGATATGGGGTGACATCACGATCAGGCCGTCCACGTGCCCGCCCTGCATCACGCTCAGCATCGATTCGATTTCCTTCTTGTTGCTGTGTGTGCTCGAAACGATAATGTGATAGGAGCGTTCGCGGGCGGCGTGGTCTATTCCGCGTATGAGCTCGGAGAAGAATTCGCTATGAACATCCGGAAGGATAACGCCCAGCAGGTTTGTCTTGTGGGTGACCAGTGCACGTCCTATGGCGTGAGGCATATAGTTGAGCTCTTCGATCACAGCCGCAACCCGCTGCCTTGTTTCGTCGGCAACTAGTTCGCTGCCGTTCAGGACCCTGGAGACAGTGGCGATCGACACGTTGGCTCTCTTCGCGACTTCCTTTATGCCGTTTTCCATACGGACCTGGACAAGCCTCCTCATAGTTGAAATAGTGCAATGTAAACGTTTACATTGCACTATTATTTTAACTGTTTTCTTTGCTCGTGTCAAGTGGAATTTTGTAGGGGTGTGACGTCGGCGCGGAACGGCGGGGATGCCCGATGAAAAGATGGCGAAGGACTATGAGAAGACAGGCGATGATCCAATTGACCGCCGCGAAGCCGCCGATGAAGATCGGAGTGAATTTGCCGGGAGCGGATTAGGTTCGAAAGTCCGGCCCGAACTACTCCTCGTGTCTCCGCTCTATCAGCTCGAAGACTTTCTTCGACAGTACTTTCAAACGCGGATCGGCGACGCTTTCAGTGACCGGAGTAAAGCACGATATGATGTATTTGATTCTTCCGTTGCTCACGATGCCTACGTCATTAGTCCAGTAGCTCCACCAGCCTGTCTTGTGGTAGAACATAGTGTTGTGCGGAAGTCCCGGATACAGCTTTGTAGTATCGAGCTGCCTGCCCAGCAGTGCCTTCATCTGCATGCTCACCCACGGATTCACGAGCCGGTTGGTGTATATCCTGTACATGAAGTCTGCGGCATGCAGCGCGCAGGTATTCGTCCCCTTGGCGTTCTTGTAAGCGGGATCCTCGTATTCCCTGCTCAGAAACTTTCTCGTGACCTCGCTCCCGAACCATCCGTAGCCGTCGATCGTCTTGTTGATGCTGTCCCTCTGTGCCACGTCGATCAGGCAATTCGCAGCCGAGTTGTCGCTCCTCGTGATCATCAGATCGAGAAGATAGTTGATTGTTACCGTGTCCCCTGCTTCGAGCAGCGGCCTGGGATCCCAGCTGATTTCTTTTGTCTTGTCCACATCGTTTGGGAAATGAACTATGTAGGGAGTGGTAAGATAGTAGTCCCCGTTGCTAATCTCCTTCAGCACCTGCATAGCGACATACATCTTGTAAACGCTTGCCGGATAGATGAACTCGCCGTAATGCACTCCGCCAAGGACGGGCTCCTTTCCGGTAAGGTCGACGACCGCAAGGGAGATCGTTTCCATTCCGTCGGCGCCCACATTGAACGTGCTGTCAAGGTGGACAGACTTCACTATCGCCATCAATGAATCCGACATCCCTTTGTCGACAGTAAAGTAACTCGGAACCTTAACCTCCTGGGCGAAGCCCATGGATGTGACGAGCAAAAAAGAGACGACTGTCATGAAGGTTTTCATGGCAGCTCTCTCCGGTTGATTCGCGAATTCATTGCATCAACTTAACGAATCTGCTCATCATACGAAAGCATCCCTCCTAAGAGTGTCAGTCCCCCCACCTGCGAAGCTGCCGGACGAACGACCGGCCGTAGGCGGGCAGACACCAGCCAAGAGTCCCCGGCACCAGTGTTTGTGCTGATGCCGGGGGACAATTGCATGAGAACAGCTTATGTTCCTTAATTACTGCTCACGTCAGGGAGCGGCGGAAGATGCGGATGATAATTGCGGTATGGAGGTATCTCGAATTTCTTTACGGGATGCTCCGTTAGATCCTGCAGCGCAATTTTTATTGCAGCCTCCAGCTGAGGGTCATGTCCTTCCCTGACAAGCTCAGGGTTCTGCCAGACGGTGACATCCGGTGAAATGCCGTGGTTCTCGACCGGGAATGTCCCGTTTAGACCTTCCACTGCTATGCGCGGCGCGGTAACCGTGCCACCGTCCATAAGGCTCGGATAGCCGCCTATTCCCACGAGTCCGCCCCACGTTCTTTCGCCGACCAGTGTTCCGACCTTGGCCATCTTGAAATACCAAGGGAGAGCGTCCCCGCCGGATCCGGCAAACTGGTTGATGAGCATTACCTTTGGACCGAAGATCGCCATCGGAGGGCAAATCGCCGTCTTGCCCCACCGGGTAACGTTCATGCTCATCGGCTTTCGTGTAAGGTAATCTATGATGTAGTCGGATATATACCCGCCGTGATTGAACCGCTCGTCTATGATTACTCCCTGCTTGTTGACTTGCGAGAAGTAATATCTGTTAAAGTTGATGAAGCCTTCATCCTCCGTATCCGGGAGATAGACATAACCGAGTTTCCCGTCGCTCAGCTTGTTCACCAGCTTCATGTTGTGTTCAACCCATGCCTCATGCCGTAGTGCGAACTCGCTGGGGATCGTCTTCACGACTATCTGGTGAGAATCTTTCATGTCGGGATTGGGTCCAACCGTAAGAGTCACGGTCTGACCGGCCAGATCCTGAAAGGCCTCATATAAGTTCATGCTGCCGGTTATCTGATTGCCGTTTACCGCCAGGAGGTAGTCTCCGACTTTTACCTTCAGACCGGGTTGTGCCAGCGGCGCGTAGAGTCCCGGGTTCCATTCACCGGCAGTGAATATCCTGGTGATCTTATACCTATCGTGATCGATCTCGTAATTCGCCCCGAGCAGTCCGACTTTTATATCGCTCATCTTCGGCTGTGTACCGCCGTAGATGAACATGTGTCCGACGGACATGTAGCTGAGCATCTCCTGGAACAGGAAGGTTAATCCATCGCGGCTCGCAATCCCCGGCAAGTAGGCGGCGAACTCCTTTTCGGCCGCATTAATATTCAGGCCGTCAAAGTTGGGGTTGTAGAAGAAAGACCGCTCAATGCGCCAGGCATCATGATACATCTCATCCCATTGCTTCTGCGGTTCAACGAAGACTCTCATGTTGCTGATGTCGAGCTTCTCAGGGCTGCCGGCACCCGGCTTACTGGTAGATGAGATATACCAGGTAGCACCCCGTTTGTAGAGCATTTTGCTTCCGTTAGACGAGAGCGCGAACTGCGATACACCCGCCACGAGCGTGTTAGTTTTCTTCGATTTGAGCTCGAACTTCACAATGCTTAATCCCCCTGATCCGGCGCCAAGGACCGTAGTGACCGGCGCCTTCAACAGAAAAAGTGTCCCTGCCTGTCCTGCCGCGATTCCCCTGTAGTTCGCCGCTGGTATCGGAAGGGGAATGGTCCGGGCCATGATATCATTGAAATCGATGTTTACCATCTTGGAGCTGTCGCTCTTGGCTGGCGCCGCGGCTTTCTTCTTGCCCTTGCTTCCTTTGCCGTGTCCTGATGTATCCTCCTTCTCAAAACCGCTTTTGGGTGTAAGCGGCGACGGGATTCCCTTCCTGAGGAGGACGGCATACACGTGCCGGGTGACCGGCTTTTCCAGCTTCGTCATGTCGAGCCACCCTTCGGACAGCCCCGTGTTGGTGCTGGAAGTGTAGTAGAGGTACTTGCCGTCCTTGTCGAAGACCGGGTAGAGACAGTCGCTGCCGCCGTGAGTAATCTGACTGATTTTGCGGGTTTCGAGCGAATAGACAAAGACACCATGAAGATAGTTCGGAAGCACCTTTGTATATGTGAGCCAGCGGCTGTCCGGCGACCAGCTCTGGTCGAACTCATGGAGCTCGGAATACGTATCGACATCGACCTTGATCGGCTTCGGGTGAGACTGCGTCAGGTCAACGTACCATAGGTTCAGCTTCTGGTCGCTGAACGCGAGTTTCTTGCTGTCGGGCGACCAGGCAAGCTGGTAGTAGAACGCGCTCTTTTGACCGAGAGTGATCCTCCTGACCTTTCCTAACCCGTCCTGGCTGCGGATACACAAATCGTACTCGCCGTCCCTGTCCGAAAAATACGCGATGTGTTTCCCGTCGGGCGACCATGCCGGAGCGCGATCTTCCACTCCCGGACTGCTCGTCAGGTTATCGATGCTACCGTGCTTGGTGGGAACGGTGAGAATGTCGCCATGTGCCTGAAAGACCGCGCGTACTCCGTTTGGAGATATGTCGTAGCCGGATATCTGGTTCGCGACCTTCACGAAATTCGGACGGAGCTGCGGCAAATCGCCGTCAACCGTAACAGAGATATGGTGCGGTTTCTTCGTGGTAAAATCATAAATGTACAACTGCCCGAACTGTGAGTAGACAATTCCGCCCGGGCCGGCCGATGCCGAGGTTATGTCAAAACCATTGTTGTCGATCAGTTTGGTGATCTTCTTTGTGTCGACGTTGTAAGAGAAGAGGGTAATCGGGCCGTCCTGATCGGAGAGGTAGTAGACCGTATTTCCGATCCACATCGGGTCGTTGTAATTTGCACCGTCCCGGGGGATCTTAACGACGCTGGAGTTCGAGAGTGTCGCAATCCAGATCGGCGTCGTCTGTCCACCGCGATACCCTTTCCAGAACGGCTCCCACTGGAAGGAAGGCACATAGGCAATCCTCTTTGCATGCGGTGAGTAAGAGCCAGTTTCTGCCATCGAAAGCGGCAATTCTTGTGGAAATCCGCCAGTCACCGGTACGGTGTACAGCTGATTCGGATCCGAGTACGTGTACCGCCGTGAGCGAAACAACACATCTTTGCCGTCCGGTGTCCACCCGACCGCCACGTCCGGGCCGGGGTGAAAAGTAAGGCGCGTCGGCTCACCACCGGTTGCCGGCACGACATAGACATCGGTATTGTGATCATACGTCCCGGTGTAGGCGACCATCGACCCGTCCGGCGAGAAGATGGGCATAGTGAGGACATCCGTACCGGTCACGAGTCGGTGCGCTTCTCCGCCTTTCCGGCTCACTATCCAGATTTCCCCGCCGTACTCGAAAGCGATCCGAGTCTTTGAGAGCGTCGGGAAACGCAGAAGCAGCAGCTTGTCCCCGGCCGGCTGATCCGCACCCGCGGATGTTCCTCCTCTTGTTGCCCCCTGCGCTGCGAAGACCTGACACAGCAGGAAGTATAGTAAGACAGTCTGAAAGAGTAAGAGTTTTCGTTTCATATTGTTCTCCTCAAGCGAAGTTGGAATTGTTGTTTGGTGCATCATTCCTGATTGCTCATCGACGGCGGTGCATCAGCGTCGGCACTTCCCCATTTCCTGTTCGGCCTCGGTCCCATCTGCAAGTCGAGCGTTCCGCCGTTCTCGATGTCCTGCTGAGTGAACCATGGCTTGTTCAACGCCTTCCCGTTCAGGGTCGCGGACTGTATGTACTTGTATCGGACAGAAACGCTGTCGGCCTTTATCGTGAAAGTCTTCCCGTCGGGAAGATGTATTGTCGTCTCCTTGAAAATCGGACTTCCGATGACGTAGTACGGCGCTCCCGGGCAGAAGGGATAGAAGCCCATTGCAGAGAACACGTACCATGCCCCCAACGCTCCCAGATCATCGTCGCCCGGCAGGCCGAGCGGGGTATCGTTGTACCAGACTTCCATAATCTCTCGGATCATCTTCTGAGTCTTCCAGGGTTCTCCGGCAAAATCGTACATGTAGGCTATATCAAAACTCGGTTCGTTGCCCTGTGCGTAGTTTCCTATCAGGCCGGTCATATCCGGAAATTTGGCGAGAAACAACCACTTCGACAGCCCGCCGTATTGTACCTCAAACAGTGAATCCAGCTTGACGAGAAAGGGCTTTCGGCCGCCATACAGGTTGATTAGTCCGGCGACATCCTGCGGCACGTTGAAGGTCCACACCCAGGCGTTGCATTCTGCGTAGTAATCACGCCCTCCGAGGCCGCTCGGCAAGATAGGATTGAAACCTTTCACCCACTTACCGTCGGCCGACTTCGGAGCCATGAAGCCGTTCGCTTTGTCGAATACGTTCTTGTAGTTGTACGCCATCTTCATGAACTTCTCGTAATCGGCAGTATGCCCCAATGCCTTCGCCATTTGCGCAACACACCAGTCATCATATGAGGCTTCGAGAGTCACCGACACTGCCTGTCTTCTTTCAAACGGATGGACTTCGGGGTTAGTTTCCCTTTCACCTTCCTTCAGCGCAGGAAAAAACCCTTTCTCCAGATATATCTTCCCAAGGTCCGTCATCGGTCCTCTTCTCCATGGAAGCATCGTCGCATGGAGCGCCTCGTTTTTCATCGCCTCATAAGCCTTTTCGACATCGAAGTCGCGGTATCCCTTGAAGTACGTGTCGGCTATCATCTCGTCAGCATGGTCTCCTATCATCGCCGCGAATTCTCCCCACACTCTCGGAAAGGACGGAAGCCAGCCCCACTGCTCATACATTCGCACAAGGGACTGGATCATATCTTCCTGCTGCTTGGGATCGAGAAGAAGCTGAAGCGGGTGTTCGCACCTGAAGGTATCCCAAAGCTGATCGTGCGTGTAGAAGTCCGTCCCGTCGGTGTTGTGGACCTTATGATCGAATCCGCTGTAGTACCTGCCGTCTTCGGTAATATCCATCATGTCTTCCTCGGCGCGATAAAGCGAGGTGTAGAAAATGATCTTCTGTTTTTTCGTTCCGCCCTCGACCTGTATCTTGCCGAGGAGATTATTCCACGCGGCTTTTGTCTGCTCCTTCCGGTCTTCGAAGTCCCAACCGCTGATAGACTCATTCAGATTCTTCTCCGCCTGCTCGAGACTGATAAACGACAACCCCGCCTTCACTTCGACCACTCCGTCTCCTCCCCCCGCAAAGTCAAGCGTAAATCCCATCTTTTTCCCTTCCAATTGCCGCTGCTTCCCTGGCATGCCGTCATATTGCCAGGATGATACAGCCTCGATAGGCTTGGAGAATTCCAGGAAGAAATAGTACGGAACGTCGTGTATGGTCGTCGAGCCTTCAACAAGTGTTGGAGAAACGATGCGCATCTCGCCTTTGTCGTCCATCATAACGTTCACGTGGCGGCTGCCGGTAGAGGGAAACTGGAAGCGGTAGAAAATCGCGAAATGGCCGACGCTGTATGACGCTTCGATGCCGCAGCTGCCGAGGAGCCCCTTGTAGTAGTAAGGGGTTCGCGTTTCGAAATCGCGGTCGAAGCTCGACGCGATCAGGTTCGGATCTGTTTTGACATTCCCGGTGTCGGGCATAAGCGATACGCCGCCCGCAGGGAATCCGTAAATCTTCGTAGCGAGGTATGAATCCGTGATGCCCGGGTTAAGTAGCGGAGTTACCTGCGGGTATCCATGCGGCAGCAGGACCATCGGCCTCGTCGTCGTGAGAAGTATGCTGATCCCACCGATGTCGGGCCTAACGTAGTCGACCGGTCCTTCAGGAGAATCTGCAACCGCCGCAGAGCCAAGGAAAAACAGAATCCCTGACAGACAGACACAGAATAGGCTTTTCATACATTTCCACCCAGAAATTATGCTCGTTAGAGGTTTAAGATGCACGGGACGCTCTCATGCTATTCGCTTCAACAAAAGGAACTTGACTTCGTATGGATTGAACCTGAACTGGCCTGTCACATTCCTGAGAGGGTTTTCGTTTGTGTCCCAATAGTTGTTCAGCACGTAAGAATAAATATAAGGTTTCTTGACATGATCTACTTCCTGCCATTTGCCTGTGTTCATAGCTCTGAACTCCATTAGCGGGGCCTCCGGACTTACAGAGAGTATCTGCCCGCTGTCATTCACTTCTTCCTTGTGCTCCATACATAACCATCCTGTCTTATATGCACAACCGTGCCTCCGTTCTTGCTTTCCATTGTAGCCTCGAAGATATCGGGCGTCGTGTAGATCTTAGGCGGCCATGAATATCCGGCAACCTTCGGAACCTTCTGATCCAGCGAAGAAAGGTCAGTTGTAAACTCTCGATGCTTGATGTAGTACCGCCGCTCGCCGTAGTATATCTTTCTGAGAGCCCACTTCGCGCTTTCCACCTGGTGCCACTTGAACGCGTCGTGCCCCTCGCCGACTAGTTTTGTGGAAAACTGGATGAAGCCCCACATCTCCGGATAGTGCATGTCGATCAATCCTAGCGGCGACCAGACCCAGTTGTC
>JBJKQU010000045.1:0-6252 GCA_046705025.1 Candidatus Kryptoniota bacterium | reverse complement strand
CCTTTTTCTTGCCCATGGCGCTTGTACCTTTCTGAGTCTAATGATTACGAGTTGTTATTCTCAGAATTTACTTCGCCTTGGGCTTTTTTCTTACCTTCCAATTTCAACGGAATCTGGGACAGCATCCGATCGCCGCTGACTTGGGTTCTTGCGAATTCACAGCAGAAACGTCAGGCGGAATCATCTCGCTCTTATTCCGAATCCCAGTTCTCTTCGGTCGAGGAGATACAAGAGTTTGAGCGACCGAGGCGCATCCGCTATCGTCAACAAGCTGACCATAAAATCGTCGAATGGCCTTTCCCTGCGAAAGCTCATCGTCTCTTCGAACGAATGTCCATGAAGATCCCCCGTAACTCTTTCTGCGATTTCGAGAAATCCCTTTTGAAAGGGCCGGGCAACTATTTCGCACCTGTGTTCGGCGGAAAGCTTTCGAACCTCCCTCGAACAGTTGCCAGGTGCATAAGCTTGGGCGACTTCGCGCAACATCGGAATATCTTCGTCAGAATCGCCTACGGCCAGTGTCATTCCGCCGGAATATTTAGAATAGTCCTTGTAGAATTCCACTGCCTTGCCTTTCCCAGAGTCTTTTCCCACAAAATATGTATCTGCCTCCCGCGAAATCACTCTCAGATTTTGCCCGCCTAGCTCCTTAAGGATCGCCTCCCCTTCCAATCGACTCAGCCCCTGGGTTCCCTTTGAAGTATAGCGGTAACTCCTGACAGCATACCGACAACCTGGATCGACGAAAACGTCGGCTTTTGTCTTTAGCAGTTTTCGAACGAGCTCGAGCCGGTCCAGGACCTCGGAGCCCACGAGAGGTATCTCAAGATCGCGCACACTGTCATATAAGGCTCCGCCGTACTCTCCGATGCCGGCACGAAAGCCGTATACTCTGCAATAATTCTTAACTTGCTCGACACTTCGACCGGTATTTGGTATCACCTCATAACCGTTCGCCCGGAGAAGAGCCAGCGCTTTTAGCCCGCTTATTGTCGTGTGAGGAAATCCAAAGACTTCGGTATCAAAGATGCCGTCGATGTCCGCAAAAAAGAGCCCCTTGCAATCGCCCTTGCTTTCCAGACTTTCGATCAAGCCGGAGCTGAACTTGTTCATCGTGAATACAAGAAAGTCCCAACTCCAGGCGAAGCGTTCGTTCAGTTCCGGGTAAGTCTCGTTCCTACCACTCGATACCAATTTAAGGCGAGCCCTCCGCCGCTCGGTCGTGCCGTAAAGCAACTTGTAAAGGAATATCCTCTCGTGAAGAGTTGTTTTGTCTTTGCTTCTCTCTAAATACTCTCGACTTAGTCTGCGCTCTTCCGCCTCGGTCAAATGAAACTCAAAGCATGCGGCTGCGATGTCATATGCCGGGTCGACAACATCCAACTCAGGAGCCCCAAAATTATGCTGTTCGAAATCGATCTTGAACAACCCGTCCCTAGTGGACAACCATTCGGAAGGGCGCATCCTGCCGTCAACCAGCGCAGGCCTGGGACTTATAGACCTCAGCAAATTCTTAAGGAGCACCTCATGCTTGAGGTAACCGGGAAGGTTGCCATACACTCGCCTGAATATACTGAGAATTACCAGCCATCCCCAACTAAGGAAAGGCGGCGCGGAGCGCCGGTCAGCGTCTAGCGCCAGCCTTTCGGTACGGGAGGCGACGTACGATCCGATCCTCTCGATGACTTGGTCAGGAAGGTTGTCCGGAGAGAGAGGTTCCCCCTCGAGCCAATCCATGAAAAGGATCCCGTTGCTCAACCCGATTATTCCCGGAACAAATTCAGCGAGCTCTCTTCCGGCAAGGAATGCGTGATAGCCGAGCCAGCCGAACCCCACACTCTTTGCCAGAACCCTTCTCCTCTCTGCAGGACCGTTCTTGCGGCGGATCATAACATCATAGACACGCTTCAAACGGACTTGGAAACTGTCGGGATAGTGGCTCCACAAGTTTTCGTTGATAACCCTCGTAGAACGGGATTCGGTGACCCTTACGTCCACCGCTTCACCATGAGCAAGGAGGTCCTTCAACAGATTTTGGGCTGATTCAGGTTCGAGCACCTGGCGGACGAAGAGATCGCTATGATCGAGTACAATGATCCTTGTTCCTTCATTGGAAGATATGTTGCCCTTTGTCTTGGCGGGATGGATCGGAGCCAGTATCGTTATATTTCGGCCGGTTATCCCGCACGAAAGCACATTAGCTTCCATCGACCTGAAGGTCTCGCCGGTATTTGAGTAGTCATCCACCAGAATTACCTTCACATCCGGGCTCAACAAACGCCGCAGGTGCCTCTTCTCCAATCCGTACGGCCCGAACTTCGGTCTTACAGTCATCCAGGAGATATCGTTTATTCCGTTCAGCTGCAGGAAGGTCTTCACCAAAGGAGCTATGTAGCTTCCCGCGGTCCTGGCACCGATTACGACATGCCTCCCTTGTTTGTCGCCGACTTCGGACAGATAGCGCTGCGCGAGGTTGACAATGTCGTGGTAGGTCAGGTCCTGACACCGGAAACCTTCGTTGATCTTCATCCGCTCGTTCATGAGGCCATTCGTTTTTTTCATTGACCGCAACCGGTCGAAGAGAGCCTGCATTGGTTGGAGCCCTTCTACCAGGGAAACGCGGCCTTCACCCAGCAAGAGTGCACAGATTTCCTCCACGAAGCTTTCCCACTCCCCCTTCCATTTCCTCACATGCCTGAATTTGAAAGCTCCGACAACGGTAGAAGGAAGATTTGCAAGTCCGTCGGCAAGGCCCGCCAGCCAACGGAACTTTGGGAATAAATCTCCGATAGGTGTGAGCCGCCAAGGCCGTCTTGCGAGATAGTCGTCGACCGCGCAGCTGATTGCACACCCGAACAGATAGATATTAATTATGGATTCTTGCCTTTGCCACGCAAGATCGAGGGCAGGAAAGCGTTCCGCTTCTTCTTTCATCCTGATCATCAGTTCCTCAACCGAAAGTATCGGGTTGAGGCACCACTTGTAGGCTGAAAAGAAGAGGTCTTCAGTTTCAGGCGCCCCCGACGAAGTGTCCTGATCGAGGTGGGTCTTAACTCCCAACATCATCGTGCTCCGTCAGATCATTCCGAAGATATGAGCCACGCCTTAATTTAGAGGTTCTTGCTCCAAATGCAAAGACGGCGGTCACATCCGTCGATATTGTGTTCAATTAAACCGATGACGGAACTCGGCGTCAGGTCAGTTAATGGAGAAATAAGAGATCAGAGGCCCACCAATCATCACGATTAACTGGCCCCGGCGAAGGGGTCGAAACGCATGAGAAGCATTTCCGGTTGTCGTAAGAGGCCCTGACGCGGGGAAGCATCACCGCAAGAGGTGGGCTATTATCGTTTTGAAGATCCGTTTAGTTTGTAACCAAACCCCAATCCCTTTCGATCCATGAGAAGCAAAGCACGTTCATAGCGAGGAGATTCCGCAATAGCCAACAATGCAATCAGAAGATCTTCAAAGGAACCTTCCCGCCGGGTGATATCATTTCGGCCGGACCCCTTATTCGCTCGACGGTCGCCAGTTTCCCTTTCGGCAATCTGTAAAAGACCCCTCTGACCCGGCCTCGATACGATCGTGCAGCCCATCCTTCTCGCAAACCTTTTGATCGAACTTGAGCAGTTTTGCGGCGCGTAAGCGTGCCGGACAATTCTAAACATTGAAATATCTTCATCGGAATCTCCCGCGGCGGCCGTGACGCTTCCGTAGTTCCTGGTGTATTCTCTATAAAACTCAATGGCTTTCCCCTTGTCGTTCTCTTTGCCGACAAAATACGTGTCAACTTCCCTGGTGATGGCTCTCACGTCACGCAAGCCGAGCTCCTTGAGCAAAGCTCTTGCTTCATCCGGATGCAACCCCTCCGTCCCTCGTGCAGTGTATCTATAGACTCTTATGGCATACTTGTACCCCGGGTCAAGAAAGACTCCGTCCACCTTCTTCACGGCTTCCCTGAGACTATTCAACTGCTCGACCGTCTGTTCGGTAAGAAGAGAGATTTCCCGCTCATGGACGGTGTCGACCAAAACGCTGCCGTACTCTCCGATTCCGACCGAGAAACCGAAGTTCCGGCAATAATTGCCCACGTGCTCATGACTCCTGCCGGTGTTGGGGACAACCGAGTATCCGTGTGCCTGCAGGAGTGCCAGCGCTTGGATAGCGCTCGGAGTCGTGTGCGGAAAGCCAAGGACTTCTGTGTCGAAGACACCGTCCAGATCCATAAAAAAGACAGGTGGCGACTGCGTAGCAGCTCGGCTGTCGGTCAAATGAATCCTGCTTGACCATAGCTTGTTCATCGTGTAGACTCTGAAATTCCACGCCTTCACAAGACGCTGATTCAATCTCACTGGATCGTCACACTCTCTGTTCGACCTGACTCTATGAAAAGCTCTTTCAGATTCCGCAGCGGAATAAAGAAGTTTGTACAAGAGGACCCTTTCGCGGACATGATTTACATCCCCGCTCTCTTCAGAGTATGCTGCGATCAACTTTTCTTCTTCTGTCTCACTAAGTGACCCCTCGAACGAAGCTATAGCCAGATCGTAGGCCGGATCCACTACATCCAGTTCCGGCGGGCCAAAGGCATGGTGCTCGAAATCCGTCTTGAGAATCCCTCTTTCGGTCGACAACCACTCTGCCGGTCGCATTCGACCGTCGACCATCGCGTGAGGAGAGCTTATTCTGGCGCTGATCTCTGAGAGCAATACGCGATTCTTTAAATAGCCGGGCAGCGTGCCGTACACGCGTCTGAAAATAGCGAGGATCTCCAGCCATCCCCAACCGAGGAACGCGTAGCCGGATCGCGGATCTTCAGAGAGACTAAGCTTCTTGGCACGCAACGCAACGTAAGATCCCATCCTTTTTATGACACTGTCGGTAAGGTCCTCCCGTCTCAGTGGCTTACCGTCGACCCACTCGGAAAACAGGATCCCCCGTCGGAGGCCGACAAGATCAGGCACATATCCGTTCAGCGCGTCGGCGGCGATGTAAGCGTGATAGCCAAGCCAACCCAGTCCCACGCTCTTCCCAATAACCCGCTTTCTCTCAACAGAGCCATCAGTTTTTGTAACCTCGACTTCGCACACTCGTTTGAGCCGGACCTGAAAGCTATCGGCATAGTGGCTCCAGAGCATGCTGTTGACCTCATCCACTTCGGAGTTCGCAACTGTCGAGACCGCCTCCCCATCAGCCGCTATTCCGCAGTCGGTCAATAGCAAGCCGATCTGTTCCGAGTTCAGCGTCTTCTTGAGACTGAGATCATCATGGCGTAATTCTATGACCCTTACTTCCTGATTGGATGGAATCGCACCCGGAAGTTTATGAGGATGTACCGGGGTCAGCATCGAGATTCTCGCCCCGGGAATCCCGAATCCGGTTATTATCTTCTCGAGCATTCGAAGTGTATTGCCGGTGTTCGAGTAATCATCAATAAGAATTACCTGCGCATTTGGAGTCAAATTCTTCCGAAGCCAGGAGCGCTCTCTTTCATGGATTCCAAACCGCGGCCGCAACGCTATCCACCCGACATTCGAAAGGCCTTTTTGCTGCAAATAAACCTTGAGCAAAGGACAGAAATAACTTCCGGCGGTCCGCGGACCCACTATCACGAATTTCGAGTCCTTATCCGGATTAGTCTCGAGAAATTTATCGGCAAGAGTGCCGACGTCCTGAGGTGTCAAGTCCTGGCACCGGAATCCTTCGTTCAACTTCATACGCTGCTCCAGGATGGCCTTGGCACTCTTCATCGACTCAAGGCTACGGAGGGCAGTCTCTATCTTCAAGGATTCCTCTTGACTCAGATCCTCCGAATTTACCAAGAGCCGACAGACGGATTCAGTGATCTCATCCCATCCTTTTTTCCATTTCCAGACTTCACGAGACTTCGCGAAACCCGCCACGTCGCTCGGGAAGTTCAGCAATCGTTCAGCGGACACAAGGGCTCTTCTAAGACCCGGGAACCATTTGCTAAGCGGAGTGATGTACCATGGGCGGTGACGCGTGTAGTCCTCCACGGCGCAATTGTCGGCACAGGCAAAGACATATAGGTTTGTTCTCGATTCTTCTAGCTGCCAGTTGCGGGTCCAGCGGGAATGCAATTCCAGTTCGGCCCGCATACGCAGTGCAAGCTCCCTGAGACTCAGAAACGGATCTAAAGTCCATTCGTAGTTGGAGAAAAATTCTCTCTGCGCAACATCGGTCTTCCTGTCAACCTCAGCACGCAGAATTACGTCATCGTTGTTCAAAGGT
>JBJKQU010000044.1:0-5142 GCA_046705025.1 Candidatus Kryptoniota bacterium | reverse complement strand
CACTCGATTGTGCCGACTGCTCCTGCACACCCGCGGCAAGTTCCTCACTCGAGCTGCTGATCTGCGTTGCCGCGCTTGCCGTCGTCTCGATCGATTCCTGAAGCTGCTGGATCATCTGGTGAATGTTTTCCACCGACCTATTGAATCCGCCGTACAGCTTACCTATGTCGTCATCGTTTAGGACATCCAGTTTTACAGTCAGATCCCCTTCGGCAAACTGGTTCATTTCCTGCAGAATCGTCTCGACGCTCTCTGACAAGTAAAGCGATTGCTTCTCGGCCTGTGCCTTCGCCTCCTCAGCTTCGCGGGCGGCCACTTCGGCCACTTCGCTCTTTTCGCGGACTTCCTGCATAGCGGTCTTTATGTTCAGAACCATCCCGTTGAAGCTGCTCCCGAGCTTACCGAGCTCGTCTTTCGTCTCTATCTGGACGGCTACATCGGTATCTCCGGCCGCCACCTTCTCTGCCGCCTGTTCCAGCGAAACGATAGGTTTGCTGAACAAACGGGAGATGAAAACACCGAACAGCATTCCCAGAACGAGCGACGCGAGCACGAGTCCGATCAGAATACTTCTGCTCGTATTATAGATTACATCGCTCTGATCATACGCTTGCTGGCCGTTCGC
The DNA here is from genome assembly GCA_046705025.1 of Candidatus Kryptoniota bacterium. Lineage (GTDB taxonomy): Bacteria > Bacteroidota > Ignavibacteria > Kryptoniales > JAKASW01 > JAKASW01. The sequence continues at coordinate 4,517 of JBJKQU010000044.1, read as the reverse complement.
CTCATGGTCCTGGGCGATCTGGCTCATGATTGTGTCTACCTGGTCGGCCACGGTCTGCCCATCCCCGTTGACCAGATCGACTACCTCTTTGTTCTGATTTGAAACCTTCGTGGCGGCGGCAAGCGAGATAATTTTATCTGTCATCTTCTTGTATGCCTGCCACGCGGGCCAAAACTGAGAAAGCAATTGCCTCCCCTTTTCCGACCTTATTGAAGGAGTTGCCGCCGACATCTCCGCAAGCATCTTCGTTTCATAAGTCTTCAGGTCATCAAGGCGCTGTTTGCGCTCAGCCTGTGATGTAGCCAGGATGTAGTTCCTAACCGCTCGCTGATGGGCAATCAGGTTGGAATTCGCCCCCTTGATGTGCGAAATGCCAAGCGTTTCGTTCTTGTACAGCGAGTTCAGCATGCCGTTAATTGTCGACATGTCATGAATCCCTACGTATCCTACGAGCCCTACCAGAAGACTCATAACCGCAAAGGAAATCAGCAGCTTCGCTGCTACTTTCAGGTTCTTGAACCATTTCATTTTGAATTCTCCCTTAAGAGTTAAGTTGAATCGAGCTGTATGAAGATGAGGACTCCTGTCCGCCATCTTCGGTGACATACTTTAACGAAGCAGTCAATTCGCGAGTGGTGAAGGGCTTATGCAGCAATATGGCCCCCGCCCGGTCAAGAAATTCATTTATGCCGTCGCCCGACGGATCGCCGCTTATAAAGACAAACCTTCCCTTGTATTCAGAATATTGTTCAAGGCAGGTCGAAAAAAACTCCCTTCCGTCCATCCCCGGCATGCGCATGTCCGATACTATCGCGTCGACTCGAATATCGGAGAGCGCCGCAAGAGCTGTTTCCGCATCCTTTGCAGAAGTGACATCACATCCCGCGTTTCCGAGGACACTTACCAGCATTTCCCTCACATCGTGGTCGTCATCCACGACAAGGACGCGAAGACCTTCGACATAGAGAGTCGGCTCGGACTCAGATTTTGTCTCCTTCTTGCCTTCTTCAGGCAGGGCGGGCAAATCGATGACGAAGCTCGCTCCGTTTCCTGCCTCGCTTTCGACACGCATTGCGCCGCCGAGATCTGTGATTATTCCGTAGCAAATACTCAAACCCAGGCCCGTTCCCTTCCCTACAGGCTTCGTGGTGTAAAAAGGCTCGAAGATTTTGGAATGCATTCCAGAAGGGATCCCCTGTCCGTTGTCAGAAACGACAGCGGTCACCCTCTTGCCATCGCTGTAGGTGTGGATTTCGAGCCGGGCTCCCTCCATTCCTTCCATCGCCTGCATCGAATTCGTGACGAGGTTTAGAAAGACCTGCTGCAGCTCCTGGACATCTCCTCTTACGTCAGACGGCCCGGGCTGCAGTTTTACTGAAACTTCTATCTTGCTCAGCTTGAGCGGGTGGGAAAGGATATCAATTACGCTTCTTATCACACCGTTCAGGTCCACTCTTTCTCTCCGGTGAGGCTGTTTCCGGGAAAACGTCAGGAGATTCTTGACGATGGCCGATGCCCGCCCGGCCGCTTCACGAATTCTTTTGGCATATGAGGCAATCCTCCCCTCAGGAGCGGCCTGCTCCAGGAGCTCAGCATATCCCATGACGACTCCCATCGGGTTGTTAAGCTCATGGGCCACTCCCGAAACCAGCTGTCCTATGGCCGACATCTTTTCCGATTGGATCAGTTCATCCTTAAGCCTTCTTATGTTTTGCAGATCTTCCTCTTTCTGGCGAAAGTAGGCGGAATTTTGGATGGCGACTGCCGCGTGGCTTGCGAAAGCGCCCAGGAGCTCCACATCCAGTTCAGCGAAGTCAGGACCGCCGTCGCCGTTAGCGGCGGCAAGTACCCCGTGTGTTTTGCCGGACATAAGGATCGGGACCCCTATGAATTTCCGCAAGAACCGATATTTCGTGGAATCACAGCCGACCCCGTCTTTGAAATCAAGGTTGTTTTCAACTAAAGGTTTCTTCCCGTCGAGTATCTTCGCAATGTGAGGAACGTCCTTCCAGGATGCCGCCCCGGCTATGCACTCGTCACGAAAACCGACCGAAAAATCGGGCCTCAGGTTGCCGGCTTCGTCGGGCAGGAGGAGTATGCATGCGTCCACGTTCATCGACGAGACTACAGCGCGGACGACACGTTCACCGACATTGTGCTCCCGTATGTCCGACACTATTGCCGATCCAAATGAATTCAGTGTGGAGAGTCTCTTGTAGCTCCTGTTCAGTGAATCCCCGATCTTGTTGAACGCCATGATAAGCTCGCCGGCCTCGCCGCCGAGCTTCAGCGATATCGGCTGAAACCTGTCCAATGCGACCGTGCCTGTCGCGCGAACAAGCGCGCGCATGGGGGCAGTTAGTGTCCCCACCATCCAAACAGAAAAGAGGAGTAAGAGAAGCATAGAGCCGATTCCAATCAGGAGGATCGCTTCTCTGATCCGGCTTATTTCCGAATTCAACCCGGCGGTTGACTGGCGTACAAACACATACCACGGCGCTGACGGGACTTTTGCAAATGAGTAGACATCATTGTCGTTCAGCATCGCCCCCGTCGCGGGTTCTCTCGTCATTAGCCTGGTAAGCGTCTCCCGTCCCAGGGAAGACATTTTGACACCTATCCTGGAAAGCGTGTCCCCGTTCAAGCCGGCAAGTATCATCTCCTTTCCCTGGCTTGCCTCGAACGAGCGTATCGACTCCCCGAACGGAGACTCAGTCGACGATATGTAGACGACAAAACTGCCAAGGTATTCTCCCCCGCGCGAAAACGTTGGAACTGCCAGGAGTAGCCCCGAGCCGTGAGATACGAGTGCGCGCTCCTCTTTGCGCCCGATGTTCTTGAACTCGCTGTCCCAGGTGCGGGCAATCCCTTGCAGCCGTTCCAGAGCTGCTCTCTCGCACACCAATCCAAGCGCGGAATAAACCACCCTACCGGAAGGCGACAAGAAAATGAAATCCGCAGGCGCAGAGCGACCTCTAGAAAAGGTATGGAGCCCTGCTACAGCAGCTCTCATGGTTGACCCCTTCTCTCTCAACATTGAGATGTAGTTCGATGTCGTGTTCAACTGGTCGAATTCCCAGTCGATCCACTCCCCGATTTCCCTTGCTTCATCCTGGGCAGAAGCCAGCCCATCAATCTTCCTCGCCTCGACCCAACGTTCCTTGACAACCCGCACGGACAGCCCGTACGCCAGGATCCCGCCTCCTACGATAAGGAGAAAACTCAGTACAACCAGTCTGGTCTGAGTAGAAATCTTCCGCAGGTGATTGTTCAGCACTCGTTGAGACTCACTCTTATTCACGCGCCATGGTAATCGATAAGGTTTATCGGTCTTTCAGTATTTATGCCTTCCGGGCGAAAATGGAACCCCGGCTTATTTTCTGATTGGCAACGGCCGTTCGCATCCCGAATGGAGCTGCAGTATGAATCGCGCCGCTGCCGATAACACTATCAACTTTCGGAACTTATTTTACCCCTGAAGAGGCTAATGAACATGAAGTTCCTGTCCCCACCGGGAAGAAGTTTCTGTAACAACGATTGCTACAGACAGAGGCGTACCGCATGCGGGAATTGTCTTGACACAGTTGTTCAACGACCTATTCCAGGCCTCGCCGGTCCGACGGGTAGAGCTCAGAAAAGTCTTGCCCTATTCGAGCAAATGATTCTCCATGACGTACCTCATCAACTCCACATTTGACCGGAGGTTCATTTTTGAAAGGACGCGTTTCCTGTAGGTGCTCACGGTAGCCGGGCTGAGGTTCAATTTGCCCGCAATCTCCGCCCGTGACTTTCCCGCCCCCATGAGGAGCATTATTTCGAATTCACGATCAGACAGTCGTTCGTGTTCCTCCAGCCCCTTTTCGAAGCGTACTTCAGCCGCAAGGGCCTCCGCGAGGCGCGGAGGGATGTATTTACCTCCCTTGTAAACGGTCCTTATTGCCCTAACCAAATCGTCAGCGGCACTCCCTTTTGAGATGTACCCAGCCGCACCGGCCTGGATGGCCCTCACTCCAAAACGCTCTTCCGAATGCATGCTAAGCATCAATACAGAGACATTCCTGAAGTCGCGTCTAACTTCTTTGAGTACCTCAATTCCGTTTATGTCGGGGAGGACGATGTCTAGCACGACAATGTTCACGCTCCGGTTCCGCAGAAAGTCTATCGCGTTCTCCCCGGAGCCCGCCTCCCCGACAATTCGAATGTCAGATTGCCTCTCGATAATCAGCCTCAGCCCTTCACGGACCATGACGTGGTCGTCGACAATTAAGATTTCAATCACTTCAGCCACCTTTCAACCGGGAGCGAGCTTGTTCCCTTTATAGCAGGGGGACGACGTCCCCTGGAGCCTGACAAGCACATTTCCCCCTGATTTGCCCTTGTTTGTGTCTATTCTAGTGTTGCGTAACATAAATATCTTGAATAAGTCTGCTGCCTTTGTTATCATGGGTAAGCCACATAATATGGAGGTAACCTATGATAACGGGACGACCGAAGAAACCTATCATCCTTAAGGATGA
>JBJKQU010000043.1:0-185312 GCA_046705025.1 Candidatus Kryptoniota bacterium | reverse complement strand
GGCGTACCGATTGTATCTTGGAGGAGATTATAAGGATGCACTCCAGGCTTTTGAGACGGTAACGACGAATTATCCGAATGACTTTGCGGCCTGCCGCGCGTTGGTTTTTGCCGAGCGGTGTCTTGATCAACTGGGAGAATCATCGGATGTTCTCAGCGAACTGAACAATGTCTCTGCTTCACGGACGGGCACCAGAGTAGGCACATTCGCACAGGCAAGGCGCACATATCAATACTCCCAGAGGGGAGAGTTTCAGAAAGCGCATGCGCAGGCCGTACAGACTGCGGGCTCAAGCAATGACTCATCCCTTGTGAAATTTGCACTCTATGATGCCGGGAGTATCAACTGGTATGATCTTGGCAACAAGGGAGATGGCGAGAAATACTATCGCCAGCTGATCTCCCGCTTCCCCGGCGATCCGCTCAGCGCCTCCGCACAAGTAGCAATGGGAGAGGCAACCTCACCATCTGGTTCTCAGCAGCGGTCGAACACAGCAACAGAAGAGAAACAGGTTGTGCTCGGAAATTATCCCAACCCATTCAATCCGACTACCATGATCTCCTACAGCCTGAAAACGGCTGGCCACGTGACGCTCAGGGTCTACGATGTCCTCGGAAGAGAAGTTATGACACTCGTGGCCGGGCAAGAGAACGCAGGCCTTCACAGCGTGCAATTCAACGGTCAGAACCTGGCGAGCGGGGTGTATCTCTATCGCCTTACTGCACCCGGCATAGACCAGGTGAAGAAGATGATCCTCATGAAGTGATCCCATGACGTAACTTTCATCGAGAAGGAGCTATTCGAGGCCCGGTTTTCAGGAAATCGGGCCTCGTGTTTTCGCATCTTTCCTGCCGCTTTCTACACCTTAGATTGGGTCTTTCTCGACTGCCCGAACCGACAAAACCCAGTCTTTCCCGCAATCCGGAAGATATCTCTCACTTTCTATGCCTCAGTCGCGCAAACATACCAAAACCCTTTTCTTGATTCTTACTTTTTACGAGAATATCTTGAACCACGCGCAGGAATCCTTATGAACAATGATGATTTTGATTTTACATTAGACGACGACGAGTACGACGAATTCGAAAAGCGCAATATTAACGAAGAAATAAAGCGCCTTCGAAGGGAAGAGCCGACTTTTTCCAGCATCGCGGCGTTGGAAGAGATCATCGACTACTTTACAAGCCAGGACAAGTATGAGGATGCCCTGTTCTTCGCGAATAAGCTCATTTCCGTCATGCCGGTGAGTTCTGAGAACTGGTATAGAAGGGGGGAAATAAACGAGACACTGGGGAAATTCGAAGAGGCATTGGAAGACTATTCCAAGGCCCTTGAGTTTAACCCTATCGAGGTAGATGCGTTGGTTGGCCGGTCTAGCTGCCTTCAGATGCTCGACAGGTATGAGGATGCACTCGACAGCATTGAACGGGCTCTCGATATCGACCCCGGGAGCTATGAGGCCCTGATGAACCAGGGGGTGATTCTGGAGAAACTAGGCCGGTATGAAGAGGCTTCCAAGGTTTTCAAATACCTGAGTGAGCTGGATCCGACAGACAAGGATGCCTGGTTCGAGCTGGCGTACTGTCATGACTACCTCGATCAGCCGGAAAAGTCTCTCAGGTGCTATGACAAGGTAATAGAGCTTGACCCCTACAACTACCGAGCATGGTATAACCGGGGCATCTCCCTCAACGCTTTGGGCAAGTATCAGACGGCGGTAGAGAGCTACGACATGGCCATCGCCATCGATGAGAAATTCAGCGCCGCCTGGTACAACAGAAGCAATGCGCTTCTAAGCATGGGCAAGCTTCGGGAGGCTATTGAGAGCTACAAGACAACTCTGAAGTATGAGCCTAAGGACGTAGCGTCATGGCATAACATGGCAACGGCTTTTGAGGAGCTGGGAGAGTACAAAGACGCAATCCGGTGTTACGGGGAAGCGCTTAAGAACGATCCAAACCATGTAGAGTCCCTTTTCGGCAGGGCGGTCTGCTACGATACGATGAGCATGTACAGAAAGGCCCTTAACGATTTCACGAAGGCAACGACCCTGAGCCTTTCGGATCCCGACATATGGCATGCGCGCGGCGATGTCGAATTCACTCTGGAGATGTTTGAAGCCGCGGTGGAGAGTTATCGTCACGTGACAGAGCTGCAGCCTGAGAATGTCGACGGCTGGCTGGATCTCGGAGATGCACTTGTGGAATTTGAAAAATACGAAGAAGCCCTAAGGGTGTACAACGAGGTTACCCGGATTTCGCCGGAATGGGGTGAGGCGTACTACCAGAAATGCAAATGCTGCCTGCAAATAGGTCAGTTTGGGGAAGCCATAGAAAGTGCGAAAAAGGCTCTTGAGCTTGAACCGCATAAGATTAATACTTTTTTCCAGGATTTTGGACAGATCCAACATTCAAATCCAGAGATCTTGATCAGGTTCGTATTTCCAGTTTATGAATGGTTGGTAAATGAGAAGAAGTACAAAGAGTCACGCTAAACTCGTCGGCATATTGGGGCACCCAATATCGCACAGCTGGTCTCCATTGATTCACGAGACCGCTTTCAAGATTGCCAAACTCCAGAACTACTACGCCGCATTCGACGTTCATCCGAAGAACCTTCGTGAAGCGCTGAAGGGGATGATTGCCCTCGGGATCATGGGGTGCAACGTCACCGTTCCGCACAAAGAGGCGGTGATGGAGTTTTTGGACGAACTGTCCGCCGATGCCAGACTGGTAGGGGCTGTCAACACCATACACGTCGAGAATGAAATGCTGGTCGGTTACAACACGGACATTGACGGGGTTGTCGAGGCGCTCAAGCCCTATCGTGATCAAATTGACGGCCAGTCGGTTACCATCTTCGGCGCGGGTGGCGGGGCGCGCGCAGTCGTCTATTCGCTGATCTCTTACTACCATCCGACCCAGATATTCGTGATTAACCGGGACACGTCGCGTGCTGAGCTTCTCAAAAAGTTTTTTTCGGATTCTCAGAATTACTACAATATCAAGGTAGTCGAGCTTCATAATCTTGACGAAGGGAATGTAATTGATCTGAGCAAGCTTGTCGTAAACGCGACGTCGGTCGGGATGTTTCCCTCGGTCGGTGAGAATGTGATGATGGCAGACCCGAAAGAACTTGACGGAAAGGTGTTTTTCGACCTCGTTTACAACCCGATTGAGACACAGTTCCTGAAGACCGCAAAAAAGAAGAATGCCGTGACTGTCAGCGGAATCGAGATGTTGTACCAGCAGGCAGCGAAATCGTTCGAGATCTGGACGGGAGTTTCCATGCCTTTGGACGAGGTCCGAGCTAAGCTTGACCCGAAATTTGGAGCCGGCAGTCCGGCGGCAAAGCGCAGGGCGGCAGTACATTAAGTCCTCCGCAAAGAGGTGTAAGGGGGTAATCCGCCGGCAGGCTATCTGCGCAGGAATCTGTGCCGGGGCTTATTCTACGATTCTAGTCTAACAGAGCCTTTATTATCACAACAGCATCCTTCAGCGGCTCTATCGAAAAGGGCTGAGTTTCTCTGTCCTTTACGCTTGTCGACAGCCTGACCGCAGCGGCGCGTGCATCGTCCGGCAGTTCCTCAGTGGAGGCGATCAGCTTCAGGCACTGCATAGAATCTACGGCAGGACTGACATTCTTCGAATACGTCGACCGGACAAACGCCTTTACGACCGCCCTTCGACTGCAGACGCGTGCTTTGCCGTCATTTCCGTCTTCCAACGCCTTCCGGGCCCCGGACAGCTCACTTGCTATTTCTTCCGGAAGATCCATTCGCTCCGTCTTTCAAGTACCTGGACAGGTAAGTAGCCGTGTAGGAATCAGGGTTCTTCAGGATCTTGTCCGGCGGTCCTTCAGCCACGACGTATCCTCCGCTCTCGCCGCCTTCCGGGCCGAGATCGATAATCCAATCTGCGCATTTGATGACGTCCATATTGTGCTCGACCACGACTACAGTGTTTCCTTTGTCTACCAGGCGGTGAAGTAGATCAAGCAATATCCGTATGTCTTCGAAGTGAAGTCCGGTCGTCGGTTCGTCGAGGATATACAGGGTCTTGCCGGTAGCTACCTTCGATAGCTCTGTCGCAAGCTTGACCCGCTGTGCTTCTCCGCCGGATAGGGTCGTCGAAGACTGGCCGAGCCGTAAGTAGCCGAGTCCTACTTCGTTCATTGTCTGCAGCTTCCTTTTGATGGAGGGGATCTCTTCAAATAGGGCGAGAGCTTCTTCGACGGTCAGGTCCAGGACGTCGGCTATGGTTTTACCTTTGTACCTGACGTCAAGAGTTGCCGCGGCATACCGCTTTCCGTTGCAGACTTCGCATTTTACATAGACGTCGGGCAGGAAGCTCATCTCGATTTTTCGCATGCCGTCGCCCTCGCAAGCCGGGCATCGCCCCTCCTTCACGTTGAACGAAAATCGCCCCGGCTTATACCCCCTAATCTTCGATTCCGGGAGCTGGGCAAACAAATCTCGAATTGCTGTGAACACCCCTACGTAGGTTGCCGGGTTTGATCGCGGGGTTCTCCCTATGGGTGACTGATCGACGTCGACGACCTTATCGACGGAGTTGATGCCCTTGATCGATTCGTACGGAAGAGGTTGTTCCAGGAGCCTGTAGAAATGCTTCCCCAGGATTCTGTACAGAGTGTCGTTGATAAGAGTGGACTTACCGGATCCGCTCACGCCCGTTATACATATGAACAGCCCCAGCGGGAATTTCACATCGATATTCTTAAGATTGTTTCCGGTTGCTCCCTTCAGCTCGAGGTACGTCCCGTTCGGTTTCCTGAGTTCCTCTTTGCTTCTGACCGGGATCTCTTTCTCGTTCCGGAGATACGCTGCTGTGAGGGAATCCTTCTTCTCGGCAAGAATGTCCTTTAGTGACCCTGCCACAACGACCAGGCCGCCGTGCTCTCCCGCTCCCGGGCCGAGGTCGACTATATAGTCGGCGTTCTCCATCGTTTCTCTGTCGTGCTCTACGACCAGAACCGTGTTCCCCATGTCACGCAGGGATTTCAGTGAATTGATCAGCCGTATGTTGTCCCGCTGATGTAGCCCTATTGAAGGCTCGTCGATCACGTAGAGCACCCCGGTCAGCTGGGAGCCTATCTGTGTTGCGAGCCTGATCCGCTGCGATTCACCTCCCGACAGGGTTCCGGAAGGGCGGTTCAGGTTCAGATAATTCAATCCGACATTCAGCAGGAATTTGAGGCGCGTTCTGATCTCGTGAAGGATCGGTTGCGCGATCTTCAGGCTCCGTTTAGAGAGTTTGAGCCCATCGAAACGCTCGCTTACGTTGTCAATCGAATGCCTCACGACATAGTCGATGGTCAGTTCGTTCTCATCCGCATCAAGGACGCGCACAAACCTGCTTTCAGGACGGAGCCTCGTTCCGCCGCAGGCGCTGCACTCGACAAAGGGAAGATGGGACTCGATGTTCCGGTACTCATCACCGAAATAGACCTCGAAGTCCAATTTCTGCAGCATCGGGATCAGGCCTTCAAACTTCGCGTTCAGATTCGATATCGAAACTCCCGCGAACTTGATTCCCTTCTTCGCTTTCTTCTGGTTCTTCCCGAAGAAGATGAGCTCCCTCGCGGTAGAATCGAACTCGGAGAAAGGGGTATTAGCATTCAGTCCGTGGGGCTCGAGAACACTGTTAAGCAGGCTCATCAGGAAGAAATCGTCACGCTTCGGAAAGAGGAGGGCGCCTTCTGTGATAGACCGTCTCGGATCGACTACCAGTGCCTCCGGTGTGATGTCTCTGCTCAAGCCCGTTCCATTACACGTCCTGCACATACCGAACTTGGAGTTGAACGAAAACGAGTTGGGAGCAAGGTCCGGGTAGCTGGTTCCGCACTTGGGGCATGACTTCAGCCGGCTGTAGAAATGCTCCCTCTTCGAATCGTGATCCAGCAAAATCAGCGTTCCGGAGCCTTTTTCAAGCGCAAGCTTTAGCGATTCCCTCAGCCGGGTAACCGACCGTCCCTGAACTCTCAGCTTGTCGACAACCAGTTCAATGTTATGCGTGCCGTAGCGGGAGAGCTCCATCCCGGTTTGCAGCTCGCGCAGATTTCCGTCTGCCCTAACCTGGACGAAACCTTCCGCCATCAACTCCTTGAACAATTCCCGGTAATGTCCTTTCCTTCCGACGACCAGAGGCGCGAGGAGGAGGATGTTCCGGTTGTTGAAATCCGAAAGGATCGACTGAAGAATCTGGTCCGGCGTCTGCTGTTGAACCGGGATGTTGCACTTCACGCAGAATTGCGTGCCGACTTTCGCGAATAGGAGCCTGACGTAATCGTATATCTCGGTAACGGTTCCGACAGATGAATGAGGATTTGTACTTATCGTCTTCTGCTCGATCGCCACCGACGGGCTCAGTCCCTCGATCAGGTCGACATCCGGTCTCTCCAAGACCTGAAGAAATTGGCGGGCATAGGACATCATCGTCTCCAGGTAACGGCGCTGTCCTTCTGCATAGATGGTATCGAATGCGAGCGATGATTTCCCGCTCCCGCTCAACCCGGTAACTACGATAAACTTGTCGCGGGGTAGCTCCAGGTCGATAGATTTGAGATTGTGCTGGCGTGCCCCTCGGATTATGATTTTCGATGTGTCGGGTGTCTTATCCATCTGAGTCTCGAATTTACTTCCGGACCGCTCGAGATTCAATTCAGTAAGCGGTGACCGGAAGCCGTCCCGAACAGCTATTCCGAAGAAGAAGCATCAAAAATCCGCTTTTCGGGGAGCACTCCCAATCAGGCATAACCTTTTTTTCTGTCATTCAATTCCGCCAAAAGCTTGTTAAATTACTCGAAATGAAAACGCTTGATTGCGCAATATTCTACGAATGGGAATACGATGACGATTTCATCTCTGTCCTTTCAAACAAGTTCCGCATGAAAAACATTTCATATGAGGTAATTCATGTCGAGGAATTTGAAAGGGTACTTCAGGAGGTTCATCGCAAGACCATCTCGTTTAAGGCCGTGGTGGATCGGGCTTCGGATGTCGACGACACCTGCGAGGCAATCGTGCGCCTGCTGAAACACAGAGGCATATTCATACTGAATGACCCGTCGAAGATCCTCCATGCTTCCGACAAAGCGTCAATGCACCTCGAGTTCATAACTGCAGGAATCCATGTGCCTTACACGATCATTATTTCCCCTTACAGCTCTCAACGGGAAGTCAAATTGAGCCTGACCGAGCTTGCGCATCTTGGGCGTCCATTCATAATCAAACCTGCAAATACCACCGGCGGGGGAATCGGCGTCGTAACCGGAGCCGAAGGGCTGCGCGACGTAGTAGACACCAGACAGCACAACAAGGACGACAAGTACTTGCTGCAGCAGAAGATAGAGCCCGTGGTCTTTGACGGACGCAGGGCATGGTTCAGGCCTTTTTATGTCTTCGGCGAAGTGTTCATCTGCTGGTGGGACGACCTGACCCACATCTACATCGAGGCGTCACAGGATGAGATGAACAGATATGGCCTTCACCCGATAGCGGATATCGTCAGAACAATATACTCCGTGTGCGGCCTGGACTTCTTTTCGACCGAGATTTCATTGACTCCGGGCCCAAGGTTTGTTGTTGTAGATTATGTCAATGAAATATGCGACATGCGGATAAAATCAAAGCATTTTGACGGTGTGCCCGATAGCGTTGTGGATGGGATTACGAACAAGATTGCCGACGGGATACAGAGGGCAATAGAGGTACACTGATGCTTGATGATGATTTCGATGGCGGGGAAAGTCTTTCAGATACCACTTTTTCGGTTGTGGATGTCGAGACGACCGGCTCGGCGGCGGCAAACGACAGGATCATAGAGTTTGCCGCGTACAAGGTCCACAACGGGAAGATTGTCGACGGGTATTCCTCGCTGGTAAATCCCGGGCGGCACATCCCTAACTTCATCCGCAATATGACTGGCATCAGCAACGAGATGGTTTACGGGGCACCCTCGTTCAGAGAGATCTCGGTGTCTGTCTCCCAGTTTCTGGAAGGGACGGTTTTTGTTGCACATAATTCGCAATTCGACTATGGGTTCGTGCGGAATGAACTGGCGAGATCGGGTCTCGACCTCGAGATTCCTCAGCTATGCACGAGGAAACTGAGCTCCCGCATTTTCCCACATTTGCAGCGAAAGGCTCTCGATCACGTATGTCGGCATCTGGGCATTAAGATTGGCGGGAGGCATCGTGCCTACGGTGATGCCCGGGCAACGGCTCACCTTCTGATCGAGCTGCTGGAACTGATCAGCGAGCGGCATGAGGTTGTCAATCTCGACGAACTGCTTCGATTTCAGAATGTCCCTTACCGCCTGGACAAGCATAACAACCAGAACGTCTTCAAGAAGGCTATGGTGGCGGCACCGAACGCACCGGGGGTGTACAAGGTGTTCAATTCCGATGATGAGATCGTCTATGTCGGCAAGGCAAAGAACCTGAAAATGAGACTCGCCTCATACCTTACGGAGAACGCCAAGGATGCCGAGAAGGTACGGAGGATGATGAGGGAAGCCTCAAAAATCGAACTGGAAACTACGTCCTCGGAACTGCATGCCCTCCTGAAAGAACTGCACCTTATCAGGCAATTTCGCCCCGCGTTCAACTCGCAGCTTGTCAACTCGCGGCGCTTTCCCTTCATAAGGTTGACCACCGACAGAAGGTTCGACCGGCTCGACATCGTCTACGAGCTCGAAGAGGAGGGGCGATACTACGGACCGTTCGGGAGCTCTTTCATTGCCGAGCAGGTACTCTACGCGGCGGACAAGTATTTCAAACTTGTAAAGTGCGAAAAGGAATTCTCGAAGCCGTTTGATCCTTGCCTCTATTTCTATATGGAAAGATGCGCCGCCCCGTGCAGGGGAAACATAGCGCTGGACGAGTACAGCAGGGAAGTGGAAGCGGTAGAGGAATTCCTTTCCGGTTCTTTGGAGAAACTGACGTCCGAGCTGCGCGTCAGGCTGGATGAACTCTCGAAGAGACTGGAGTTTGAAGAAGCAGCTTCGGCGAGAGATCTCATTGAAGTCCTGGAAAAGACGTCTTCCCGCTTGAAACTGCTCAACGGCCCCATAGGGAGAGCGAATTTCGTCTGCGGATGGCGAGATGAAAAAGGGTACGAGACTTACAGAGTCAGAACCGGTGTTGTGAGTGGTCCGGTAGTGGTTGACGACAAGGAGCTAGAGCCCGGCATTTCGTTCCTGATTCGAGACGGTTCAGTTATTTCCAGGGATTTCGTCCCCCTTAGAATCCTGCTTAACTACGCGTTGAGGAACCCCGATGGATTTTTCAAGGTAGATACAAACGGGAATATCGATGAAACCAGGCTGGCCGGACAAATAAGAGCCGCTGCAGGCTCAACGCGAGTCAGCGGCTCTTGATCGAAGAGCGTCCAAAATCGTCAGAGTTGTTTCAGGAACTCTCTGGCCTGTACGGCGTACTGCGACTTCGGGTCTTTGACTATCAGCTTGTTCCAGGTTGATCTTGCGCTCTCTTAGTTTCCCAGCCGCAGGTACGACATACCGAGCATTAAGTAGGCAGCGCCTGTTTTGTAACTCTTCGGATATGTCAGTGTCTTTTGAAATTCCTGAATAGCGTCGTTGTATCTTTGCAGAGCATAGTAGCACTCGCCGAGCCAGTAGTGGGCGTTGCTCATCAACGGGGTATTCACACTGCTCGCCGCAAGTCCCTTGAAAACTGCTAGCCCCGCTTTGTAGCTCTTTGACCTGAAAAGCTGCAGGCCTTCCTTGTATTTCCGGTCGAATTCCGCCTTGGTCGAAACCGTTTCCGGCCCGCCGACAATCAGCTGTTTCTCCATATCCGCATTCTTGGCACTGAGGTCGCGGTTGATCTGGCGCTGAACGGTCAGTTCAGAGTCCAGGTTATTTACCCTCGACTGAAGGTCTTCAAGATCCTGCCACTGTTGGCTGCTTTGTCCAAGCTTGGAAGTGAGGTCTGCGACTTTCGCATTCAAGGCCCGCTTGTCCTGCTCAAGCTGCGAAACGGAGTTACGAAGGTTCGAGTTTTCCGACTGCAGCTTCTCGCTCTTGGAGTGCAAAGATGCCATTGTCAGAGAATCAGCATCTGCCCGGCCCTGTGTAGTCTTTATACTGGTCCCACATCCGCTCAAGATGAGACCTGCCCCGACAAAAAGACCCATAATCAGATATGATGCCCTATGCAGCAAGTGTTTCATAGAATTTCCCTCCTCGGGGATTTGGTTACAAATTCGAATGAAATTAGACAAGCATGCAGTAAAAGTCAAGAAAATTAGTCCCTGAAACGGTACATCCTGACCCGCTGATGAGAAGAAACTTCACTGAATTCCATGCGGTTGTATTAGTAGAGACTCTCTCATCGTGCGTAGTTAGAAGGGATTGCCTGAAGGAGACCTTGGAGGAAACTTCCCGTCAGCTTGTCCAGGGGCAATCTTTTCCATGTATTGAAAGGGAGAACTCTTAACCAGAAGTCCTCCAGCAGGCCAGTCATGGTAGTTGGCATTTTACAGCTCCATTGGATAGATTCAGGTCGATGATAAGAGAAGAGATAGAAACGGAATTAAGTGCGACACTTCCGACCTACGAGTTTCACATCTCTCGGGAGGCCCGTGAGAAATACGGCGTGGATGAAGTGTTCTTTTCAATCACGGGAGATGTCGTTTTCATGAATTTTCGGGCAGCACAGCAATTCGCTTCTCGCTTGAACGAAAAAAGGGCAAAAAGGCCCGGAACACAAGAACCCACCTCCGATAAAGTCAGTGGGCATGTATCGCCGAGTGAACTCAATGCCATGGGAATCTTCCACGAGATTCTGCACTTCGTGATTGACTCTTACGTATCCCAGGTAAACCCCGCCGCATTTTCACTTCTTGAGACTGCACTGAGAAAGGAAATTGGCGAGGAGAAGGTGAATAACTGCTTCAAGAACTTCGTCGAATCGTTCCCTCCGAACTCGGTCTACCGGAAAGAAGAATCCGCAACGGACTTTCTGAAGGGAAGTCCCGCCGGAGTCTCGAGGCGGCAGATTGTCATGAAAGAACTGATACTGCTTTGGCTTGAGAACAGGAACCCTGCGTTCAATCCGATCGCCGAGCTTATCGATGATTCCCGACTTAAGCAGACTGCATCCTACGAATCAGTGCTGTCCGGCGCGGAGGCTTTCTTCGAGACCCAGCCGGGGTACGGTCCAACCGATGCGCCGCTGATAAAAATGCTGCTGGCCCCAATCGAGACCGCCCCGGAGTCCATAACCGAACAACTACAGTTTATGGCAAAGCATTGGGAAGCCATCCTTGCTAACTCACCGTATCTCAGGAGACTTTTGGGGGCGATAGACTTCATCAAGGAGGAAGGGAAATACTTTCTCATGTTGGCTCAGGCGCAGGCAGACAAATCGAGGATTCCCAAGGTACTTCAGGCAGGTTTTTTCGGGTTCGGAGAGAGAGAGTCGGTTGCCGTCCCGCAGTTTGGCGGTGCCGAGCATGAGCGGGAAAACTTTACTCCCGATTTGAATTGGATGCCGAACCTGGTACTCATAGCCAAGAACGTATTCGTTTGGCTCGACCAGCTGAGCAAGAAATACAGACGCTCTATAGCGAGGCTGGACGAGATACCGGATGAAGAACTTGAAAACCTTTCGGGCCGGGGCTTCAACGGCCTCTGGCTGATAGGCATCTGGATTCGGAGCCAGGCGTCGAAGAGGATAAAGCATCTGAACGGCAACATAGACGCGATCGCTTCGGCCTATTCCTTGAATGCGTACGATATTGCTCCGGAGCTCGGAGGCGAGCAAGGGTATGGGAATCTGAAGGACAGAGCTATCAGATACGGAATCAGGCTGGCGAGCGACATGGTACCGAATCACATGGGTATCGATTCGTCGTGGCTGGTCGAACATCCGGACTGGTTTCTGCAATCGGAATATTCTCCCTTTCCCAACTATTCGTTTACCGGTCCCGACCTGAGCAGCGACGACCGCGTCGGGGTTTTCATCGAAGACGGTTACTGGACGAAGCGCGACGCTGCCGTCGTGTTCAAGCGACTCGACAGGTGGACGGGCGACGTCAGGTATGTCTATCACGGCAACGACGGGACGCATATGCCGTGGAACGACACTGCACAGCTGGACTTCACCAGGCCCGATGTTCGGGAAGCTGTAATTCAGACGATCCTGCATGTCGCCAGAATGTTCCCCATAATCCGTTTTGATGCAGCAATGGTCCTGAGCAAGAAACACTATCAGCGATTGTGGTTTCCCGAACCGGGTACCGGCGGGGCCATTCCTTCACGGTCCAACTTCTCAATGACAAAAGGGCAGTTTGACAGTGCCATGCCGAATGAGTTCTGGCGGGAGGTCGTCGACCGCATTCAGAAGGAGGCTCCGGATACGCTTCTTCTTGCCGAGGCATTTTGGCTGATGGAAGGATATTTTGTACGAACACTTGGGATGCACAGGGTTTATAACAGCGCTTTCATGAACATGCTCAAGAAGGAAGAGAACGCCAACTACCGTCAGGTAATGAAGAACGTCCTGGAGTACAATCCGCAGATACTGAAACGCTTTGTGAATTTCCTTAACAATCCCGATGAAGAAACGGCGATAGCACAATTCGGGAAGGACGATAAGTACTTCGGAGTCTGCGCCATGATGGCGACTATGCCGGGTACGCCGATGTTCGGACACGGGCAAATCGAAGGCTTTACCGAGAAGTACGGCATGGAATACAAGCGAGCCTATCATGACGAGCATCAGGACGAGTGGCTGGTCGCGCGACATGAGCGGGAAATATTCCCGCTGCTTCGGCAACGACGCCTCTTCAGCGAGATGGACAACTTCCTTCTTTACGATTTCAATACCGGAGACGGCAAAGTCAATGAAGATGTGTTCGCATACAGTAATGGTGTGGGCACGGAGCGGGTGTTGTTTGTCTACAACAATCGCTATTCCCACGCAGCCGGCTGGTTGAGGATGTCGGTTGGCTTCCGCGACCAGGACGGTAAACTGACAAGGAAATCGCTTTCCGAGGGGCTCTCTATCGAAGGAGGCAGGGGGGATTACTGTCTTTTCAGGGATCTGATGAGCGGTCTCGAGTACATAAGGTCGGTCAGCTCCTTGAAGCGGGAAGGACTGTATATCGAACTGGGGGCGTATAAACACAGCATGTTTTTCAGATTCAGGCGGGTGCATTCTTCCGTCGATTCGCCTTACGGCGAGCTGGCAAGGCATTTGAACGGGCGCGGTGTCAGCTCGGTCGATGAGGAGTTGATTAACCTCAGGCTCCGCGACATTCACGCAAGGCTTTACGAGGCTATCAACCCGGGAAGCGTGCGGTACCTCGCCGACGGCATTTACGGCGGAAAGGTCAAGCCTGACAGGGGTAAGGAATTCGACCAGAAGGCAGCCAATCTGATTGCGGCGATCGAAAATCATGAACATGCCAAAATTGATGCCGCGTCCTTCCTGAAAAGGAAATCGACAGATTATCTAACGCTGCTTTCACTGCCCGGAGCTGAAGTCAACCGGGAGGCGGTGGAATACCTGTCGCGATATCTGCCGGATAAAGAGGAACCACCGCTTGCCGGCTGGCGATTGATGTTCGCGTGGCTGTTTCTTCATGGGGTCGAACGTTTTGTTCGCGACGGACAGGTGTCGCCTGAAGTTCTGTTTGATAATTGGCGTGTCGCAACTCAGATCCGGGCCTGTTATTGGGAAATCGGACTTGATGAAGCGGTGGCGTTGTATGAAGCCCGAATTGTAAGGGCTCTCCTGAGTATCTCGCGTGACTTGAATTCGCTGGCCGAGGATCCGAAGGCGTTTTTCGCGAGAACACTGAAAACCAGGCCGGTCATGGATCTTATAGGGGTTCACAAGTATGAGGGGGTCGCGTGGTTTAAGAAGGAGCAATTTGAAGACCTACTCGGATACGCAAGCCTGGTAGACATCGTCATGACCGCCGGCCGCGCGAAAGGAAAAATCGACCCGCGTGCAATAGAGAATGTCGTAGAGACCGCAATTGAACTTGAGCGGAAAGCTGCCGGATTCAACTACCACTTTGACGACCTATTAAATTCCATGGGGGATCAGGGCTCCTGAAAAAGGGATTGGATGGCTCCTCAAGAACGAATGGTGTCGGCCGTTTATGCGCGAAGAGAGTGTGAGCCGTGCTGCAAAGGCCGGTTGGGGAAAGGAGCTTTTCTTGTTTTTTCTTCCCAAAAGTGAAATATTACACCACGTCGGCTTATCGAAGGATTTTACGATTTGTCGTTTGAGTGCTTTGCATTGCTTCCGCATTAGCGGGGAGCAAAGTGTTGTCAGGAACCTATTTAGACCAACTGTTAATGAACGATGAGGTTTTAAGTTAATCCCGTACACGGTATGGCTTTCTCATCTCTGACCGGCCTTAGTCGTGCAAGGCGGCCACGATGCAATCATATAGACATGTCCAATCGGAATGTAAAAGTTGACAGAAAGGAACTATAGTGCAATCAGACACAACCGGATCTTCACCTAACAACTATTTTGTATCAATCAGTATAATCGGGCTCCTATTTTTTATCTTTGGGTTTGTCACCTGGCTGAACGGGTCTTTGATTCCGTTTTTGAAGATCGCATGCGAGCTTAATCAAGCCGAGGCGTATCTTGTCTCGATGGCTTTTTACATTTCTTATACCTTAATGGCGCTGCCGATGTCTGCTGTTCTGTTCAAGACGGGCTACAAGAACGGGATGGTGCTCGGAATGATAGGGATGGCAATAGGTGCGCTCATATTCATTCCCGCCGCACATACCAGAATCTACGCGATATTCCTGTTAGGGCTGTTCGTGATGGGTGCAGGACTGACTATTCTTCAGACCGCATCGAACCCGTACGTGGTGGTCATCGGTCCCAGAAAGAGCGCCGCTGCCAGGATCGGCTTCATGGGGATTGCCAACAAGGGGGCAGGCATCCTCAGCCCGCTGATATTCACGGCGCTTATGCTTCACGGGATCAGCAAATATAGCGATGCCAACCTGAAAATGATGACTCCGGCTGCAAGGGCAGCCGCTTTCAACGAGTTGGCAAACAGGCTTGTGGTACCTTACATCGTGATGGCCGTGATTTTGGTACTGCTCGCCGCAATGATAAAGTTCTCGCCGCTGCCGGAGTTGGACACGGATGCAGAGGACGAAGGAAGCGGCAGTTCGTCCACCGGGAAGACGAGCATCTTCCAGTTTCCGCAGCTGATACTCGGTGCGATTGCGTTGTTCTTCTACGTCGGAGTTGAAGTGATGGCCGCAGACACGATCGGGTTGTACGGCAGAGGTCTGGGCATAACTTTCTTCGGAAAGCTCACCGCATACACGATGGCATTCATGGTG
Source organism: Candidatus Kryptoniota bacterium (assembly GCA_046705025.1). Lineage (GTDB taxonomy): Bacteria > Bacteroidota > Ignavibacteria > Kryptoniales > JAKASW01 > JAKASW01. The sequence continues at coordinate 169,938 of JBJKQU010000043.1, read as the reverse complement.
ATTGGCTACGTCGTGGGAATCATAACAATTCCCAGGGTAATCAAGCAGGAAACCGCGCTTGTGGTTTCTGCTGCCTTGGGGCTTATTTTCAGTATGGTTGTCCTGTTCTCGTCAACTACAAGTACAGCCTTTTCCAGCGCCCTGTTCGGCTGGCTTGGCGTTTCTCCGATACCGGACTCGGTGCTTTTCGTTTCGCTTCTCGGATTTGCGAACGCGATGGTGTGGCCGACGATATGGCCGCTCGCGCTTGAGGGGCTCGGTAAGTTCACCAAGATCGGCTCAGCAATCCTCATAATGGCGATAGCAGGAGGCGCGACCATTCCGCCGCTGTACGGTGTCCTTTCGGACTCTTATTCGCCGCAAGGCTCATACTGGGTCCTCTTGCCGTGCTACTTTGCCATACTTCTGTATGCGATGAAGGGACATAAGATGAGAGAGTGGAAGGCAGTCCCTGTTACAAACAGCTGATGTCCGGATTGCCTTATGTAAAGGAGCTTAATGGCTATCCAGCGACGAATAGAAAGGCTCAGGAGAGAATATTCCGGCGAGCAGCTTGAGGAATCGAGCGCGCAAAAGGATCCGGTGCTCCAGTTCGAGAAGTGGATGGAGGATGCGTTCAAGGCCGAATTACCGGACCCTCACGCCATGGCACTGGCCACTGTGTCGGCAGAAGGGAAACCTTCCCTGCGGTTTGTCCTTTTACGAGGCTTCGACCACAACGGCCTTGTCTTTTTTACCAACTACGAAAGCAAAAAGGGGATAGAACTGCTGGGTAATTCCAAAGTCGCCGCCGCTTTTTTCTGGCATGAAATGGACAGACAAGTGCTAGTAGAGGGAGTTGCAGAAAAGATAAGCCCGACGGAGTCAGATACTTATTTTCGGTCAAGGCCAAGGAGCAGCCAGATTTCAGCATCGGCATCCGACCAGAGCAGCGAAATCTCAAGTCGAGGTGAGCTGGAGCAGCGTTTCAGCGAGTTCGAGAAGCGCTTTTCCGGTAGCGACGTACCGCGGCCCCGGAACTGGGGGGGAATCAGGATTAAACCGAAAAGCTTTGAGTTCTGGCAGGGAAGGCCCAACAGGCTACACGACAGACTTCTCTACACTATGACCAGTAGCGGGGATTGGGAGATACGGAGGCTCGCTCCGTAGTTCTGAACATCCCGTGCAGCGTGCGTTTGCTGGCGAGAGCAAACGGGTAATCCGGTTTTCTCTCGCAGCGGCAATTGTCTGTAGTTCTCTCCCCCGATTCAGGCCGGTCCACCCGGCAGCTTTAGCCCCGGGTGGTTTGCAGTAAACCGCAGCGCAGGTGAGTGAGCTGGGGTGCCTGTCTGCACCTGATGAGATTTTTTCCGTCAGAAATCGTGGAAATTTCCTTTTTTTTATACAATTTGTTATAAAGAGTGGCAATCAAGATTCTAATCATATTCGTACTTCTCATTCTCGCGTTTACGTTGTCGGCGGCAGAGGTAGCACTCTATTCGATCACGAGTTCAGGGGAAAAACTCAAAGGAAGGATCTCGTCGCGCGTTTATGGTGCTCCCCAGCTGCTACTGTCGACAATTCTGGTATCGAATTCGGTCGCCGTTTTTCTGTTCACGTTGATCGGAGCTTCGCTTGCACTGGATCTTGCTGTCCGGTTCTCCTTTGATAAAACGCTTGCCATCGCGGGCGAGGTTGTGATTGTCTCTTCGCTGCTGATTCTTTTTGCTGATTCAGTTCCGAAGATTGTGGCATCCCGTAACCCGAAACTCGTAGCCACGATCTGCCTGCCGCTTCTTACATTTCTTCTTGTAGTTGAAATCCCGATTGTCTACCCGCTCAATTCTTTTCTGTCGAGAATAACGGCAAAGAGGAGGAAGCCGCTATTGACGATTGATAACCGCGGGCTGAAAACGCTGTCGAAGGTGGCCGGAAGCGTGGGAGTGATTGAGCAAAACGAGGCGGAGCTGCTCGGCAAGATCTCATTTCTCGGGGAGAAGAACGTCCGTGATACGATGACTCTTAGAACAGAAATCGTCAGCCTTCCGGACTCGAGCAAGTTCGACGCTGTGGTCGAGACTTTCAACAAGTGCGGGCGTTCGCGGCTGCCCGTGTACTCCGACGCTCCCGATAACATTGTGGGAATGCTGTACGCTCGCGATGTCCTGCCCGTGATGAGAAAGAAGATCGCCAAACGAAAATTCGACGTCAGGACACTCATGCGCAAGCCCGTGTTCGTACCGGAGACGCAGTCCCTCGAAGGGCTTCTGGAGACTTTCAGGGCAAACAGGATCCACATAGCAGTAGTCGTCGACGAGTTCGGCGGACTGGCCGGCATCGTGACACTCTCCGATGTGGTCCGCGAGATATTCGGCTCGAGTGCGGAGATGCCGCGAGAAAGCACACTCGTGACGAAGTTTTCCGATGAGAGCTTCGCGGTCAAAGGCACTGCCAGGCTCGAGGAGATTTCAGGAGAGGTGGGTGGATTCGATTTCGACTTTGAACCCGGGGATACTGTCTCTTCACTGTTGATAGGTCTGCACGAATCGGTGCCCAGAGTGGGAACGAAACTCAAGATCGGCGGTTTCGAATTTGAGGTAGAACAGGCGACACCAAAAACTGTTTTGCAAGTTAGGCTTCGACAGTTATATTCAGGCCCGGTGAGTAGAGGTGAATGAACTGAAGCGACGCGTATTTCTTGCCGGATTTATGGGCAGCGGAAAGAGCACGATCGGGCCGCTTCTTGCCCAAAGAATCCGCTACGGCTTTACAGACATCGACGAGGTCATCGAAGAAAAGGAACGTTTGCCTATCCGCGAGATTTTCAAGAAACAAGGCGAACAATATTTCCGTGACGTCGAAATACGCACACTGCGAGAAACTGTCGTGCGAGACGAGTATATGGTTTTTGCACTGGGCGGCGGAGCCCTCTCCTCTAAAGACAATCGGGACCTGGTCCGAGAGAACGGAATCCTTGTCTATTTGAAATCCGATGCCGATGAGATAGTGAAACGCGTGAGGACGCGAAACACCAGACCGATGCTTCTTTCGGAAGACGGACATATGCTCACGGACGACGAACTTTCGGTGAGAGTTAGATCACTTCTCCGGGAACGTGAGAGAGACTATCTTGAGGCAGGCATCGTGGTTAATACTTCCAATATGAGTGTGTCTGAGACTGTAGAGGAAATTGTTGCAAAATTGCGGGGAAAAATCGTATGAAGACTTTCAGTTACCGGGTAAATTCATCGAGGGTGCCTATCCACATCGGAGATTCGGATTCGCTCCTGCTGTCGCAGCTCGGTTCAGCCGGCAAGGCTGCGGTAGTGGTGGATTCCAGAGTTGCTGATATTTACAGGGGGTTGATTAAGGACATCGGGAACATCGACGGAGTTGTAATAGCGACATTCCCCGCCTCTGAAGGAAATAAGGATATAGGACATGTCGAGGAAATTCTCACTTACTTTCTCGAAAGAAATATCCGCCGTGATTCAGTCCTTTTTGCCATCGGCGGCGGCATTACGGGCGATCTTGCCGGATTCGTCGCATCGGTCTTTCAGCGCGGAATAGAATATGTCCATGTTCCTACCACCCTTCTCGCAATGGTCGACAGTTCCATAGGCGGAAAGGTGGGGGTGAATCACAGTCTGGGCAAGAACCTTATCGGAGCGTTCCACCAGCCTAGTTCGGTGATCATGAATACCGGTTTTCTGGATACTCTTCCCAAAGAGGAGCTAACTTGCGGCTTAGGTGAAATAGCCAAATATGCAGTCCTTAGGGGAGAGCCTTTCTTTGACTTCGTCGAAAAGAATACTGCCAGGCTCCTGAACAAGGAGAGAAAAACGTTGGAGAAGACCATAAAAATCTCGGTAGACACCAAAAAGCGCTATGTGGAAAGGGACGTTCTCGAAGCGGGCATCCGCGCGCATCTTAACCTGGGCCACACGATCGGCCACGCGATAGAAGCCGCTACCGGATACGGGACCTTCAAGCACGGCGAAGCGGTACTCATCGGTTTGGTTGCGGAATCGCACATAGCTATGCACATGAAACTCATCCGTCCGTCAAGCTTCGAACGCATCCTGAAAATGGTGAGACAGATCGCCCGACAGTCGAGGACGGCCGTCAATGTCGATGAGGTGGTGGAACGTTTGAGTTATGATAAGAAAATGAAGGCGGGGAAGGTACGGTTCGTACTGCCGACCGGAATAGGGCGCGTCGTCTTGCGCGACGATGTGTCAACGAAGAACATCGTCGGCGCAATGAAATTCGTTGCAGCAGACGGACTCCTGTCCTTGAACTGAATCAGGCGAGAATCAGAAGTATGACAACTTATAAACAGAGCGGCGTTAATATCGACGAAGCGGATAGACTGGTGAGGAGAATAAAACCTCTGGCCAGGCAGACTTTCAACCGGAACGTATTGTCCGACATAGGATTCTTCGGAGGGTTTTTTAACGGAAAGTTCCCAGGTTACCGCGACCCCATCCTGGTTTCGAGCATCGACGGAGTCGGAACCAAGGTTAAGATAGCCGTTGAGATCGGCAAACATGACACGATAGGTCAGGACCTCGTGAACCATTGCGTAAACGATATCGGCGTCGGTGGAGCGGTCCCACTGTTCTTTCTCGACTACTTTGCGTGCGGCAAGCTGAACGCAGATGTTGCGGCCAAGGTCGTCGAGGGCTTGTCTATAGCCTGCAAGCAGAATGGACTTGCCTTGATCGGTGGCGAGACGGCAGAGATGCCCGGGGTCTATTCTGAGAATGACTACGATCTGGCGGGGACGATAGTCGGGGTGGTGGACAGGTCGAAGGTCATCGATGGAAAGAAGGTAAAGAAGGGAGATGTTCTGATCGGCGTGGCCTCCACCGGGCTGCATACTAACGGCTACTCCCTGGCAAGGAAGGTTCTCCTTTCAAAATACAAGGTTGACAGCTACGTGGAGGAGCTCGGCGGAACCCTCGGTGAAGCGCTGCTCAAAACTCACCGATCATACCTGAGGCTGATGCAGGCTGCAACGAAAAAATTCACTGTCCACGGAATGTCGCACATAACCGGCGGGGGGATCGAAGGCAACACGGTTCGGGTCATCCGACCACCGAGGAAGTTCAAGATCTTCTGGGAGAACTGGGAAGTGCCGCCTATCTTTAGGCTTATACAGCAGCTGGGACGTGTACCCGATGGCGATGCGAGGAGAGCCATGAATATGGGAGTCGGGCTGGTGATCGTCGTCTCTTCGAAGGACGCTGATGGCCTCTTGTCGAGCCTGAGGAAGTCGAAGGAGAAGGCATTCGTGGTTGGCGAAGTGGTGAAGTAAGGAAGCTGGGATTCAGAAACAAGAAGTCAGAGGTCAGAAACGCGAAACCCGGGGCAGGAGACGAGAGGCGGGGAGCAAGAAGGATTATCGAGCCCGGGGTCCTAGCTTCGAGCAGCGGGGGAGCTGCCGGGGCGGAATTATGCCTTGTGTTTGTTCCGGACCAGGCTCCTCACAAGTTTGAGTACACCTTGTAATTCGCGCATCCCACATAGAATCCGGAGCCGGGAGCAAAACCAGCAACGGGTACGTAGTTGAACGACATTAACCTGACTTCCAAAAAGGGAAACGGGTCGCCTACGCTGTCCTGCACGACAACCGCCATGCTGTCCGTGGGCGTGAAATAACCGTAGTTGCCCATGTAAAATTCTCGCGCGTCATAGCAATCGAACTGTGCATAATAGAGATCAGCATCAACCGCGCTCCACTTGACTAAAAAATTCCCGACACTATTGGCGAAATTTTTTGCCGGAAGAGCGGGCGCCAAGGTGTAGTCGGGCACGGACTCAGGTATACGCAGGACCTGCCTTACAGTGCCAATTTTCGGATGTTTGATGACAAACTCTAGCGAATCACCCTCAGTAAACTCCATGCTGCCGACATTGACAAAGACCCCGTCTGAATATCGTCCTAGTGTCACCCCGTTGACTGTCACTGCCGCAGAATTGAATTCGCTATTGCTCTTTGTTGTATCCTGATTCAGAAACATGCAGTCAACAGTGTAGCTCGCTCTCCCCGACTGCGCGGGAGTCTGGACCGTAGCGTAGCACGCGACCATTATTTGTGCGTTTGGCGTTGGATGATCCGCGGTGCCGTTGCCGCTGTCGGTCGGTGAGCATCCCCACAACAATGCCGCCGCAACGAGCATCCCAAATACAGCTTTCCCCATGACATAATTCCCTTCAACTTGAAGACGTCATTATCGAATTAACTGGTGCTTCGTCAACTTCGTAATGAACTACAGCCTGTTCCCTGAAATGTGGTTAAAACTACATCCTAATCTCGGCAGAATCAAGAGTCGAGGGGGAAATGCGCTGTCTCAGGCGTGCAAAGCTGCCCCGAGAAATACTGGAACTCACTCCCTCATTCTGACAACATGTCTGCTTGTCGATGAGGCCCATCACCTTGGTTTGCTGAGCCTTATGGACAATGTTGAGACTTATTCGCCTGCAATTGGCGTCCACCTGCCATCCGCAGGCAGCACACTCTGGACAACGACGTTGCCCGCTAAAGGGAGCCATGCGAAGGGTGCCTGTGGTTGCCTCCGCATAGCTCTTGCACATCTACCAGATCTTCGCTCTTACACTGTCTGGCCGGTACATCGGGTCGCCCGGCTTGACATCGAACGCCTCATAGAAGGCGGGGAAGTCGGACAGGGGACCGTTACAGCGATACACATTTGGCGAGTGCGGATCTACGATGAGCCGCTGCCTGAGGGCCTGTGGCGTGTCGTTCTCCCGCCACATTTGAGCCCAGGCGAGGAAGAACCTTTGCTCCGGGGTGAAACCATCGATCCTGGTCGGATGCGCTTTGCCCTTCAACGTGTTCTCAAACGCCTCGTAAGCGATTGATACCCCGCCAAGGTCTGCAATGTTTTCGCCTTCGGTCAAATTTCCATTAATGTGGAGTGAGTCGACAACAGCGTAACTATCGAACTGATGGACTAATACCTCAGCTTTCTTCTTGAAGTTTGCGGCATCTTGCTTTGTCCACCAGTCCTTCAAATTTCCCTTCGCGTCGAACTGGCTCCCCTGGTCGTCGAAGCCGTGTGTCATCTCATGTCCGATCACGGCACCCATGCCGCCGTAATTGACCGCGTCGTCAGCGGCAGGATTAAAGAAGGGGGGCTGCAGAATCCCGGCAGGAAATACAATCTCATTCATCGACGGATCATAATAAGCATTGACAGTAGGGGGAGTCATTCCCCACTCGCTGCGGTCGACAGGCTTCCCAATCTTGCTTACCTCGAAGTTGAAGTCGAATTCGTTTGAGCGAATGACATTGAGCACGTACGGGCCTCTATTAATCTCGAGCCCTGCGTAGCTCTTCCACTTGTCGGGATAACCGATCTTGTTTACGATGGCTTTCAGCTTTGTGAGTGCCTGCTTTTTCGTGGTCTCGCTCATCCAATCGACGTTCTTGATTCTGTGTGCGAAAGCGGCTTCAAGATTATGCACCATCTCCTCGGCCCGGGCCTTTGCCTCCGGGGAAAAGTGCTTCTGAACATATAGTTTCCCAAGAGGGAAACCGACCTCTCGGTCTATGGTTCCCAGGACTCGTTTCCACCTGGGCTGCAGCACCTTCGCACCTGTTAACGTCTTACCGTAGAAGTTGAAGCGTTCGGCAACGAACTTATCGTTAAGATACGGTGCCATGGCGTTTAGGAGGTGCCATTTTAGGTAAATCTTCCAGTCGTCCAGGCGGACCTGGTTCAGCATCTTTCCTGCTTCGGCGATGAATCTCGGCTGCCCGACGTTAATCTTCTTGACGTCCACAATGTTGAAATACCGGAGGTACGTGTTCCAGGAGAAACCCGGCGTCATCGAATTGATCTTCCCTATGGTCATCATGTTGTAGGTGGCCTTCGGATTCCGGCGCTCCACTCGGGTCATGGATGCCTTTGCGAGGCGTTTTTCTATCTTCAACACCACCTGCGCGTCTTCGGAAGCCTGTTTCGAGTTCTCACCGACCGTTGAGAACATCCTCTTTACGTATTTGCCGTACTCGTTCAGGATCTCCTTTGATTGCTTGTCGGTGTTGGTGTAATAGTCGCGGTCGGGCAGGCTCAGTCCGGACTGGTGAACGCCGGCTATCATCAGGTCGCTGTTCTTGAAATCCTGTTCGGAAGTGAAGTAAAACAGGATATTCACACCCATTCTCTGCAGCCTGGCTATCGTCTCTTCGAGCTCGCTCTTGGTTTTGATAGCATCAATCTCGTCAAAGTAAGGTTTCAGCGGGGAAATACCCTCTTTCTCGATCGCACTCGAATCCATTCCACTGGAATAGAAGTCCCCCACGAGCTGTAGGTCGCTTCCTTCTTTCTTAGACTTTGTCGCTGCTGCATTCTCGACGATTTCGTGAAGAATGTTCATGTTGCGATCATATAGCTCTGAAAAGCTTCCCCATCTGCTGTATTCGGGCGGGATGGGATTCTTTTTCAGCCACTTCCCGTTTGCGAAGAGGTAGAAGTTTTGAGATGGCTTAACGTTGTGGTCAATGTTGGCGGGGTCAAGTGCTGGACTTCTCTTCATTGCAGATTTCTCCTGTGCCATTGCGTTAGAATTCTGTCCCACGGCGGCAAAAAGAAACCCAAGCAGGATGAGCCTCGAAAACATACCGGCGAATTTCATCGGCGTTCCTTTCCTTTTTGTTTGTTCGTATACATAAGGATGAATGTATGGCAATAAACGATTGATCGCATACTGGAACGTGGGTGTGAATGCCGCTGTTTAGCAGACGGCGCTTTTGTGTGCATGACGAAGGCAGTTGCGGGAGGTTCAGGGGCAGGCCAAAAGAAACCCATCCCCGGAGATAGTCATACAGGCGTTTAGAGGATTTACCCCCTGTTTGCCAAACATAGGCTGTGCCATCCGCGGAATTTAGACTAATCAAAGTGCTGCTGGATTACTAATCTGCTGTTGAGGTGTTTTTGGGATTCACTAAACAAAATTCGGCAACGGCTGTTTGGTTGTCCTTTGTGCGTTTTTTTAGTAGTTGACCTCATAATGTAGCGTATTTGATCCTGCTAACAAAGTCTGCCGGCCCGCGCAAATTGCTTTTTATCGGTCTTAAAAATAAATTTTCACATGATGAGTCTCTCTGGAAGAATCGCTCTTGTCACCGGTGGCTCGGTAGGGAACGCGCTGGCCCAAGCTTTCCTGGAAGCCGGATCGAAAGTCGCATTTGTCTACAGAAGTACCGGACGGGAAAAGGGGCTCAAAGAGGCATTTGAGCGATATGGGAATGCCTTCCAATCGATACGAGCCGACCTGTCGAATCTTGATGAGGCACGGAAAGCGACCGATTCAACGGTCAAGAACTACGGGCGGATAGATTTTCTCGCAAACTCGCTCGGCGGGTGGATCGGCGGCAAGAGACTCCACGAGCATACCGATTCTGATTTACGGACGATGTTTTCTATCGACGTCGTGCCGGCGTTCAACATAATGGCTTCGGTCCTGCCTATAATGGTGGAGAGAAAGTTCGGCCGGATAGTTAACTTCGTTTCACTTCAGGTTTTCGGAACGGGTGCGGGGAGTGCGGTCTATGCCGCCTCGAAATCGGCCGTGCTTGCGTTAACGAAGGCTGCGGCTGAGGAATACAAGGAGTACGGCATTTCGGTAAATGGTGTTGCCCCGTCGATAATCGACACAGAAAGCAACAGGAAATCCATGGCCGGGGCGGACAAGAGCAAATGGGTCGGGATGCAGGAGATAGTAGACGCAGTCCTGTTCTTGTGCGGCTCCGGCGGATCGCTAAACGGAACAATAATGAAATTTCCAGGGAAACTGTAATGTCAATCAAAGATACTATCAGTGATCACATCAAGACCGCAATGTTGAAGAGGGATACCCTTCGCCTTGAGACGTTGCGAATGGTCAAAGCAAAGCTTTTGGAAAAGGAAGTCGAAAAGCGTACGACACCGGAGGGGATGACTGAGGAGGACGAGATGCAGGTTCTTCTTAGTTCGGCCAAAATGAGAAAGGAATCGATAGAGGAGTTCGACAAAGCCGGCCGCAAGGACCTTGCGGACAAGGAACGGAAAGAGCTTGAAATAATCCAGGAATACCTTCCCAGACAGTTGAGCCGCGAGGAGGTAGTCAAGTTCGTGGACGAACTTGCCGCAAAGCTGGGCGTCCGGGATCAGAAAGAATTCGGCAAGCTTATGGGCGCTGCTATGAAGGACCTGCGCGGAAAGGCAGACGGCAGGATTGTGCAAGAGATTGTGAAGGCAAAGCTTAGTTGATGAGCTTTATCGACATTATCCTTATCGTGGTCCTGATAGCTTTCGCGATGCACGGATTTGCGAAGGGATTTTTCCGAAAGGTCTTCTCACTCCTTGCTTTGCTGATAGGCATCTACATCGCCGCTAAGGATTCAAAAGAGATTGCCGCGTTTGTAGGCAGGCTGCTCGATGTGGGTGAAATGACGAGCATAGTGATAGGGCTGGTAGCAATCTTCGCCGCACTGTTCATCGTCGCATCGCTTCTTGCGAAAGGATTCAGGAAAGTCCCCATCCTGCAGCTCTGGGACAAGTTCGGAGGAGCGCTCTTCGGTGTACTCGAGGGTGCCCTCTTCTTAAGCTTGCTTCTCCTTCTCCTTTCACTGTTCGATGTTCCGCCCAATGGGCCTTCCTTGCAGAGGTCTATAATTTACAAGCCCCTGAAGGGATTCGCCGGGCAGGTCTACGAGTTTTTTACTACCAGCAGGACGACCGAGAAGTACATAAACGACTTTTTCTCTCCCATCCATAAGAGTGGTTCAAAAACTCAAAGATGATACAGCGGGATCCTGAATTACAGCGGTCACTGGAGAAACTCGAATTTCCCAAACTGATTTCATACCTTAAGTCACTTTGTCAGACGGAACTTGGCGAGAGGTATCTCGACGATATTCCGATCATTTTCGACAGGGACTCGCTTGCTAATGAATACCTTCTGGTAGACCAGGCGCATTCTTTGGTGGCCCGGAATATTTTTCCGGACTTGACAGGAGCCAAGGATGTGCGCACGTCCCTCAGTCGAGCGTCAAAACCCGGAAGCTTTCTTCCGGGCAAGGAGCTTCGTGACATTTCTGTGCTTCTACACGTGTCTGAGTCCACCCGCAAGAGTCTCCTGAAACAAAAGACGGAACTGCGGGAGATTTCCGAAATGGGTTTCAGGCTTTATCCCGACTCAATTCTCGAGTTCAACATCAACAGGGCTGTCGACGAGGAGGGCAACATCCTCGACGACGCAAGCAAAGAGCTGCGCCAGATAAGAAGCAAGCTCTATCGCACCCGGACGGCGGCGCGCAAGAAAATAATGTCGATAGGGCGTTCGTTTTCAGAGTTGGATTATTCGGAGGACGATATTTTCACACAGCGCGACGGGAGACTTGTTCTTCCTGTAAAGGCGGAATTCAAGCGTCAGATAGAGGGGTTGATTCACGGCTCGAGCGCGACCGGGCAGACGGTTTTCATCGAACCGTCCGGCACGGTCGATCTTAACAATGAGGTAATCTCTCTGCAATTCGAAGAGCAGAGGGAGATAGAGAGAATACTGCGCGAACTGACAGACTCGGTGAGGGAGGTAGTTCCGCAGCTGTTGCAGAACCTCGACATCCTTGCGTACCTGGACAGCCTCTACTCGCGTGCGATGTACTCCGTGCGTCTCAACGCTGTCGTCCCTGCAGCCGGAGCGGCACCGGTTCCCCGGCTGGTGAAGGCCCGTCATCCGCTGCTTGTAATAAAGTTGGGACGCGAGAAGGTGACACCTGTTGACATGTTTTTGGATGATACGAACCGCGTCGTCGTGATCAGCGGTCCAAACTCCGGCGGAAAGACGGTTACGTTGAAGACGGTCGGCATCTTCGCGCTGTGTACTCTTGCTGCGGTTCCTTTGACAGCCGACCCGGGAACCGAGCTCCCGATCTACGGGGCTCTATTCACGGATATCGGGGACGAGCAGTCGATCGAAAACGACCTGAGTACCTTCACGTCTAGAATAAAACATTTTGTTGAAGTGCTAGGGAAGGCGGATGATAAGTCGTTGGTCCTGGTTGACGAGTTCGGTGAGGAGACCGAGCCAGCTGAAGGTGCTGCATTGGCTTCCGCAATACTCGAGGAGCTGCGGGACAAGGGGACCATGTCATTCGTCACGACGCACAATTCCGGTCTGAAGGTGTTTGCGAGCGAAGCAGACGGAATGCTGAACGCGGCAATGGAATTCGACCAAAAGACTCTTATGCCGACGTACAAGCTTGTTCTCGGGAGGCCGGGTTCGAGCTATGCATTTGAAATAGCCCAGCGTACGGGGATAGCAGACCACACGGTGGAACGGGCGCGTAAGTACGTCGGTGAAGGCAGGGATAAGCTGGAGAGCTTGCTTTTGAAAGTCGAGCAGCTGGAGAACGAGCTACGCGACAGGGTTTCCGAGATAAAGAAGGAGCAGGAGCTAGCCGAAACGATGCGGCAGGAGTATGAAAAGAAGCTTTACACCGCAAAAAAAGAAGCTGCGGAGATAAAGAAAAGCGCGGCAGACGAATCAGAGAAGATTGTTGGCAACCTGAACAGGCAGATAGAGAATATGGTTAGGGAGATTCGCGAGACGAACGCGGAAAAGGAGACCATAAAGCGCGCCAGAGCGCAGATCGGCGAGATGAAGCAGCATGTCGCAAACATGAAAGAGGAGCACAAAGCGCAGCGGTCGGCGAATTTAGAAATAGGCGAGCCGGTGCTCTTGAAGGGTACGTTGCTATCAGGGGAAGTGGTTGAGAAAGCGAACGATAAAGGTGAACTGGTCGTTGAGGTGAACGGACTGAAGATGCGCGTCCACGAAAGTGAGCTTCAGAGAACGACCCGCGGCAGGATCAAGAAGCGCGAGGTCACCGTAGAGGTGAAATCAGGTACGTCGACCAAGATGGATATTCGCGGAATGAGGCCTTACGAAATCCAAACCTCTGTAGAAAAATTTCTGGACGAGGCATACCTCAGCGGTCTGAAGCAGGTAGAAGTGGTTCATGGTACGGGAACGGGCTCGCTGCGGAAAGCGGTGGAGCAGCTGCTGAAAGTACATCCGTTCGTTGCCTCTTTCCGGTCCGGAGAGATGGGAGAGGGCGGCCAGGGTGTCACGATCGTTTCAATGAAGGCCGAATAGGAGGGCGGCCGTATCTTTCAAACTTATGGAATGCGGATCATGATGATATGAAGGGACAGATTTCCAAAATCCTTGTGGCAAATCGGGGGGAAATTACCCTCAGGATCATGCGCACGATAAGGGAGATGGGGAAAAGCTCCGTCGCCATCTATTCGGACGTGGACATCATGATGCCCTTCGTCCGCTATGCGGATGAGGCTTACCCGCTCGTCGGCAAGGAGGCGCGCGAGACTTACCTCGATATTGAAAAGGTAATGCGGATCGCCCGGAAGGCCGGGGCCGACGCAATCCATCCCGGCTATGGCTTTTTGTCTGAGAATTCTGAGTTTGCCTCTGAAGTCGAGAGAGCGGGGCTGGTTTTTATCGGGCCGAAGTCCGACACGATCCGGGCAATGGGAGACAAGACCGAGGCGCGCAAAATAGTCAGCAGTCAGGGAGTGCCGGTGGTCCCAGGTATTTCTGAACCGGTTGAAGGCGTGGATCAGGCCAGAGAAGTTGCGAAAAAGGTGGGCTACCCTGTTTTGATCAAGGCGGCGGCCGGCGGCGGCGGAAAGGGAATGAGACTAGTTCAGGATGAAGCAGACCTTGAGGCCAGCCTGCGGGGTGCGCAGTCGGAAGCTCTTTCCGCGTTCGGAGACAAGAGGACCTTCATAGAGAAGTACATCGTCAACCCTCGCCACATAGAGTTCCAGATCCTTGCGGACAATTACGGCAGGACAATTCATCTTTTTGAGCGCGAATGCTCAATTCAGCGTCGTCATCAAAAGGTCGTGGAAGAGACTCCCTCGACCGCGTTGACCCCACAGCTGCGCAAGGAAATGGGCGAAGCCGCCGTCAATGCGGCGAAATCATGCGGCTACCGGAATGCCGGGACGGTGGAGTTCATTCTGGGTGAGGATGGCAAATACTATTTTCTTGAAATGAACACCCGGCTCCAGGTCGAGCATCCGATTACTGAGCTTACGACCGGACTCGATATTGTCCGTGAACAGATAAACATAGCAGAAGGATCAGATCTTGCTTTCGCGCAGCAGCAGGTAACCCGGCGGGGCCATGCGATTGAGTGCCGGATTTATGCTGAGGACGCCGTCAACAACTTTTTGCCGGACACCGGCACGTTGAACGGCATGCGCGAACCCGCGGGGAATAATGTTCGAGTGGATTCGGGTGTCGAGGCCGGCAACGATATTTCGGTTTACTATGACCCGATGATTGCCAAACTCAGTGTGTGGGACTCTACAAGGGAACTGGCGATTCAAAAGATGCTCCGGGCTCTCGAAGACTATGTCATAGGCGGCGTCAAAACCACCATACCGTTCTGCAGGTTCGTCCTTCGGAGCGACGACTTCAGGGACGGGAAATACTCGACGAGTTTTGTGGAGAAGAACTGGAACAAAGACGGGGCAGCCTCTCTCGATGTTTCAGGCCGCGGATTAGAAGATGCGCTCATAGTGGCTGCCCATACCCTTACGAGCGGGGTAAGTCTGAATAGGAACGGACACGCAGCAGTTTCAAAAACCTCCGAGTGGATCAGAGGGAGGCATGAGGGCTGATGCCGGGCATTGAGGTAGCAGATAAGCTTATTGAGTTCAGTCTTGAAAACGGGGGTGTCTCGTTTGAGGGCGGCAAGCTGAAATTCGAAGTGCTCGATGCCGACGCGGGGCGTCTGTTGGTGAAGGTTGGGGACGCGATCAGGGAGATAGTGTACTCCCGTACTTTGGACGAGATCGAAGTCTGTTCGACGGATGAGAAGATAAAATTCAAGGTGCTGAGTGACCGTGACTTGCTCCTGAAGAAATTTCAGTCGGTGGGAGCCGGTCGTAGGATGAATGCCGAGATGAGGGCTCCGATGCCGGGACTGGTAGTAAAGATTCTGGTGAGTAAGGGGGACACCGTCAAGCGCGGCTCAACACTAGCGATTCTGGAAGCCATGAAGATGGAGAACGAGATACGGACAGCTCAGGACGCGGAAGTTGCTGATGTCCTCGTAAAGAGCGGGGATGTCGTGGAAAAAGGGCAAATTATCTTCAGATTGCATTAAAAAAAATCCGCAAAACCCCTTCCTGGGGAACTTTTTAGGGGATTCTGCATTGAGAGATATGATAATGATCTCAATTTGCAATACGAGGTTCCTGGAATCGGGGGCAGTAAATGCATACCGGATGCGATTATTGGCATCTGAGGGTTGCCTTCATCCGGAGTCTCGGCAGAAAACTAAGGAAATGCAATTCTAGCGATGGGTACAAATTATCCAAGTCCGCTGCAATGAAGGAACAGGAAGATAAGCTCTCGGAAGCAGCTTATGCAGGCAACCGTCCTGCCGGCTTGCGCGGCGTTTCTCTCACCATGTCCGGCGGAAACGATTCAATAGGACTGCCTCGGTGATTCTTATGACAAAAATGGATCTGTTGAAAACTGTTTTGATGTTTGTTGAAATGTTATGTATGGCAATATGTATTCCGGGTCCACTAAGGCTATCCAGCCAGAGTGGAGGAACGGAGTAGTGAGTTTATTGCAGTCTGGCACCTCATTGTCGCCTTCCGAGCCGAATGACGGTGCAAAACGATTGTCCCTCGTTTCCGTTAGCACGGATCTTCGGCAATCGCCTTCTTTGCATGATGATTTCCCCAGGGGCCGTTTCCAAACTCACGGCACGTACCGGGAATCTCAAGTTCGGCGCGGCGAGTCCCTAGCTTCACAATTGCCCAGTAGTTTTCTGTTAGCGTTCAGTATGTTGATGCTTTTTCCATATAAATATGTCCACTTTGGAGAAAACACAGTAACTGGCGGTCGTCTGAAACTGAGATGACAGTCTCCTTCAGATCTCTAACAATCGGAAAGGCAATTGATGGAAGGACAATTACAGAGAGGTAATCCGGATCCGGAGGCATCATTCTTCGAAAGGAAGTCATGGTGGCGCGCGCTGTATTATGTGTATTTCGTCGGTGTAGT
The DNA here is from genome assembly GCA_046705025.1 of Candidatus Kryptoniota bacterium. Classification (GTDB taxonomy): domain Bacteria; phylum Bacteroidota; class Ignavibacteria; order Kryptoniales; family JAKASW01; genus JAKASW01. The sequence continues at coordinate 153,834 of JBJKQU010000043.1, read as the reverse complement.
CGTCGGAGTGGGTTTCCTTTATTCAGCCCATCGGCAAGCTAAGCAGAGCCCCGTCTCCACCCCAGCGGCCGCTACCAGTCAGGCAGCACTAACTCAACCGAGTTCGAACGCTTCAGAATCCGCCGCCGCAACTCCTGCGACGTCGAAGTCATCAGAAGCTTCGGCGGTGTCCGGTGCAGCCCCCGCACCTTCATCGGCGTCTGAAGCGTCTGTCGATTTCAAAAGGTATGCTGGCCTGATGTCGCCGTCGGAAGAGATGATAGAGAAGGGGAAGAACCTCTACATGAACAACTGTGTCGCCTGCCACGGAGCGAATGGCGAAGGCGACGGACCTGCAGCAGCAGCTTTGAAGCCGAAGCCGCGTGACTTTCATTCGGCTAAGGGCTGGATAAACGGCCGGATGGCGTCGGGCATGTTCAAGACTCTAACCGACGGAATACCCGGAAGCCCCATGCCTCCTTTCAGCACCATTTCAATCAACGACAGGATTGATATAATAAGCTACATCAGAACCTTCGAGGGATTTCCCAAAGAGACAAAAGCCGACGTCGAGAAACTGGCCAAAATGGCCTCGAAGGCGGGCGGAACTGCACAGGGCAATGACTGAACAATCCCTTTTGGAGGTTTGAGTACGAAGTATATTGGGAGAATGAAGATGAAGAGAGTTATTAATCCGTTAGTAATTGCAGTTTTCAGTTCCGCTGTCATGTTCATGTTAACAGGGTCCCCTCCGTTTGCATCGGCAGAGGACGCGAGCCATCCGGCCGTCGGCATTGTCCAGCACCTCGGCAAAAAAATAGATATGAACTTGAGTTTCATCGACTCGAATGGAAAACGGATGACCCTTGCCGATTTGTCCGACGGGAAACCTCTCATAATAGACATGGCATATTATACGTGTCCGGGCATTTGCGACGCGGTCTTTGGCGGCGTTCAGGATGTTCTCGAAAAGATCAGCGACGCTCCAGGCAAAGATTACAGGGTGGCGACCATCAGTTTTGACACCACCGATACACCGGCCCGCGCGCGTCAAAAAAAAGGTTCTTTCGTCGGTATGATGAATCGTCCATTCCCTTCGGATGCATGGAGATTCCTGACCGGTGACAGCGCGAATATTTACAAGCTTACAAACGAACTGGGATTCTACTTCATCAGGAATAAAGACGGCAAGACATTCACGCATCCGACTGCACTCATCTTTGTCAGCAAAGAAGGGAAAATCACAAGGTACATATACGGAACGACCTTTAACGCGATCGATGTCGAAATGGCGATTCTGAACGCTAAGCAAAACAAGTTTGCTCCAATCATAGGGACGGTACTGAAGATGTGTTTCAGTTACGATCCCTCTGAGAAGGGTTATGGACTCGATACTCTGGAAGTGGTCGGTTGGGGAACCACAATCTTCCTGCTGGGAGTCGGTGTGTTCCTGTGGAGGACGAAAAAACTCAAACACGCCAGAGGAGGAAACTGAGAAATGGCTGAGATCGCTCTACCAGAGGCAATTCCGCCGACGGAGTCGTCCGTCATAAAAGGTAGCTATCTGGAAAATACGGGGAAGCACAAGGGCCTGGCGGCATGGCTGCTTTCTACCGACCACAAGCGCATCGGCATCATGTACATGGTGGTCCTGTTCAGTTTCTTCTCCGTCGGAGTAGTGCTCGGTGTCTTGATGCGTCTTGAGATGCTGACCCCGGGCGGCAAGCTTGTCGGTGCTCAGGTTTACAACGCTATGTTCACGCTTCACGGGGTCATAATGATGTTTCTCGTTGTCATCCCCGGAATTCCCGTGACCTTGGGGAATTTCTTCCTGCCTTTGCAGATCGGGGCGAAAGACGTGGCGTTTCCGAGACTGAATCTTTTCTCGTGGTATCTCTACGTAACAGGCGCAATCGTGATTCTTCTTTCCCTGTTCATCAATGGACTTCCGGACACACTGGATGGACCTTCTACGTTCCTTACAGTCTGAATACGACAACGGGAGTAACGATTGCCGTGTGGGGAGTTTTCATCGTCGGTTTCTCATCGATTCTCACCGGCATCAACTTCCTCACCACGATCCACAGGCTGAGAGCTCCAGGCATGACGTGGTTCAAGATGCCGCTGTTTGTGTGGGCTCTTTACGCGACGGCGTGGGTACAGATTATCGCTACGCCGGTTCTCGCAATCACGCTTATGCTCATTATGATATCCCGCATATTCGGAGTCGGAATTTTCAATGCGGCCGCCGGAGGTGATCCTGTCATGTACCAGCACCTCTTTTGGATATATTCGCACCCTGCGGTCTACATAATGATACTGCCGCCGATGGGAATAGTTTCGGAAATTATCGCAACCTTCAGTCACCGAACGATATTCGGATACAAAATGATAGCGATGTCCAGCCTGGCTATTGCCTTCATAGGTTACCTTGTATGGGGACACCACATGTTTGTAGCCGGGATGTCTCAGCAGGCGGATATGATCTTTTCTTTCCTGACGTTTATGGTCGCAATTCCGAGCGGCATAAAAGTATTCAACTGGGTCGCCTCCATGTACAAGGGGTCGATTGATCCGCAGCCTCCCTTTCTCTTCGTTATGGCCTTTATGGCGCTTTTCTCCATCGGAGGACTGAGCGGTCTCGTCCTGGGTTCGCTGGCTACCGACGTCCACCTCACGTCTACATATTTTGTAGTCGCTCATTTTCACTACATCATTTTCGGCGGTGGTATGTTCATCTTTTTCGGCGCGCTCCACTACTGGCTTCCCAAAATGTCGGGCCGAATGTACAGCAAGAAGCTGGCCAGCTGGGCACTCCTTGTAATGTTTATCGGATTCAATCTGCTTTATTTCCCGATGTTCATCATGGGATACGAAGGGATGCCGCGGAGATACTACACCTACCCATTGCACTTTGAAACACTTCAGCGAATCAGCATCATCGGGTCCTGGATTCTGGTGCCGGCGCTTATCGTGATGTTCGTCAATCTCATTCACGGGATGATGAAAGGGCCGCGCATCGGAAAGAATCCATGGGGTGGTACCACGCTTGAATGGACCATCCCGTCGCCGCCCGCACATGAAAATTTCGAAGTAGAACCTGTTATCACCCATGAGCCGTATTACCACGAGGAGGCGTTAACGAAGTGAGTGAATTGTCGTTGCCCGAAAGGGCTGAGCCGCTCCGGCACGAAGAGCATCCCGCCAAGGATGTAAAGGGAATAAAAATGGGGATGTGGCTGTTCCTCATGACCGAGCTGCTTCTCTTCAGCGGAATGTTCCTGCTATATTCCGCGTATCGATATTTCTATACGAAGGAGTTCCACCAAGCCGCGATGGAAACCCACACGATGTACGGCACCGTAAACACGATGGTGCTGCTGACGAGCAGTCTTACCATGGCTCTTTCTATCACCGCTATTGAAAGAGGGAAGAAGTGGCTCTCCGTTACTTTCCTCTCCTCTACGATAGCTTTAGGACTTGGCTTCCTGGTTATCAAGTATGCGGAATGGTCGACGGAGATAGCCGACGGCATTTATCCCGGCTCTGCCAAACTCTTTCAGCATCCGAGGGGATTCGAGCTCTTCTTCGCCATGTACTACCTGATGACAGGCCTGCACGGCCTCCACGTGCTGGTGGGATGCGGCCTCCTGACAACCATGCTCATATTCATTCTAAAGGGAAAGATTAACCAGCAAGATTCGGTAAGGCTTGAAGCGGCAGGCCTGTACTGGCACCTGATCGACATTATCTGGATATTCCTGTTCCCGCTATTCTACCTGGTTAACTGAGGGAGAAGACAATGAAAGAAACCGAGACTGAAGAGCACGAGGCACCGATAACATTCGGCATCTATGTGCTCGTATGGTTGGCGCTTATGGCGCTCACGGCGATTACCGCCGTTGTTGCGGGCATCAACCTGGCAGCATTCACATTGATCATTGCTTTGCTGATTGCTGCGGTGAAGTCATCCCTTGTGGTTAATGTCTTCATGCATGTGAAGTTCGGAGATAGAATCTTTAAGGTATTTCTCGTCATTGCGGGGAGTACCCTGTTCGTGATCTTTTTCCTCACTTTTGCAGACGTTTATTTCAGGAGATAGGTGTAACAAATGAGATTGCTGCCATACGCATTGAATCACGCTCAGGCCGTGGACGACGACATGAGATTCATGGTGATCGCGTCAATTGTTCTGTTCTTGATCGTCATATTCTTCATGCTGCTCTTCGTCTTCAAGTACAATCACAAGAGGCATCCCGTCGCGACGAGTATCCCGAACAACGTCGCGCTCGAGGTAATCTGGACCGTTGTTCCGACGCTGCTCGTGCTCGTGATGTTCTACTACGGGTGGGTGGCATACGCACAAATGAACGTCATCCCGAAGAATTCTCTGCCCGTCAGAGTCTTTGCCCAACAATGGAAGTGGTCCTTCGAGTATCAGAACGGCAAACGCACCGACACCCTCTACGTCCCACAGGGAAGACCGTTGGAGTGTTTAATAGAATCACTTGACGTCATCCACAGCTTTTATTTGCCCGCTTTCAGAGAGAAGCAGGATGCGCTCCCGGACAGGGTGCGTCACATGATGCTTTATCCGGAGAAGCTGGGTGATTACGATATACTCTGCGCCAAGTATTGCGGGTTCGGCCATGCCAACATGAGGACGAAGATGGTTGTCCTTCCGGACAGTGTATTCGACTCCTGGCTTGGCTCTAGCAGCACATCGATGCCCGAAGTTGCCGATAAGTACAAGACGACGTATTTCTGATAAGGGACAGAGGCCCAAATGAATACTAACTCCGATCGCACTGGAAAGATCACGGGAACCGTCGGCGGGCCCGGCGTTCCTCTGAGAAGAATTGCCGGGGAGGGATCTGCCGCGCTGGAGCTTCCCGTCACAGGACATGTGGAACGCATTAAGGATCTGTCGAGGGCTTTCCTGGAACTCGTCAAGATTAAGATCACTTTCTTCGTGGGCATGTCCGCTTTGTTCGGATACGTCCTGGCTGCAAACGACATTTCCTTCAGGATGCTGATGGCTACCCTTGGAATCTTCCTCGTTGCGTGTGGCTCTGCAGTCTTGAACCACTATCAGGAACGGCTCACGGATGGGTTGATGCACCGTACAATGCGGCGTCCTCTTCCTTCGGGAATCGTGAGCTCGCGCGCGGCGCTGACAGTGTTAATAGCACTGACTGTCGTGGGTTCCGCCGTCACCTACGTGTGGGGAAATGCACCGGCGCTTGTCCTCGCACTTCTCGCGCTTGTCTGGTACAACGGCATATACACTCCTTTGAAAAAGAAAACTGCGTTTGCGGTTATTCCGGGATCGTTTGTAGGTTCTCTGCCGATAATGGCCGGCTGGGCTGCCGCCGGAGGGAGTATTCTGGATCCAAGGCTTATAGCCCTCTCTCTATATTTCTTCGTCTGGCAAATCCCGCATTTCTGGCTGCTTATGGACATTTACACAGCTGATTATGAACGGGCGGGATTCCCTACGCTGAAGAGAATCATGTCGGAAAGGACATTTGCTGTTACGACTTATGCGTGGACAGTCTCCCTCGTATTGCTATCCGGACTCTTCTTGACTACAGGTGTCGTCCGGGGGACAGGTGCTGCAGGAATCGTCGTGGGATTGGGCATTTGGTTGGCCCTGAGCACTGTGGGTATTGTCAGGGATCACGGCAACAAAAAGGTGTATAAAGCCGCGTTCATGAAGATTAACGTTTATGTTCTGGCAGTTACCGTTGTCATACTGGTCGCTGCGCTTCTCAACCTGATCTCACCATGGAGGTTCTAGCACGATGCATTTCCTCAACAATCTTGTAATTCCGGAATCCGGCGAGCGCCTTACTCTTCTGTACTACTTGCTTGCTTTCGTCTCGACAATGATGATTATGTATGTCAGCATCTGCGTCGTCGGAGCAACTTTGTCGCTATATTTCAACGGTGCAGGCAGAAAGCACAACAATCCGATTTACCACAGGTTCTCGAGGAATCTCATCGACATGGCGATCCCGGGAAAAGGCGCATTCACGGCTTTAGGGATACTGCCGATCATAACGGTTCTCCTTATCTACGCGCAGCTGCTTTACAATACAAACGCGACCGTTACGAATTATATGGCAGCCAGCACGGTACTCTTTGTCCTTGGGTTCATGTTTTTGCTTGCGTACAAGTACAGCTTCCGGCTCGAAGGATTTATCAAGTCATATACGATGCTCAGCGAATCACAGAGGGAAGAAATCGATTCCGCAAGCTCGGTAGATCTTCACGCGATGGAAGTCTCCGCACACCAGACCCGGCGCCGAGCCGGAATATTCGGAACCGTGCTTCTCTGGCTGGGGTCGTGGGTTTTTCTGGCGGGCACTGCTCTAGCGATCGGAGGACCCGGGGCATACGGCAGCTCCGACTATCTGGTGATTCTCTTTTCGGGACCGGCAATACTCAGTCTTCTTCATTTCATAACAGCGGCAGCGGTGATCGAGTCTGCGGCCACGATCTTCTTCTTCTTTATCTGGGATGGAGGCATAGGGATCGAAGACGATCACTACGAGGCATTTGTCAAGCGGTTCTCAGTTATGACAGCCCTCATCTTTGTTTTGGCACAGCCGCTGCTGATTTTCCTGGACCTTGCAGAGATTCCCTCCGGTGCGCTTGCGGGAGTAGTCTTCGGGTTGGGAGCTCTGGCCCTCGTGGTTGTCTTCGTCCTCCTTCACTTCTTCTACTCGATGCTGAAACGGACCAGGCTGAATTTCGGTACATACGCTTTCGTCGGAGTCGTTGTCATGGTGGGTGCATGGATGGCGCGTAACGGAGTCTCGTTCAGCGAGTCTAATTCGTCACACTATCAACTCCTAACCAGCAACTATAATAAAATGTTGGCGAATCTCCCGACGGTATCGACGGAGAAGATCAGCGGGAAAGAGATCTACACGCACACGTGCGGCGCATGTCATAAGTTCAACACAAAACTTGTGGGCCCTCCTTACAATATGGTCCTTCCGGACTATGTCGGGAAGATGAACGACCTTGAGGCCTTCATTATGAATCCGACACCTATTTTGAAAGGATATCCGCCGATGCCCAAACAGGGATTGAACCGGGCACAAGTTCACGCTGTCGCCGAGTATATCATGAACGTTTACCTCGCTGAGAAGAAGAACGGGACCGTGACCTACTCACAATAGGGTCTTATGAAAGTTCGGCTGACAGAATCTCGAACGGGGGGCAAGGCGGTCCTTCAGGCAAGTGCGAAGCTCCGATTCCTGATACGATGTTTGTGCCACAATGCCTCCACGGGTGTTTCGTATGCTCCCTCCCCTTAGCTTTGTCTAAAGATAACTATGACGGATTTCTCGCACGATTGGATTGATGCGCACCCTGAAAGGTAGAACTTGTCTATTCAAGGGGTGGGAGGGAAAAGGATGCGTGCCTGGCATGAGGCCAGGCACGTCTTGTCCTGCAATATTCAGTTAAACTGAGTTACGGTCATCCGACGTTCTGGTCTTTCCTTGCGTTGAGACCAGTCGCATCATTCCGAGAATTATCCACAGAACCACGAAAATTCCGAGCGATATAAAGAAGAATGTCTTTGGGGGTATTCCAGGATGCTGAATCTCGGCCCGGCTGACTCCATTGAGGTGCATAATGTAGGCAATCACATTTGAGATCTCCTGTTGAGTCAGAGACTGGGTTTTTCCGTATCCTATCATGCTCATAGCAGCCATGTGCTTCTGGGGACTAGGTCCGGGCGGGACAGCTCCATTCTCTATGAACCGGTCGAGATTTTCGGCAAAGACAGCCGGAACCTTGCTGAAGAGTTCCTTCCGTACGGGATTCAGCGCGGGGACTGTCCCGAGGTAAGAACCGGGGTTAGGCACTCCGCCCTTGCCGGCTTGGCCGTGGCAGCTGGCGCAATTGGCATCAAACAATTTCTTCCCGTGTTCTACATTTCCGACCATATTTACCGCCCTCCCGGGCTCGCCCACCTCGCTCGGAAGCTGAATGACACTTTGATTTGGAGGTGGGGTGGTCGACATCGATTGAGCGGAGGCTACCGAAGTAGGCTTCTCGGCGGTGGGAGCAACCTTGTTGCGAAGGCTTATTAAGTAGTCAACGAGATGATCCACCTGTGGGTCATTCAACATGGTAAACGGGGGCATTACCGTCTTCGGATCATGTGACTTAGGATCCATGATTTGCTGGGCAAGCCATGCTGTCGAATGTCCTGCCAAACCTTCACCTGACAGGTTGGGTCCTACGTGCCCTCCGACACCGTTTACTGTGTGACAGGCCGCGCACCCCATCTTCGAGAACAGCTGGGCGCCTTGCCTGGCACCCGCTTTCTGTGCCGCGGTAAGCGGGGCAGCTTGTGAAGCCGGAGAAGGAGCAGGATCCACCTTGTCTGCTGTCTTGAGCATCACGGCTGAGGCCGTTTTTGCCGCGGTACCGGTTTTCTGTGAACCCGGGTGGCTGTAGTAACCTGTGATCGACAGCGTGATAACTCCTGCGGCAACGATAAATCCCATTATCATGGCAACGGGCCTTTTGAGCGGATTGCGTTCGCGGTTTCTATCGAAGAAAGGCAAAGTGAAGAGTACGATGAAAGCGACGGTGGGAATTCCTATAGTACCGACAGGCTCCCATGGTCCCTGGAAGGCTTTGATGGCCTGGTACAAGAAGAGGAAATTCCACTCAGGCTTCGGGTGGAAAGTGGTATCGATTGCGTCTGCGGCTCCGGAGAAGGGCGGGGCTAAGAAGGCAGCGAGGCCGATCAGCACCAGAAGAATCAAAGTGAACACGAATGCATCCTTGAATACCTGGTCCGGCCAAAACTGACCGACTCGTTTACGTCTTTCCTCTTTCCACGGGCCGACGCTCCCGTTGCGCCGGAAGGCGACAAGATGGAGAGCGATGAAACCGAGAAGGATAGCAGGGAGTATGGCTACGTGGAGGATAAAGAAACGCGACAGCGTGAGCTGTGTCATTTGAGCTCCACCGCGGAGAATGTTTTCCGCAAGGCTGCCGATCACTGGAGTAGTACCGGCTATGCTGGTGCCCACCTCAGACGCCCAGTAGCCTGTCTCGTCCCACGGAAGGGCGGCACCGGTGAAGCTCATAGCCATTGTAAACAGAAAAAGGAATACGCCCAGCAGCCAGGTAAGCTCACGCGGCTTCTTGTAAGCACCCCATATGTATACTCTGGCAAGGTGTGCTGCGAGCAGTATTACCATGGCTGTAGCGCCCCAGAAATGTAGGCCGTGAATCAGCCATCCAAACGGGACTTCGAGCCGAAGATAAGAGAGGCTCTGGTAGGCATGATCTGTCGTTGGCACGTAGTAAAACAGCTGCCATATGCCTGTTACTATTTGCAGAAGAAATAGAAAAAGAGTCGCACTTCCCATCGTGTAGGCATAGCTGGAACCGCCCGGGATGTCTTCTTCAGTAGCAGTCTTCCAAAAAGTCTGAAGCGGCCACCTCTTTTCGATCCAATCACTTAGTTTCGATAACATTTGCGTTCCTCCTATATTACGATCTTCTTAGGAACGCCGAGTTTGAATCGTTCCCATTTCACATAAAGGTCACCTTCCTCGATCTTGTGAGGAAGGGTGTCGAGAGGGCGCGGGGTCGGACCGCGTAAAATCTTTCCCTCTTTTGTCCATTCACTTCCGTGACATGGGCATGCGAAGATTTCTTCGGTTGGGAGCCAATTGTAGCGGCAACCGAGGTGAGGACAAATCGGCGAGAAAATTGTGACTTCCGATGAAGTATGTTTGATCGCCCAAACATCCCGCCTTTCTGTCTGTTCAATGTAGGCGTCTTTCTCGCGCTCGTCGAAAAAGACCTTATGCGGGTTATCGTCCGGAAGCACTGAAACAGGACCTGCTTTGACGAATCTTCCGACTTTGACTCTGAGTGATGGGCTGATGAGGGCGTCTAAAAAGGGAATCGCAAGGATGAGAGTTGCAAACCCTGCGATGACGTTCGTGCTGATTTTAAGAAAGCTTCGGCGTGATGGATCAATCTTTTCTGGTAGTTGGGGATCTTCTCTGTTTGCCATAGCCCTTCCTTTGAGATTTGTTTTCTTTGTTGTATGCCGCTAGCCCTTGAAGTTTCAAAACTGATTCGAAGACCAGGACTAAGCGGCCGTCTTGTGGCATATCTTACGGCGTGAACGGGGTGGAGTACCGCGCGTTCTTCACCCGGACGATATCTCTCGCAAGCGAGCGGAGCCGTACAGACTAACATCCGTAACGTCTCGTCGTTTCACTTGTCGGGAACCGGTGTGCGAATGCCAGCACGTCTATAAGCGGTTCACATTCAATCCTAAAACGATATCCGCTCAATGGTGTTCCCCGAGCGGCGTTAGGCGGCACGATGCCGGGAAAATGTCGTATGTCAACATTGCCTTCGGAGAAAGTTTGCGGCACATCGGATCGGTGTCGATTTGCTGTTACTAACATGAAAAACCCCCCCCGGCAACAAATCGGAGAAGGTAACTAACAATATCATTTTGTGAATCTGCTCTGTATTTTCTCGGCTGTCAATCCTCGACGATATATAATCAATCGTACAGAATTAAACAACAGGTTTTTGTGTCAAAATGTTCCATTTGGACCTGAAACGCCAAGAGAATGTGTAGATTTAGCTTTCAAAAGGGTTGGCTGGGGATTTCACTCCGTTTAATCCGTGAGGTTTCCGACTCAACAGAGAAGCAGAAACCAGATTCACTCGGACCAAATGTGCCCGAGATCGGCGAAAAGCGCACTGTTTGTCGCGCTGAGAAACGTTCCCTCTACCCGGTGCGTTAATCAGAAACGTAACCAGAGTTGGTAAACAGGCCGAGGACTCGCTTGAAAATGGTCGTGAGATTCGACGTTACGGTGGGGGAGAATGCCCCGCAGAGTCCCGTCTCTTGACTGCAACGTGCAGATTGGCTACCTTTTTTTGCGTGATTTCAGCCTGTTTATGCGGCATGCTTATTGACCTCATTCTCATAATAGTTGACATTCTGCCGCCATCTTTCGGTTTCCCGCTCGGAACCGTTGAGCAGAATCAGATTGACTGAGGCACCATGCGCTTTATGTTGTCGGTTTTGATATGTTCAGGAGTCAGGGAAGAGAAGACTCATGGCGTGGACAGGAAGATGATTGCCCGCTCTGTGTGTTCCGCCATCTGAATTTGTCAAGACTCGCTGTCATTCACCATATGTGTGAAGAGAGAGTGTGTTTCGGTCATTTCGATGATTCGATCAGAGAAACGCCGAGCGGAAGAACGATTACATAGTGCTATAACAAAACGAAGGACCATAACAATGTTCTCAAATTACGGAAAGAAAGGTGCTCTGCTTTTGTTCGGAGCATTATTTGCTGTTTCATCGGTGCTGCCGGTTGATGCTTATGCGATACCGAGTTATGCACGCCAAACCAACTTACCTTGTAGTTCATGCCACTATACTTACCCGGAGCTCACCCCGTTCGGGAGAAAATTCAAACTCAACGGCTACACGTTGACGACGAGGCAAACCATAAGCGATTCGGCCAAAGGCGATCAGGGTGCCCTAAGCCTTTTGAAGAATTTCCTTATGTCGGCAATGGTTCAGACCTCGTATAACAACGTCGCGAAGCCGGAGCCGGGTACGAAGACCGGCAGTTTCGAGTTTCCCCAGCAGCTTAGTCTGTTTCTGGGCGGCCAGATTACGCCCCATATCGGAGCATTCACCCAGATTACCTACGATGATCAGGGAGCCGCATTCGGATGGGACAACACAGACATACGTTATTCGAACCAGGGTTTCATCTCCAATCATGAGATCGACTATGGGATTGACCTGAACAATAATCCGACGGTCGAAGATCTTTGGAACAGCACGCCGGCCTGGGGTTTTCCGTACTCCTCTTCAGGCACGGCACCGACTCCTGGCGCGGCAGCATTGGTCGACGGAGCACTTGGCGGGAACGTTGCTGGACTTGGAGCGTACGGGATGTATGATAACCTTGTCTATGCCGACCTCTCGGGCTACAAGTCGACTCCTCAGGGTGGGCCTTTTCCTGCGGGTTCCGGCTCTCAGTTCACGATAAACGGAATTGCTCCATACTGGAGAGTGGCTCTCCAAAAGCAGTGGTCAACCACTTACGCCGAAATAGGGACGTACGGCCTTTCAGCGGACATTTTTCCCGGCGGGATCAGCGGACTTACTGACAACTATACCGATATTGCTCTGGACTTCCAGTTAGAGCAGGCGATTGGCAGCGACGAGTTGGTTCTCCATTCCACCTGGATTCACGAAAACCAGCAGCTCAATGCGAGCTATGCGGCAGGTGCCTCCCAAAACCTTAATAATGCGCTGAATACATTCCGGGTCGACGGGGCATTTTCATTTTGCCGCGGACTTGCCGTCATGCTTCAGTATTTCAATACATCGGGCTCGAGCGACAACATACTTTACGCCCCCGATCCGGTCGACGGCAGCCTGTCCGGAAGCCCGAACAGCAGTGGTCTGACAGCTGAATTGGCTTACAACCCGTGGCAGAACACAAGATTAGCATTGCAATATGTGATGTATAGCAGCTTCAATGGAAGCAGCACGAATTATGACGGTTTCGGAAGAACTGCCGCCGACAATAACACGCTTTACGTTACTTGGTGGTTCCTACTGTAAGATCGGTTGAAGCGAGTAAAAGTTAACATCAAATTCAGGACTCATGTTGTGCAAGCCGGGGCCCGCGAAAGGGTCCCGGCATTGCGTCATTGGGTGCGCCGCCTCATCCAGGATGAACCGCGAGGCGGCATCGGATGTACGGCATGAGTTCGTTGCTTAAATTGCAGAACCGCTTTGGAACATCGCTGAGTCTGTAGCTGGAGGAGCCCATGAGACACTTGAAGTCATAGTCATGGCCGAGGAATTTCACCGCCGCGCATTGAGCGGAACTTTCCGGCATGAGGCGGGTTCAGACGCGGCGGCATTATTTACTATCAATCTGGAGAAAGAAACAAATGAAACAATTAGCATCGCTCGTCTTTGTCCTTTTTATCGGTGCTGCTTTCTATACCCCTACCGCCAAGCAGGCCGTTACGACTTCTGGAACGAAACAGGATCAGACTAAGGTTCAGGATTCGACGAAGGCGAAGAAGGCGACAAAAAGCAAGAACGAGGACCTCGGAATCGGTCCAATTAAAGAACTTAAGCTTGGTCCCATTAACAAGAAGCTTGCCGGAAAGGGCGAAAGTGTTTTTGACGCGAGATGTATGTCCTGTCACCAGCTGGACTCACGACTTGTCGGCCCGGCGCTGAAAGGCGTTACGAATCGCCGGAGCCCCGAGTGGATAATGAACTTCATTTTAAACAGCACAGTGATGGAGGCGAAGGATCCTGCCGCAAAGGCGCTCCTTAATGAATATCACATTCCAATGATTGTACCGGGAATAACGAAGCAGGATGCTCGGGCTGTGCTTGAGTACCTTCGCTCTGTGGACGCGAAGAAGTGAGTCGCGTTTGTCGCACCAGGAGAGTGAAGGCCTGTTTCTGTCGGCAATGCCGTCATAGGGGACTCACTCTTCTCTTATTTTTTCTGCAGCTTTAGGACTATGTCAGGCGGTTTTGAGCTCGAGATTATTAGAATACGTATAGACGAAACACCGGTCGATTCTTTCATTGGGGCGAACAGGCCGGCAGATGGGGTACCGGTCAGTCGGAAATTCAGCCGGGGATCCGGAGTCTCCACGATATGGGTGATAAGCCTACAGTAGTTCGACAAACGCCGTCAACAATCGTGAGAACTTTTTGTCTACCCTTGCCCCGATCTGAGTTACCTCTTCGTGGGAAAGCTTCTGTGATGTGATTCCCGTGCTGTAGTTGGTGAGGCAGCTGATGCCTGCAACCTCCATCCCTGCGGACTTCGCGAAAATGGCCTCCTGAACCGTCGACATCCCGACCGCGTCACCCCCAAGGTTCCTGTAGACCCTGACCTCTGCGGGTGTTTCGTAGGAAGGCCCCGTCAGTCCGATGTAGACACCGGACTTCAAGTTAACCCCCGACTTCTCAGACGCAGCGTAGGCTTTGTCGGCCAGGTGCTCGCTATAGACAGGCTGCAGACTTACGGGATGCGGTCTCAGGCCGATAAGCACATTTCTAAAAGTGAAATTGATCTGGTCTTTTATGAGCATCAGGTCGCCCGGATTGAACGACTCGTTCAGGATCCCCGCAGCGTTGGTAAGGACGATTCTGGGTATTCCCAGTTCATGCGAGATAATCGCCGTGACAGCACCGTTCGTCGAGGAAGCAGATTCATAGTAATGCACTCTGCCGCTGAAGACCACTATCCTTTTGCCGCCCAGCTTCGCGCTCATGATCTCCCCGCTGTGCCCTGCGACCGTAGAGCGGGGATAGCCCGGGATGTCTGAGGTTCTCAGGGTGACTATATCCGACAGATGGTTAGCGAATCCGCCGAGCCCGCTGCCGAGGACGATGGCGATATCGTGGCCCGTGCCCTTGAAAAGCTTGTTGATGTATTCAGACGATCCTGGGAACGGTGATTGATTCGGCTCTTTCACTTTTCCTTCTCATATGGAATTCCGTCCGCTCCGGGAGCGACAGCTTTTCCGATAAATCCTGCCAACACAACTATCGTTGCAATGTAGGGTATCATCTGGATAAATTGTGTCGGCAAACCACCCCCCTGCAACTGTATCTGGAGGCTCTCGGCGAATCCGAACAAGAGGCAGGCTGCAGCTGCTCCAAGCGGGTTCCATTTTCCGACGATCATGGCGGCCAGCGCAATATATCCGCGGCCGGCAGACATCCCGTCCGTGAACGAATGCTGGTCGAAAGCAAGCCAGGCGCCTGCGAGGCCTGCCAGCACGCCGCTTATGAGGACGCCGTAATATCTGTATAGGGTCACACTGATTCCTACCGTGTCGGCAGCTTCAGGATTCTCCCCAACCGACCTGAGCCTCAATCCGAATCGTGTCTTGAAGATTATGAGCTGACTGGCGATGACTATGAATATCGTGACAAGAACGAGCGGGTTTCCGAGCAGGTGCGCCACGTCAGGCTGATTCTCTATGAATCCGAGTTTTATGTGGGGAAGGCCGACTATTCTCGGTGAGTTGCTGGAGCTATGAAAGAGTATTTCCAACACGAACTTCGTGATGCCGACTGCGAAAAGGTTTATCGCTATTCCCGAAATTATTTGATCGGCCTTGATATGTATCGAGACCACTGCGTGAATAAGGGCAGTTAGGAGACCGCCGGCTATGCCGCAGATTACCCCGAACAGGGGGCTGCCCGTGTAGTATGTCCCGACAGTTGCGCAGAAGGCGCCGTTAAGTATAATCCCTTCGAGAGCGATATTTACCACTCCGCCTCTCTCGCTGTATACGCCTCCCAGGGACGCCAGCGAATAAGGGACAGTAATCCTGACGGTCTGTGCGAGGAAAGCGAGCGAAAATAACTGGCTAATCATTAAAGGCTCAGTGTCCTTTTTTTCAGGAAGTTCACGAGTATCTTCCGGAAGATCTTGTTGGACGAGATAACGAAAATGATCACGATCGCCTGAAGTATGTTCACCAATTCCTTCGGAACCATAGTATTGATGACGAGTCCGCCGTATTCGAGCATCCCGAAGAGAAGTGCCGCGAGTATGACTCCGAACGGGTTATTGTTCCCGAGAAGCGCAACCGCGATTCCCATGAATCCTGTGCCGGTCGAGAAGCCTTCCTCGAAATAGTATTTGTAACCCATTACGTAGTTCGTTCCGACGAGCCCCGCTATCGCCCCGCCGATCGTCATACTGAGGATTATGTTTTTCGAGACGCTGATGCCGCCGTACTCCGCTGCCTTCGAGTTCAAACCTACGACTCTTAGCTCATAGCCGTACCTCGTTTTGTCTATGTAGTACCACACGAAGAGCGCCGCGAGCAGGGCGATCACTATCGAGAAATTGACCGGGGACCCCTCAAAACCGGAGAATAGCGCGTCAAACCGGGGTATCCTTCCGGTCGAGGCAATGGAAGGAGTGTGCACTGTCGCCGGTACGTTGAAGAGGTTCGTCACGAAGAAGCTTACGAGGGCCGCCGCGACGAAGTTGAGCATTATGGTGTTGATCACCTCGTGTGCCCCGGTTTTTGCTTTAAGGTAGCCGGGTATGAATCCCCAGATTCCGCCGCCGACCATGCCGGCGAGGATCAGAAGTGGCACTTCCAGGAACGCAGGAACGCCGACAGTGTACATCCCGACGAGTGCCGTCATGAATGCACCGATCTGCAACTGGCCTTCTGCGCCGATGTTGAAGAGCCCGGCTTTGAAGCATATCGCGACCGAAAGCCCGGCAAAAATCAGCGGTGTCGTCTTGAACAGAAGCTGTCCGACCCCATATGATGTTCCGAGGGTTTGCGAGAAAAGCACAGAGTAGACCTCGAACGGGTTTTGCCCGACTATGACTATGAATATTGCGCCGACGGCGAACGACAGGATTACCGCGAAGATCGGTATGAGAAAGTTCTGCGTCGCCGGGTGTTCCAGCCAGTGCCGTTTTCCTCCGGCTTTGTCAGCCATCGGAAGCCTTTTGTCCGGCGCTGACCTTTGAACCCGTCATATAAAGTCCAAGCTCGCTTTCCTCCACTTTGTTGTCGGGGAAGACCTTGGCTATCTGCCCGCCGTACATCACTGCTATTCTGTCTGAAAGGCTCAGGATCTCGTTGAGATCGGCGGAGACAAGGAGGATTGCCTTTCCGGCGTATCTAGCCTCGACCAGTGTTCGGTGTATGAATTCGATCCCGCCTATATCCACGCCGCGTGTCGGCTGGCTGGCGACGATCACTTGAGCATTGCGGGAGAGTTCTCTCGCTATTATTACTTTTTGCTGGTTTCCGCCCGAAAGGCCGCGGGCGAGAGCGTCCGGATTTGTGGGCCGAATATCATATTTCGTGATAAGGATCTTCGCATTTTCTGTTATCGCCTTCCTGTTCATCGAAAGGAGCGAACCGTATCGAGGCTGTGTCTGCAACCCCAATATCAGGTTTTCTTTTACGTCCATGTCGATGACGAGTCCGCGCTTGATCCGGTCCTCCGGCACGTGTGCAAGGCCCCGCGCGAAAACTTCTCTAGATCCAAGTCCTGCTATCTGAACACCCTCAACTGTAATCGAGCCGGACGCGGGCTTCAGCAGACCGGCAATGCACTCGACAAGCTGTGATTGTCCGTTCCCCTCGACACCCGCTATTCCGAGTATCTCTCCGGAGGCTAGTTCGAGCGAAACGTTCTTCAATACACCGATTCCGCGACGGTCTATATATGAGAGGTCTTTGACTATCAAAACCGGCTCGCCGGCTTTCTTTTCGGGTTTCTCGACTCGGAGCAGCACAGGTCTTCCCACCATCATCTGTGCAAGCTCCTGCGGGTTGGTTCTTGCTGTTTCGACGTTGCCTACGATCTTTCCCTTGCGCATAACCGACACATGGTCGCTGATCTCCATGACTTCGTTAAGCTTGTGAGTTATGAGGACGATCGTTTTCCCTTCTCCTCTGAGTTCAGACAGGATTCTGAACAACTGTACGGACTCCTGCGGTGTTAGGACCGCAGTCGGCTCGTCCAGGACGAGTATGTCTGCCTTTCTGTAAATTGCTTTGAGGATCTCCACTCGCTGCTGGATTCCCACTCCGACGTTTTCGACTTTTTCAGTGAGGGGGACCGACAGAGAAAACCTGCCGGCCATCTCCGATATCTCGGCGGTGGTCTTCTTGAGATCGAGGACTGAATACCTGGTCGTTTCTGCACCGAGAACGATATTTTCAAGGACCGTCAGCGGGGAAACGAGCATGAAGTGTTGATGCACCATCCCGATGCCGAGCCGGATGGAATCGTGGGGAGACTTAATGGCGATTTCTTTTTCGTGGATTTTGATCTTGCCGGCGTCGGGCTGGTATAACCCGTAGAGGGTTTCCATAAGTGTGGTTTTACCGGCCCCGTTTTCACCCACGAGGGCATGGATCGATCCTGACTGCACCCTCAGGGTAACGTCGTCGTTCGCAACCGTGCGCGCAAAGCGTTTGGTGATATTCAGAAGTTCTATCGCGTAGGGCATTACGTTCGCGGACTTCTATTGAGTGGGAACGTCGATTTTCCTGTCAATAATGTCCTTACGCAATTCTTCAACCCGCTTGTACACTTTTTCCGGGATTAAGGGAGCATTATTCTTGTCGTAAACGAAGTCTACTCCGTTATCCTTGAGCCCAAACACTCTCGGTTTGCCGCCGTCAAACTTTCTTTCTTTCCACTCTTTAATTATGTCATAGACCGCGACGTCGCCCTTTTTCACCATGCTGGTCAGGACGTAGCCCGGTGCCTCGTTCCACTGGTCCATGTCTACTCCGATGGCATACTTTTTCATTTCTCGCGCAGCTTCAAACACGCCGAGCCCCGTAACACCGGCAGCATGGTAGATGATGTCGGCGCCCTGTGAAAACTGGCTCAGTGCGAGTTCCTTGCCCTTCGCGGGGTTCTTGAAGGCGTCGCCGGTCACTCCGGCATACGCGACGAGCACCTTGCACTTAGGGTTGACATATTTAACTCCCGCCTGATAACCTGCCTGGAATTTTCTGATCAACGGCGATTCCATGCCGCCGATGAAGCCGACCTTGTTTGTCTTTGTCATCAATCCCGCAATTGCGCCGACTAAGAAAGAACCTTCATTTTCGCGGAACTCTATCGGGATCAGATTCTTCGGAACAGCCTTCGTAGAGTCATAAGTATAATCTATGCAGGCAAACTTCTTGTCCGGGAAAGCCTTGGCGACTTCCGTAATATCGTCGGTGAATATGAATCCCACCCCGAAAATGAGTCCAATGCTTTTCTGGCTTGCAAGCTGGCGCAACGCCGACTCTCGGTCTGAGCCGCCGCCGGGTTCTATATACTGGTACTTGATCCCGAGACTGTCCTTGGCCATTACTAAGCCGCGGTAGGCCTGATCGTTAAATGATTTATCGCCTCGACCGCCGACGTCGAAAACCAGCCCCACTTCACTGTTTGGCGGGGCGGCAGGCCGACTCTTTCCGCATGATTCAAAGACCAGGGCTGCTCCGGTTATCAAAACAAAGGTGAAAACGACCGCAATACCATTCTTCATTTCTGGCTCCTGTTGGAAAGAATTACGTTGGCTCTTAAGAAATGAGTATCAAAGAATTTCATCTTATTCGGCAGGGGGGACGAAACATTTCCTGCATCGGGCTTCGTATATATCCTTCGCACCTACCAGGACACGCTCGCCCTGATGCGTCTTGCGCTGGGTCCTGTCTGCAGGGTTTCCGCAAACCATGCAGATAGCGAGTGTCTTCGTTATGTACTCGGCAACTGAAAGGAGCTGGGGGATAGGCTCAAACGGCTTGCCCCTGAAGTCCTGATCAAGTCCCGCGACGATGACTCTTTTTCCCGCGGTAGCAAGCGACTCGCAGACATCTACCAGCTCCATTCCGAAAAACTGTCCTTCGTCAACGCCGACGACCTGGGCATCACCCGCCAGGGAAGGAATCTCGAGTGCCGAGTCGACGACTATTGACTTTAACCTGTCGTCGCTGTGTGAGACTATATGGTCGTCACTGTATCTTTTGTCTATGCGCGGTTTGAAAGTTGCAACGTTCTGGCGGGCGATTTCTGCGCGGCGTAACCGCCTGATCAACTCTTCGGTCTTACCGCTAAACATGCATCCGCAGATGACCTCGATCCACCCGGTCTCCCGCGGCGCGTAATGTAAACTAATCTCTTCCATTCAACAGAGTATTTGATGTGAAAGCCTCGGGAAGAAGCGAAGACAGTCTTTCCTTCTTCAGCTCACCCTTTGCGTTTGTCATATAGACCTGTATGTCGCCCGCGAGTTCATACAACACTTGCCTGCATGCGCCGCACGGCGTGCAAAAATCCTCTGCATCTGACACAATCGCGATCCTTGTGAAGTGAGATTCTCCCGATGTGATCGCCTTCCAAATTGCGATCCTCTCCGCGCACATCGACAGCCCGTAGCTGCTCGCTTCTATGTTAAATGCAGAGTAGATGCCTCCGCTGCTTGTCTCGAGCGCGACGCCAACTCGAAAATGCGAGAATTTTGCTTCCGATTTTTCCTTTGCTTCGTTCGCGGCGGTGATCAGGACAGACTCTGACGCGGTAGATTCTTTCGGCATTGGAAAAAATATACCAGTGACTCTGCAGAAAATCAAGGATTTTGCGGGTTTCGCGGCACCTCCGGTGTCTCGTGCATGCAGCGACGGGGGGAGCAGCGGAGGGACTAGTTCCGAAGCGAGAAGCTGCCTGCAGGCAGGTATTCGTAAATAGTTGGCAGGTTCAACCCTCTGCCGAAATCTGAAGAGAAGTATAAGCGGCCACCGATTACGGTAACGTCGGAAATATTTCCGTGAACAGAGAGCAGTTTCTTGGGAAGACCCTCTCCGTTGAACATCCAAATGCTGGTCGAGTCCCCGTACTCACGAGTAACGTAAAAGTCATTGGAGTTCGAGCTGAGAAGAGAAAAATGAAATGGCGCGTGAAACGTTGTCAACTTCCGGTCCAGAAAGTTGTATGCGGCAACAGCCTGCGAGCCGTTTAGCGAATCGATGACGAAAGTGATCTCGTTATTCTTGCCGTAATTGAAACTTGCCTCGAGAATCTTAAACGGCATAAGATCAAGGCTATCGGACAGCATGATACGTTTTCTTTCCATTTCGAGGAGATATAGAGATCCATTCCTCAGGAACAGTCCCCAGTTTCCGTCCGTACTCACCGAGACAGAGTTGCCTGCATAGGAAGCCTCGGCATTCTCGGTTCTGAAATAGCAGTTGTTCCGTCCTCTCTCGACCATCTGAATAGCGTAACTCTCACCATACTTATCCGAAACGTATTTGTAACAGTTGAAGGGTCTGCCCGCCTGAACTGTGACATCGTGTGGAACAAGACTCCTCGAACTCGAGTCGAGCGAAATATATGTCATTCTCCCTTCAGTTAAGCCGGGACTGAATGCCGGTCCCTTCAGTTGGGTACCCGTAATGGCAGATTTCACCGAAGGGGGGAAGTGGTACCCCGGCGTATGGTCTCCGAAGTACAGTGTAACTGAAACGGCAACAACGACCCCCGCAGTCGCTGCGGCCCGCGCAACCCACAAGTGCTTGGGAACAAGATGAAGTTGAAAAACGAAATATGTAACATACAGCACAATCAGCAACAAAAACCTCTCAAACAGCAGGAACGGCGTAGTGACACCCAGGTATGTATCAAGGGCAGCATAGATAGGTATACAAAGCATAGCGTACACTATCACGAAGAACCGCGCCATCTTTACTCGCTCAGTTTCGAGAGCAATCTGAACCATGCTGATGATGGCGGGTGCCAGAAGTATCATTTGAGCGGTGGTCCCCGTAGGCGAAAGGAAGACAATTGGAAACGAAGCCGCGATGAGGGATTCCCTGAGATCCTTCCTTTCGATGCCCTTGTAAAAGAAATAGCACGGCGGAACTATTACAATCGCCTTGAATATCGACACAGCGAGGATATATGCGTCCATGGATGAGAGCAGGGGGCGCGCATTGAGAGTGGCATTGTAAACAAACAGGTTTCTGAAAAACGACCATGCTGTCTGGTGCGAGGTCGAAAACGGATTCATGATTCTTCCGTCGAGGTAGAATGGGAAGACCCTTTGCAGGTAATATTTTATGACCGGCTCTCCCACGATCAGGTAGGTGACTGCCATGAGGACGAGTGAAGTCGCGACGAAAAAGAAAAAAGCTCTCCATTTCTTCGAGATGAGAAAAAGCACAGCTGGAATTGCGGCAAATACCTTGAACGGGAAAATGATTCCAAGTGCTACTCCTGCCGTGCCGTTTGCGTCGAAGGACGCGGCGTAAAAGGCCAATACCAGAAGAAGTGCGAGGACGATGTACGGCTGGCTCGGACCGAAGTTCGATGCGAGTGCGAAAGAGGACGCCAGAAAAATTGAATATGACATTCTCACGGATACCCTTGACACTTTTGCAGACGCATGGACAAGCAATACCAGCGCGACGATGTTAAGTGCCGTAAGAATGAATTTAGAGACTAATGGTGGAGGGATAGAGATCAGCGAATCAAGCGGAATAAAAGCGGGCGTCCAGGCGGAGAACGACAGGAGCGCGTGTGAAAGCCCGCTGGCATTGACCAGTTTCTGGAAATCCGGGAATCGGTAGAACGATGTCGGGTCGATGCCGCCAAGGAAACCCTTGCCAACTACATACGCCGCGACAAAGTTTCCTTGGGAATGGAACAAGCCCGGAAGGATGCCATATAGAATTACCAGTAGAGAGGAAACAAGAACAAATACTCTTGCTGCTAGCCTCATCTCACGTCTTTTTTTCTAGTGTGAATATCGTAATCTCCGGGGGACAATTCAAACGGACAGGGAGGCCGACGGTTCCGACGCCCCGGCTGACATACATGACCGAGTCGCCTCGATAGTATTTGCCGGAAACGTAGGGAGACACGAAGGTAGCAGGCGTCAGCTTGAATCCGAGAAGGCTGGCGAGGACTATCTGGCCGCCATGCGTATGGCCGCTGAGCATGGCGTCGTATCCTCCTTCTACCGCCGTGTCGAAATAGTACGGTTTGTGGCAGAGGAGGATGCGAGCGGTATTAAGGGAGTTTGCCTCGTATGCGACTTTCCTGAAATCCGCATGGCTGCCGTCATCAACTCCGGAGAGCATGAGTTTGGCATTGTTGATGCCCAGCTCCCAGGTTTCGTTCCTCAACACGTTTATGTTGTTTTCTCGAAGCTTTTCAGTTATTACGTTCGGGTTTGCAAAGAAATCGTGGTTTCCGAGGCAGGCATAAGTTCCGAATTTCGATTTGAGGCCCGAAAATGACTTGACAAACGGCAGTATCTCGTCTGTCCTTGTAGACACAAAATCTCCCGGTATGAAGATGAGGTCGGGTTTCAGTTTGTTTACTTCTTCACTGTATTTGGTCATGTCGTCTTCCGTCATGTACAGCCCCGAATGAACGTCGCTGATCATCACAATCCTGAGTCCTTGCAGCCGGCCGGGAAGATTCCTAAGCCGCAGGGAAACATTCTCAATCTGGTAATCGTCTCGGTTGTAAATGCTGTACATCGATCCGAGGAACGTGTAAGCGCCTAACCCGACAGCCGCCTTCTTCAGGAAGAGCCTGCGGGATTCGAGCTGGGTCTCACGTCTCTTTTCAAGGACGTTCTTGTTCTTCAACGCTGAGAGCGGTCCCAGCAGCAGCTTCGTTAAGTAGACCAGGAGCGCGACGAAAAGTATTGCCATACTGAGCGTTTCATAAGCATAGAAGGGGATCATTATCAGATGACGCGGAAGACCAGCGATGAACATCTGAGGGAATAATCGGATCAGCACGAAAGGGATGTTGATGACTACGAATATGATCAGTAGGAATCGCTTGGTGAAGCTCCTTTTTGCGCCGAGGTCAACTACATAGTTCGACACAATTCTGTATAAGACAACCTGTGCAGCGAGCGGGAGAATGAACAGCATTATGCCGATGAGATGATAAGGGACGTATGGCATCTATATTAAACGGGAACTCCTTTCATGAATTGATGATAAGTTAGCAGTTTTGCGGCTCTTTTTACAGTTTGAAAAAGAGGATCCTCCGTATGGTGCGTGGAGCCGCCGCATGCCATTGGAGGAGGAAACACTTTTTCATTATATTGGGTTTCGTATAAATACCGGTTGTACCGAACAGGCATGCGCTTGATGGTGTTGTCTCCACCAAATGGGTCGAAACAGATTTCATAACTGTAGTAACAAACAAAATCGAAGGAAGGTTTATGAGCAGCGACTCACGCATCAAGAGATTCTTTTCAGGTTTCCATCGAGCTTTCTGGGTAGCTAATTCACTGGAGCTGTTCGAGCGCCTGGCCTACTACGCCCAGGCCGCCGTCATGAGTATCTTTCTCAGGAATCACTTGAAGTTCAGCGAGGTCGATGCGGGGACGCTCTCTTCTATCTTCGGAGGTTTCGTCTATCTTCTCCCGATTTTCGCCGGGACATTTGCGGACAAGTACGGCTTCCGCAAGTCTTTTTCTTTTGCTTTTCTAGTGATGGCCATCGGCTATTTCGCCGTATTTGCCGTCGGCTCGCCTCTATACGCACCGTTCTCTCATGTGATGCCGCTCTTCTGGGTACTGGTCTTTGTGCTCATATTTACCGCAATCGGCGAATCATTCATCAAGCCTTCCGTTCTCGGGACGATAGCGGTTTCGTCGAGGACTGAAACGCGCTCACTCGGCTACGCGATATATTACACGCTTGTCAACGTAGGCGGGGCGACCGGGCCCGTGATCGCATATATCTTCAGAGACAAGATCGGTATTGACTCGGTTTATATCGTGTCGGCGTCCACTTGTGCCCTGATGTTTTTCGGCACTCTCATTTTCTTCAAGGAGCCTGAGGCTTCACTTGCGTTCGAACAGCCGTCGCTCGGGCAGAAGATAAAGGATATGTTGAAGGTTATGGGGAACGGACGTTTCATGGCATTCCTTCTCATCTTTTCCCTATACTGGATCATGTTCTGGCAGGTCTTCGTTATCATTCCGTTCTACCTGACCGACTTCATCTCCAAGAGCGCCCCATTCGAGATAATCGAATCGATAGATGCGTGGGCAATAATTTTCCTGCAAGTCGTTGTAAACCGGATGACCAGGAAGACGCCGCCGGTGACGGCGATCGTAGCCGGTTTTGCGGTCTCTACTCTCAGCTGGCTCGTTATCGCGATTCAGCCGAACATATGGACGATCATTGCGGCAATGGTTGTCTGGTCCATCGGTGAGATGACCCAGGCGCCGCGCTATTACGAATACATCGCCGACCACGCACCCAAAGGACAGGAGGCACTCTTTCAGGGCTATGCGTTTCTTCCGGTTGCGATTGCCTGGTTCGTTGGGGGCGCATTCGGCGGCTGGCTTTATTCCACGATGACACAATCGATCCTTGTCAGGACCGGTAACGTGGTTAGGGTACTTGGTCAGCCGACCGGCATCTGGCTGTCACTCACCGGAATCGGAGTTGTCGCGACTTTTTTGATGATACTCTACAACGCTTATATCAGCAAAAAGGACAGGGCTGCAGTCGAGGCTTAGACAAAAAGGGAAGTAAGGCCGCCTCCCTTGCACCTCCCGGAGCGACGGACCGGCCAATAGGCAGCGTGATGGGTTCTGCCGCCAAACGTTGTCCGAAACGTGTGCGGCCGGCCCGGTTGATTTCCGGTCTTATTGTGTTCGGGCAAGCCTCCCGTTCAAAATTGCCCTTGACACGTCGGAGTGAATAATTTAACATGTATCGGAGCATGTGATTCTTCTGAAGTATTCGGTCAAGTTCTTGCCGAAATAACAGCAGTCCTAAGTAATTCAAACGCAGTCTACTGGAGGGAATCGGAGGTGGCTATGCCGAAAGAAACTCTCGGGCCGGATGTGAAAGAAATCACCGAAATGGTTACGGCGGGTGTCGCTGATCTTGCAAGGAGCATCCTTGGGGGGGCGCTGATCGAGGCGAAGTACGACGTGAAGAACTTCCTTGAATCCATTAAAGATGATCTGAGCCGATGGATCGAAGAAGTTGCTTCGGGAAAGATATCGCCGGATGACTTTATGTGGTTTGTGAAGGGAAAAAAGGACATTGCAGAGATGAAATTGCTCGTGGAAGCAGGACTGCCCGCTGTGCGCATAGACAAATTCAGAGAGGGTGTGGTTGACCTTGTCTGCAGAACCGTACTTTCGAAGGTTGGGATAGCATAAGACTCTTTTCTGCAGCGGGTGCAGTTTCTCAAGCGTGCCGTAAGTCCGCAAAGGCATGATCGACGGATTCGGATTGAACCTCCCGTGTACTCCCTGAGTAATAGAAACATTCGATCTCCCCATTGAGATTTCACGTGACGGGGCTGGGGAATGCGCTTGCCTTGGGATGCAAAATTGGATTATTTTTTGTTATATCGAACGAAATTAGCCGAAAGAACAAAAATCATAATGAGAGATCCCGTAGTTCATATGCAAGGTGTGTCCTGGAGGCGGGAGGAATCTTGCATACTTTCCGATATTAACTGGCGCGTCGAGCCCGGGGAACACTGGGCGATAGTCGGCTTGAACGGATCAGGGAAGACATCACTTCTAAACATGATCACCGGATATATTTTCCCATCCGAAGGCGAGGTCAGCGTGCTGGGTCGAGAGTTCGGGGCATACGATCTCCGTGAGCTAAGAAAATCTATCGGCT
The DNA here is from genome assembly GCA_046705025.1 of Candidatus Kryptoniota bacterium. Classification (GTDB taxonomy): domain Bacteria; phylum Bacteroidota; class Ignavibacteria; order Kryptoniales; family JAKASW01; genus JAKASW01. Next base: position 127,590 of record JBJKQU010000043.1, on the reverse strand, counting down.
GGGTCAGTTCAGCATTGCAGGAAAGACTCCTGACGAGCGAGACAGTCGGAGAAATAGTCCTGAGCGGCAAGTTTGCCAGCATCGGACTCTACGACAAAACAAACAAGAAAGACCTGGAGCGGGCCGAGAATCTGATGGGACAATTCGGATGCCTTAGCCTTGTGAAGCGCAGGTATGCGACTCTGTCTCAGGGTGAAAAGCAGAAGGTTCTTATTGCCCGAGCTCTGATGAATTCCCCGAGGGTACTGATTCTGGATGAGCCTTGCACCGGATTGGATATATTCGCGAGGGAGAGTCTCCTGATATTGATAGGCCGGTTGAGCGAGACTGGAAATGCCCCCACGCTGTTCTATGTGTCGCATCATGTAGAAGAGATACTTCCTGTTTTCGGGTGCACGCTGCTGCTGCGGAACGGAAGCGTACATTCACTGGGGAAAACGCAGCAAATACTGACGAAGTCCAATCTCACCGACTTCTTTCAAAGGAGGGTTGATGTAGAGTGGAGGAAGATGAGGCCGTGGATCCACGTGCTCGACTAGGTGTGCTTTATTTCCGACTGCTGCGGCTTGAAGGTCAGCGCACAAAAATTCCGAGCAATGAGAAGATCACCACCAGACCGAACGCTATTCCCATGACCCACGCGAGCCGCTTGCTCTTGCCTTGGTCGACCCAGTAACAGAGGATCACGGAGAGGAGCAGCGACTGAAGAATTACCTCGGGAAGTCCGATCAATTGCGTACCCAGCGGAACAGTCGTGTATATCATCCCCTCGACGGAACCCGGCGCGGGGCCGAACGTCGAGAGTATTCCGATCACCACCAGCGTGAGCCACATTAAAGCCCAGCCGTTCTTCCGGTGGAAGAAAGCATCCTGTAGTGGGAAAAACACCGAAGCGAACAGCAGTCCCCTTATCGGTTGAAACAAGGGTCCCGCAGCAACCAGCGGATCGCTGGTCAGCCGCATGAACCCGCTAAAACTAGGATGACTGAACCTATTTGCATAGTCCATGAAAAGAAAGGCCGGCAGTCCCATTGCAAAATAGGTGACTGTATGCACAACTATCGCCTTCAGCGAAAGCCTCGCAAACGTTATCCGTGTATCACTCATGATAAGACTCCATTACAAATCGGTACCACTTAACAGGTTCATGGAGAACAGTATCTACAGGTCCCTGACATATTGTTTCTCATGCCCTCACGTCTCAAACGCAAATATTCTACAACTTCGCGTTGAAACAATCAAGGAAAAGTCGGGTGAACTGATATACAGCGCGATCAAATGAACCTCCCTCCGCAAGCGGCGGGGGATTCAACCATGAATGATCAAAATATCAATAACAAGAATCCTGTCGATTATTGTATCCGCAAAACACAGAACATGTTAGATGACCTATTTTTCTATTTCTTTTGATAGATGAATCATCAACACGTCATGAGGAGGAACAGTCCCTTTCAATTCCTTTTGGGTTGTTCCAAGCGTTTTGTTCGTCCATAAATCCACAATATTATACGATTGTGCATTGGCGTTTAAGTCCCTGTGTGATAATGTGTCTTTCACCACGTTTGCTTTCCAGTCAAAATCAATAGCTTTAGGTTCAAACGCCTCGTTCAGGAAACAGACAGCCCAATTTCCATTCTTCAGCGGTTTCATCCATGTTTCCAGGCTATCTTTGACTGTGTATCGTAATGCCTGTATTCCTAAGGAATCCTGATCGACCGCAATCACACTCCGATTGGTTAAGATCTCACGTGTTTCTTCGCTCATCTGGCGTAAATCATTGCCTGCGATAAGTGGTGCGGCAAGCATTGCCCACATTGAAAAATGCGCCCGATCCTCACTAACCGGCATGCCGTTACCCACTTCGAGCATGTCAGGGTCATTCCAATGTCCCGGTCCGGCATATTGGCGTAAATTGGCTTCTTTGTCGATGATGTGGCAGATCCGTCCCCACTGGGCATAAATATCATCTGTGGTCCGCCACAATTCGGCAATTGGGGCTCCCCATAACCAGGGTTTGTTGGTTCCCCATTCGCACATGCTGAATACGATCGGACGATGTGTGGCAGCCAATGCTTTGCTCATCGTGGTGTAGGCATCAACGGCATTGATACCTTTATGATTGCACCAGTCGTATTTTAAATAGTCCACGCCCCACGATGCATAGGTAAGCGCATCCTGGTATTCATGCCCATGAGCGCCCGGGTATCCCGCACAAGTTTTAGTGCCTGCACAATTGTAAATGCCGAATTTCAAGCCTCTTGAGTGTATGTAATCTGCCAGCGCTTTTATCCCGTGAGGAAATTTCTTGGGATCAGCCACCAAATTTTGAAGCGAATCACGCGTGGGAGCCTCCCAGCCATCATCAATGACGATATACCTGTATCCCGCATCACGCATGCCGGAAGAGACCATGGCATCGGCCATTTCTTCAACCATTTTTTCGTTGATGTTAGTCTGGAAAGTATTCCAACTGTTCCAACCCATTGGAGGCGTCAAGGCGAGTCCGGGGTATTTTTGTGCTAAAGCTACTGATGCGGCCGCCGCAAAAATCAAAAGCGTAAAGATGGTTTTTTTCATAGATATTCCGGTTTAATGGTTAGATGATAAGGTTAATTGCTCAAAATATTTTCCGGTATCACAGACTTGATTTCGACACAATACAACTTACTCCTGGCTTAACTATTACGTCGACATAAGTCTCTGGTTTACCATACAAATCCAATTGTTCCTTTGCTTTCACCTCCTTATGGTTCACGAATAGTTTTGTACCTGTACCGGGGAACACTGCCCTCCACACAAACGATCTCTTTGCATTGGAAATAAGTGTGGTCGACTTCAATTCATTATGCTCAACCGTAATATAACCGGTTTTCCACGGAATATTTTTCAGCTCTATATATTTCATGTTTTCAGGAAGCCTTGGAATTGTCGTTACAATATTTCCTGGAGCATTCAGATTTACTCCCATTAATCCTTCTACGACACTTCCTATAAATGCGTATGATACCTCCGGATACGTCCTTCTTTTGACAGAGGGGTCGACTGAAAACAGTAAACTGCGATAGGCTTCTTCCGGTTTATCATACCGATACAAAAACATTGCTAAGTAAGAATGTTCTTCTACTCTGTTTTTCATCTTAATGCATTTATCCAAAACAGAAATAACATGTTCTCTTTCATGTTTTCCCGTCACCAACCCGAAATGCAGAGCCAAAATTAAAGCTCCGGGAATATAATTCAGGTTTTCATATTTTCCGCTAAAATCTATATAATCATAGAATCTTTTATCCTTCGTATCCCACCATTTGTGATCAAACATTTCTTTTAATCTATTCGACATACTCATATACATTTTTGCACTGTCCAACTTGTTCTTAATTTTCATAATGTGCGAGAAGATCTTGTAACCCTTCGACTGTGCCAAAAGCAAATCAGCCCCCGTGAAAATACCACCTACGCTTTCTACGTAAGAAGCTATCCCCATCGAGGATTCGTCCGAAGCATTCATGACACCGTCATGGTTAGAATCCCAGGTTTTCGTATAATCATGAATCGTGTGATAGTGAAAGGGATAGAAAGGAGCACTTAGCAGTAATGAAGAGTCCCCCGTCAATTTATACATTTCATAACATGCCTGCATAACATCAAAGTTTGCGGGGAGATCATACCAAAAATGATTATCGGAAACATAATCGACCGGAGTCGGCTTATTGTACTTGTTGATTTCCCAATATGAACACCATTTTTTTGAAGCGGAGATATTCTGAGCAAACTTAGCAAGCATGTTCTTGGTATAACTTTCGAGTCCCAAGAAATATGCTCCAACCGCCTGATGCGATACATCTCTCATACAAAAAGATTCTCTTCCGGGCAAGGCGGCATCATACCATCTGCCAACTGGATCTCCAGCTCTTGCATACCCCAGGGCGATCTTCTTTGCCCATGAAAATGCCGTATCTAAAGGATTATCAGAAGAAATGAGTTCTATAGTATTGCCTTCATTTTTGATCTTTTGTTTGGCAGGTATTACCTCCGGATGCAATAAGAACAATATAAACACAGAGATAACTATCGTTATTTTCATATTAATATTATTCAGTAGCATGTAAGTGCCCGTTTTTTATCTCTAATTATATGTAATGACAAACGAGAATGAACTATTGCAGTTTAATAATGAAACCAAATCAAATGCAACTTGCATATAAACTCCCGGTCTATTCTGTTCACCAGTTTTGTGTTTTTCCCGATCCGGTCTATCAGGACAAGTCCTGTCCCGGTAAATCAGAAAAGGTGGTCTCACATTCGTATCCCGGTGTACTGCCGGAAAAGGCCGGGAGAAAGTTGACGTCTCATAACACGAAGGGAGACCACCATGATTTTAGGCGAGGTAAGAGAGGATCGTCGAAAAAGCAGCCGGTCGGAGATGGAAAGTACGGTAAATCCAGGAAAGGGAGGTGTGCGATGATGTGGTATCGGTCATAAAAACAGTCCGTCACAAGCCTGTCACAACTTTTCAAAAACCTGCGAAGTACGTACTGGCGAGGGGATTCGAACCCATGACCTCCTGATCCACAGTCAGGCGCTCTAACCAAACTGAGCTACGCCAGCATAACTACAAACTTGCGTATTAATTTAACGAAACGCTGCTAAAAGCTCAACGCTTTTCACCGCGTTTTTGGGTCATTCCCGGGGACCGAGTCTCGACCGGCCTATCATGAGCCTGCAAGCTCTCGTGCCTCCTTCGGTAGTATGCTTCCCTCGTTATGCCATATGTCCCAATTCGGTACCTTCTGAGGTTGCGTGAGAAGATTCGCGAGTTGTCATTGTATTGCGCGAGAATAGCACACAGCCTGTTCTGCAATGCGAGCATTGAGTCCTCGCTTCCTACGAAATTTTGCATCATCATCGAAAAAACGAGCGTGTCCCTTGGGATTATCACATATCCGGACAAGGTGCTTACTCCGCTTATTGAACCCGTCTTGGCGTGCACCCTCCCTCGTACGTAGCTTTCTGTCATTCTGTTTGCAAGGGAACCGTCATACCCCGCAATCGGTAGGCTGTGAAAGAATATTCCCCTTGTAGGCTCGTCAAGCATGTGAATCAAGACCTTCACAATCGCGTTCGGAGTAATCAGGTCGTAATGAGAAACCCCGGACCCGTCGACGATATAATACTGCGTGGTGTCGATGCCGCACTCGTGTAAGTATTGCTTCTCGATGTCAATCCCGTTCTTTGCGCTCCCGATTTCCCCGTAGACTTCGGGAGGGACCTCCCGAAGAAAGCATTCCGCACCGAGGTTGTCAGAGACTTTGTTTGTGTATGTAATCACTGTGTCGATCGAATGTCTGAATGTAAAAATATCCCTCAGTCCAAAAGGGTCGGGGACACTCCGGGTCACGACCAACTGGCCGTCAATCTCGACATCATTTTTTCGCAGGAGTTCACGAAGAACGGTACCGAAGTAATGAGCAGGATGCCTTACGGAGAAATCATAGGTCGAAGGGGCGAGATCGTCCGTATAAGTTCCTCCCACGTATATGGTATTGGTGTCATTCAGCATTATTCTCGTGACGTACAAGCTGTCGGTAGCGCCCGGGACAGCCTCGCACGCTATCTTGACAAATTGTGTCTCAGGCTGAGTCGTCACCAGCAGCCTGTGGACGAAAGGGTCAAGAGAAACATTGACTGTAATGGTGTTGTGGTCAAGGCAAGTAGGGCTGATGAACATTGCAAACGAAGAGGGCTCGTCGTCCCACATCCATCCGTTTCCCCACTGTATTGAGTCGAACTTAGCGATATCGATTACAAGATTCCCCGTGACGTACCTGATGCCGGTGTTTGAGATAACTCCCGCAGCGGAATCCAGGTCCGAATAACTCAGTATCGGATCGCCGCCTCCGACCGCGACCAGATTGCCGAAGAGAGTATCCGCTCTTTGGTCACCTGCTGCCTCGAACATCGTCTTGAAATTATAGTTACCGCTCAGATTCTGCAGGGCACATGAAGTCGTCACGATCTTCAGGTTGCTGGCGGGGTGAAGCAGCAGTTGTGAATACGAATGGTAAAGGATCCTTCTGTGCCGTCGTGAATAGACCTCTATTGCTTTTATAGTCTCCGGTGATTTCGATTCTTTGACGATGAACCCGATCTGTCGCTTGAGCAGGCGCTCCGATCTCGTTTGCCTGACACGAGATTGAACAGTCATTACACTCAACAATACTGCGCAGAATATCAGCAGGGCAATCTTGTCAGATCTCATTTCGGTGGCTTGCCTAGCTTTCTGTATAGTGTGCTTTTGTTTATCTTGAGTACTTGTGCGGCTTCGACGTAATTGTTGTTATGCTCCCTTAGCACGCGCTTCATGTATTCTATTTCCAGTTCATCGAGGCTGAGGTTCATCGGTATTCTTTCTGCCCACTCTTCGTCAACTTTTCGCGTAGTGGGGATATCTGCATCGGAAAGTGTCAGGACCGGCCCGGCGGCAAGCGCGATGGCACGGTCCACAAAGTTTTCCAGTTCCCGGACGTTCCCTGGCCATTCCAGGTTGATGAGCTTTGCAACCAGTTCGTCGGTCATTCCGGTTACCTGCTTATTATGCTGACGATTATACTTGTTAATGAAGTATTCTATCAGAAGCGGAATATCCTCCCTCCTCTCTCGGAGAGGGGGGAGCTCAATTTTGATCACGCTCAGTCTGTAGAACAGGTCCTCTCTGAACAGCTTGTCATGGACGAGCTCTTCCAGGTTCTTGTTAGTCGCGGCGATGATCCTGACGTCCACCAGTTTCGAAGCCGTACTGCCGATCCTTCTGACCTCGTGTTCCTGCAGAACTCTCAGCAGCTTCGGCTGAAGTTGCAGCGGAATCTCCCCGACCTCGTCCAGGAAAAGTGTGCCGCCGTCTGCCTCAGTGAACAGGCCGTCACGAGCGAAGAGCGCCCCGGTGAATGCGCCCTTTTCATGGCCGAACAGCTCCGCCTCAAGAAGCTGTTCCGGGATAGCGGCCACGTTAATCGGTATGAACGGCTTCCCCGCGCGGGGGCTATTTACATGAATGGAGCGGGCAACAATCTCCTTCCCGGTACCGCTTTCGCCCTGTATAAGGATGCTCGAATTTGTCGGTGCCGCACGGCCAATGACCTTGAAGACTCTCAGCATGCTCTCGCTTTTTCCGACGACGTTCGAGACATTGATCTCCTTCTGTTTCCCGGTGATTTCAACCTGGGCATCCTTGGTCACGTGGAAATGCGAGACCGCGTTCGAGACTACTAACCTTATCTCGTTTAAATTGAGCGGTTTGCTCAGGTAGTCGAATGCGCCGCTCTTGATGGTGTTTGCGGCTGTTTCGAGTGTTCCGAACGCGGTAATGAGGATGACAGGGAGCGTAGGTTCGAATTTGAGGATGCGACTCATGAGTTCTATACCGTTCATCGCCGGCATCATCACGTCCGTAACTACGGCGGAGTAAGAATGCCTCTTCAGTTCCTCAAGGGCAGCGACAGGGTCGGAAAATGTCTGCACCTCGTATGAGGGCGAGAGGGCCTCCCGGAGTAGTTCAAGCGAGTCCGCATGATCGTCTATGACTGCTATCTTATCTTTCATCTTTCAATGGTATTATTAGTGAGAAAGTCGATCCGGTTTCGGAAGTCTCGGAAAGGAATATTCGTCCCCCGTGCCTGTCGACAATTTCCTTACAAATCACAAGGCCGATCCCGTTGCCGCTCGGCTTAGTACTGTTTATGAAATCACTGAACAGCTGTCCGACAATTTCTTTCGGCACCCCGTCGCCGTTGTCGGAGACGTCGAACCTTATGTTCTCAAATCCCTCCTCCTTATCCTCGTAGACATTCAGTGCGATATGGCCTTTCGTCTCTTTATTCTTTCTCGCTCCGATTGCTTCAATAGAGTTGTTCAGGAGGTTTATCAGAACTTGTTGTATTTGCACGGCATCGACGTTTACTACAGCCATGGGGTTGTCAAGCCAGACGGTGAGACCCACTGATTTCTCCCTCAATTTTGGATCCATCACCAACTTCGTTTCCTCGATGAGATTCTTCAAAACGACTCGCTGTTTTGACGGCATCGCGATCTTGCGGGCCTGGAGAGAACGGTTGATGATTCCAATCATAGTCTCAACCTGTCTCTCGATGACCTTGAGCTTTTTCTTGCTGTTTTCCGCGATATTGTTCTCCATCATCAGTTGCACGGAGGTATAGATGGCGTTGAGCGGACTCCCGAGTTCGTGGGCGAGCTTTGATGCAACTTTTCCGAGTGATGCCTGCGACTCGAAGAGGCGGAGTTTTTCCTGCATCGACATGATCTCGTCACTCTTTTCGCGCAACGACTCCGTTGCTACTGCAATCTCTCTCTTCAGGCGATCATTGTATTCTTCCTGGCGCTTCACCTCGGACTGGCTTATCTCATGCGCGCGTTGGAGCTCCGTCATCATTTTATTGTAGATCGACGAGAGAGTGCGAAATTCCGCACCGGAAGTCAATGACAACCGCACTCCCATGTTCCCGCCGGCGGCCTCCTGCATCGCTTCTTCCAGATCCCCGAACGACCTCAGGAAGGTCAGACGCATTGCGAAGAGGAGAAGGAAAGAGGCGAAAACGCTGACCGCCAGAGTAATCGTCGCTCCTATTACCTGGCTCCGTCTTACAGTCTGCCTAACACTTCGGAGGGTCACCTCAGTTACAGCATAACCCCAGACCTGGTCGCTGTCACGCAGCAGAACCGAATATGAAAAAACGGTGTTGCCGTGCCGCACAGAGGACACAGGTGACTTCTTCAAGAGGTCCTTGACAAGTGTCGTTCGGACGAAAGCGAGTTGTGCTTCCGCGGGTCGCGTCCCCGCAGAAGCAACCAACCGCAGGGAATCCGGTCCCACTCTTTGGAAGAATGCGATGAATTCCGCCTCGTGCAGCAGTCTGAGAGCGAGCCTGGCATTGACTTCAAGGGTCATGGTGTTGATCTTCATGGTCGACCGCGTCGCCAGATTGAATTCAGCTGCAATCAGATGAGCGCTGCTTTCAGCGTCACGGAAAAGCATCTGCTCAGTGGCAATCGAGTTGAAATACGTAATCAACAGACCCGTTGCAAACAGGATGAGTACGACGACAGCTGTGATTCTTGTCCGCAACGAGGGGGCTGGCATTCCTAACTTCACGCGAAAAATATAGTTTTTGGAGAGATAGGTTTCAAGTTTCACCGGCCCGAGGTACTGGCTCGGTTTGATTTAACGCAGAGTTCGCAAAGACAAATAATCGCAGAGACCGCGAAAGAATATAGTTGTTCTGCGTGCTTTGCGCCTTCTTTTCGTCCTCTGCGTTGAATATTTTTAAATTGAGCCACATCCTGCCCGACGGGAAAATGGATGTTCTGCCGCCGCTGGCAGGTGAGGGAGGTGAACCACCGTGCTCCAAACATTGTTGTCTCTTTATTAAATTAACAGAGAGTCATGCGGAAGTGTTTACGAAATTTACCGGAAACTATTGAGTTGAGATGAGGCAATTTCCAGGATGAGCGGAGCGACAGAGTTAATCGAAGACGATTTATTAGTTCTCGAGGGTGTACGCACACATAACCTGAAGAACATTACGGTGAGTATACCCAAAGGCAAGATTACCGTCGTCACCGGACCTTCAGGAAGCGGGAAGTCCAGTCTGGCTTTCGATACGATCTACGCCGAAGGTCAAAGGAGGTACATTGAGAGCCTTTCAGCGTATGTCAGACAGTTCCTCGAGCGTATGGAAAGGCCTGATGTCGATTCCGTTCATGGTATCTCCCCTACCGTCGCAATCGAGCAGCGCCGTTTGAGCAGGAATCCGAGGTCGACAGTGGCTACCATGACTGAGATATACGACTACCTGAGGCTTCTGTTCGGCAGAGCCGGAACCGTATTTTGCACAAACTGCCGCCTTCCGGTCGTGAAATACTCACCTCAGTCGATATTGAAATCAATAAGTAACTTCCAGAAAGACAAGCGGATACACATTCTCTTTCGCGTCGGGAATGGTGACAACAAGTCGCTGATTGCAGATCTGCGGCGCCGGGGATTCTTCAGGTTTACCGACCCGAAAAAGCCGGGTCAAATCATCGATTCGGATGAGAAGGTGTACGAATTGGGAAATGAATTCCTCGTTCTTGCCGATAGGCTTGTTGTAGGGAGTGAGGGCTACGAAGAGCGTGTAACTGAAGCCTGCGAACAGGGGTTTCTTAACGGTTCGGACAGCATATATATCCATGAAGTTGACGAAGGCAAAACGCACCGTTTCTCAAACAGCTTCGAGTGCTCCCGGTGTGGAAGAAGCTACCTCGAGCCCGAGCCGAGACTTTTCTCTTTCAATAATCCCTATGGTGCCTGCCCTGAATGCCAGGGATTCGGAACCATCATGGGTTACGACTGGGAAAGGACGGTGGCGAACCCATTCCTCAGCATTCTGCACGGCGGCAACAGCTTGATCTCCGCGCCGGCATTCGACCTGTACCGGCGTTCGCTCTTGAAGGCGGCAAATGCCGGAAAGATTCGGCTCGATGTACCGATTCGGGATCTGACCGAAAAGGAATGGCGGTTCCTAATAAACGGTGACGATGCTTTCATAGGCTTACGGGGTTTCGTTAAGAACCTTGAAAAAAAATCCCATTCTTTCTCCGTAAGGTACTTCCTCGATAAGTACCGCGGCTATGTGACCTGTCCGAGTTGCAACGGAGCGAGATTGCGCAGCGAAGCTCTCGCAGTAGAGATCGACGGCCAGAACATGGCAGGCATCGTGTCGATGACGGTTGTGAGGGCACACAAGTTCTTTGAATTGGTCAAGTTGGAAGGTGAGAGCGCCGTAATAGCCGAACAGGTGCTCGAAGAAATACGGAAGAGGATCGGCTACCTGTATCAGATAGGACTGGGGTACCTTACACTCGATCGGCTCTCGTCAACGTTATCCGGCGGAGAAGCGCAAAGAGTCAATCTTGCCACCAGTCTGGCTTCAACGCTGGTCGCGACGGCATACGTCCTGGACGAACCGAGCATCGGCCTGCACCCGCGCGACATGGACAGGCTGGTGTCGATCTTGAAGAATCTTCGTGCCTACGAGAACACGGTGATCGTAGTCGAGCACGATGCAGAGATGATGAAGAATGCCGACTACATAATAGATCTGGGCCCCGGATCGGGAGCGATGGGCGGAGAAATAATGTATGAGGGGACGTTCAGGGGATTACTCAGGTCGAAGAAATCTTTGACCGGCAAGTACCTGCGCGGCGAGAAGAAAATCGCAATTCCCAAGAAAAGAAAGCCGGTTGAGAAGTTTATTCGAATCAGGGGAGCCAGGATGCATAACCTGGACAACCTGAATGTCGATATTCCCCTTTACTCGTTCGTTTGCATAACAGGTGTGAGCGGCTCCGGGAAGAGTACTCTTGTTTACGACATCCTTTATGATGCGCTGAAGGAAAAAGGTATTGAGGCCTCAGTTGCAGGTTCGCCTGAAAACGTGGAAATCTCCACCAGTCGCGTGAAGGGGATCTCGTTTGATTATATGCCCGAATCTGTTGAGCTGATAGACCAGAGCGCCGTGGGAAGAGTCTCTAGATCCAATGTGGCTACCTACAGCGGTACCTTTGATTCGATAAGGAGCATTTTTGCCGATACACCTCTCTCCAGAGAAAGGGGGCTCACGGCAAGCTACTTTTCCTTCAATGTCGGCTGGGGAGGACGATGCGAAGCATGCAACGGCGAAGGGATACAGGTTGTCGAGATGCAGTTCCTTGCGGATGTCACCCTGGAGTGTGAGGCATGCAACGGGAAAAGATACAGCTCAGAAGCCCTCGAGATAAAGTATCGCGGGAAGAACATTGCAGATGTTCTCGACTTGACCGTTGCCGAGGCGCTTGAGTTTTTTGGCGACAAGAAGGATGTCGTCAAACCTCTGAAACTCCTCGACAGAGTCGGGCTGAGCTACCTGAAACTCGGACAGAGACTCTCCACGCTTTCGGGCGGAGAAGCACAGAGGCTGAAGATTTCCAGCTACCTTTCCGGCAGCAGTGAGAGAGAGGTGCTGTTTGTCCTGGACGAGCCCACAACGGGCCTTCACTTCGAAGAGATATCGAAACTGCTGGATGTACTTCTCGAGCTCCGTGATCGCGGGAACAGCGTGATCGTGGTCGAGCACAACCTCGACGTCATCAAATGTGCCGACTACGTCATCGACCTGGGACCGGAAGCCGGAGAAGACGGCGGGAAGGTCATGGCGAAGGGAACGCCGGAGGAAATAATGCTCGTCGGTGAATCGAGAACCGGTGCAGCTTTGAAGAAAGTCCTGGGCTAGCTCAGTATTGGGTGGCTATGTTGAAGGCGATGAAGAAGGTGTTGAAGTTGGCCATCGGCTCATTCTGGAGACTCTCAATGCCGTGAGACATAGGCAATACGTAATACCGCAGGCTTACCCCTACCAGGTTGTGGGGGTCAAGACCGAAATATGCTCCCGCGCCGAAATAAGCACCCATCCCAAAGTATCCTCTGCTGTGAGAGAAGCTGTATCCAAGGGGCTGATCATAAGGTGCAGCCAGGACCGCGTTCGGACCCAGCCCTGCAAAAACATAAGGGCGGAAAGAATCGGTGATCTGGTTTTTGAAAAGCCTGTACTGCAAACCGACCATCGCAGGAAATACAAAGAGTTGGTTGATCTTTCCGGGAACAAACTTCTGTCCGGTAAACGGGTCTATGTAGTCAATTTCATTAGGGGCCTTCGCCTCTGAAGCCGTCACGTTAACTGTCCAGAACATGGTGCTGGTGATTGCATGCCTGTATGAAAATCCCAAACCAAATCCCGTATTACCTATCATGAGGTCAAGACCGAGCGCGTTCGGCTTCACAACCGAATCAGGTTGCGAAATGTCTCTTACCGGCATATAGTTATATTCGGAGTCCGGTTGGGCCGAATAATTTCGCTCCTGTGCTTGCGCTACAGTCGCTGTAGCTGCGAAGACAATCAGGAGCAAAAAGGGTAATATTTTCATGTTCTCATACCTAGTGGTAGTCAATTTAGTAGGTCTGTGAGTCATTTTCATCATATCTTTGGACGACATGGTGTTTTGCTAGGTTCAATACGAAATTGCGTCAAATAGTTCCAGAAACGTGCTGTGAACGTCCTACATCCTCAGAAAACCCTGTAAACGTTGAATTTCAGGTACTCGGTCTCGGGCATGCCCGGCAGGACGGGGTGGTCTGGCGAGGCGCCGGCTCGATGCAGCAATTGGAGCGTCCGGCCCGTCCTATCCGCCGCCGCAGCAATAATCTCCTCGAATGTTTCCCTGAAGATGTGGTGGGAGCACGATGCGGTCATTAAAATTCCGCCGCTTTTCAATACGCCATACAGGCTTTCATGCAAATGTCTGTAGCCGGCTTTTGCCGTCGGGACACTCTTTCTGTTCTTCGTGAAGCTGGGTGGATCGCAGACGACCACGTCGAATCTTTCTCCTGACGCGACCGCTTTCGCCAGATAAGCATTTACATCCGACGTGATACCCTGGACGTTATCAAGTAAGTTCAATTTCAAATTCGATCTGAGATTTTCAATCGCGGCAGCCGACGAATCCACGGCAACAACAGTCTGAGCTCCAGAGTGCGCCATGTTCACGGCAAATCCTCCCTCGTTTGAAAACAGATCAAGCACAGAAGAGCGATCAGCAAATTGTCTGGAGAAAATCCTGTTCAGGCGCTGGTCGAAGTAGAAGCCTGTCTTCTGACCTCTAAACGGATTTATTCTGAAGGTAACTCCATCTTCACGGTAATCAGTCGTCCGATCCTCTCCGAAGACGATCGAAGTCGACCTGGGCAGACCTTCCAGTTCTCGTGAGCTGCTTTCATTTCGCTCGTAGATGGCTTCCGCAGAGAACATCTCGTGCAGGCACTCGTAAATTGTTTCCTTTCTCCTTTCCATTGCAATCGAGAGGATTTGGACACTGAAGAGAGAGCCGAACCTGTCGACAACCAGCCCGGGAAGGAAATCGCTCTCACTGTGGACAAGCCGATAGAAGGGGATATCAAACAGGGTGTTGCGAAGCGAAAGGGCGGCGCTCAGCCTCTTCATGAAAAACTCTTTGTCCGGTTCGACGAATTCTTTCGAGAAGAGTCTGACGGCTATGAGTGTCCTGGGATTGTAAAACCCGTAACCGATTGGACCGCCCCCGTGCTTTCTGATTTCCACGACATCACCGGCGGTCGGCGTGCCTTCAATTGTCGCGATTTCGTTACTGAAGACCCAAAGATGACCGGCCTGAATTCTCCTGTTTTCCTTGGGCTTCAGCCGAACTATTGGAATAGTCATTTAAGTTTCGAGACGGCGCTGGCGATCCTGTCGACGGCTTCCGTCAATTCCCTTTCTGAATATGCGTATGAGATTCTCACGTGTTCGTCCGAGCCGAACGCGATGCCGGGTACGAGTGCAACCTGAGCCTCCGTCAGGAAATAATGAGCGACATCGGATGAACCCTTCAGTACCTTTCCGTCGCCCTTCTTTCCGAACAGGCCCTTTACCGACGGGAAGAAGTAGAATGCTCCTCCAGGTTTTCTGACCGTGACCCCATCGATCTGAGAGAGGCGGGCCAGCATGACGTCGCGTCTGTGCTGGAAAGACGCCTTCATTTTCTCGACATCGGTCTGAGGTCCCGTCAGGGCTTCGAGCGCCGCTGCCTGCGATATGGACGAAGCGTTTGAGGTCATCTGGCTTTGGATCTTGGCCGCACGTCTGACTATGTCTTCGTTTGCCAGCATGAAACCGATGCGCCATCCTGTCATCGAATAGGCCTTCGAAACTCCGCTGGCAGTGATCACCCTGTCCTGGATCTCGCGGATCGACCCGACCGAGAAATGCTTATTGCCGTCGTAAATAATCTTCTCATAGATCTCGTCGGATATGATATAGAAATCCCTTTCCTTCGCGAGCGCCGCGATTTCACGGAGTGTCGCTTCGCTGGTGACGCTTCCAGTCGGATTCGACGGCGAGTTTATAATCAGTGCTTTGGTCTTTGGAGTCAGAAGTGGTTTCAGGTCTTCGGTCCTGAGCGTGAATCCGTTTTCTTCTTTTGTCTGAAGGACAACTGGTGTTGCGTCTGCGAGTTTCACGATCTCGGGAAAGCTGACCCAGTACGGAGCCGGGATTATCACCTCATCTCCGGGGTTGCAGATCGCCTGAAGTGCGTTGAAGATCGAGTGCTTGCCTCCGTTTGAGACCAGCACGTTCGACGATTTCACGTTGAAACCGTTTTCCTTCCTGAATTTCTCCGCAACTGCTTCCCTTAATTCCGGAATGCCTTCGTTCTGCGTGTATTTTGTGAAGTTGTCCTGAATAGCCTTTATCGCTGCCTGCTTCACGTTTTCGGGCGTTGGGAAATCCGGTTCTCCCGCACTCAGGCTGATAATCTTCTTGCCTTCGGCCCGCAATTTCTTAGCGAGAGATGTTATTGCTATCGTTTGAGACTCTTGGACTCTGTCTACTTTCTTAGAAAGCGAGGTCATCTAGGTTACTTCCTTCCGTCTTTGGTTTCTGCATCTCTGAATTTATTTATAAGTTCATTCTTTACGTGTAGTGGTACAAACTCGCTGACATCCCCTCCGAACCTGGCGATTTCCCGGACGATGGTGCTGTTGAGGTATGTGTACTTCTCGTCCGGCATGAGAAAGACCGTGTCGATGTCCGCGCTCAACTTCCTGTTTGTCAACGCCATCTGGAACTCATATTCGAAGTCGGACACGGCCCTCAACCCGCGGACGATTGCGTTGGCCTTTTTTTCGAGGGCATAGTCGACCAGCAGCCCCTCGAATTTTTCCACGTCGATATTACGGATGTCTTTCACTGCCTGCTCTATGAGCCTGACGCGCTCCGCTCCCGAAAACAGTGGGGCCTTCAGCGTATTAACCGCGACGCAGATTATGACTCTGTCAAACAATTGGGCGGCACGTTTGGCAACGTCGACATGACCGTATGTAACCGGATCGAAAGTGCCCGGGTATATCACTACTTTTTCCAGGGGGATCAATTTAGACATTTTTTCTCCGGCTTTAAAAGGGACAGCATAGTTGAACCAAAAATCTTCTGTCGAATCAACAGGGAAGGATCCGGTGAATATGACTTGGAGTGTTCGACGCAGATGAGCCCCGATTTGCCGACGGCTCCGCTTGAGAGGATCTTATCAATGATGCTGTCGGTTGACGCGTTGACAGCATACGGAGGATCGACGAACACAACGTCGAATTGGTCGCTGTTTATCCTGAGGAACCTCTCGACTTTCATTACTCTGACATCGCATGTTTCCGGTACTCCGAGTGCGATGGCATTTCTCCTGAGTACGCCTGCTATCTTCGGGTCAGCTTCTACAAAGACGGCGCGCCCGGCTCCCCTGCTGACTGCCTCGAAGCCGACGCTTCCTGTGCCTGCATACAGGTCGAGCACTGCGGCACCTTCCAGATCAACGATGTTCATCACGATAGCAAACATCGTTTCGCGGAGTCTGTCTGTTGCGGGCCTTAACTTCGCAGATTCGATCGACAGCAGTTTTCTGCTTCTAAGTGTTCCGCCTGTAATTCTCATCTCTATTTCAGCGCTGCGCCGATAACTGAGGAGAAGTAATGGGGAAGGGGATTGAGTTCCTGGTTTGTGGAGACTACCGGTGAGAGAAGCAGCCTCTGACCCGGCAGTAATAGCTCATACCGCTCATCGGCGCTCTTCTGAAGTAGATCGATCAAGAAGCCGTCTGCCGCCGTTCCGGTGATGTATATCTTCTCGGCGTAATCGTCAGCCAGGGACTCCAGATCGTTTGCCAGCTTGGTAACGAAATAGAACGGCTCGTCTGCATACCGGACATACTTATATGTGACCCGTTCGCCTTTTCGGCAGAAGCTGCCTTCGATCTGCTTCTCTTTCACTGTGATGAGCACGTAGTTGTTTTCGGCAGATTGAACAAGTTTGTTCACCGCGAGTTCGCTGCAAGAGTGATCCAGGTCGATGAAATGGAGATCGAGGCCGCATCTTGTACATGCATTCTTGAGCGAGCTCAGGAGCTCCTTCTCAACTGCCGCATAGAACACCTCCTTGTAGGAGTTCCCCTTGATCTTCAGCACGTCATACGCAGGCCGATATTGTTTTTCAGTCAGGCCGCGGTGAAAAGCTGTTTCCGCTTCGAGAAAGTTCACTACCTCATCATGCCGCAGATCTGAGTCGACGTCGATCGTGTCCTTATCCAGGAGCCTCGAATCGATTGCAGCGGACACGATCCGGCTTAGAATCGCTTCTTCATTAATGAGCAGAGAGATAGCCTGCACCAGGTCGTCCACTTTCAGGCTGTCCAATTTTCGCCGGGCAATTCTCGAAAGGAAGAACTCGCCCTCCCTGTGTTCCACTTCAGCGGCCCGCAGGAAGCCTTCTCCTATCTCGAGTCCGAGAACTATTCTGTATTGTTCCATCTAGTCCGCTCTCACGTACCGTTTTATCTGTTCAAGTTTCTTAGCGCCGATTCCTTTTACCTTCAGCAGATCGTCTACAGTTGTGAATCTTCCGTTCGCGGTCCTGTAGTCGATAATCCTCTGTGCGGTTACACTCCCGATTCCCGGCACGGCTACAAGGTCGTTCAGTCCGGCCCTGTTCAAATCAACGGGGGATGTCGCCAATGCTTCCTTCCTCCCGCTCACTGGCGACGCGCTCTTGCCTGTGTCCTCCTCCGCAGCGATAGCGGAGTCTATCTTTGATGAGGCGGCGGCGAAAAAAGAGTCCGAGTCGCTGAAATCATATCTTTCGGTAGATTTGCCGAGATCAAGAAACTTCGCGACACCTCCAAGAACCAAGCCGAACGCAAGGAAAAGTATGACTCCGGCTTCGCTCTTTGTGAGACCGAACTTTTCCTGGATGATGCGAACTACCTTGCGTAACATTTCAATTCAATATAGTATCAGTCGGATTCTAAAGGGAATATCGGGAAAAACAGCCCGCAAGTCAATCTGAGCGAGTTGTCGGGGCCGGTGTGAGATGGTTTCAGTCAGCCGTCTTGCCGTTTCTGGACGGCGGCCTGATGTTAGAAGAACGACCGAGATCTTTCAGCAAATCCTTGTCACGCTGGCTCAGCTTTGTCGGGGTGTAAACACTTATGGTCACGAGCTGGTCGCCTTTGCCGTACCCGTTCAAATGGGGGAGGCCCTTTTCTCGCATCCTCAGAATTTTCCCCGATTGAATGCCGGGCTCGATTTTCAGTTTCGCCCTGCCGATGAGAGTCGGGACCTCGACTTCACTTCCGAGTGCTGCCTCAGGGAAGCTGAGTTCGAGCTCAAAAATAATGTCGTCGCCGTCCCGCTTGAAATGCTCGTGGGCAGCCTCTTCAATTACCACAATGAGATCTCCGTTAGGTCCGCCGCGTCGTCCGGCGTTCCCCTCACCGCGAAGGGTCAGGTAGTTCCCTTCACCGACTCCCGGGGGGATCTTTACCTTGATAGTAGATTCGCCGTTTAACCGGCCAGTGCCCCCGCATGCGGGGCAGGGCTCCTTTATTATCTTGCCGATTCCTCCGCATGTAGAGCATTGAACGATGTTGACAAACTGGCCGAACATAGTCCTGGTTGCTTTCCGTATCTCACCGCTCCCTCCGCATGTCGGGCACGTCGACATGCCGGAGCCGGACTTTGCACCCGAGCCTCCGCAAGTCTGGCATTTCTCCTGACGCTTTATTTTGATCTTTTTATCTATTCCTGTGGAAATCTCTTCAAGCGTCAGCTTGACGGAAATCTTCAGATCGCTTCCTCTTTCACCCGTTGATGCGCCTGAGCGTGACCTCGTTCGCGTGCCTCCGCCGAAGAAATCACCGAATATCGATCCGCCGAGTCCGCCTCCGAATATATCGTTGAACACCGTGAAGATGTCGTTAGCATTCGTGTTGGTCCAGTCGTGAAAATCGGCACCCTGTCTGACGCCTTCATGGCCGAACCTGTCGTAGCGGGAGCGCTTGTCCTGGTCACTCAGGACTTCGTATGCCTCCGTTGCCTCCTTGAATTTTTCTTCGGCCTGTTTGTTCCCGGGGTTGCGATCGGGATGATATTGCATCGCGAGTTTCCGATATGCCTTCTTGATATCGTCGACGGATGCACTTCTCGACAAGCCTAAAACGTCATAGTAATCTCTTTTTGCCATCTCGTTCCTTAACTAGGTCGGTTCTCGTCCGTGGATTCCGGGTGCTCCGGACTATCCGCGGCTACTATTACTTTCGCATGTTTGATTACCTTACCGTGCAGCATGTAACCCCGCTCTACTTCCTCTACTATAGTGTGGGGCTTAACGTCGGGACGCTGCACCTGCATCAGTACATCGTGATACATGACGTCGAATTCCTTGCCGACTGACTCGATAGGTTTCAGCCCTTTGTCTTCTAGAAGCTTGTAGAGCTTCTGATGGATCATCTCGATTCCCTTATAGAAAGACTCAAAGTCGGATTTTGACTGCCCGTTTGCGAGGGCCCTGTTGAAGTCGTCGAGGATAGGAAGTAAATCCCTCATGATCTTCTCATTTGAGAATTTGACGAAATCCGCTTTATCGATTTCCACTCTTTTCCTGAAATTCTCGAAATCCGCGGCAAGTCTCAGCAGCTGGTCTTTATACGAAGCTATGAGAGTCTCAGACTCCGCCAATTGCTTCTGCATCTTCTCCAGATCGGTTTCGAGCTCGTTTTCGGTGCCGGGTGCCGACAGTGGTTCTTCTGTTTCCCGCGGCTGTCCAGCCTCTCTTTTCTGTTCACTCATTTGGCGTTCTTTGTCCTCGTTTTGTTCCTTATCGTCCATTTCTCAAACACGACGATTTATTATTCGAATTTGCTTGTAATGACCTTGGCGACAAAATCCACCAGCGGTATCAGGCGCGAATACTGCATCCGCCGCGGACCGACTATGCCCACCGTTCCTTTGACCCCGCTCGTTTCATAGCGCGCCGTTATCAGACTGTAGTCCTTAAGCTTCTCATCCTCGTTCTCGCTCCCGACCTTCACGGTCACAGGTTCGCTGGCGGCGCCCTTCTCCAGGATGTGAAGTATGACGTCCTCGTCTCCCAGGATTTCCAGAATTCCCCTGAGGTTCTCGGGCAGGTCAAACTCAGGATGTGACAGAAGCCCTTGAGGCATCCCGATGTGAACTTTGTCCGGCTCAGGCCTGGCGGAAAAGATCTTCTCACGCATGCTCGTGAACCTGCTTATGACCTCCTCGTCGGCATAATCGCCGACCCGTTCAAATATCGTCTCACGAATTTCGGAGAGCTTCAGACCGGCCAGCCGTTCGTTCAGCAGGGAGTTCACATTCCCGAGACGATCGGGCTTCACCTCCGATTCGATTTCCATGACGATCGTCTTTATCAGTCCCGTCTTGAGTGACAACACGACGAGTATCTTCGAGCGGTTCAAAGATATCAGCTCTAGCTTTGTCAGGACGGCGTCTCCCATGTAGGGTGCGGAGACAAGGCTCAGCTGTCTCGATACTTTTCCCAGCAGTTTGGAAGCTTCGCTCAAGAGCTCAGTGGAATCGAAAGGAGCATCTAATCCCAGGGCTATGCGCGCCTGCTCGTCCTCCCGGAGCTCTTCGAGCGACATGAGAGAATCCAGGTAGAACCTGTATCCCTTGTCCGTCGGGACTCGGCCAGCTGACGTGTGCGGGTGGTTAAGATATCCTTGCTCCTCAAGTTGTGCCATGACGTGTCTGATTGAAGCCGGGCTTAGATCGACGTCAGGCTTCTGAGCTATGAATTTTGAGGCTACAGGGGTCGCCGTGAGTATGAAATTGTGTACGACCGCCCGCAACACCTCTCTTTCTCTTTGAGTAAGTTCGTGTGTCATAGGCACTTATATAGTAGAAATCAAACTGAATTTAACCTTTTGACGGCACCTAATCAAGGATAACGGGAACTGGATACGCCGTCCGGACATCCTCTAGAAATATTTGATGTAGAGAACGGCTGTTAGATACATCGGGCAATAACGCTGCGTCGACCGGTCGGTCGATGTTCTAACCCGGAACCAGAATCGGAATCCAGGGCAATGCGCACTCGCTACCGGCGACGCGTGACGGTGTTCCAAGCTGTCTTGAAACTGGAGCTTGTCGGGTTTATACTCCAAAAAGATGGCGTCTTCGAATCCTTCTTCTGTCAATATTAAAGCCGGGTTGTTGGCATTTGCCGCCCTGATTGCTGCCGGGATTCTTGTCTACACACAATCGATAGTGCATCGGCTGATCGAGCGCGAAGCAAGAACCGCTCATCTTTACGCCCGCTCGCTTCAATACCTGGCCAGCGACTCATCATCATACCAGGACTATAGCTTCATTTTCGACGATGTTCTGAGCTCGATAGATTTTCCGATGATTCTCACGGACAGTCATGATCAGCCCATCGAGCCATACGCCCGTAATATTAGAAACATCAAACTTGACACGACAAAATCTGTCCGGAAGCAGTACGACTATCTCGTCGGACTGATAAAGCAGATGGACAAGGAAGACCAACCCATCAAGGTCTCCGCCGGTCCTATCGTCCTGAACTATGTTCATTATGGTGAGTCGAATCTGGTTGCTCAGCTTCGTTACGTCCCTTATGTTGAATTTGCAGTTGCCGGGCTCTTCATCCTGATCAGCTATGTTGCATTCAGTTACATCAAACGCAGTGAGCAGTCTAACATCTGGGTGGGCATGGCTAGGGAAACCGCTCACCAGCTCGGTACGCCCCTCTCCAGCCTGATGGGGTGGACAGAGCTTCTGAAGTCAGATGTTGACGACGATCGAAAATCTGAAATACTATCGGATATAGAACAGGACCTTAATCGCCTTAACAAGGTAGCGATGAGGTTTTCCCGGATCGGGTCACTCCCGGAGCTGCGAAAAGTCCGGCCGGCAGAAGTTATCGGTAACGTCTTCGATTATTTTCGCAAGCGCATCCCGCAAACAGGCAAGACGGTCTCGTTGTCGCTGACCGGCGATGAGACCCTCTGCGCGAAGTTGAACCCGGAGCTGTTCGAGTGGGTGCTTGAGAACCTTATAAAAAATGCGCTCGATGCAACTGAAGATAGAGAAGGCAGTATTACTGTGCATATTTCAAGAGAAGACCAGTTAGTGGCCATCGACGTCTCGGACACCGGAAAAGGAATCAATATGAAATTCAGACGGGATGTCTTCCGGCCTGGTTACTCCACAAAGAAGAGAGGATGGGGACTGGGGCTGAGTCTTGCCAAGCGCATCATAGAGTCTTACCACGGCGGGCAGATATTCCTGAAGGACAGCAAGACGGGCAAGGGATCGACTTTCAGAATCAAGCTCAGGCTTGTGGACTGCAATTCAAACACCTGAAACCTTACCCACCCATTCCAGGTTTTCTTCAGCGTATCTGCAACGTGTAGGCTTTGAACTCTCACTGCTTATCGAGTTCATGATTGAACCTATATAAGAGCATTATTCTTCGACCTGCCCCTTTCAACCCGCCTTTCTCCGGACGAAAAGTCGGATGGAAGCTCACAAATTCCCGGTGCAGTTTGCAATTTCTTACTCAAATGTTTTGTTGTTCTTAAGTGAAGCTATCGTTCGGCAGGTGTTAGTTTGATTTAAAGGCCCCATTTCAGTTATATTTTTCGGCAGTCACAGTGAACACTTACGAAACCGTTTCGTGAATAGGGAGATCCCCGAAAGACGAAGATAGATTAGAAAACCTGCATAAGAACAGTCCTGTGGCTTCGGACTGTACTCAACTTCAGAGGAGAAAAAATGGCTGAATCAAAGAAGTATGACCTTGTAATACTTGGCAGCGGCCCCGGAGGATACGTCGCGGCGATCAGAGCGGCGCAACTCGGAATGAAAGTAGGTTGCATCGAACGCGACAGGCTTGGCGGGATTTGTCTTAACTGGGGCTGCATTCCCTCGAAAGCCCTTCTCAAGAGCGCCGAAGTGATGTGGAACTTCAAGGAGTCGAAAGACTACGGAATTTCATATGACAATCTGAAAGTTGATTTCAAGAAAGTGATAAAGAGAAGCAGGGACGCGGCAAACAGACTTTCCCAGGGCGTGGAGTACTTATTCAAGAAAAACAAGATCGAGAAGATCAGCGGGACAGGGAAATTCATTAATAAGAATACGCTCTCCGTTTCCGACAATCACGGGAAAGAAACCGCACAGGTAGAAGGGAAAAATATCATAATTTCTACGGGAGCACGTCCGCGCGAGCTGCCCGGTATCAAGATAGACAGAAAGAAAATTGTCACTAGCACCGAAGCGATGCTGCTGGAATCCATTCCGAAGACGATGATAATTATCGGTGCGGGTGCAATAGGGGCGGAGTTCGCCTACTTCTACAACGCTTTCGGCACAAAGATAACTCTCGTCGAAATGATGCCCAACATCCTTCCTGTGGAGGATGTTGAAGTCACTGCTCAGCTCGAGAGGGAATTCAAGAAGCAGGGGATCGACATCCTGACAGACACGAAAGTTGAGTCCGCGGCTGCTGCAGGCGATGGAGTTTCAGTAAAGATATCCAACAAGAAGGGCTCGCAGGAACTCAAAGCAGAGATAGCACTCGTGGCGATCGGCATACAGGGAAACACGGACGGCATCGGCCTTGAGAACATCGGCGTAAAGGTCGAGAAATCGTGGGTACAGGTCGACAAGTCCGACTATAAGACAGCTGTCGACGGTGTTTACGCTATCGGCGATGTAATTGGCCCGCCCTGGCTCGCGCATGTTGCGTCGGCAGAAGGCATAAGATGCGTCGAGCGGATAGCCGGTGAGGAAACCGAGGAGCTCGACTACAACAGCATCCCGGGGTGTACCTATTGCCAGCCGCAGGTGGCGAGCATCGGGCTGACGGAAGCCAGGGCAAAGGAGCAAGGTTATGAAACTAAGATAGGCCGGTTTCCGTTCACAGCTAATGGAAAGGCAATTGCGACGAACGAGGCAGTTGGCTTCGTCAAATTGGTGTTTGACAAAAAATATGGCGAACTCTTGGGTGCTCATATTATCGGACACGGCGCGACGGAACTCATTGCAGAACTGGGAGTTGCGAAGAAGCTCGAAACGACGCCATACGAGATTATTAGAACTGTCCATGCGCACCCGACGCTGAGTGAAGCCGTCATGGAAGCGGCTGAAGATGCGCTTGGGCACGCAATAGACATCTAGAGCGAATTGAGAAAGGCACTACTTTTAGATATAGGCACGACTGAATACGGTTATGCTTGGGAATTGCAGAAGGCCCTACATCAAGCGAGGGTTGAGCAGAAGATTCCCGACACGATAATTTTCACGGAGCATTCCAATACCTACACGATCGGAAAATCGGGCGGTGACGATCACCTGCTCGCAACGGAAAATGAGCTTCGAGAGAAAAACGTAAGCCTGTTCAAAATTGACCGCGGCGGAGACATCACTTATCACGGTCCGGGACAGCTTGTCTGCTACCCGATTATCGATCTCAACGATCATTACCATGATGTCCACCGCTACCTTCGGGATCTCGAGGAGGTTGTAATCAGAACCCTGGATCATTACGGCGTCGCGGCTCAACGGGAGCCCGAGTACACCGGAGTGTGGGTAGGCGACGAGAAGATTTGCGCGATAGGTGTGAAGGTCAGCCGCTGGGTTACGATGCACGGCTTTGCTTTCAACATCAACACGGATCTCTCCTACTTCGGCAGGATCATTCCGTGCGGTATCTTTCACAAAGGCGTCACGTCGCTCTCGCAACTACTCGATAGAGCTGTCGACATTGAGGAAGTGAAGGACATAGTTGAGAAGAAATTTGCGGAAGTCTTTCAAACAGAAACTGCACGCACAAGCCTTGAGAAACTTATCCAAGAATCTCAGATAGCGATGGAGAAAGAACATGTCTCCAACTAAGAAAGACGTCAAACAGGCGGAGAAATCGAACGGCAAGAGTACCGTTGCCGTCGAACCGATGAACGGCCTGCTGACTCACGAACAGCTTGTTAATGCCTACAAGCTCATGCTTCTCTCGCGCCGGCTGGACGAGAAGGAGCTTGCCCTGTTGAAACAGGGAAAGGCTTTTTTCCATATAGGCGGTTCGGGACACGAGGCGATCCAGGTTGCGTGTGCCATGAACCTGAAGCCGGGTTATGACTGGGCTTATCCCTACTACCGCGGACTCTGCTTTGCAGTCGGTATAGGATTTACGCCTGAAGAGGTTATGCTTGCCGAGCTTCACAGGGCCGAGGATGTGATGACCGGCGGCCGGCAGATGCCGGGTCACTACGGCAAGCCGTCGTTGAATATCCCGACCCAGTCGAGTCCGACCGGGACCCAGTTTCTTCAGGCCGTCGGCACGGCGATGGCCTGCGTGAAGGACGGCAAGGATCAGGTTGTGTACGTCTCGTCGGGCGAAGGGGCAACGAGCGAAGGGGAATTTTCTGAGGCTTTGAACTGGGCATCGAGAGAGAAGCTCCCTGTGATATTCTGTGTTGAGGATAACCATTATGCCATCAGTGTCCCGGAATGGCAGCAGACTGCCGGCGGCTCAGTTTATGAAATAGCGAAGGGTTACCAGAACCTCGCGCGGTACAAGGTAGACGGCACCGATTTTCGTGAGAGTTACGGCGCAGCCAGGGAAGCGGTTGCGCGAGCCAGGCGGGGCGAGGGGCCGAGCATAATTGTGGCAGATGTAGTAAGACTTCTCTCCCACTCTTCGTCTGATGACGACAGGAAATACAGGCCCAAGGATGAAATCGAGAAAGACCATGCACGCGACCCGATTCTCGTAATGGAGAATCTTCTGGTCTCCGAGCAGATCTTCACACCAACCGAGCTGGAATCTGCCCGGAAAGAGATCAAGAAGCGCGTTGATGACGCGGCCGATTGGGCCGAATCGCGTCCGCTTCCGGATCCGTCTACCGTGACTTCACATCTGTTTGCTTCGCCGGAGACTTATTCTGATTTTGAATTCGAAAAGAATGTTCCCTCCGGCAAGCGGATTGTAATGGTGGATGCGATAAATCATGCGCTCCACGAAGAGATGCTGAGAAACCCGAAAATACTGATCTGGGGTGAGGACGTCGAGGACGGAAAGGGTGGAGTCTTCACGGCTACTAAAGGCCTCTCCACGAAATTCGGGCGAGACAGGGTCTTCAACTCGCAGCTTGCGGAAGCAAGCATCATAGGCACCGCACTCGGTGCCGCTGTTCGCGGCTTCAAGCCGGTGGTCGAGATACAGTTTGCGGACTACATATTCCCCGCCATGATGCAGCTCAGAAACGAGGTTGGGATGTTGAGGTATCGATCCAACAACAGTTGGGCCTGTCCGATGGTCATTCGCGTGCCGGTTGGGGGATACATACATGGCGGTCACTATCACAGCCAGAGCATCGAAAGCCTGTTCGCACATTGCCCTGGGCTATATATCGCATATCCTTCCACTTCAGCCGATGCCAAGGGCCTGCTGAAGGCAGCGATCAGGATGGAAGACCCGGTCCTCTTTCTCGAGCACAAAGGTCTTTATCGTCAGAGCTATGCGATGAGTCCCGAACCTGATGACGAATACCTGATCCCGTTCGGCAAAGCTGCCGTGCGCAGGGAGGGAACGGACATCACTGTCGTAACATACGGCTCGATGGTCTACCTGGCGCTGAACGCATCAAAGAAAATGGGGGAACACGGAGTGGAGGTTGAAGTCGTGGATCTTCGCACCATAGTTCCGTTCGACAAAGAGACAGTACTGGAGAGTGTCAGGAAGACGAATAAGGTCCTCGTTCTGAGTGAGGATACGCGGACGAGTGGATTTGCAGCCGAGGTCGCAAGCGTCATTGCCGATGAAGCATTCGAATATCTTGATGCGCCGATAAGAAGGGTCACGTCCAAGGATTCCCCGATCCCGTACAGTCCTTCCCTAGAGCCTTCGATTCTTCCGACCGAGGCGCAGGTCCTGAACGCTCTCGAAGAACTTGCCGGTTATTAAGCAGGAGGAGCTACCATGCAGGTCGAGGTCTTGATGCCGAAAATGGGTGAAAGCATCACCGAAGGCAAGATTGTGAAATGGCATAAAAAAAAGGGCGAGAGGATCGAGCGTGACGAAGTCCTCCTCGAGATCAGCACCGATAAGGTAGATACGGAAATACCGTCTTCGGCCGCCGGGATTCTCGATAGGATTCTGGTACAGGAACAGGAAATGGCCGAGGTAGGTGCGGTTATCGCATATATCGAAACCGACTCGGGCGCCGAAGCGACAATGGTAGAAGAGCGTTCGGAACCCGAATCTGCCGAGCGGCAGGTAAGTAGCGTCGAGGAATCCCGCTCTTACGAGCCGGCTGCCGAACGAGGTCACAAAGCGGCGTCGTCGCACGGACAAAATGGAGACAGATTCTTATCGCCTC
Organism: Candidatus Kryptoniota bacterium; assembly: GCA_046705025.1. Lineage (GTDB taxonomy): Bacteria > Bacteroidota > Ignavibacteria > Kryptoniales > JAKASW01 > JAKASW01. The sequence continues at coordinate 100,218 of JBJKQU010000043.1, read as the reverse complement.
TCGTCAAGAGCATCGCAAAGGCAGAAGGTATTCCGCTGGACGAGTTGACGGATGTCGATGGAACAGGTGCAGGCGGACGCGTGACGAAAGAAGACGTCAAACGATACATCGAAAACCGAACCACCTCCACGCCCAGGGCTTCGAAGGCGCCTTCCGGTCATCCTGCAGCTCCTCAGGCGAAATACGGTTCCAGCCGGGAGCAGATAATCCCGATGGACAACATGCGGCAGCGCATCATGAACCACATGACCGCGAGCCGGGACACCTCGGTCCATGTTGCCGCGATAACCGAAGTAGACATGACACGAATCGCCGATTATATATCGCACGCGGGAGAGGAATTCAGGAAGAGAGAAGGCTTCCAGCTGACGTTCATGCCTTTCATCGCTCACGCGGCGATTAAAGCCTTGAAGGATTTCCCCCTGGTAAACAGCAGTATTGACGGAGCGAACATAATCCAGCACGATTACGTGAATCTTGGAATCGCGGTTGCCCTGGAGACCACCGGGCTTCTGGTGCCGGTAGTGAAGGGAGCGGAAGAGAAGAACGTCCTCGGGTTGGCAAGAGCTATCAGGGACCTTGCGACTCGCGCCAGAACGAAGCGGCTAACGGGCGAGGATGCGACCGGCTCGACGTTCTCGATCACGAACTACGGCGTATTCGGAAACCTGATGGGAACGCCGATCATAAACCAGCCCAATGTCGCCATCCTCGGCGTCGGGGCGGTAAAGAAAAGACCGGTGGTTATCAACGATGCCATTGCCATCAGGCAGATGGGATTCCTGACCCTCTCGTTCGATCACAGGCTTGTGGACGGAGCGCTTGGCGGACAATTCCTTGAGAGAATCGTAGATTATCTGGAAAACTACGACACCAAACAGGTATCTTGATAATGGAACAAATTTCGCTGGATCCTCCTGACGGAATTGCGGAATGTTGGAATAATGGAATAAATAGTGAAATGAATGGAAGAGAAGGTCTCTAATTTTCCTTTTCGGGTTTGAACTATGATAGACGTCAAAGAAGAAACAGTAAGTAAAGAGAAACCTCAGCCAAGAAGACCGGAGTGGATACGCGCCAAACTCCCTTACGGCGAAAACTATACCCGGCTGTTAGGCCTTATGAGAGGGAAGAAGCTTCACACGGTTTGTGAAGAAGCACGGTGCCCTAACCTAGGAGAGTGCTGGGGACGCGGGACGGCGACCTTCATGATACTCGGCGACGTGTGTACCCGGAGCTGCGGGTTCTGTGCGGTGAAAACAGGACGCCCGACAGAGCTCGACACGGACGAACCCCGCCGGGTCGCAGAGGCCGTCGGCTCGATGAAACTCCGGCATGTAGTTATCACTTCGGTTAATCGCGACGAGCTGCACGACGGCGGTGCCTCGATTTTTGCCGAGACTATCAGGCAGATCAGGATAGTACAGCCGAAATGCAGAATTGAAATCCTGATTCCGGATTTCAAAGGTGAGAAGCTGGCCCTCGACATAGTTGTGGATGCTGCACCCGATATTTTGAACCACAATGTTGAGACGGTACCCCGTCTGTATAGCGTCGTTAGACCGCAGGCGAAGTACGGGAGGTCGCTGGAGGTTTTGGAATATTTCAAAGAACGCGGCTTGGTTACAAAAAGCGGCGTGATGGTCGGGATCGGTGAGAAACCGGAGGAAGTGCTGGAGGTAATGAAGGACCTGAGGAAGTCTCAAGTGGACATACTCACGGTCGGACAGTACCTTCAGCCAACCAAGGAGCACCTTCCGATAGACCGATACGTTACGCCGGACGAGTTTGCGATGTACAAACGTACCGGACTTGAAATGGGATTCAAGTTTGTCGAATCGGGACCACTGGTTCGAAGCTCGTACCATGCCGATGAGCAGATAGTATGATAAGAAATCACGGAGATAGATAGATGAGCAATTTCGAAGTCGAGACCAATACGCCCGAAGGGTCTTTGAGAGAAGAATATTTGAGTTTAGGCAGGAATAAATTGGTAGAGATGTATCACACCCTGGTACTTATTCGACGCTTCGAAGAGGCGGCGGCCAAGGCATACAGCATGCAGAAAATCAGCGGCTTTCTTCACCTATACATCGGACAGGAAGCTGTTGCAGTCGGCACGGCAGCAGCGATCAGGGAGGATGACTATCTGATAACGGCTTACCGGGACCACGGTCATGCAATTGCGAAAGGTACCGACCCTAAGCTGCTTATGGCCGAGCTTTTCGGCAAGTACAACGGTACGAGCAAAGGAAAAGGCGGGTCGATGCATTTCTTCAATGCTGAGAAGCACATGATGGGCGGTCACGCCATTGTGGGTGGACAGATTCCTCTCGGAACCGGCATCGCCTTCAAGATAAAATACCGAAAAGAAGATCGTATCTGCCTCACGTTCCTCGGTGACGCTGCAACGAATCAGGGAAGTTTCCATGAGTCACTTAACTTGGCCGCTTTGTGGAAGCTGCCGGTTGTGTACATCATCGAAAACAATATGTACGGAATGGGCACCGCGGTAGAACGAGCTTCCGCAGTCACGGACCTGTACAAGAGAGGTTGTTCGTACGGCATCGAGGGAATGGTAGCCGACGGAATGAATGTGTTTTCGGTTTACGACGCGATAAAAGAGGCGGCCAAGAAAGCTCGTGAGTTGAGCCTGCCGACCCTGCTCGAATTGAGGACGTATCGTTACCGCGGTCATTCGATGTCGGACCCGGATTCGATCTACAGGACCAAACAGGAAGTAGAGGAAGAGAAGAGGCGCGACCCGATCGAACAGATGAAAAGTTTCCTTCTTGAGGAGAAGATTGCGACCCAAAAGGAGATCGACAAGGTCGATTCCGATGTGAGGAAATCGATTGCGGAATGTGTGGAGTTCGCTGAGAACAGTCCTGAACCGCCGCTTGAATCGATGTACGACGACATCTACGTATAATCTGATATTAACAATCAGGAGTCTCGATAAATGCCCGAAATAACATTCAGGGAAGCGCTCAACCAGGCACTTGCGGAAGAGATGGAACGCGATGATTCGGTTTTTATTGTCGGTGAGGAGGTTGCACAGTATCAGGGTGCCTACAAGGTGACCCTGGGTCTTCTCCAGAAATTTGGCGCCCAGCGGGTGGTTGATGCCCCGATATCGGAATCTGGTTTCACGGGGCTTGGAGTCGGCGCGGCGATGGTTGGCCTCAGGCCGATAGTCGAAGTGATGACTTTCAACTTCTCGCTTGTTGCGTTTGATCAAATAGTAAACAACGCCGCAAAGATGCGCCACATGTCCGGCGGGCAGTTGAAGGTGCCGATGGTGATCCGCGGTCCGAACGGGCCGGCTCATCAGCTTGCGGCTACGCATTCGCAGGCTCTGGAGAGCATCTATGCTCACGTGCCGGGACTGAAAGTCGTTTTGCCGGGGACACCGAAAGATGCGAAAGGTCTTTTGAAGTCGGCCATCAGGGACGACAATCCCGTTCTCTTTATGGAAAGCGAAGTGATGTATGGACAGAAAGGGGAAGTGCCCGAAGGGGAGTACACGATTCCGCTCGGAAAGACAGATATGAAGCGGCAGGGCAAGGACGTAACGATTGTCGCCTACTCCAAAATGCTCGGGGTTGCGCTGAACGCCGCAGCAAACCTTGCCAAGGAGGGAATCGAGGCGGAGATCCTCGATCCCATGACAATCCGTCCCCTCGACGATCAGACGATCATCGAAAGTGTGAAGAAAACAAACAGGTGTGTTGTGGTCACGGACACATGGCCTTTCGCGAGCGCAGGGAGTGAGATAGCCTATCGTGTGTCTTCAAAGGCGTTCGATTATCTGGATGCGCCTGTTGAACTGGTCTCTTCAGAAGATGTCCCGATGCCTTACAATAAGACGCTGGAACACAACGTGATGCCGACACCCGAGAAGGTCGTTGCGGCCGCGAAGAGGGTTCTTTACAGAGAATAAACCCGCCATACCGGGACGCGACAGCGATCGCCCGGGGCCCCGGCGCTGGAGAAAATGGAGCCGGCTTGTATTATAGAACGACTGTTCATTTAACAATTTCCGAAGAGTTTTGAAGGAGCAAACCAGAAATGGCAACAAAAATCCAGATGCCCAAGCTCAGTGATACGATGGACACCGGAAGAATTATAAAATGGTTGAAGAAGGAAGGAGAGACAGTCTCTCCGGGCGACGTTATTGCTGAAGTCGAGACCGATAAAGCGAACATGGATATGGAAGCTTATGATGAAGGCACTCTTCTGAAGATCGTTGCAAAAGAGGGGGATCGCGTTCCTGTGGGAGGACTGCTCGGGATACTCGGTGAGCAGGGGGAGGATGTGTCGTCCATAGCGGCGGAGCCACAGACTTCGGCAGGTGAAGAAGGTACCGGTCAACCGGCCGCGCAGCAGCCCACAGCAGCCCCTTCGGCCCAGGCTACGCAGACCGTTTCCGCCACTGCGCCGCCGGAACCAGGAAAGGCGATGTCGTCTAAAGGTGACAGCAGGATGAAGGCGTCACCACTTGCCAAGAGGCTGGCCAAGGAACGTGGTATCGACATTGGAAACGTGAAGGGAACGGGGACAAGGGGTCGTGTTGTCAGGCGTGACATAGAGGCGTTCGTCCCGGGATCAGCAAGGAGTAGTCCGCGTGTGGTATCGTCCGGAGAATTTACGGATCAGCCCCTCACCATGATGCGCGAATCTATCGCGAAGCGGCTGAGCCAGAGCAACGTCGAGGCGCCGCACTTCTTCCTTACCGTGGAAGTCAAGATGGAAAATGCGATTGCATTCCGGGAATCTTTGAACAACCTTTCTCCCATTGCCGGGAACAATGGAAATAAGATCAGCTTCAATGACATCATTGTGAAGGCTTGTGCGACAGCGCTGAAGCAGCATCCGGAGGTGAACGCAACGTTTATGAAGGACAAGATCAGGATATTCGGCGACATTCACATAGGGGTTGCTGTTGCGATCGACGAAGGCTTGATTACGCCGGTGATACGCAATGTCGACAAGAAAGGCCTGCAGGACATTTCCGACGAAGCAAGGGACATTGCGGCCCGTGCGAGGGAAAGAAAACTGAGGCCTGAGGAATACTCAGGAAGCACATTTACGGTGAGCAATCTAGGCATGTTCGGGGTGGACGAGTTCACCGCGATAATCAATCCTCCTGAGGCGGCCATTCTTGCAGTTGGGGCGATTGTGGAGAAGCCGGTTGTCGAGGACGGTCAGATCAAGATAGGGAAGCGTATGAGGATGACGCTGTCATCCGATCACCGCGTGGTCGACGGCGCAATGGCCGCGCGGTTCATGCAGACTTTGAAGAAGATACTGGAGAACCCGGCAGCGCTGTCATTGTAGTTCTGTTTTGGATTGGCTAGTGTAATCTCGAGTTAGGAAAATTACCTCAAGGGGATGTCCACAATGTCGCCGGTAGTGATTGTCGCCATTCCTGAATTGATTTGTGATGGAGGTGCGAGGGAGGGAAAAGTGGGCACACAACAGCTGCTTCTGATCGCTGTTGGCGCTATCGTTATTGCGGCTGCCATCGCGGTTAACATAACGGTAAGGACGCATCAAAAGCATATGTTGAAGTTAACCGGGATTCTTTGACCCTGACTATTCTCAACTAAGAGATTCAATCACACACATTCGGAACAAAGGAGCGGAGCATGAAAGGAAAGATGTTTTCAATCTTATTCGCATCGTTTTCAATCTGGCTGGCAGGATGCAGCTCGAATCCTAATGCCGAAGCACCAAAAACAGCAAGAGACACGATCACTGCTTCATATTTCGGCACAGTCGTCGCCGATCCATACCGCTGGCTCGAAAACGGTTCATCTCCCAAAGTGAAACAATGGATCAATCGGCAGAATGCATTTACCGATAAGGTGCTGTCCAGTTTTCCGGAAGGGGAGCCGCTGGTAAAGCGGGTCAAAGAGCTTTCCATCACTTCGGCCGAACAATTCTCACCCAAGCTTGTCGACGGCACGCTCTTCTTCATGCAGTTCACCCCTCCGCAGGCTCAGCCGGTGATCGCTTACAAGGCCTGGCCCGACGGTGTGAGCAAGGTATTGGTTAATCCCAACGCTAAGAAAGGAGAAGCCATCACCGGGTTCTGGCCGTCGCCCGATGGAGGCTACGTCGCCTACGGGGCCGCTTTTGGGGGAACTGAGGCAACGACAATTCATGTGGTGAACGTCAGGACAGGAAAAGATTTGAAAGATGCTCTGCCGCACGCAGGCGGAGGAACTACCGCCGCAGGTGTTGTGTGGGATGAAAACGAACACGGCTTTACATATGTCCGTTTGCCTTTGCCCGGGACCGTCCCCGAAGCCGAACTCCAGTTCTACGCCGCACTATATCACCACACGTTAGGCCAGCCCGCAAACGATGACCGGCTGGTATTCGGCAAAGATCTTTCCAAGGTTGCCGAATACACTTTTGTTCCTTCCCGAGGGGCGAGGAACGCAGCTATGTTCGTACATTTCGGCGACGGAAACCCGGATTTTGTGTATGTCAGGACGGGAGAACGAAAATGGAAGGAAGTGCTCGACACGTCGGCAAATGTGCGGGTCGCTTCCGAAGTAAATGCAGGTGCGACGTGGGACGACGGCCGTCTCCTGGTTATTTCATATGCAGGCGCTCCGAGAGGAAAGCTCCTGTCTATCACTCCGGGTGGAAAATCGAGAGTCCTGGTCCCGCAGAGCGATTGGGCGATGAATGCGGTCGCTCCGGTCAAGGGAGGACTTCTAATCACAAGTGTGTTGGGGCCGAATTGGAAAGTCGATCAATACAGCAGTGATGGAAAGTTCGTGAGGACTGTTGAGCTGCCGGCGACCGGGATAGGCATCGGCATTATAGCTTCATCCGGTGAATCCGACGAAGCGTTGATTACATATTCCGGGTGGACCATTCCGGAGACGTGGGCTCAATACAATTCATCCAGCGGCGCAGTGAAAAATGTTTTTCAGGTGAAGCCGGCCGGAGATTATTCAAGGGTCACCGTCAGGGAAATTGACGCGGTCTCGAAGGACGGAACCAAGATTCCGGTCACGGTTCTTGCGATGGACAACGTTACTCCGAATGGAAAGCGGCCTACGATTGTCTACGGCTACGGCGGCTTCGGGATTCCTACCGCGCCTCATTTTATCGGAGCATACCTCGCATGGCTGGAGGACGGCGGTGTTCTGGCTTATGCGAATATCCGCGGCGGCGACGAATTCGGAGAGGGATGGCACGAAGCGGGTATGCTCGGAAAGAAGCAAAACGTATTCGATGACATGTATGCCGCTGCCGAAGCAATGGTAAGTAACCATTGGACGGATCGCCAGCATCTTGGGATAATGGGAGGATCGAACGGCGGGCTCCTTATGGGAGCTGAATTGACCCAGCATCCGGAAGCGTTCAAGGCGGTCGTCAGCTTCGTCGGAATCTACGATATGCTGAGGGCCGAGCTGTTTCCTAACGGCCAGTACAATATCAGCGAATACGGCACTTCCACCAAGAAAAAGGATTTCGAGTGGCTGTACGCGTATTCGCCTTATCATCATGTCAAAGCAGGTACGAGGTATCCGGCAACCCTTCTGGTAACGGGTGTCAACGATCCACGAGTTGCACCCTGGCAGTCGAGGAAATTCGCTGCGGCGCTTCAAGCAGCGAACACATCAGACAACCCTATTCTGTTACTGACCAGGATGAATGAGGGGCACGGCGTCACGGCATCGTTCAGCCAACGTGTCGGGAATACAGGTGCTGCGCTCTCATTCTTTGCACAAGAGCTGGGACTCAAAGTGCGCTGATTTACGGTTGTGAATGTTGATCGGGCCGACAGGGGAATCCGTCGACCCGGTTGTTTTTCCGTTTGGACTGTCGAGCGCAGCCATTCAGCCGTCGTCGAACGCTCTTCATCCGTTTTTACCCAGGGCATCGTGAACAGGTACAGATTCGAAAGCTGCGGCTGCATCGCACGGCGAAGAACCAACACCATCAAGGGGATAACAGCGTGAACTTTCATACTCAGATGTGACGCGGCTGAGTCAGGTGAAAGTATGATATCCTTTGGCGTCTTTTCAACTGGATTCCGTGCTGCTCGAGGCGCGAGTATTCCTTATTCGCTTGATATTTACTGAACCCTTCTATAGTTTCTTTCAGCATAGAACAGGACAATGAATCAATTGGAGAATCTGCTATACAGATTGCTATAGAGAGTTAGGCTTTAGAGCCTGATACGATTATAGCGTAAATAGTTTGTATAGTGGAGAATCTGAAGCACCACCTCCGGCATATCGCGCTCCCGGCGATGCTTGTCCTGTTGATTAGCTCGGGAGCAAAGACCCTTCTCGAAGTCGACGGCATAGGAATCCCTTCCGGATTGTCAACTTCCAAATCTCGAATGGGGACGCCGGCCTGTGCGTTGAGGCCATCATTCACGCAGGTCGCATCGATTCAATCTGTGCGGACTTCGTCTATTTCATTCGGGAAGACACGGCATTCCCCGGTGGAAGATGCCGGGTCAAAAGCGAGTGCTGCGCAAGTCGAGGCCGCTCCGCATGATAGTCTGTACCCTTCCGAAATTCGTGCGGTCAGCCCGGGCAAGTCGAACCTCCATTCGATTAAGTTAAGCCCGGGTTTGCGCAACGTAGAAGACACTCTTTCCACTGCACCGCCGAAAGATACGTCTGCGATTCGGCCAGATACCACACAGCTCGCCCAAGTGAATCTCCCTTCCTGGCTGCAGAACAGGGGGCCCATTCAGCCGCAGGCCTCAATCTTCCCCGCATACCATTATCCGCTCTTCCTTCATTCGGGTGCCATTCAGCACAGCGCCGAGATTGACACGAGCGGCCGGTTCGTGAGAATCCGGGAGACCGTGCTTGGAAAGGACGTGAGAATACCGATTCGCGTGGGTTTGAAAGAGTACATCAGGCTCAAAGAGGAGCACACAGTTCAGAAAATTTGGCAGACCCTTGCGCATGCCTACACTCCCAGGCAGACGAGTGAACTCGGAAGCCTCATGCAGGGGGTCACTAACATAAGCATCCCGATTCCTAAGAATCCTTTGATGAATATTTTCGGTCCTCCAACGATAAATCTGAGAATATCCGGGTCAGTAGATATCCATGGCGCCTGGGAAAACCAGAAACTAAATGCCCAAAGCCTATCTCAGCTGGGAAACGTGACAAATTCACCGGATTTCAACCAGGATCTCTCGATAAACGTGAACGGCACTGTGGGTAACAAGTTGAGCATCGGTGCTAACTGGGATACGCAGAATCAATTCAATTATGAGAATCAGCTGCACATTAAGTACACCGGCTACAAGGACGAGATAATTAGGAGTATCGAGGCGGGAAATGTTTCAATGACAACTCCGAACAGCTTCATAAGAGGGAGCCAGGCACTGTTCGGTATCAAATCGAAATTGCAGTTCGGTCCGCTCTCCATTACCGCACTCGCCAGTCAGCAGAAGGCTCAAAGCCAGACCCTGACCGTGATGGGCGGATCACAGAGCCAGAATTTCTCGCTGCACGCTTACGATTACTCAACCAACCACTTTCTAATCAATACGAGCTATGCCTCCGGCTATCAAGAATACCTGCAGTCTTCGGGAACAAAGTGGCCGGACCCGAACCTCTACGTGACGGACTACGAAGTGTACGTTTCGCAGCCTGTCTCTACTCCGAGTGCAGATTTGCGTAAGGGATACGCTGTGATGAACCTCCCTTCGTATCAGGCAGACTCCACGTTCTACGACTCCCTCGAGACTCAGAGCAATGTGAACACCACCCCCGGACTTCTCAAGAGCGGAGTCCGCAGATCGAGAAGGCGACACAGTGGGCATGGAACCTCAACGCGGGGTATTCCGTGCAATTCGATCCGATGGCATATTTCACTCCGTTCCCATCACGCTCGAAAATTCCTTTTGGAAACAATCGGGCCTTCCAGATAAGATATATGCCGAACTCGTTGAGCTTTTCGATGAGTGCCTCGAGAAGCCTGTCGGTCCAGAAACTATGGACACAACAGCAACAGGTTGTGACTCCGAACTTCACGGCTGAACGCTCAGGCTCCATAGATTGGAGATTGACGAACAACGGAATATTGAACCCGACGCTTTCCTACCGGTTCAGCGTCAACAGTACCTTGTTGCCGATCGAGTCGAATACGACGGGCGGTGTCCTGCGACTTCTTCCCGATTCATACGTGTTTCGTCGGATATTCCTGAATAACGGATTGATCGACTTCGGGCAGGACTACGACTTCACGGAGGATTTTTCGATAGCGATTCAGCCGCACATCTCGCTGAATATAAATCGATATGTCAGTCTGACTTCAAGCTACAATTCGGATTACACGTGGACAAACTCATTCCAGCAGGGAGCTTTTGGGAAGTCGGCGGGGTTCAGCGCTTCACTCAATTTAGGGAGTTCGGTGTCGCTTAAGCCATTAACCGCACCATGGTTTGCCTCCTCCGCGACGGCTTCTGGTCCGGGTGCGTCCCGAAACGGTCCGTTCGGCCGCAGACGGGGCCGCGCCGAATTCGAGTCGCCGGTAGATACTTCAAAGTCTTCCGGATTCGGCAGCAACCCGCTCGGGAATCTCTTCAATATCGTTGTCAAGGTCCCGTTTTTGAATTTCAACAATATTGGGATCAACTTCTCGTCTTCGAATTCAGCGCAGAACGGCGGCCTGCCGACACTGCGTCCGGGTATGGGCAATTTCTTCAGGATTCCTTTCATACAGAAGAGCAACCCGGAGTTGGGGCCCTCGCAGCTGTACCAGCTTGGGCTGGTATCGGACCCCTACGGTGATTTGACATTTTTCCGGAAGAATGGCTTTCCCTTTTTCGGATTTTCGATGACGCCAGGCCGGCGAGTTCCTAACGCGAGCATCACCGATAATTTCACGAATTCAAACACTCTTAACTTGACAGCGTCCAGAGACCTGTGGGCCGGCGCCGGGATAGATCTGTCGTGGCACGTCAGCTGCATATGGCTGATTCACCGGGCGGGGGATGATTGGGTTCACGTTCGAGAAGGGTTGATTATACAGTAGCCGGCTGTTATCTTAACCCAGCAAGAGAGTTGTTTAGAACGCTGGAGGCTGTGCTGAAGTGTAACAGGTCGTCGTAAGTTGTAGTGGAGCACGGCGACAGGCTGGCCTCGGTCCAAAGATGCTCACTGTTTTTCAAGCGGGCCCTTAGCTCAGTTGGTTAGAGCAGCTGACTCATAATCAGCGGGTCGGGGGTTCAAGTCCCTCAGGGCCCACCAGAAAATCCCGCAAATCAAGCCGGTTTGCGGGATTTTCTGTTCCTTCGCCTCCCTGGTCAATCTCCGGCAAAATCCGATGGCGATTATATGGCGATACGTTTCAGTATTTTAGTCCCTTCACCGCGGAGAGAAGCGGGTCAGGCTGTAGGTGGGCGTAAGTCCTGGCTGCTGTCTCGATCAAGGGGTTATCCGAGTCACCTGCTCCCAGTCTATGAACTGGATAATCTCGGCATCTCCAACTATTCCGGCAACTTATATCGATTCTACCAACCGGGAAATGTTACGCCTTTACTCGTGGACAGTTGCAGTTTTGAAACATCTTATCTAATCTTATGTGGTCGACGAGTTGAATAGAGGAAATACCTTATGATCTTTGACTAATTTATTAAACGCATGACCAGGGCGGACTCGAAAGCTTTAAGAAGTGACCATTCTACTTTACCTATGTGGCAATAAAACTTCAAATCGTGTGAGTAATTGAGAAGGACAAAAAAATGCATGGAGAATATTTTACTGGAAAGCGGCGGAACCGCATTGGCATCGCACTGAACGTCAACTCGCGCATTCGGAGAATCCTTTTCTTTGCGGTTGTCGGAATGATGGTATGCGGTACTGCAAGTGCCGGCACGCAGATGGATCGTTTGGGGTACGTCGAGTCGGAGATGGCTCAGGAATACAGCATGCCGATCGAGAATTGGCGTTTCAATCAGGCGAACATCACGGATGCCCAGCAGCCCGGTTGCAACGACGAAACATGGCAGACGGTGTCGCCCGGTTTTTCATGGTCGGCCAAAAACCAGGGGGTCTGGTTTCGCACGAAAATTGTAATACCTCCAAAGATGGCAGGTCAGTCTGTTGAGGGGGTGCCGGTACAGCTTCAGCTTGGTGTGAATCCGCACGCCGAATTATACCTGGACGGCCAGTTGAAGGAAGCGTTTGGTGGAGACAACGGACTTTACACGTTGACCGAACATGCGCGGCCTGGTCAGACTATCAACGTGGCGATACATGCTGCAAGTGGGGCAGGCGGCGGTGAGTTCCATTTTGCACGACTCTATTTCGATGTCATGCCGGAATTGGACCAGTACATTGAAGAGATACAGTTTGTGAGGCTGTTGATTAACCATGTACCGGCCGGCGAGCGAGAAGTCTTGCAGCAAGCGCTGGACACCAGCGAAGGTCTTATCCATTTCTCTGAAGTAAGGCCGGATAATTTTGCTCTGGACCGCGCTGAATTGGAAAAGGCGCAAGCTGCTCTTTCGCCGGTCGCAGCCATCACAAAGAAATACCAGGTTTTCTATATCGGTCACGCGCATATCGACATGAACTGGCTCTGGCCATGGTCTGAGACGATCGACGTCTGCCGTCGCACCTGGAACAGCGCGATGAATTTGATGGCTCAATTTCCAGATTTCTACTACGTGCAAAGCCAGCCTGCGGCTTATGTGCCCATCGAGACGATGTATCCAAAAGAATTTGCCAGGATGCAGGCGGATGCTACAAGAGGACAATGGGATTTGGTGGGCGGAATGTGGAACGAATCCGATACGAACATACCGAGCGGCGAGGGTCTTGCAAGATCTTTTTTGCTCGGACAGCGCTATTTCAAATCCAAATTTGGTAAGTATGCGATAGTAGGGTGGCTGCCGGATTCGTTCGGACACACGTGGCAGCTTCCTCAAATCATGCTATTGGCAGGCTTACGCTACTTCTATCACATGCGCTGCGGCAACGGCATGGAGTTCACCTGGTGGGAATCGCCCGACGGCTCCAGGGTGTTGAAGGCTAACACATCGTCTTATGACGCCAAGCCCGAACTTAGCCAGCTGGTTGTCCCTATGGAAAACGAATCCCGCTTTCAGCTCCCGCAATCTGTTGTGATCTTCGGCGTGGGTGACCATGGCGGCGGTCCAACTCGCGAACAGATACTTCGAATCGAATCTTACCGATTGGACCCGATCTTTCCCCGCGTCCATTTTGCGAGTGCGGACACATTCTTCAATCAACTGGCAAAGCAGCCTGCCGCGGCGTCACTGCCGATTGTCGACACCGGCCTGCAATACACGTTTGAGGGCTGCTATACGACGCATGCCGATATCAAAAAAGCCATCCGTTTCAGTGAAAACAATCTTTATTCGGCAGAAGTGCTCAGTTCACTTTCCGCTATGATGGGCCAACGGTATCCGGTCAAAGGTTTTCGTGACGCGTGGAAGCCGACCGCCTTTGCACAGTTCCACGACATTGCATGCGGCTCGGCAATTCATTCCACTTACGACTGGATGCACCAGCAGCTTGCACCCGCATTTAACTTCGAAAAAGACCAAACGCGGAAGAGCCTGCGCTTTTTGGCGGCAAACGTCGACACACGTGGGCCTGCAAAGACAGCGATAGTAGTTTGGAACACCCTTTCCTTTCCGCGTAACGACGTTGTCAAGGCACGTGTGACAGATGCTGCTCGGTACCACTCCGTTGTTGACGAACAAGGCAACCGATTTGCAGCTCAAGCGATGGGTAGAGACACGCTGATATTTGTCGCACGCGATGTCCCGGCTTTCGGGCATGCGGTCTATTTTCCAGAGACCGAATCTTCCCGATCGGATGGAATAGTGTTGCACGATGCCGGAAATACCTGTGATATCGAGACTCCTCTGCTCGATGTTCGGATCGACAAAGCGACCGGCACAATCTCCCGTCTTTATTCAAGGACTGCAGGCTGGAACGTCCTTGACACTGCCGGGGATGCGAACGCATTACAACTGTTGGGTGATACCGGCGATGCGTGGGACATCAACTACACCGGCAAGAGTGAAATATTGACCGCGGAAGGTGCGAAAGTCTCGGTGCTGGACCAGGGGCCGGTTTTTGTTCGTGTGGGCGTGACTCATACCACGGGGAAATCATCCTATACGCAGGACGTGACCGTCTATGGAGCTCTCCCTCGAATCGACGTTCCGACCACTGTAAACTGGCAGGAAGTGCATGAGCTGCTTAAAGTCAGATTCCCAGTCAATGCCGATCACCCCACTGCATGTGCCCAGATTCCGTTTGGGAGCGTCAACCGACCGACGAACGGACAGGAATGTCCTGGTCAGAAATGGATGGACGTAAGCCAGGTTGTCCCTGAAACTGTGGAAGGCGGGACGCCCCTTGAACTGTCAGGACTGTTTGACGAGAACTGCACGAGCAACTTTGACGGCGATAGAAATGCATTTCCGGCCGAACTTCTGCCTGCTGCCGGTATTCACCGCCTGGGAGCTGATAAAGTGCCGTTCAAATTGGCGGGGAACAGTCCGAGTCAGCCCGACAATGTTGTCGCATCGGGGCAGCATCTCGAACTCCCGGCGGATGACAAAGGCAATACTCTCTTCCTGTTGGCAAACTGTGTCAATGGCGGTCGTTGGACCGACATCGGTTTTCATCTCGCTGATGGTAGGACCGAGTTCAGAGCTTTTGACTTGAACGACTGGGTGTTCGGCACTTATCCGGACAATGCGCTCGGGTTGAGATTCGCTTATCGATTATCGGCAGGGAATCGAGATACCGCTGCTGCTCCCAAGATGTGGATAGTGCAAATCCCTCTGCCGAAGGGTGCAACAGAACTGATCCTGCCGCATGACCCAAGAGTCCACATTTTTGCGGCAACGGTTGCAACCAAGCCTCCGGTGCGGACACTTTATGGGCTGAGTGTACTCAACAACTGCAAATATGGATTTGATGTTCAGAACAACCTGCTTCGTCTGACAGCATTGCGTTCCTCGACCAGTCCTGATCCTCATCCGGATCAGGGGATACAAAAGTTCACTTACAGTATTTATCCTCACGCCGGCAGCTGGAGGGTGGGTCACACAGATGAAGAAGCACTCGATTTAAACATCCCTTTGCTGTCCATGGTCACGAAACCTCATCCTGCGGTAGGCCCAATACCGACCCTTTCACTTAATAATATTGATGAGAAGGGTGATCTCATCGTGACCGCGCTCAAGCACTCCGAAGATGGACATGGATTCATACTCCGTTTCTACGAAGCTGACGGACGAAATACGAAGGCGCAAGTCAATTTTGATCAGCCTGTCAAGGTGGAAGAAACCGACATTCTGGAACGTCCATTGCCTAAACAGGAAATCACAATGCGAGGCAACTCTGTTACCTTGCCGGTCGATCATAACAAAATTATCACGCTTCATTTTCGGGCAGTTTCCTCGGATGCTGGTCCACATTAGCCGGAAAGGAAGCAATGCAAGCCGGGAAGTATTTCCGGCCTGCTTTTCCAACGGCATAGTCTGAAAGGGGAAGGCAGTACGCACGCCGCCTCTTGCTCCGTCGTCCCAGCAACTGAATAGAAAGGCAGGTTGTCGAATGAAAAAGAGTCTTCTGATCTTCACGCTGGCAGTTTGTTGGATGTCGACAAGGCCGGGATCGGCGCAGACTAATCCGGCTATATTGCATCTCTATAATTATTCGTACTTCTACGGGCGGCAGTACTACGTGCTTCGCAGCGGAAGAGCACAGATGTTCATCCAGACCGATAAGGTCGACCTTGGACCCTCATTCACTTACCTCTTGTTCGATGCGCAAAATGCGGCGCAGAGTGCACGCAAGGTGAACGCCTGCAATTATGCGAGGGAGTCGGGCTTTACCACCAGTGCACTCCAGGTAGTGATGGGTGGGTTTCCATTCACTGCCGTCGGTCAGAATCTTGAAACGAAGTGGCTGTATGAAGACGGCATACCGAAGGTCGAAGCCGTTTGGTGGGCCGGCGGGATCAGAGTAACTGAAAAGTTGTTTGCTCTGGCCGGCGCTAATGCATTTGAGCGAACCATTACCCTTGATGGAACAAAGATCGTCGGCCCGGAAAAGGTTGCTCTGCGGCTCGGCATACCGGGGGAAAAAGACCAAGGGGTCGGCAATTCTCTAATCTACTCCGGTCCAAAGGGGCGGATTGCCGTCGCAGTGCCTCGTACTGAGGAAAACGTAAAAGTAGACAGCAATTACCTGGAGATTGCTGACATACACATTGCTCCCGGCTCGGAAAAACAATTTGATTCGTTCATTGTTACTCAAATACCTGATGGCGGAATGCCGGCCATGATTTCACGTATCGATTCTGTTACTTCAACAAATGACTTTCTCCCGGTGACCCGGGAGAAATGGAAAAATCTTTCCGCTATCTCAACACCCGAGAGAACAACTGAGAATCTTTATAATAACGCCCGGTTCACTCTGCCCGGTTACGTTTCAGACGTGGGTATATTGGATGCGGGCGTGTTCGAGTACGGGGGACAATGGATCCGTGACGGTTCGAACACTACCTTGGGTCTCCTGCGGATAGGGGATTTCGAGCTGGCGCATGCACTCCTCGAGCACATGCTCGACAGCATGATCACGAAGCAGGGTGCCACCATGATCGGGAGCGCATTCGATAGGCCGGAATACGAAGAGCTTGATCAGATGGGTGAGCTCTGGCAGGCCATGAAAAGCTATTATTACTGGACGGGAGATTCATCACTTCTGAAGGAAAACGCTCAAAAACTTATCGCGATGACAGACCGTCCTATTCAGCCGATGTATCTCGACTCAACCGGAATGGTCCATGACAAGCGCGAATATTGGGAAAGGTCGCTTTCTGACGCTTATGAGCTTGCTTACCAGGTGTTCGTGATACAGGGGCTGCGTGACGCGGTCGAGTTTGCTCCAATGATTGGCGCGGAAAAGTATGTGACTCGGTGGAAAGGGATTGCGGGCAAGATGCTTCATGCCATGCTCCATGATCCGAAGATGGGTCTCGTAAGCAACGGACGATTGATCAAGCGCCGCAATGTAAACGGAGAAATTGCGGACACCGTGAGATACAGAGGTTACATCCCCGGCTCTCCCGGGCTCACGGAGTCCCTCCAGCGCCTGCTTCCTGATGCTTCGATGGCTTTGCCGATCTCAATGGGAATTGTCAATCCGAAATCCAAGCTCGCCAGGAACACTCTTGAAGAACTTCAGCAGCTATGGAGCTCACGTTGGTCAACCGGAGGATACGACCGCTACAACACCAGCTCGGAGCCCGACCAGCCCGGTGCCTGGATCTTCGCGACTGAGTTCATGCTTAACGCGGAACAGGAGGCGGAGATGTATGATCTCAGCCGCAGATCGCTCGAGTGGCTGAGCAGCGTCCAGGGAGGCCATACGGGTGCCTATTTCGAAGAGATTCCTGTTATCAGGGACCAGGAATTCACGGCAGGGCTTCTCCCGTGGTGCTCCGCGGAGATATCAACTTTTGTTGTCAAACACTGGCTCGGAATAAGGTTCATCAACGGCCATCTCGTCATAAAACCGAACCTCTATCCCAATAGCAAGGGAGTCACTGCGAATTTGAGATTTCGCGAGAGCAGGATCAGACTGGAAGTCCAGGGAGCGGGACGAGTTAAGGGTGCGTTGATCAACGGCACCTTCGTAAAGCCCGACAGGGACGGGGCAATCGTAGTCCCGACTGAATTCAAGGGCGGGAGCATCAAAATAGGGGTCAATGGAGAAAGTCATTGATGAATGCGGCTCAGACTGCGCAACCTCAGTCTCTCCTATTTGCAACGGAGAGAGTAACCTGCGGACATGGGCGGCGAGCCCGCATAGAAACAACTAACCGCCGAGTGGACTCGTGAAGAAAAGAGCGAGCCTGGTTTCAACACTCACCAATCAAGAATACCCTATCGAACGGATCGAGGAATTCGCCGGCAACGGAGAATCCCTCGAAGTGAGAATCGAAGGAATTGAGAAGGCTAAGGTCAGAGAAGGGAAATATCTGTGGGAAAGGTATGCCGACTTCCTTCCTTTTTCGAGGCTCGACGAATCAATCTCATTGGGAGAAGGAAACACGGCACTTGTAAGGGCAGACAAGAAGCTCATCGATTTCGTCGGACTCGACAATCTCTACCTCAAGAACGAGACTCAAAATCCCACCTGGAGCTTCAAGGACCGCGGATCACTGGCGTGCATCGCGATGGCAAGAGAAATGCAGGAGACTATAACTGCCACCATCTCCACCGGAAACATGGGGAACTCAATCTCGGCGTACGCTGCTAAATCCGGGATAAGGGCGATTGTTTTTGTTCCCGGCTTCACGCCAAAAGAGAAGATCATGGCGATGGGAATTCACGGAGCGACGGTCATGAAAATCAGCGCCCCTGACTATTCCGAAATGAAGAAAAAAGTGTTGAGTTTGGCCACGAAGTTGGCTATCAGAATAGTATCCGGGAACGGGCCGATTCGTGTTGAAGGTTACAAGCTCACTTCCTTCGAGATGTTCGAGCAGATGGGCAAATCAGTCCCCGACTACATTGCCGTCCCGACGTCGGCATGCGGGCATGTGCGCGGGATTTTCAAGGGGTACCGGGAGTTGAGAGATGCGGGCCTAATCAACAAACTTCCCAAGATGATAGTTGTCCAGGCTCGTAATAACAGCCCTATCGTCGCTGCCGTCAAGCAGGGGAAGAAGCATGTCGTTCCGTTTTCGAATTTTCATACAATAGCTGAGGCTATCACCACGGGAAATCCAATGGGGGGAGACGAGATCATCGCCAAGGCATATGAATATAACTGGCTCGCCGAAGAAGTTACCGAAAAGGAGATCATCGAATCACAGAGGAGGTTGGCACATTCAGGCTTCTTCGTTGAACCGGCTTCAGCGACGAGCCTGTTTGCCATCAGGAAACTGAAAGAATCAGCCAAAATTGCAAAACATGCTTCGGTTGTGATGATATTGACCGGTTCAGGATTGAAGGACTTCGATGTCTTGAAATACCATAGCGCAAATGTTCAAGAGGTAGAACTGGCAGAAGTCGAAGCAGCCATTTCAAGAATTTTGTAGCTGAACATTGGTGAAATAGAGATCATACCTCACAACCACTTGACTAGCCGTTGCACCATAGCTAGATTGGCAAATCGATTGCGAAAGAACCTTAGCTAAGGAAACAGCAGATGAATCCCAATCCCATTCTCGGTGTCTTCTACCATTGGCTGGGTGGCTTTGCCTCCGGAAGCTTCTACGTCCCATTCAAGGCTGTCAAAAGATGGTCGTGGGAAGTGTACTGGTTGCTGGGTGGCATATTCAGCTGGATAATCGCTCCATGGGTACTTGCCTTGATTATCGTGCCGCACTTGACCCAGGTGCTGGCAAGCCAACCTTTCGCAGTCCTCGGCTGGACTTTCTTCTGGGGGATGATGTGGGGATTCGGAGGACTGACTTACGGCCTTACCATGAGATACCTCGGGCTTTCGTTAGGTACGGGGATAATCCTGGGACTCACCGCGGTTTTCGGCACCTACATTCCGCCGTTGTTTGACGGGACACTTGGAACAAAACTGCACACGATTCCCGGGCAGATAATTCTTATCGGTTCGGTGTTCGCTGTGATGGGGATCGTTCTGACAGCCGCAGCAGGTCTGTCCAAAGAGCGAGAAATGAATGAGAGGGAAAAGCATGAAGCGATAGAGGAATTCAATCTAAAGAGGGGTATCTTAGTAGCTATATTTTCAGGCGTTATGAGCTCTTGTTTCGCGTTTGGTCTAGACTCTGCGACGCCGATATCTGTCACTGCACTGCACATGGGTGCCGAACCAATCTGGACGGGTTTGCCGGAAATTATCGTGATTACGGCAGGCGGGTTTGTCACGAACTTCGTTTGGTGTGCCTACCTGTTGAGGAAAAACCGGACGTTCGGCGAATACTTCGGCCTTCGAGCAACGGCTCGGGCGGGCAATACTATTTCCGCTTCAGCTCCGGAGCCTCAGTCCGACGTGAGCGGAAATTCGGTGGCTGCACTCGATTCCCCAGCTGCCCACGCCGCGGGTGTCCCACTCCTGACAAATTACCTGTTCAGCGCGCTTGCCGGAGTGACTTGGTATTTCCAGTTCTTCTTCTACACGATGGGAGCTTCACAAATGGGGAATTATAAGTTCTCGAGCTGGACAATACACATGGCGAGCATAATCATCTTCGGCTCCCTTTGGGGAATATTCCTGAAGGAATGGAAAGACACAAGCGGACTTTCAAAGTTCCTGTTGGGGATGGCGCTTTTTACACTTATCGGATCGACGCTGATAATCGGTTACGGCAATCTGCTCGGCGTACAGCTCGGAGGACATTAGAAAGAAACAAAGCGAGACTTATAGCTGGCGGACATCGTTTGGAGTTATGTGGACGTAAGAAGACAGAGGCATCACGATGAAATTGATCTTCGGCATGGTTACAGCTTCGGTTCTCGTAGTCTTGTGCATGACACCGGCGGTTCCCGCGCAGGTTACGGAAGATCAGTCTCCAAAGGATCGACCGGCTTACCTCGACAGCAGCCTCACTTTCGAGCAGCGTGCTGCGGACCTGGTCTCACGAATGACGCTTAAAGAAAAAATATCTCAAATGGAGAGCGACGCTCCCGCGATACCAGATCTCGGGATTCCCGCCTACAACTGGGGAAACGAATGCCTGCATGGCGTTATCGGAAATGAATATTCGACCGTGTTCCCTCAGGTCATCGGGATGGCGGCGACCTTTGATCCGGAACTGATCCACCGCGAGGCTGAATGCGTCTCCACCGAGGCCCGGGCACAATTCAACTATTCCGGGGGGGGAGTGAAACGTGCAGGAAATCCGGGGCTGGATTTCTTCGCCCCCAACATCAACATAGACAGGGACCCGCGATGGGGGAGAGGCCAGGAGACTTACGGCGAAGATCCGTACCTGACCTCGACGATGGCGGTCGCGTTTGTCACCGGCCTTCAGGAGAACAATCCGAGATACTTCAAGGTGATTGCCACTCCGAAGCATTTCGATGCATATAGCGGTCCGGAACCGGGACGACACAGGTTCAGCGCCGTGGTCGGCAAGCGCGATCTGTTTGAAACATACCTTCCCGCGTTCGAGGCGGCCGTGAGGAAGGGCGGCGCTTTCTCCGTCATGGCCGCATACCCGGCGCTCAACGGTGTGCCCGATTGCGCGAACAAATACCTCCTGACGGACATTCTCAGGAACCGATGGGGTTTCAAAGGTTACGTCGTGTCGGACTGCGGCGCCATCTGGTACATATATCGGGGACACAACTACACACCGAGCATGAACGCGGCCGCGGCTGATGCCGTGAAAGCGGGATGCGACCTGAATTGTTACGGCAACCAGTACTCGGTTCTGGGGAAGGCTTTCAAAGAAAGGCTCATTTCCGAAGCTGCCATCGACACGGCAGTCACCAGGTTAATGCTCGCCAGGATGAAGCTGGGACTCTTCGATCCGCCGTCTGCCGTTCCGTACGATACAATTACCATGGCGGACAACAACACACCGGCTCACAGGATGCTCGCCCGCAAAGTCGCGGATGAGAGCATGGTATTGCTGAAAAACGCTGATCGGCTCCTCCCGCTGAACAATGATGTGAAATCCGTCGCCGTGATAGGAGCCTACGCCGACGACGCCAACGTCCTTCTCGGAAACTATCACGGTACGCCCTCGAATGTCGTTACAATTCTTCAGGGAATAAAGAACAAGCTCGGGCCGCAAGCGACAGTCCGTTTCGCCGCCGGATATAACCCGCTGGACGACAAAGTAATTAGTCCAGTCGTGATTGCTCCACAGTATCTTGGTCCGGGAAAAGGACTCGAGGAGCGCGGTCTATATGGTGAATATTTCGACAACCCGCATTTCCGGGGCAAGCCCGTGGTCACGCGGGTGGACAGCGTGCTGGATCCGTATTTCGGCTGGGGCTTCGTCCCGCCTGTAAAGGGTGTCCCGGCGATGTACTTCTCGGTGAGGTGGACTGGAACGATAACGCCTCCGGAAACCGGAGACTACGAGCTGGGCATAACGACCAACGAGGGAGGCCGGCTTTTCTTCGATGGCAGGCTGATCGTGAACGACCTTAGGCCCAGCAGACTCAACGTGTTTAAGTCGAAGCTGGTCCATCTCGAGAAGGGAGGGAAGTACAGAGTAAAAATCGAGTACGCGGACAGCGGCAGGTTCGCCGGTATCAGGTTTGAGTGGTACAGGCCCAAGAAACTGGCGAGCCCGCAGATCCTGATCAAGAAGGCATTGAGAGCGGCGCGCAAGTCGGACGTTGTCATAGCCGTCGCCGGTATTTCCGCCAACCTGGAGAGCGAGGAAAACAGCAACCTCAGGCTGCCGGGATTCAGAGGTGGCGACCGGACAAGGCTGGGACCTCCCTCCGGTGAAGAAGCCTTACTGAAGGCTCTGCACAAGACCGGCAAACCGGTAATTCTGGTGCTGGTCGGGGGAAGCGCACTCGCCGTAAACTGGGCGGAGATAAATATACCCGCAATCATCGATGCGTGGTACCCGGGCGAACAGGGCGGAAATGCCGTCGCGGACGTTCTTTTCGGGGATTACGACCCGGCTGGAAGGCTGCCCGTAACATTCTACAAATCCGTGAAACAGCTCCCGCCGTTCACGGACTACAGCATGGAAGGGAGAACATACCGCTATTTCACAGGGAAACCTCTCTATCCATTTGGATACGGCCTTAGCTATACCACGTTCACGTACTCAGGCATGCATGTGAACAAAGATATAGTTGGCCAAGGCGATACGATAAGAGTTTCAGTAAATGTGAGGAACACCGGAGAAAGAGACGGCGATGAGGTTGCTCAGCTTTACGCGAGAAGTCTGACATCCGAGCCGGATAAGCCCATCAAATCACTTGAAGGATTCAAACGTGTGAGCGTGCCGCACGGGGAATCCAGGACCGTCACATTTGTGCTCCCTGTGCGGTCTCTTAAAGACTATTCGGTGCGCAAGAACGAATATGTAGTCCGACCCGGAAAGTACGAGTTGGAAGTCGGCTCTTCGTCAGCCGAAATTCACATCCGGAAGCTTGTAGAGATCACCAACTGAAGGCCGGGTGTACGACAAAAATGTAACGCCGAAATCGGATCCAATCTCATTATTGAGTAGCTCCAGGCCCACCCCATCCTGACCTTCCCCTACGAGGGGAAGGAACACATCCCATGCGTTCGGGCTTAAACATCCTCCCCTCGTGGGGGAGGATTACAGGAGGGGTGAGTACATCTAAATCAATAGAACGGATTATCGGATTGCTCAGATCTGTCCGCTCACTGGCATTCAGAGACTCCCCAATACAACCAAATTCGAGATCTGTCTTATAAATTTGTTGCAGACCCTTGAAGACCGGCTGCTGCTCCGGCAACCTTCAGCCGATGGCCCGGATGCTTCCTCGAGTATGACTTATCGGGACAGCTAGATTCGGCTATTCGGTTATCCTTCCATCCGCGGAAGTGAACCGGTAATCTCCGGATCCGATTTCATAAACGGCTCTGTCGCCTTCATACCTCAAGAAACTGACGCCCGGTACGCTTGAGGGTTTCTTACCGCTTAACGTCACGTCGCTTTCCTTCCGGGCGGGAACGTAGATCGTCGCGGTGGTATTGACCGGAACGCTTATGTCCCATGTGAACACTTTTCCTTTCAGGTGCCAGTCGCTTCCGACGGGTCCGTAAGGAGACAGATAAGAAGCCCTGACATATCGCAGATTGCCGGCAGGATACGGCTCCATGATGATGTTTTTGTATCCCGAGTAAGCGGGATTGGCCTTGATTCCGGCAAGGTCCTGGTAGAGCCAGACGACGAAATCGCCCAGCAGCATTACATGATTATGGGAGTTCATAGCGGGGTTGGCCGTATTACCGTCCCACAGTTCCCATATCGTGGTAGCGCCCTCCTTTATCATGTACCCCCAGCTCGGGTAAGTCGTCTCTTCGGCAATCCTGAGTGCCAGGTCGGACCGGCCGTAATTCGTAAGGGTGCGCATAAGCCATTGCTCACCGACCAAACCGCAACTTGTATGGTCGTTGTAGACTTGAGCTATCTTATATGCAATGTGCTCAAACACTTTCTCCCTGATCCCGTTTGGAGGTATCCCGAAGGACAGCGCGATAGCGTTCGCGGTTACTGTGTTGTTCGCGTAGTAAAGGCTGTCCTTGTTGAGGTATGTCTTGTTGATCGCGTCTCTGACCTTGCCTGCCAATGAAGTGAACTTCTGCGCGTCTTCGGTTTTCCCGAGAAGGTGCGCGTAGTTTCCCATCAGCTTCAGGCAATAGTAAAAGTACGACGATCCTATGAAGTCCCCGGGAGTTATTCTGCTCGGATCCTGCGAATGAATCCTCGTCGGGTTTCTCGGCGGCATGCACCAGTCGCCGTACGTGTCTTTCGGAAGGAGATGATTCTTCATGTATTTGTCGCGCATGTAGAACAACCACTTCTTCATTGCGGGGTAATGATCGGCAATTACCTTGAGATTTCCGAACTGTCGGTAGAGATGGTCGGGGACTATCAGGAGGGTAGACGGCCAGGTCATGTTGTCGGTGAAAACCGGCCAGTAATCCGGAGACAGGTCGGGAAGGCTTCCGGACGGTTTCTGAGCGTCTGCGATGTCTGTCATCCAGTTTGAGTAAAGGGCATTGTTGTCGAAGACATAACTCTCCCCGTAGGAATTCGTGGAGCGATCACCCTCCCATCCCTGACGCTCGTCCCGCTGCGGACAGTCCGTCGGAATGCTGTGATAGTTTCCACGAATCCCCCAGTACGCCGCTTGATAAACCTTGTTGACGATTTTATCGGAACAGGTAAAATGACCTGTCGTTCTGAGATCATCGTAAACGACTTTACCTGTGATCGTATTCAAATTTGGCTTGCCGGGATAGCCGGTCAACTCTACAAACCTGAACCCATGATAAACAAATTCCGGCTGCCATTCTTCCAGTCCCTCGCCATTGGCTACAAAGACATCCGTTTGTTCCGCCGAGCGGAGATTTGCTGTACTCAATTCTCCGTCCGGCAGCAAAGTCTCGGCAAACCTTAAGCTGATCTTCGTCCCTCTTTTCGCCCGTATCTTCAGGGAAGCCCACCCCACCATGTTTTGTCCCATGTCATAGATATAAACGCCCGGTTTGAGCTCTTTCACTGCCCGGGGTTTCAAAGTCTGCATTATCTTGATCGGCTTGATCATCTGCGCGCTCAACACGTCGGAGGGGTCCGCGACTCTCTCCGCCCTCATCCAGCCGGTAGCATCGAAACCGACCTTGTTCCATCCGGGCATCTCCTTTCTGGCATCATATATTTCCCCGTCATAACTATTGTCTGAAACGATCGGACCGTTCGCGGTAATTCTCCAGGTCGTGTCGCTGACGATGCTTTGCTGGCTGCCGTCGGAGTACTCCATGTTAAGCTGAAAGATCATTTTTGGAAAGCCGTAAGTATTGGTCTTTGTAGGGAAGTTGTGACGCGGGGCGAAGAATCGGCCGTTGCCCAGTGTTACTCCTATGGCGTTCTCACCTTCGTTAACATCCTTGGTGACGTCAAAGGTCATGTAGAAAGATCTCTTTGGGTATTGTGAGAGCGCCGGCGCAAGTACCTGATTCCCAATTTTCTTCCCGTTGAAATACAGTTCGAAGTATCCCAGACCGCAGATGTATGCGGTCGCACGTTCAACCTTTCGAGGTGCATCGAATTCTTTGCGAAGGTAACGCGCCGACAGGTGAGTGTACTCTGACTCGGGAAATCCGTGCGACTCGGAATACCCGTTGTTTGGAGGAGGGACCAGTCCAGCGTACTCCGCATCCTGATTGCCGCGCCCTGAATCGCTGTCGAGTCCGATCCAATATCCCTGCCAGTTGTCCTTGTTGAGCAGCCCCATGCTCCACCTCGCTGGCTTGCTCCATTGCGACTCATCACCATTTTTGTCCCATACTCGCACCTTCCAAAAACAGTATTCGCCGGAGTGCAATTTCTTGCCTTTGTAGATTACATTGAGGCTCTGGTCTGAATCGACTTTTTCAGTATCCCACAAGTCGCCCTGATCGGCGTTCAGTTTTCTGAGTGAGCTTGCTGCCAGTATCCTGTAAGCTGACTGCTTCTCTTCTCTTTGCTTCGATGTTGAATACCAGGATAACCGGGGATTGAGCACGTCGATGCCGAGAGGATTGACCAGATACTCGCATCTCAGATGCTGCGGGTGCAAAGCCCCGTCTTCTTTCGTTGTAGAGAGCCCCGCAAACGTGGTCATTGGAAACAGGAACAAGACGGTTAATGTTATTGCGTTCAGCTGCATCTCATTTCTCCTTGCATGCCCGTTTGGTTGAACGCCCCGGCTTCTGTGCCGATGCTAAGTTAGCTATCGGTTCAGGAATTGGCAAACCGGTTGCCGGGTGAGGCGGCTAAGAGGTAAAGAGGGTAAGGGGTGAAGAGGAACAAAGGTCGAAAGGCACTATGACACAAGAGGCAAGGCCCAACGGGCCCGTTGGGGAGGAACTCGGAGGGAAATGGCTGATCACCTTCTACAGGCTTCTCATCGCATTGATTACTGCTTCCTAATTTCTCTCTGTCTCCAGCGGTTTACTGAGTTCAGGCATAGTTTATAACACTAATGCATTCGTAATCCTGTTGTATCGTCTCCCGTCTCCGGGTCCACCCGTCGCGCTTTCGCCGGTTCAGTTCGTCATGTTTGTCAGCATCAATATGCTTGCAATAGCATTTACCTCGTACGCGGGAAGGGGGCTAACGACCTTCTTCGTTTCCGATTCGACGCCTTGAAAGAAGGATGCGTAAATCTGCACCAGATCGCCGGCCGACAATTGCAGCGATATTACCCGCAGGAAATTGGGTTTCAACCCGATAACGGCGTTTATCAGGCTGTCGGCCGCCGTAACCTGAGATGCCTGCTCGCCTCCTACCGCATTTGCTGTCAGTCGAAGGATGGTGTCGTGATAAGTACTCAGTGCCGAACCAATCTCCGCAGATGTATAGCTACCCTGAATTTCTTCCATGAGCGCTTCTCCGGCGGCATTCGCCGAGTCGAGCTTTAGCTGAGAAGCCAGGAGGGCTCGCATGCTTGAATCTATTGCATCTTTGACCATAAAGGCCGTAATCAGGTTTGTTTGTCGAGTCACTTCTAACTTGAGAGTAGAGTCCGCGCCCGTCAGGGCGTTCGTTTCAGCTCGCGAACAGATAGCAGCGATCTGAGCAACCGCCTGCGTGCCGACACCTTCGGTCAGGTAAGCCTCCTGGTCTTCCTGCAAGAAGACGGTAAACGCGTTTTCGGAGAGTGCTCGGTTCTCGCCCGCCTTGTTTAGCCCCAGCTCCAGGGCCTGCTCCGCGGTGCTCCGTATGAGCTGCACGACGTTTACCGTCGGCAATGAGGCATTTCCTATCGAGGAGTTTTGCAGTGCGAGGATCCATGTTTCTTCTCCTGCTTTAATGGAGGCGGCCAGCTGTTCGATGCCGGCGTCGGTATTTTTCGCCGCGGCAGCAACCGGAGAGCTCACTACCTCGACTATGTCGGCAAGGGCTACAGAGCCTGAGCCGCTGCCGCCGGCCAGCATTGAATACACCCGCGCTTCGACCGTACTTTGATCCGTCAAAGGCTGGCAATGTGCTATCCCGCCCAAACTCAGTCTCGACCCGACGATGGCCTCCCACGTTCTCCCGTCCTTGGTTGCAACCACTTTGACATTGTTTATCCCGGTCGTTCCACATGTGAGCGAAAATCCTCCCGCTGCATCCGTTATGGCGGTGTCCGAGATTGGGCCAAGTGTGCCTCCGGACGGAGCCCACATCGCAACCACTTTCGCGCCCTGAACAGCCGACCCGGCCATCGACACTGTTCGGAATCCGGCAACACGATCGAAAGAGTAGCCCCCCGAATCATCCGTGACCGTTCCTTTGATGATCGAGTATCGTGAGGATACTCCTGCGGCGTTTTGATCTCCACAGCCCCATTGAGCGATGATCATTGACGTCAGTAGAAGGGCAAGTACAACACCGTGCGGAGTCGGTATGCTCCGCGGGCGCGTCATCCCTGGCGACATCTTCGTTTCGCTCCATTCTAAATGGTGATTATAAGGCACTTTCTCCAACCCGGGTGTGAACACGTATAAATTTACCTGTTATTTGAGTTACTTCTCAAGCGCCTCCATTTCTTTGTATGAGGATCTCAGCCGTAGGCGATTCGTCCATCCTGATATCATTTCATCCCTCTCTTTTGTCGTTTCGTCGGAATCTCCTCCTCTTTCACGACCGCACCGGCCATCTTGTGCACGTCAACAAGATAGTTTCACACGAAAATAAAGGAGAATTGTCATGGATTACCGACGCTTCGTCATTACAGCATTTGCGGTTCTCATGTCCACAGCGGTGTGCTCCCCGCAGGGTTCGATCAAAGACCTTCAGGCACAGGTAGCTCATTCGCCCCACGACGTCAAAGCTCTCCTGGAGCTCGGCATCGCGTACCATAACGAGGGAGTGGCCGGCAACAAGGATGCGGTCGAGAAAGGTTTCACCTGCTTCGATACCGTCCTCGCCCTGGACCCGACGAACGCGGTGGCGCTGGCATACAGGGGAAGCCTCTGGACGCTTCGCGGACGCGACGCGTGGTGGCCGTTCACGAAAAAGAACGATGTCGAGAAGGGCATCGACGAGATGGACAAAGCGGTCGACCTTGCTCCCGACAACGTGGCGGTTCGCCTTACCCGCGGCATCAACAGTGCCAGGCTGCCCTCGATGTTCAAGCGGATTGGAACCGCATTGAAAGATTTCTCGTACCTAATGAACTCGCCCGCGTTCCCGCATTTCGACCCGCAGCTCAAATCGACAATCTACTACTGGGCGGGTTACGCTTACAAGCAGGACAACAATCCTGAGAAAGCGAAGGAACTCCTGCAGAAGGCGATCGATTCCGCTCCCGGGTCCAAAACCGCACAGGACGCCGGCCGGGAACTGAAAGATTTAAATTAAAACGCTCGGAGGAGAAGCAATGGACTTACTGGTTCAAACACAGGCGATCACGAAAACCTACGTGCTCGGCAGGACGGAAGTGCACGCACTCCGCGGCCTGACCCTCGATATCGAGCCGGGAGAATTCACGGCAATCTCAGGGCCTTCGGGCAGCGGCAAGACGACACTGCTGAACCTCCTCGGCCTTATCGATTCGCCGACTGCCGGGACCGTCTTCCTAGAAGGAGCCCGGGTGAAGTACAACGGCCTGACAAAGCTCCACTCTATCAGGCTGGAAAAGATCGGCTTCATCTTTCAGACGTTCAACCTTATTCCCGTGCTCACGGCGTATGAAAACGTCGAGTACCCGCTTCTCCTCACTAAGAAGAGCGGCGCGCAGCGTCGGGAGATGGTGGAGAGGGCTCTAAGAGAAGTGAAGCTCTGGGAATTCCGGAAGCACAAGCCGAACGAGCTCTCCGGCGGCCAGCGGCAGCGCGTCGCCATCGCCCGCGCACTCGTCAACAGGCCGAAGCTCATCCTGGCAGACGAGCCGACGGCAAATATCGATTCGGCCACGGCCTCTGAGATACTCGACCTCATGCACACGCTCAACGAGGAAGACAAGGTGACATTCCTCTTTTGCACGCACGACCAGCTTGTCATGCAGCATGCCAGGCGGATCGTGAAGCTGCACGACGGCATCATCGTGAACGGTCAACAGGTTCAGGCATAATTCAAGGCGAGGAGAAACCAATGTCTAATTTCATGAAGCTTGCTTTCAAAAATGTGTTTCGCAACCGCCGCCGCACGGCGATCACCGGCCTCGTGCTGGTGTTCGGCGCGACAGCGCTCATCCTCGCCGGCGGGTTCATCGTTTTTACGTTCAGGGGACTGAGCGAGTCGACGATCCACGGACAGCTGGGCCATATCCAGCTGTTCAACAAAGAATACCTCGAGCGTGAAGAGGACCATCCGCTGCAACTCGGGCTCGACAGCGTCGACGCGATGAAGAAGAAAATCATCACGCTCGATCATGTACGGTTTACGATGGCGCGCATCGAGTTCATGGGACTGATCTCCAACGGCGACAAGTCGGAGGCGTTCCTCGGACGCGGCGTCGAGCCGGACAAAGAGCTCAAGCTATCCGACCTCGGCCTCGACATCGATACTGGACGGTTCCTCGACCAGGATCCCGCCGACACAAAAGACAATGAGGTAGTCCTGGCGAGCGGGCTGGCGAAGACGATGAAGGCCAAACCCGGCGAATACCTGACCCTCATGACGACAACTTCGAAGGGCGCATTGAATGCGATAGATGTCAAAGTCGTCGGCACCTATTCGACAGGGATCCCGGAGTACGACGAGCGCGCGCTAATGGTCGACCTCAATACTGCACAGCATCTGCTCAACTCGGACAAGGTCACGAAGCTGGTCGTCGTCCTCGATCAGACCGACAAGACTACGGCCGTCGCGGCGGAGCTGGAGAACATGTTTCCGAACATCACGGCAAAGCGCTGGTTCGATCTTGCGACTTTCTATAATGCCGTCGTGCGCCTGTACAATGCTATCTTCGGATTCCTCGGAGTCATCATTTTCATAATCGTCGTTCTGAGCAGCTCGAACACGATGATGATGTCAATCTTCGAGCGGACAAAGGAGATAGGAACTCAGCTGGCTGTGGGAACATCGCGCCTGCGCCTGATGCTGAATTTCCTTTACGAAGGGCTGATCATCGGAGTTCTCGGATCCGTGCTTGGGCTCCTGATCGCTTATGGTCTTGCGGAGCTGATAAACGGATCCCATATCATGATGCCCCCTGCTCCGGGTAGGACGAGCGGTTACCCGCTTCTGATAGATACGGTGCCGATGCTTTTCGCCGGAGTGTTCGTGCTGATGTCGATGACGACCGTCGTTTCGACAGTGGTACCGGCGTACAGGGCGTCGAGGCTGAAGATCGTAGATGCGTTAGGCCACATCTAGCCGGGAGAAGAGAATACAAAAATACGGAACACGGACGAAACGTAACGAGCGGATTCTCGCGGATCCATGGCCAAATTACATTTCAAATCCGTGGGATTCCGCATCGTCCGTAATATCCGTGTTCTATCCTCAAACCTTGAAAGGACTGTCATGAATCGCAAACTAACCATCTTACTCGTATTCAGCCTGTTCATTGCAACCGCCTGCGCACATGCCCAGAGCTCACCGGAAAAGCTCCCGGCCGATAAGATCCTACAGTTGTCGGATGTGAGCCGCAACGGCTGGGACTCCTACGCCGTTCATACCACGATCAAGAACTTCGAGGACGGGAAGCTGAAGGACACAGGCCGCTTCGATGTGACAATTAAAGGCGCGGACAAAACCCTGGTGAAATTCCTGAACGCCGACGTGAAGGGGGAGTACCTTCTCATGGTGGGCGACGACATGTGGCTCTACATGCCCGACACGAGAAGGCCGATCCGGATCACGCCGCTCCAGCGACTGATGGGAGACGCGTCGAACGGCGATGTTGCCCGCACCCGGTATGCACAGGACTATTCGGCTAAGCTGCTGCGTGAAGAAGTCCTCGACGGTACGCCGTGCTACGTGCTGGACCTGAAGGCCAAGCGGGACGGCGCGACCTACAACCATATTGTGTACTGGGTTGCCAAAGGGACCGATAGACCGAAGCGGGCAGAAATCTACCTTACCTCCGGAAAGCATTACAAGAGCATAAGCTTCGACAAGTACGAAGAGATAAACGGGAGAGTACTGCTGACCCAAACGACGATCACCGACAGGCTGCGCCCGGGGCGCACCACGATCATGCTTTACGACTCATACGGCCCCCGAGAGCTTCCCGATAAGTACTTCAATAAGGATTACCTGGACAAGTTGAGATGACCGGCCGCGCACTTCTCGTTCTCACCGCACTTCTCGCCGCTCCGTGGGAGCTCCGGTCGCAGGACCTGGATTACAGGCTTTCGGTTGTCGACGAGGGGACGCTGAGCGTTCTCAACAAAGATACACCGCTCAATTACCGGAACAGCATCCTTCCTCAACCTTACCGGGGGAATGTCGCCACTTCAAACCTCTATTTGGGCGTCGGCGGACTCTCCGTGCTCCTAAACCTTTCGACCAACACGGACAATCTATCGTCTCCCGATTACGCGTATTCTCTTCGCGAATTTTCGTTCAATTATTCGCTGTCTGACGCCTGGGATATCACCATAGGGAAGAAAATCCTGAAGTGGGGAACCGGTTATGCCTTTAATCCGACGGGAGTAGTCGAGCCGCAGCGGTCGCCGTCAGACCCGTCGGACAGGCTCGGGGAAAACGAGGGGCTGGACCTCGCGTCCGTCGACTTCTTCACCGGAAAGAGTTCGCTGACACTGGTCTATGTGAACGAAAGCGGGATCGGATCCCGGAAGTGGCATTGGGGAGCACAGCAGATCGCGCTGCGCGCGTATACATTCCTGTCCGGTTTGGATCTCTCGTTCGTCGGTCACTACAGGGAAGGGGACCGGCTCGAGCTCGGAGGGAACTGGTCTTACGTGGTGGGTGACAACCTTGAGCTCCACGGCGAATTTCTCGGGAAGCAGGGGTCTTCGAACTTGTACAACCGGATCGTTGAGACGAACGACATTCAACAGATCTTCTCTTCATACCCCTACGTGGCGATGTATGACTATTCCAGTCAGATATTTTACAAGCTTCTGATAGGGGCACAATATACGTTCGGCAACGGCATCAACATCGCCGTCGAGTTCTACCGCAACACGGAGGGTTTGTCCACCGGACAATGGAAAAGATGGGTGAACTATGTTAAGTTTCAGAGTGACATTCAGCGTGGGCTTATACAAATGTCTCCCGAACTTGTCGGCGCGTCAAGAAATAATCTCCTCTGGGCTCTGTATACACTTTCGCCGCGGGGCGCGATGAGAAATTACCTCTTCGGGCGCGAGTACTGGGGAGCCGGGCCGTGGGGGATCGAGCTGATCCAGTTCATGAATGCCCAGGATTTGAGTGCGGTACTCATTCCGACAGTTTCATTCAGGATTTCGAAGAATCTTTCGACATACGGGCGCTTTTCTGTATTTACCGGCAGGAGCGAGTCGGAGTTCGGTGCACTCTTCTACAAGGAGACTCTCAACATCGGCGCGCAGGTGCAGCTATGAGGAAGACGCACTTTCTGCTCACGCTCGTCGTCAACACGATAATAACGATTGTAATAACGGTCGGGCTGGCCTTTAACGATCCGCAGCATTGGTGGGAGTACCTTTACAACGCCTTCATATTTGCGAACTGCATCGGCTTCAGCATTTCCGGGCTCGTGCATTTCTTCTATCCGAGATGTGAACGGATGAGTGTCATCCCGCGAATCGGCGTCATGGTCGTCCTTTTTGTAGGCGGCGGCATAATAGGCACCGAAGTAGCGATCGGATTGCTCCACGTGTTTTTCGGAACTACCTTCAGCGGGCTGGGACACATTCGCATGCTTCAGTTCAATCTGGTTCTCGCCGTGATATTCGGCAGCGTGGCCGTTCTTTACTTCTCGCTTCGGGATCACGCTGAGCGGCTGGGGGCAGAGTTGAAGGAAAAAGAGCTGAACGAGGAGCGTCTGACCAGACTCAAAACCAAGGCCGAGCTCGAGGCGCTACAGACCAAGGTCAATCCTCATTTCCTGTTCAACACGCTGAATTCAATTGCAAGCCTCATCTCCGAGAATCCGAAAGCTGCAGAGGAAACCGTGGAAAAACTTTCCGATCTCTTCCGGCATTCGCTCAGGCACACTGAGAAGAACACTGTGAGTTTAGCTGAAGAGCTCGATCTCATTCGCACATATCTGGAAATCGAGAAAGTGAGGCTCGGCGCCAGGCTCCGGTATGACGTTATATGCGACGACCGCATGCGGGAAGTCGAGGTTCCCGCGATGCTCATCCAGCCGCTTGTCGAGAACAGCATCAAGCACGGCATTGCCCCGGCTGTCGACGGCGGGGAGATTCTCGTCGAGGCGAAGGAGATAAACGGAATGTGCGTCATCAAGGTGCTTGACAGCGGCAGAGGATTTCAGGAAAACGGCGAGCCCGGCGGGTTCGGCCTGAGAAGCATTCAGGAGCGGCTCAGGCTCCTTTATGGGGATGAGGCCTCGCTGGAGATCGTCCGGAACGGCCATTGTGAAATTGTCATCAGTCTTCCACTGAAGTAAAGGACCGGAATGCATCTGCGGGTCATCATCGTCGACGACGAGGAACTTGCGCGGAAGCGTCTCCGCAGGATGCTGAAGAAGTACGAGCCGGAGCTCGAGATCGTCGGTGAGGCTGAGAACGGCGGGGAGGCGGTCGAGCGGATCGACGCAGCAAATCCGGATGTTATCTTTCTCGATGTCCAGATGCCTGGGTTCGACGGGTTCGAGGTAGTGCGCCGGCTGAAATCGAAACCGCACATCGTGTTTGCGACGGCATACGACGAGTATGCCCTGAAAGCGTTCGAAGAGAACACAGTCGATTATCTTCTGAAACCCATCGAACAGCGGCGGCTGGATAAGGCCGTAGACAAGCTGCGTCAGCTCTTCGAGCATCAGGCGCTCAGGTTCGACGAGAACGTCGAGCGGCTTCTTTCACGCCTCGCCACGGCTCCCTTGAAAAGGCTTCAGGTAAAGGTCGGCGACAGGATTGTCCTTGTCGACTGTGCCGACATCGTCTATTTCGATTCGGAAGACAAATATACCTACCTCCACACCGCTGACCAGAAGTATATAGTCGATCTCACACTCACGGAGCTGGAATCTAAACTGGACTCTACGGACTTTGTACGAATCCACCGCTCGGCGATCGTGAACATGAGGCACATGCTGGAGCTGGTGAAATGGTTCGGCGGAAAGTACAAGGTGAAGCTCAGGGACAAGGACAGGACCGAGCTCGTTGTAAGCCGCAGTTACGTGGACAGGATACACAGGCTGTAGGATTCGGCATCAGCAGCAACTCCGCAGGTACCTACCATAATTTCACGTCATCGCCCCGAAGGTGGCTGCTTCATTGCTTCCAACCATGGATGCATGCACTTCGGGGGTAACTTTCTTCTCGCAATGTCGTATCGAATAAAAGACATCACTCAGGCAAAGCGGACTCCAGCCTGACGGGAAGTCTCTTATTGAAGATGTTCTGTTGAACTCCACCATACAAAGAGAGGGAAGCCATGAAAAAATACCTGGTCACAATTGTGATAGTCCTCCTTGCGGCTAT
Source organism: Candidatus Kryptoniota bacterium (assembly GCA_046705025.1). Classification (GTDB taxonomy): domain Bacteria; phylum Bacteroidota; class Ignavibacteria; order Kryptoniales; family JAKASW01; genus JAKASW01. The sequence goes on along the minus strand of JBJKQU010000043.1, from coordinate 64,972 downwards.
AGTCGTTCCCGCGTGGTCGGCACAGAAGGCCGACGAGCAGAAAGTTGCGGAAGACTTGAGATCGGCATTCACAAATGAGACGGTAGCCAGTGTGAAGTATGCCGCGTACGCAGAGAAAGCGAAAGAGGAAGGGTTGCAGAAGATTGCGGTGTTGTTCGAGGCGGTCTCGAAAGCCGACAAGATTCACGCTGCCAATCACGCGGCAGCTCTTAAGCAGCTTGAGGAGCCGACGCCTACGGTTATGCCGGACTTCAAGGTGAACTCGACGAAGGAGAATCTTGAGGACGCGGTCAAGGGGGAAACGAACGAATTGAAGTTGTATCCCGGCTTTATCGAGGATGCCAGCGAGGCAAAGGTGGCGATGGCGCAGATTTCGTTCAACTACGCCTACGAGACCGGATTGAAGCACAAAGCATTCTTCCAAAACGCGCTGAACGATTTGGAGAGCAATAACGTGGCTTCCCTCGCGTCGTCATACGAGGTTTGCAGTACCTGCGGCAATACTTACCCCGGTCAGGGGCCGGAGCGCTGCGGCATCTGCATGACAAGCATGAGCAGAGGTTTCACCGTCAATTTGCAGCCTGCAGGCGGAAGCCAGCACTCGGGATCGCTCCTTAAGAAGTAACATCTCGGACCGAGTGCGGAGCCCTGATAGGGTTTGGACTGGGCTGAATCAAGCCACAGGTTCTCAGGGCACCTGCGGGAGACACACGAGACCCTGATGAAGAACAAATATTCTCTCTGTGTCTCGGTGTCTCCCGTGGTTCTATTCTCGAAGGTGCGTTTCGCGCATTCAACAGATGACGGAGGGGATTCGACGGCATCCGTTTCCGCCCATGACATTTTGTATCGGCGGACCCTCCCACAGTGGTCCTTCGGACGGACAACTCCTGCACATATAGCGGAAGGCTTCGAACTATCTTCACAAATCCCCAGTCAGCTCTACGATTCTGACAACGCAACCTGCCTCGTTGCGACGCTGAGCCGGTTCCAGACGCTTATACTGCCAATATGGACGATCAGGTGCGCGAGTGCCTCCTCGTTGTAATACTTCGCCGCTTCATCTCAAAGGTCGTCGGAAACCGGGTCCGATCTGTCGCTCAGCCGGGCCGCAGCCTCGGTAAGCGCAAGTGCGTCGCGCCAGGCGGCAACGGCAAGGAGACGGTCATCAGTAACGACAACAGCACGCCAAAACTACTTCTCCTGCAGGTGCGACATCTCCTCGATGAACTCCGCCACCGTGGACTTGAATAACGGGAGCGATTCCGAGTGGATATACATCATGTGCCCCGCGTCGAAATATTTCACGCGGATCCGCTCTTTCAAGCCGGGGATGTTGTTCCCGAGATGCTCCATCGTGTATTCGGTCGCGAAAAACGGCGTTGTAAGATCGAAATATCCGCTGAGCACAAGCACATTCATGTAGGGATCTTTCTGCATCACATCCGCAAGCTTGCCGGTCACGTCCGGGTAACCCATCCACCACATACCCGCTCCCTCAGGCTTCCAGTCCCCCTTGAAATCCTTGCTGCTGGAGGCGCCAATCGCGTAATTTTGATCGGTAGGATAATTCAGCTCGGTGTGGAAGTAATTCAGAAAGTCTGTTATAAACACCGGACTTATCGCCGTGCTTTGCGGGTCGTAGTCCGCGTATTCGCCGAGCAGGTCGCGCGTCGGGCTCTCGTACCTGGAATCCAGCATCCCTACCGTCCTGCCTCGCCCGCGGAGTAGCTCCTGCATAAACTGCGCATCCTTCACTCTCAGATCCGCCTTCTTCCAGTACGACTCCGATATGCCGGTATACTCATGTAGTTTCTTAACTGCGTCGTTGTACTCCGCACTGTCGATTCCGCTCCCCTTGAAGAGCGCGTCGGAATATTCACCAATGGCAAATGTCTTCACTTCCTTCAGAAGAGAGTCGAGATTCGATGTCTGTTCAGGAATGGCATGATGATGCCATGCTATGGCCGCGTACGTCGGCAGGTACAATATGTAGGGAAGGTCGTTGCCAGGGATGAAGTTGTACGCTTCCATATTTATGAACGTCGAGACGAGGAGGATGCCGTTTACAGCGATCCCGAGATTTTCAAAGAGGTAGTCCGCCACGCCGGCCGATCTCGCTGTCCCGTAGCTCTCGCCGAGCAGAAATTTCGGGGAGTTCCACCTGTTGTTCGCTCTTATGTATTGAAAGATGAACCGGCTCACCGTTTTGATATCCTGGTCGACGCCCCAGAAATCGGATCCCTTCGCGTGTCCGACGGGTCTGCTGAGTCCGGTACCGACAGGGTCGACCATCACGAGGTCCGTCATATCAAGGATCGAATAATTGTTGTCCACGAGCTTGTAAGGCGGGGGAGGTGTGACCCTGGGATCGTCGATCACGACTCTCCTCGGTCCGAGAACACCCATGTGAAGCCAGATCGATGATGAGCCCGGCCCGCCGTTGTAGGCGAAGGTGATCGGATGGTCGTCTGCTGGGGTCACCCCGTCTTTTGTGTAGGCGGTGAATCCGAACAGTGCGATCGCGGAGTCCGTTTCGCTCTTCAAAAGAAGCGTTCCTGTGGTGGCGGCGTAGCGGATCTGTTTGCCGTCGATAGTGATGGCATGATGTGTGACAACCTGAACGGGTTTCGGCGTCACGGTTTGAGCGGAATCCTGTTTCCGGCGGCCCTGCTGCGCCATTCCTCTTAGCGCGCAGAAGAAAACAACGAAGATCACCATAAATGACTTTCGCATTTGATACTCCTTCGTTTTGAGGCACGTGAAAGACAATTCCCGTAAGACTGGGCGATGCAGGGATGCAATCTGCCTATTTAATCCGGCCGGGCCACCACGGGCGCGATCCAGATCTTGCGTGAAGCCGCCTCACCCGTCCTCGTGTGATTCAATTACAGGCAGGGAGCCCTCTGACAATTGTGACCCGTCTTTTTCCATGTGATCGGAAGTGTCGTTCGCGAGAATCCCCCTTCTTCCCCGACCACTCAGCATCCCGTCGTCTAACAAAAATATAGCAGATCAGTAGCATTACGTGCAAGCACTGTGCTGCTCCCGGGGGCGTGTTTGCCCGAGCTTCAAAGGAGCTCTCGCCGCTGTCGCTGCCGATTTCATTGGCAGAAATTTATTGCGGCTATTCGAAAATCTTATTGGCATAATTGCTCTCAGCCTTCTAAATTTGCATTCAAGAACTGAAGCGGGAGCACCTTGAATAAGAGACTATTGTTTGCAACGATCGTGTCTTCCCTGGGAAGCCTTCTTTTCGGCTTCGACACGGCTGTGATATCCGGGACAACATCTTTCATTTCTCAATATTTCAATCTTACTAACGCGACACTCGGCGTCACTGTGTCCATCGCACTCTGGGGAACAGTAGTCGGCGCGATAGCGGTAGGTAAACCGGGCGACATACTCGGCAGGCGGCCGGTGCTGTCGATTTGTGGAGCGTTGTACTTCGTGTCTGCACTCGGTTGCGCCTTCGCAACAGGATGGCATACCCTCCTCATCTCGCGGTTCGTCGGGGGACTTGCCATCGGTGCGGCTTCCGTCATGGCACCGATGTATATAGCTGAAATCTCTCCGGGAAGGCTGAGGGGAAGGCTCGTCGCAGTGGCTCAGTTCAATATAGTGCTCGGGATCCTCGTGGCATTCTTCTCCAATTATCTGCTTGTCGGAATCGGTCCCGACAGTTGGAGATGGATGTTCGGAGTGATGGCAGTGCCTGCGGCGATATTCTTCGGATTGCTCTTCACAGTTCCTGAAAGTCCCCGGTGGCTTGTCAAGAAGTCCCGCGTCGAAGAGGCAAAGGGAGTTCTGAGTCTTGTGGGTGCCGAAAACGTGGAAGGGGAGATTTCCGATATCGTGAGCTCGCTGAAGGAAGAAGCCGGCAGCGGTACGACGAAGCTTCTACAGAAAAAGTACGGCTTCGTGATAATGTGCGCGATTCTCCTGGCGATGTTCAACCAGTTGTCAGGAATAAACGTAATAATGTATTACGCTCCGATGATATTCGAGAAGGCGGGCGCAAGCACAAATTCGGCGATGTTGGAGGCCGTCGCGGTGGGGGTGACGAACATGATTTTCACAATCATCGCAATGTTCTTCATCGACAAGTTGGGCCGAAAGACGCTTCTGCTGATAGGAGCAGTCGGGATGTTCCTGGCACTAGCGGGAGCGGCGATGCATTATTACGACGAGACGCTGTTCGGAAGCACGGGAGTCGCCGCTTTCATAATCGCCTTTATAGCTTTCTTTGCCTTCTCGCAGGGGGCGGTCATCTGGGTGTTCCTGTCGGAGATATTCCCGAACCGTGTGAGATCGAAAGGACAGGCGCTCGGGTCTTTTACACACTGGATCATGAATGCGATTATCGGGCTGCTCTTCCCGATTACGCTTGCCGGCTTCGGCGGCGGAAACGTCTTCATGTTCTTCGCCGTCATGATGATTCCGTTCTTCTTCTTCGTGTGGAAGGTTATGCCCGAGACGAAGGGGAAATCACTTGAGGAACTCGAAAAAATAGTCGTCCAGGAAGGATAAGGGAATATTCCATGAAAAATTTTGCCGCTGCATTGTTTCTGACTACAATCTTGTCTGCTCCGGCGTTCGCCCAGCATTCCAATCTCTCCAAACAGAAAGTACTCTACACTATCGGCTACGCGCATCTCGATACTCAATGGCGGTGGGATTACCCGACGACGATCGACAAGTATATCTGGAACACGATGGAGGAAAACTTCGCACTCTTCAAGAAGTATCCGAACTACATATTCAATTTCACCGGGGCTAACCGCTTCAGGTTCATGCAGGAATATTATCCCGCGCAGTTCGATTCGGTGAAGATGTACATAAAGGAGGGAAGATGGTTTCCTGCCGGCTCTTCGATTGAGGAAAACGATGAGCTCAATCCTTCGGCGGAATCGATCGTGAGACAGGTGCTGTACGGCAACGAATATTTCAGAAAGGAGTTCGGCGTTGCAAGCGACGAGTACATGCTGCCGGATTGTTTCGGCTTCGCATGGTCGCTTCCGTCGATACTCGCAAGCTGCGGAATTAAAGGCTTTTCGACTCAGAAGCTGACGTGGGGCTCCGCCGTTGGAATACCGTTCAACGTCGGGAGGTGGATCGGGCCTGACGGCCGCTCGATTGTCGCCGCGCTCAACCCGGGAGATTATGCCGGAAGCATAACCGGCGATCTCGGCAAAGACACGGTATGGATCGACCGGATCAACAAACTCGGGAAAGAATCCGGAGTATATACCGATTACATGTATTACGGCACCGGCGATGTCGGGGGCTCACCGACCGACAGCTCCGTCTGGTGGCTTGAAAAAAGCCTGAAAGACAGATCTAATATACGGGTTGTCTCGTCGAGGGCGGATCAGATGTTCAAGGACATTACCCCTTCGGAAAAGGCGAAACTGCCGTCGTACACGGGCGATCTTCTCCTTACCAACCATTCGGCAGGCTCCATAAATTCGGCTGCCTACCTCAAACGCTGGAACAGGAAGCTGGAATTTCTGGCATACAACTCGGAAGCAGCGTCGGTTATGGGAACATGGCTGGGAGGAATGAGGTACCCGACGAAGAAAATGGACGAGGCATGGTGGCTGACGCTTGCCGCTCAGTTTCATGATATGCTTGCGGGGACATGCGAACCTGAGGCGTTCGACTATATATGGAACGACCAGCTCCTTGCCGCCAACCAGTTCAGCCACATCCTCGCGGATGCATCGGGCGCGACGATAAGGGCACTCGATACCCGCGTGAGCGGAGTTCCGGTCGTCGTCTACAATTCACTTCCTTTCGAGAGACAGGACATCGCGAAGGCAACGGTTACGTTTGCGGGCCCAACGCCGCTGGCAGTTAGAGTGTTCGGCCCGAATGGAAAGGAAGTACCCTCCCAGATAGAGAAGGTCGATGGGAATAAAGTGACCGTCATCTTTCTCGCCGAAACTCCGTCGGCAGGTTATTCGGTATACGATGTAAAGGAATCGGAAACTCCATGTTCGATGAATGCCGGACTGAAGGTGACGGATTCGACCCTGGAGAATTCAAGATATATCGTCAGGATCGACGAGAACGGAAATGTTTCGAGCATATATGACAAGACTGCATGCAAAGAGCTTCTTAAAGCGCCGATAAGGCTTGCTTTCATGCACGAAAAGCCGGAATACTATCCGGCCTGGAACATGGATTGGTCGGACCAGAAGAAGCCGCCCGAAGGATACGTAGATGGGCCGGTTAAAATGAAAATCGTGGAAGACGGACCGGCAAGAGTCGGAATACAGGTAGTCCGCGAGGCAAGGCATTCTAAGTTCATCCAGGAGATTCGTCTAGCAGCGGGCGAAGCCGGCGACAGGGTCGAGTTCAAAACGTTTATCGATTGGGCCACACAGGGAGTTGCACTCGATGCGACGTTCCCGCTGACCGTCTCAAACCCGATGGCAACTTACAATGAGGAAGTCGGAACGGTGGAACGCGGCAATAATAACCCGAAGAAGTTCGAGGTCCCTTCACATCAGTGGTTCGATTTGACGGACAAATCGGGCGATTATGGAGTCTCAATTTTGGAAGACTGCAAGAACGGCTCCGACAAACCTGCCGACAACGTGGTGAGGCTGACTTTGCTGTACACTCCCGGAGTCCGTAAGAATTTCGGGTTTCTCGACCAGGCATACCAGGATATAGGAAAGAATCAGATGCTCTATGCAGTCTACGGCCACGAAGGCAGCTGGAAGGAAGGCAACTCCGACCTGGCTGGATATCGGCTCAATCAACCTTTGATTACTTTTCAGACGGTGTCTCACGGCGGATATGTCGGGAAGACTTTTTCGTTTATGAAGATCAGCAACGCGAACATCCATGTGATGGCGCTCAAGAAAGCGGAGGACGGGAATGGCATAATCCTCCGGGTAGTGGAAGGGAAAGGAAAGTCGTGGAAGAATGTCGAGGTTTCTTTTGCAGGGCCGGTCTTGTCTGCGAAGCAAGTCGATGGACAGGAGCGGTACGTCGGACCTGCAAAGATAAAGGGCGGCAGGCTTATCTTCGATGAGACGCCCTACCACATAATGACTTTTGAAATCAAGTTGGGACCACCGAAAGAGCGGCTTTCACCACCGACATCGGTTCCCGTACATCTCCCTTACAATGTCATCGCGATGACAAACCGAAACGACATGTCGACAGGGAATTTCGACGGACACGGAAGATCGTATCCTTTGGAGGTAATTCCCAATGCCGTGAGGAGCGAGGACATCAACTTCGTGATGGGACCGAGGAAAGAGGGAGAAGACAACGCCGTTGCATGCGATAACCAGAGAATCGAACTTCCCGAAGGCAAGTTTAACCGGCTGTATTTGCTCGCCGCCTCAACTGACACGCTCCGGGACGGGAGATTCAAAGTGGGAAACGAATCTGTTGACGTTCCGGTGCAGGTCTGGTCGGGATTCATCGGACAGTGGGACAAGAGGTTATGGGACAAGCCGGACACTCTGGAGAAGAACTATGACTGGACCGGAATACATTACATGGGACTGAAGCCCGGTTACACTCGAAAGGCAAACGTCGGCTACTTCACCCAGTTCCGGCATCTTCAGGATGGGAAGGACGACGCTTACGCATACGCGTACATGTATAAATACATGATCGATCTGCCGAAGGGAGCCAGAGAAATTGTTCTCCCCTCGAACAAAAACATAAAGGTGTTCGCGATTAGTGCGGCTTACGACGTGAACGACAACACTGTTCCGGCTCAGGCCCTGTTCGACACACTGAACTACAAACACGGCTACAGCCGGTTCCTGCCTGCAGCGATGTCGCAGGCATCGCCAGCTTCAGGGTATGCGAAGTGAGGATGGCTTACTGATCAACGGAATTCTTCAGGAGACGGACTGTAACGGAATGATTACGGGTGCGACGCATGCGTCGCCCCGTTGTCTGATCCCGCATAGGTCGCGCGGCAATACCCGTATCTGTCGCCCCGTAGCGGCCTTTCAATTCTTCGCGGACTTTCCCAGGCACCTTGATTTTGACCCGCCTCGGCCTTAACGTTTCGCATGTCGGGTATGAAATTCAACAACAAATCCAATCTAAGAGAAGCGTAGATACTCCTTGTTAATGCCGGTCCTGACTTAATCAGGTCCTGAAGAATACTTAGATCAAAAAGCAAGGGAGGCTCCATGGTCGCGTCGATTAGACGATCAAGCCGACTTACAGACGCCAAGATCAGGGTGCGCGGGATACTTACAGCGTCCTCTTTCTCAATTTGGATCTTATTGTTGACCCTTTTTATGTGCTCAGTTGTAGCGGCCGGAGCCCGCGCACAAAGCGCCTACCTTCCCAAGGGAAACAGCGGATGGGAGACTTCCGGAGAATTTGCATCGGGGCACGGACTTGAATCGGGCGGCCTCGCCGTCGGATACTCCAGCGAAGGAATTGTCGATGCCGTCGTTTCGGTCTCACATCTCACTTTTCCAAACCCGTATACGCTCGATTTCGTCCCACCCAACCGGAGAGTGACCGGGACCGCTTTCCTGATGATGTTCACGACTGACGTAGTGAAGCAAGACAGCCGTTGGGACCCCTTCTCGGTTGACCTGTCGTCCGGCTGTTATATGGGATCATTCTATTCTCCCAAAGAACGGAATATGCTGGAGATGCGTGTCGAAAACGGATATATGTTTTACGGCGGCATGATCTACAGGGATTTTCCTCTCTCTCCGAGCTTCTACATACAGCCGGCCGTGGGATACTTTTATTCGGAAGGGTTCGGGGCTGTCGTAGAGCCATATGATCGCCCGCAGGTTGGGAACGACTATGTTCGGTCAGTTACGACAGGAGTATCGTTTGTCGTTGTAGCGCCGGGTGCTGAAACGTTTCTTGTCGAGCCTGCCTTCACCAGCTCCGGCAGAGGCAGCTCCTTTTCGATTGATGCGGGAGTCGTCTTCGGAACCAGCCGGGAAGAGGGAGTGGCGCAATAATGCAGAGCCAATTCCAGGAGGACAGTAGGAGGAGCGACTGCCTGAATCTCAGGCTCCCCAGGTTGCAATGGATCGATCGGTAAGTGACGGCCCCGTGTCACCTTTGCGAGTGAATCTCGTTCTGCTCCGGTGATCCCTCACTGTCCGAATTCGGACACCACCGTCCTAAAGCGGACACCTGCCCCCCAAATAAGCCTCAGCACCGCCCGTTTTCAGAGCGTTCCTGTGGCATGATCATTGTAGAAGTCTTGAGTAGTGTCAGGAGAACGATGACAAGTTTTCAATTATCAACTATCAACTATCAATGATCATTGATCAATAGTTATTGACAATTGATATTCGGAGAAAGGGCATGCTGAAGAATTATCTGACGGTCGCGCTTAGAAATCTCAGGGATCATAAGGCATATTCGCTTATCAACATTATCGGCCTAGCTGTAGGCATCGCATGCGTCATCTTGATTTCGCTATACGTCATGGATGAACTGAGCTACGACACGTTCAATCGCAGCTACGACCGGATATATCGGGTCGAAGCGGATCTGAAGATGCAAGGGAGGGAGCTCAACATGGCTGTCTCTCCGGCGCCAGTGGGCGCCACGCTCGTCAGGGAATTCCCGGAAGTAATCCAGTATACCAGGGTATCGCCGACAGCGAATATGCTGATCCGCTACAAGAACAACGTATTCAACGAAACCCGGTTCTTCTGGGCCGATTCTACCTTGTTCGATGTATTTACGATGCCGTTCATAGAGGGTAATCCCAAAACGGCCCTGGTTCATCACCATTCCGTCGTGCTGACCGAGTCTCTCGCGAGAAAATATTTCGGCAGCGAGGATCCGATGGGCAAGGTAATGAACTTTGAGGACGGCACTCCGTACACCGTTACGGGCGTGATAAAGGACTGTCCTCCCAATTCACATTTCCGATATGAGATGTTTGCGTCGATGTCGAGCGCGGATTTCGTCAGGAACAATTCATGGCTCGGCGGAGGCTTTTACACCTATATCCTCCTGAGAAAGAACGCATCGGCTGTGAGCCTTCAGGATAAATTTCCTGCGCTCATCAGAAAGTATGCGGGACCTCAGTTATATCAAGCGCTTGGAGTGACTTACAGCGATTGGGAGAAGAAAGGGAATTCATACAAATTCCATCTGAAACCGCTTGCTTCGATTCATCTTCATTCGCATCTGAATAATGAACTTGGCCCGAACAGCGACATCAAATATACCTACATATTCTCGGTCATAGCGCTCTTTATCCTCCTGATCGCCTGCATCAATTTCATGAACCTGTCCACCGCGAGATCGTCCGTGCGTTCCAGGGAGGTCGGCGTTAGAAAGGTTCTCGGCTCGAATAAGACTCAGCTGGTGACGCAATTCCTGGCAGAATCCTTTTTGCTGACATTCATCTCAATTCTTGTCGCGGCAGCATTGGTGGAATTGATCCTTCCGGCGTTCAACGGCCTCTCCGGTAAACACCTTCAGACCGGTTATTTCAACAACTGGCTTGCACTTCCGGCTCTGCTTGCCACGATAATAATAGTCGGATTGATTGCGGGAAGTTACCCTTCGTTCTTCCTCTCATCGTTCCAGCCTGCAAAGGTTCTCAAAGGCAACGCCGCAGGGAACAAAGGTAATCTTTTGAGAAGCGGTCTCGTGGTTTTTCAATTTGCGATTTCGATCGTCCTCTTCATCAGCACCTTCGTTGTTTACAGCCAGTTGAAATATATTCAGAACGCAAAGCTTGGTTTCGACAAAGATCACATACTGGTCGTCCAGCGGGCCTGGGCGCTCGAAAATCATGCGGAGGCTTTTAAACAACTACTGATGAAAAACAGGGATATCATCGACGCTTCCAATTCTACTGATGTGCCGGGTGCGGCATTTGGCCAAAACGTGTTTAGGGCTGAGAATTCGCCCGATACGCAGCAGTATCTTATGTCGTTGATGTCGAGCGACTATAATTTTGCAAAGGCGATGGGTCTAGAGGTGGAGGAGGGAAGATATTTTTCCAGACAGTTTCCGTCAGACTCGCTTGCCGTTGTCCTGAACGAAAGCGCCGTCAGGATGTTCGGCCTGACCGGTCCGGTGGGAAAGAGGATCTTCTTCGTCGGCAGCGACAAACCGCTGAAGATTATCGGGGTAGTGAAAGACTTTCATTATGAATCGCTGCATGAGAGGATAAGGCCGCTGGTCATAACTCTCGGCCTGGGACAGACTCCGTATCTTCCGATCCGGTTCAAGACTTCGGATATAAGCGGCCTTCTTGGATACATCAAAAGCGAGTGGAAAAAGTTCGTTCCCGGGAAACCGTTTGAATATTACTTTCTCGACCAGGACATAGACCGTCTGTACCAGGCAGAGCAGAAGACAGGGGAGGTGTTTACGACATTTTCCCTCCTGGCGATATTCATAGCGTGTCTCGGTTTGTTCGGTCTCGCGGCGTTTACCGCCGAACGCAGGACGAAAGAAATCGGGATAAGAAAAACTCTCGGCTCATCGATAGCGGGAATCATTTTCCTCCTTTCGAAGGAATTCACGAAATGGGTGTTGATCGCGAATGTCATTGCCTGGCCTGTGGCTTACTATTTAATGAATAACTGGCTGAAGGATTTCGCTTACCGTATAGAGATGTCGCTCTGGACGTTTGTTCTCTCGGGCGTCCTGGCGCTTGTTGTAGCCGAGCTGACGGTGGGCTTCCATGCGATGAGAGCGGCGACGGCGAATCCTGTCGAAGCACTTCGCTACGAATAAAGGGGAACAGCGGAAGTCCTCGTTAGGAGGATCAAGAGGCTGAGATATCAGAAATGACTAACGGATTTTGCCAATTCGATTGCACATCAGAGCGTTCTAAATCTTCACGGTATCTAACATTTGACTGTTGACTTTCCTTAAATCTGTCCTTAATATTTTTGTCAGAAGTCAAGAGCCTGGCCAATTAATTGTCGGTTCCTATTGCGGCAGGGTTCATACAAAGTTGAATTTCGAAAAAGGCGCTGATTGGAAGGCGCGAAGCTGTTTTGCTTCCGGGCCGATGGGCGCCGCCGCGGGACGTTGCAGTAAGGATGGTGCCGGTTGCAGAGCGGCCCATGGCTGACAAACTTGCGGAAATTCGATGTGATGGAGTCGCACTTGATAGAACGTGTTACGGACGCTCACTCTGGCCACGAGAGTGAATATCGGAATCCATCGGACGCCATGCTTCAGACGGCCGATACTCTCCAAATGAATTCCGGCTTCCCGACGACTCCGAACAAATTGCTTATGGTGCTGAAAGTAGTAAGCAAGGCGGAGGATAAAATTATGATTTTATGTCTTCTCAAATCGGTTCTCCCCGTGCAATACTTTTTCTCGACGATCGTTTTCCAGCAAAACCGTCACACTTCATGAGTCACCTGCCATGGTTCATGGATGTTGAGCCTGCGGTTGCCCATGGCAGGACCACCGGGATAGTAACCTTGAAAGTCGGTTTGCTGGCCGATGCCAGCAGCGCAAAGGTTTCCATGGCTGAGAATGCAGATACGCCTGAATTTGTCGAGCCGGGAAATCTAGGTTGGACGCTAGTGTTACAAAGATCACCAAGTGAAACTAAATGAAAGGCTTCAGCCATATGGCAACCCCGGGCCGCATCCAGATATTGCATGTGTGTACCGGCGTTTCTATGTGGTTTGCCTTCTTGAAAGGACGATGAAAAATGGATAACCGGAGACCATTATTATTCCTGATACTTGCATTCCTCGCATTCGTTTCTGTCCCGTCATGGTCCAGCGCAAAAGAGTCCGGCATGAAACCTGGGAACGGGGAAAAAGACCTTATCAAATATGTGAACCCATTTTCGGGTACAGCCGGGGATGGGGACGAATATCCAGGAGCGGCCATGCCCTTCGGGATGATTCAATGGAGCCCAGACACGGGACCTCATCTGCGGCTTGCAGGCTACAACTACGCTGACTCAATGATCTGCGGCTTCAGCGTAGACCATTTGAGCGGAGCCGGCTGTCTTTACGGGGGCGATTTTGCCTTCTCTCCGCTGCTAAGTACAAGCCGGATAACGCCGCCGATCAAACGCTTTTCATTCCCTGAACCTTTCTCTCATGCGAATGAATCGGTTCATCCCGGCTACTATTCGGTAAAACTGGACAATGGGGTGACCGTGGAGCTTTCAGCGACGGCAAGGACGGGTTTCGGGAGGTTCGTCTATCCTTCGGGAAGCACCCCGACGATGGTGATCAACGCCGGAAGTAATATCATGAACCATTTCAAGATGGGCACTTCCGAGGCATCGGTACGCATCGATCCCACTGCTCACTCGATCAGCGGCAGTGCGATCGGCGGGCATTTCTGCGGAACTAGATACGATACGCAGCCGATCTATTTCTACGCAGACTTTAACAGGCCTTTTGCAAGTTACGGGACGTGGGGCGATTCAACACTCCTTAAGAACAACACTAACGGTGAAGGGAAGACTGCCGGCGCATATGTCACATTCGATCTGTCAAAAGGCCGCACCGTTCTTGTCAAGATCGGCATTTCTTACGTAAATGTCGCTAATGCCAAGGCAAATCTGGAAGCCGAAAACGCTGTCTCACACTTCTCTTCGAAAGATTTTGAAGCTGCGGTTCTTAGAGCGGGGAAGATCTGGAATTCCTGGCTGAACCGTGTTCAGGTATCAGGCGGTACGATACAGGAGCTGAAGACTTTCTACTCTATGGTGTACCACACGCTGCTTGGCCCGACTATTTGCTCGGATGTGAACGGGCAATATCCGGGCGCCGACGGCAATGTGCACGAAGTGAAGAAAGGCCATTTGATATACTCGAATTTCTCTGGTTGGGATATATATCGAAGTGAAGCACAGTTCCTTGCTATGATAGCTCCCAAGCACGCGAGCGACATGGCGGAGTCGCTTCTCCTCGATTACCGGCAGGGAGGTACATTTCCTCGCTGGCCTGTTCCGAACATGGACAGCGGCGTTATGATGGGCGATCCGGCAGCACCGATCATCGCCGACTTCTACGCTTTCGGTGCGAGAAATTTCGATGTGAAGGATGCCTTCGACGGACTGATGCGTGCTGCCACGGACACGACTGTTTATGCGCCGCGGGCACACACATACGAAAGAGACGCCCTTGCGGCTTACTTGAGATTGGGTTATGTCCCCGAGCATCAGAGAGGCGGTTACGGAAACGTGTCGATGACACTCGAGTACGATGCTGCCGATTTTGCGTTGTCGAGCATGGCAAAGAGCCTCGGTCGGAAATCCGACGAGGCACTGCTTCTGAAGCATGCTCAGAACTGGATGAACCTCTACAACCCCGCTACGGGATATATCCAGATGAGGCGAAGAGATGGCCAGTGGGCTCCCGGTTTTTCGCCTTCCCGGACAAGCTACGATCACGACGATGCCTATGTAGAAGGAACGGGGGCACAGTATGTCTGGGCAGTGCCGTTCAATTATAAGGGGATTGCAGAAAAGATGGGTGGAGAAAAGGTAGCCGCAGCCCGACTTGATACGTTCTTCACCAGGCTCAATGCCGGCACCGGTTCGAAGTATTGTTATCTCGGAAATGAGCCGTGTCTAGAGACGCCCTGGATCTACGACTTCTGGAGCAGACCATACAGGACACAGGAAATAGTTCGCCGGGCAATCACGACACTTTTCTCCAGCAGGCCGACCGGTTTCCCCGGCAACGATGACCTCGGTGAAATGTCATCATGGTACATATTTGCCGCCCTTGGGATGTATCCGGAGCTTCCCGGTTCAGATGTGCTCGTGATAGGAAGCCCGTTGTTCAGAAAAGCTGTGCTGCATTTACCTCACGGTAGCGTGACGATTGTCGGCCACGGAGCGAGCGACAATGACCCGTATGTACATGGACTTACGGTAAACGGCAAAAAGTGGAATAAGTCGTGGATCAGATTCACCGATATCGAGCGCGGCGGATCTCTTGTGTACGAGCTGAGTGCAAATCCGGACAAGAGCTGGGGAAGCGCGCGGAGCGATGCACCTCCGTCTTACAAGTGAAGCCAACCCCGTGGAGTAGTCCGGTTTAGAGGCGGATGAGGTCGTAGCACTTTTGGCGGAAATGCCGAAAAGGATGCTTCGGGCGCAGCGACCTCTCCGCGCTCAATGTTAAATAATGTCGAAAGGAAAAAATCATATTGCCTCTTGACATCTGGAAACCGCAGGATTATATTATTGCACAAATGATTGCGCAGTACGTTTTTGACCGTTTTTCAAAACATGAGATTTTATGGCTGCTACTTTAGATGATATTGCTGAGAAGGCCGGCGTCTCGGTTTCCACAGTCTCGAGAGTCCTGAACAAGAAGACGAAGAAATACAGGATCAGTTCGAAAACTGAAGCTCTCGTATTGAAGACGGCTAAGAATCTCAACTACACCCCCAACCAGTTGGCGCGAGGACTTCGTCTCAAGAGGACGCACTCGATAGGTCTTATCGTACCTGATATATCTAACCCATTCTTTGCTGCGGTCACGCGCGCCATTCAGCGTGCGGCTCATGATTTTGGCTACAGCCTTGTTGTATGCGATACCGACGAAGACGAGCTCCAGGAAATTGCCCACATGAAGGTTCTGATGAGCAAGGGAGTCGATGGGATGGTCGTAATGCCGGTCGGCCAGAGCGACGCTCACCTTCAACATGTGGTTAAGGAGGGTATGCCGTTAGTAGTGCTGGACCGAATATTCGACAATATATTGTCGGATGCCGTCGTAATCGACAATTATAAGGGAGCTTACGAGGCCATCGAATACCTAATCAAGAACGGACACGAAAGAATAGCAATCATTCAGGGTCTGCCCAACACATACACCAACAAAGGGCGACTAAAGGGATACACCGACGCACTTCAGGCGTACAAGATCCCGATAGACTCCAAGCTTATCGTTGGTCGCGATTTCAGGAAGGAAAGCGGGTACATAGAAGCGAAGATGCTTCTTAGCCTGGAAGAGAGACCAACGGCTATCTTTGCAACCAGTGATCTCATAACGCTGGGGGCATTGGAGGCAATAAATGAAGAGGGGTTGCGCATACCTCATGACATGTCGCTGATAGCATTCGATGACATTGATCACGTAAATTTCTTCACCACTCCGATAACTACAATTTCTCAGCCCAAGGAAATAATAGGAGAAGTAGCGGTAAAGCTTCTTATTGAGAAGATCAAGAACCACAACAGGGGCGAGATCAGACGAATAACGCTGAGCCCCAAGCTGATAGAACGTGATTCTGTCCTCTCACTAGACAAACCGCGTTTAGTTCAAATCAATTTGTCTTAGCCTGAATTACATGTTTTTTTGACATCCTAACAGTTTTCTCGGTTAGCACAAACGTTTGCGTCGCTGGACGGAGAAGTGCCCAATATTGCTAATATTGCCCGCTTGTGCTTGTGCTTCCGGCCCAGTTGTGCATTTGCGAAGGACATGCATCATGAGGAGATCGTTCGTATTACTACTTGTCACGGCCATCCTGCCTCTATTCTCGATTAGCTGCAACAACCAGGCTAACACGCTGGCTCCCTATGCCGGTCCCAGAGGTCTGAAGATGGTGACCGTTACCCAAAACTTCACGCCGGACATCCAATGGCTCGGCGGGAGAGTCGCTGCCGTCGGCGTGAACGAAGGAACAAGACCGGCGTTGGATTCAACGCTGGTCTATCTTATGGATGCTCCGGTCGACAGCATCACCTACAAGAGTGCATCCTACGTTACGTACGGCTCATCGGCAGACACGAAGAAGATTGAGAGCTACGGAGGCACTCTCCAGGACAGCCTGAAAAATGATCAGATATATACTTTCTGGGTGGCAACGACCGATGCTTTCAACTCAAATCTCGACTCTACCTCGCTTACAAAAGATAACTTCGCGGATACAAGTGTCACCATGCAGCTATACCTCCGCGGTCAATCCGGCGGGGAGATGGACTCTGAGGGAAATCTCATCACTACCGTTAAAGTGTTGCATGAACAGACACTGCTCCAGGACAAATATGTAATCGAATGGACTCCTACTTCTCATGCGTACCGGAGAATCGGCATCAACGCGGCGTCGTTCGGTTCGTTCACAAACCTGATATGGCATGTCGTTACGCCGGACTCTTTGGCGGACAATATTCACTCTCCCGTTGTCATCGGAGTTCCTCCTCCAAACACTACGGAAGTAGTGCCGTTCTCCGGATTCCAACACAACCAGGTGTACATGGTTTGGATGGTTGACAGTACATGGAACGGCAGTTTTGCCCCCTCATCGACGGGGTACGTCTGGTTCAGAATCTTTGAGTTTTAGCGACTAGCACGAGAAGGAGAATCAGTGAAGAAGAGTTTTCTACTGCTGTTGTTGGGTTCCGCAATTGCGCTCTACGGATGCGGAGGAAAGGGCAAACAGACTTCCGCGAAGGGGGGGAAGGTGACCATAACCTTCTGGCACAGCTTCGTTTCTTCGACGGTGCCTGCACTCGATACTCTCATCACGACGTTCGAAAAATCACACCCCAACATTGTGATAGATGCTCAATATGTTCCCACGGGGGATGCACTGGTGCAGAAGCTCATTACCAGTGTTCAAAGCAAAACCGCCCCCGACATATCGTGGATCCACTCCGATTTCCTGCAGTATTTGGTGCAGGCGAAAGCAATCTACCCGATTAAGACTTTCATAAAAGGGCCTGATGGCCTGACTTCACAGGAGCTCAATGATATTTACGTCCCGTTGCTTCAGGGCGCATCCTGGAGAGGAACACTCTACAGCATGCCGATGGAAGCAACGGATCTCGCGATCATATACAACAAAGACCTTTTCAAGGACGCCGGCCTGAACCCTGACGAAGGACCCCAGAATTGGCAAGAGCTTGTGCAGTACGCAAAAAAGCTTACCAGGAAGGTTAACGGCAGTCCGCAGATTGGCTTCTTCGTCCCAGTCTATCCGGCAGCGGGTCCGTTGGGCGCGTGGATGGAATGGCAATGGATGCCGTTTCTCTGGCAGGGGGGCGGCGACGTGGTGAATTCAACTCAATCCAAGATACTGGTAAGTGACCCGGGCGGCGTCAGTTCTCTCAGCCTATGGAAATCAATCTACAGTTACCAGGACCAGAGCAGATTCACAGTCGATTACGATGCGGCATTCGTCTCGCAGCATGTGGCTATGATACTGGACGGTCCGTGGGATCTGCCGAGGTATCGCAGGATTCTCACGCACTTTTCATGGGGAGTCGCGCCGCTTCCGGCTGGCCCCGCGGGCAGGGCCACGATCCTTGGGGGAGAATATCTAGCAATATTCAAGCAGAGCAAACATCCGCAAGCTGATTGGACATTTGTCAAGTGGCTGCTGAAACCTGAAATCCAGGCACTGTGGTCCATGAAATCCGGTTACCTTCCGGTGCGGAAATCTGTCATGCAGCTCAAGAATTATCAGGACTATCTCAAATCGCATCCGAAATTTGCCGTCTTTGTCAATGAGCTGAAGTATGGGCGTAGCCCCAGGCCTATAGATTACAATGAACTCGAGATCACCCAGAATATAGCGGAAGCTATCGAGAAAGCTACACTCGGGAAGGCAAATCCGGAGAGCGTGTTGGATGTCGCGGCCGAAAAATCAAACAAACTCCTCCAAAAGCGAGAATCAAATTGAGCATCTATATAAATCGGGATGAGATAAGGCAATCATCGACAGCAGGTGAGATTTGCGAATGAGGATCGGGCGGAATGTCAAAGGCAACAGAAGAAAAGGTGACGGGAAGAGCGCCTTCTTCTTTCTTTCGCCCTCCATGATCTTATTCTCCGTGTTCATCCTATTCCCGGTCGTTTTTTCTTTCTTTCTCAGCTTCCAGAAGTGGAACATGTTCAGCCAGAGCATGCATTATGTGGGTCTTGAGAATTACGTCAGGGCCTTCACTTCGGCCGATTTCTGGTCGGTAATGCAAAACACTTTCGTATACACACTTGGAACAGTGCCTCTAAATATGGTCATCTCTCTCGGTGCGGCAATGCTTCTCAGTAAGAAGCTTGTGGGAAAGAAGTTCCTTCGCACTGCTTTCTTCGCTCCAGTAGTCGTCTCGCCCGTCGCCGCGGCTGTCATCTGGAGATGGATCTACGAGCCAAATTTCGGAATCCTGAACTACGTGCTCCACTTTTTCGGTGTTCCGCCTATAAACTGGCTGAATGACCCCACCTCCGCAATGGTTGCCTTGATTGTAATGGGAGTGTGGAAGACGATGGGAATAAACATGGTTCTTTTCTCTGCGGGCCTCGACGGGATACCGGATCAATATTACGAAGCGGCGCAGATCGACGGCGCTGGCCCGTGGCGCAAGTTCTGGAAGATCACCGTCCCGCTCTTGGCTCCAACGACCTTCTTCATCCTGGTAATGTCCATGATCGGTTCCTTCCAGGTCTTCGATCTGGTATACGTGCTGACTTCGGGCGGCCCGCTGGGTGCGACCAAGGTACTTGTGTTCTACATCTATGAACAGGCTTTCAAGTTTTTCGACATGGGTTACGCATCAGCGATAGCCTACGTGTTGTTCGCTGTGATATTCGTTCTGACTCTGATTCAAATCAGGTTCATGAAGAAGCGCGTTTATTTCGCCACTTAAACTACAACTACAGTTGTGATGCCAAGGACCAAAAAAATAGTCAAGTCCGGTTTTCTGCACGTCGTAGTGTACGCTGCGGCGGTGATTACAGTTGCACCCTTCGTTTGGATGATCCTCACTTCATTCAAGTCGCTGGGTGAGATACTCCAGACGCCTCCGACTTTTCTCCCGACAAAGTTTCACTTTGACAATTACATACGCGCCTTCGCTGCGGCGCCGTTTGGGAGGTATTACTTCAACAGCATTTTCGTCTCGGTTTGCGTAACGCTGGGCCAGCTCATCACTTGTTCTACTGCCGCATTTGCGTTTGCTCGATTGAAGTTCAAAGGTCGCGATGTGCTTTTCTTCCTTTTTCTGGCTACGATGATGGTTCCGCCTCAGGTTACAATGATTCCCAGCTTCATGATACTCTATTGGCTGGGCTGGATAAACAGTTACAAGGCCCTGATTATACCCGGCCTGGCTTCCGCCTTTGGGACGTTTCTTCTGAGACAGTTTTTCATGACGATACCCAAGGAGTTGGAGGAGGCTGCGTATATCGACGGATGCAGCAAGTTGGGCGTCCTGTGGAGAGTGATCATTCCTCTGGCCAAGCCGGCTTTGGCAGCTCTCGCTGTTTTCACATTCATGGCGGCATTCAATGACTTCCTGTGGCCGCTAATAGTGGTCAATTCCCAGTCGCTGAGGACTGTGCCTCTGGGCCTCGCAGTGTTCCGAGATCGCTACACATCGGAATGGGACAAACTGATGGCAGCCTCCGTCGCCGCCACGGTCCCAATCCTGGCGATTTTCTTCTTTGCTCAGAAATATTTCATCAAAGGGATAACCTTTTCAGGATTGAAGGATTGATATAGTGGATTCAACACGGAATGTAAGATGGACGATTTAGTGCTTTTCGTTTTCACAGGCAAAAGCGTCATTCGAATCAGTGACACAAAACAAAAACCTAGGAGGAAGTAAGTATGAAGACCTCTATTGTCTTGAGCATTTGCTTGTTGCTCTTCAGTGTAGGACAAGCTTCAGCGCAGACATCATACGGCAACGGGGTCAACGTGAACGTACCGTATGTTGCTCCGGGCACAATCAACATTAATAATCTCGGAACGGAATCGGCCTGGAAGAACGCTCCGAGTTTCAACCTGACACAATACTGGAACGGTTCCTATTCGGGTCACCCCACTGTCGATGTGACCGCTAATGCAAAAGTGTTGTGGACTCAGGACACGCTCTATGTTTACACGTACTTCCAGGGGTACCTGCCTTTCTATTGGGGAGACTCGGGAGCGCCATACGAGGGTAACCAGGTGCTTATCGGCATCGACGGTACACACTCTGACGACACGGATATCGACAACGGCTATGCCGGATGGCCTCAGAATGCGCCGGACAAAGGTGCGACCACGTATAAGATCTGGAAGGGAGGAATTACTCTTAACTGGGGCGTGAGTGCGTCCGATACCGGTTTTGCGTATGTAGCCGAATCGATCGACACGGTAAACTACATATGGAAGACCGAGAGCGCCATATACCTCCCCCAGGCTGCTCCCGGCAATCAAATCGGATTCAACATAGGCGGAGCATCTGCGGACTCGGGTTATGCCAGCGGAAACGGCGGTGACGGTTCATATGCCTACTACTCGTGGGGAGTTGTAGACACAAGCAATCCTGGAACAGCAGGCGGAGACGTCATGAACAACGCCATGAGCTTCGGAACACTTTCCCTGACTGGCGCTCCCGCCTACGGCGCAACCGCTGAAGGAGCAACCGCCAGCATTCCGTATGTCGCTCCCGGGACAATTAACCTCAACAATCTCGGAACGGAGGCCGCATGGAAGAACGCGCCGAGTTTCAACCTCACCAAATACTGGAACGGTTCATACTCCGGGCACCCGACTGTCGATGTCACGCACACGGCAAAGGTGCTGTGGACTCAGGATACGCTCTTCGTTTACACATACTTCCAGGGATACCTCCCGTTTTATTGGGGCACCGCCGGCAATCCGTGGCAGGGTAACCAGATTCTTGTCGGCATCGATGGTACCCACGCTGACGACACGGATATTGACAACGGCTATGCCGGATGGCCGCAGAATGCCCCCGACAAAGGAGCGACGGCTTACAAAATCTGGAAAGACGGGATCACGCTGAATTGGGGTGTCAATGCTTCGGACACGGGATTTGCGTACATAGCAGAGTCTATCGACACAGTGAACTACATATGGAAAACCGAAAGTGCCATCTATCTGCCACAGGCCGTCCTGAACAATGAGGTCGGATTCAATATAGGAGGAGGATCCGCTGATTCCAGTTATGCGAGCGGAAACGGCGGCGATGGCGCTTATGCGTATTATTCCTGGAGCGTCGTGGACAGCAGCAATCCCGGAACGGCAGGCGGAGATGTGATGAACAACGCGATGAGTTTCGGTCTCATCCATCTGACTCTGAACGGTGCTGTTACTGCAATCAACGAGCCGCCTCGCACCAACAAGGTACCCACAGGTTTCCGGATCAGTCAGAACTACCCAAACCCGTTCAACCCTTCGACCGTGATAAACTATTCGGTGCCGAAAGATGCCCATGTGTCGATCACGGTGTACAATGTTCTCGGTGAGAGGGTCGCAACGCTTGTGAATGCGATGAGAACACCGGGTCAGTATTCGGTCGTGTGGAATGCCGGCAATATGAGCAGCGGGGTCTATTTGTACAGACTCTCTGCAAACGGGACGACCATTGCGACGAACAAGATGATTCTCCTGAAATGAGGATCATACTCTGATAAATATCAACGCGTGAAAAATGGGGCCGCCTGCCGGCTTCCTCGTTCTGAGCAGGCGACCCCGGGCAAAAAAAAAGCAAAGCGAGAATTTGAATGAAAGCTGCAATTCTTGAGAAACCAGGAAACTTCTCTATTCAGTCCGTTCCGATGCCGACGTATGAAGCTGACGAGATACTGATCAAGACGAAGACATGCGGAATCTGCACTTCGGAATTGGACATGTGGGAAGGCAAAGCCGTCGGTCTGGAATTTCCTCGATTCATCGGGCATGAGGTTGCTGGAATTGTGGAAGCCGTGGGAGCGGGAGTAAAAGGCCTTGCTCCTGGCGATCATGTAGCAGTCTGGGCAGACGGCAAGGGTTATGCAGAGTACCTGGCTATCAAGGCGGAATATGCCTACAAGCTGAAGCAGGACACCCCGTTCGAATATGCGCTCGGTGAACCGATAGCCTGCTCTACCAATGGTGTGCGCAAAGCTGACCCACAATTGAACGATGCCGTCGCAATCGTGGGGTGCGGCTTCATGGGGCTGATCATGTTGCAGATTTTTAAAGCCCGTGGGGTGGGAAGGCTTATTGCCATCGATACAAGGAAAAGCTCTCTCGACCTCGCTGCCGGGCTGGGCGCCACGCACGTCGTGAACCCTAAAGAGGCAGATGTAAAGTCTGCAGTTCACGAGTTGACGAACGGAAACGGCGTGGACATCGGTGTCGAAGCGGCAGGCAGGCAGGCCACGCTCGATCTCGTAACCGACCTCGTGAAGATGGAGGGAAAGCTGGAGGTGTTCGGTTTCCACCAGGGCAAGCCGAGAAGCGTGAATTGGGGGTACTGGAACTGGATGGCCTTCACAATCATAAACGGACATGTGAGGAGCCCCAGGATCTACGTTGAGGGGATGAATATTGGGTTGAGACTCATGGAAGACGGAAAACTCAGGATGGAACAGCTCGTCACCGATAAGTTTTCACTCGATGAAATCAATCACGGTTTCGAGACGGCCTCCAAAAAGAATGAAGGTTTTGTGAAGGGTGTGATTGCGATATGAAAACTGTTTGTACCGAAATCAGTTTTTCCGACGAAGCCGTTTGCGGTGCGGTGTTCAAAGGAGGTAATTCTATGTTTGCACATAAGGGTTCTGACCCATTTTCCGGCTCGGGTCGCCAACGTATTTTTCATATGAGCCTTGCAGGCTTCCCGCTTCTCATTTCCATCGTGGTACTGCTGCTGTCCTTCGGCCAGGCGCTCGCCGGAAGTACAGGGAAGATTTCGGGCAAGGTCATTGACGCGAAGACGAAAGAGCCGCTGGTTGGTGTAAACGTTCTCCTGGTCGGAACAACTATCGGCGCATCCACCGATCTTAATGGAAATTATTTTATCGCCAATATACCTACGGGTACGTATTCTCTCAGAGCAAGTCTGGTCGGTTACACACCTGAGCTTGTTAAGAACGCCAGAGTACTTCCGGATTTGACGACGAACGTCAATTTCAGTCTGCAAGCGAGCAACGTGAATGTCCATGAGGTTGTCGTTGAAGCTACCAGACCGCCCGTACAGAAGGACATCACCGCCACACAGCTGACAGTCCCCGCAAAAGAGATCCAAACAAGACCGGTGTCAACCTTCAATCAGGTGCTATCTTCGCTGCCAAGCATTGACGAGATGAACGGAGTGATGACGATGAGGGGCAGGCCGATTTCCGAGGTTTCTTTCATGGTAGACGGAGCGAGGCTCAGAAATCCGCTCAACCAAAACCCCTATACCGACATAAACCTAAGTTCAATAAAGGAAGTCCAGGTTATTACGGGGCCGTTCAACGCAGAATATGGGCAGGCTGAGTCCGGCATCGTCAATATCATTACCAGGGAAGGCGGGAGTAAGTATACGTTCTATACAGAGGCCCGACTCACTCCGCCGCATAACCCTAACTGGGGGCCGTCATTATACGATCTCAGCAGTCCTTTATACTGGGATAACACTCATGCACGCCATCTCCAGTGGTGGGTACAGTATCCGGATCAATGGGTGGACCCTAACGGAAACCCCGGTACGAGTCCGCTTTGCATCTGGACGCCGGAGCAGGCTTATCAGAACTACCTGCAGACTCACCAACCTCTTACGAACTATACACAGACACCCACTTACCAGATCGAGAGCAGCTTTGGCGGACCTGTTCCGCTCGTTAAAGGAATGCATTTCTTTCTGACGGGGAAGTACCTCTCAGAAGCCCCGACCTACGGCAACGCATTCAGGAAGGTTGGCATTATTACAAACTTCACCGGCAATGTATCTTATGAATTCGGTCACAATATGAAGCTTCTGTTTTCCGGCATGTATGCCACCAATCTGACCGGATGGGGATTCGGAGGAATAACCGACAATTTCTATGCCCTGAATTACGGGGTCAATTCGAGATATGCTTACTACGATTTTCCAGGGTTGCCTAAAAATCTGGATGATTATGAACAGCTGAAGTTCTCTCAAGTCCTCAACTCGTCCACGATGTATGAGGTGCAGATTTCCAAGGTGCATGCTGTCAGGGAGGTGAACACGTTCCCGGGAGACCCGATCGGGTTCGCGGCAACGGGTCCCACTACCGACAATCTGAGAGCGGTTGATTCCCTCGGCAACCCCATTATCGGTGCCTATGAGGACAACATTGGATACCACACCACCGGCTATTACTACCGTTACAACGACAGCAATACCAACTGGACGCTGAATGCCTATTTCGCCAGCCAAATCAACACCAAGTGGAATTTCAAAACGGGGATTCATTTCGACTATTACAACCTGAATCACGATGATATTTCCAAATTGCCGGATAGAACGGACCAACACATATACAACCCCTTTCAAGGTGCCGCTTACCTGGAGACTAAACTAGAACTCGGAGGCATGATTATGAACGCAGGATTGAGGTGGGATTTCTACGATCCGAACACCCCGGTCTACGACAGCCTCTTCGATCCTCTGGTGGGACCGACCAGCAAAGCACCCCTGTTCTCGCAGTTGAGCCCCCGGCTCGGAATTTCCCATCCCATAGATGAGTGGACAGTGCTGCACTTCTCATATGGTTGGTTCTTTGAGCGCGGGCCCTTTGGAGACTACGGGGAAGGGAGCAGCCCGTCTGAGCAGCAGGGAAGCCTGACGACGTTCATTATCAACGGAACGACCTACCCGTGGGTTCTCGGCAACAGGCTGTTGAAGCCATCGAAAACGATCGATATCGAAGTCGGCATTGAGCGCAACTTTGCGAATTTGATCGACCTGGACGTAACCGGTTACTACAAAGATATTTCCAACACGATCAGGATAGTAACCGTCTCCACCCCGTTGGGAGTCTACGCCACCAACGGCAATGGAGACTACGCGGATGTACGTGGAGTTGAGATATCGCTGAATAAACTCTATTCCGATGAATCCTGGGGAACAACCTGGGGCTACGTGAATTATACAACCGACTTGGCAATCAATGGACTCAGTGGAGCGCCAAGCGTCATAAGTCCGACCGGTGACAAATACTCGCCGAGCGGAGATTTCATCGAGTATAGCGATCCGATCCTCAAATTCGGACTCTACTACAAGACGCCGAAAGGTCTACATATCTTCGACGGATTGCTGAGCGATCTCAGCCTGTCATTTCAATGGAAGGCTATTTTCGCCAACCCGGAATTGCTTCAGGATTACTTTGTATACAACGGCCACAAGTACGTCAGACCCGCGTACAAGAACGGTGACATGCGTATCGAAAAAGATTTCACACTGTTCAGCAACAGCGATAAGGTGGGAGTCTACCTGGAAGTTGACAACGTGTTCAATGACAAGTGGCTCGATCTTTCCACTTTCGAGCAGGCACCTCTTGCCGAACAGGCTAAGTTCGCGGAAAGCGGCTTTAAGTACATACCGACAATGAATGCCAATGGTTCACCTATATCACCCCTGGCAATGTATGAAAATTTACCCCGCTCCATAGTGCTCGGGGCGTTCATTCAACTTTAGGTAAAAGATAGAGGTTGCGATATGAAGGTAAGACGTATCAACAGAGGGAAAGAATCGAGCGCAAGAACGCGTTTGGCGGCACCTCCATCACGCTTTGTATACTTCCTGATCTTGGCGGTTGTATTGGGCCTGTCGAACTTGGCGTACGGCCAGTTAACGCAAGAAGTCTGGCTTGAGAGAGGACAATTATGGGAAGACGTGTTTAATGACGGCTGGATAGGGAACCTTGGCGCATGGGACTTTCTTACACCGGCACCGCTGGGGATGTTCCCCGGATTTCCAGGATATAACCAGCCTGTTGGAAACGAAGAAGACGCCGTCGACACTTACGAAAACTGTAACTTCCACAACTTCAGGAGCGGACTTTGGATCTGCGTGCCGGGGATGGAAGAACCGGGCCTGCCGCCCTCTTATACCCCGACTCACGTCGCATACGAGGACTATTTGTCCGGACTTCAGGATAACACTTACGGCGTTGCATCGGTCAGGCCTCCCATAGTCCTGACGGAAAACGCCGTAGATACTGCAAATTACAACCCCGATTTGCCTGAAGAGATGAGCACTGCCACCTGGAACACAGACGTCGGGATAACTATAACCAGAAGAACCTACGACTGGAGTTTCCCGGGGTATAGAGACTTCATCATCTACGACTGCACGTTCAAGAACACCGGACAAATTGTTTCTAACGCTACACAGGAAGTGGTGCCGAATTTCCTGCCGCAGACGCTTAAGGGTGTGGTTTTCACACTCAGTTCGGGTATATCGGTATCTACCAAGAGTCAGATAAACTTCCATTCCGAGCTCACGGCAATTCAGGCGGGAGGGTTCGGCTGGCAGCCCGGCTCTTATCACGATTACTATCATCACACCGACGACAATACTCTCTTCTTCTCTACTAACTACAATGGCGGGGCGGCCCCGCTTTACTGGTGGGATCCATTTCCGCTCAAGCCGAATGATGCCTGGCAACAGAAGTTCGGAAATGAACTCGAGAGTCCGGCCGCTTTCGGGTGGCAATGCCTGTATGCCAGTCCGACAGGAGGTACGCCCAGGAAAGTCATGACCCCGGATTTCTGGAGAATAGACTCGCACAAGGGAGGCACTTTCCAGGGGAAGGACTTAGACCTGGAATTTTTCCGGCTATCCAGCGGAGTGAGCAAACAGACGTTCTATCAATACGCAACCACACCAGACACTCAAGCCGCGCTTGGGAACAAAGGCAACAGGTTGAATTTCTATGTAATGAGCTATGGCCCCTATACACTTGCGCCCGGAGACTCCGTCCGTATAATCTGGGCAGAGATAGCAGGTGTGATGGATTATCATGAGGTCATTGTCGGGGACCCGAATCACTGGTTCCCCGACAGCACGATAGCCGCGAGCGAACGGAACGCGGCAAATGCCAGAAAAGCCATCTCATGGGGATTGGGCGCGACAGTGGACGGGATACCCCTCGCAGCCAATGTACCGTCTCCGCCACCGGGCCCACATGTCAACGCTGTGAACGCTTCTGTCGGCACTCAGAGAGCAGCAATAGCGGTTACATGGGACAAGCTTGCAGAGAACACGTCCATAAAGGACGGTGCCGGACATGCGTGGTTCAACGGAGCGGATGATGTGGACGGGTACAAAGTCTACAGGTCGACCGACTTCCAGTATGTCAGCGACACGCAGCCTTCGACTTTCCGCGGGGCCGCCTGGAACTTGATAGCCGATATCCCCAAGTCTCAGTTCAGCCAATACTGGAATCCCTCGCTCAGCTTGTATGAATACCGCGACACGACCGTGCAGTTCGGCGCGAAGTACGGCTATTACGTTGCTGCTTATTGGAATCATCCGTCGCCCTGGACCTCTGCCAACGGTACGGTTGTCGACAGTCTGCCTGAACTGCAGAACGGCGACTACAATTACGTCGCTCCAGCTTCTCCGGCTGCCGGGCCCGTGACTTCCTTTGATATTTATGTCGTCCCCAATCCATATGTATATGGCAGTGCAACCAGAAGCTTCGGCATAAATAGTCCGTTTCAGGTCCAGTTCAGAAATCTCCCTGCAAATTGTGTTATCAGGATATACACTGTGATGGGAGACCTGATCCGTACGCTCGTTCATGGCCCGGATGCCCAGGGCAATGAATACGGAACCGAGGACTGGGATCAGAAGAGCGATTCAGGGCTGTTGGTGGCACCGGGTCTGTACATTTACAACGTCCAATCGACGACACCGGGGTTGAACAAATCCTTCACCGGAAAATTGATGATAATTCGATGAATGAGACGACCAATATTGTGTGCTGCCCGTTGAGGGCGAAGACACTTAACTAGCCTATGACAGTAGGGAGAATCAGAAGTGCAAGGTGGATTATGAACAAGAATTTTGTTTTCGCCATTTTAACTTCCGCCGTCGTTTTTGCTTGTGCATCGGCCCACGCCCAGAGTTTCAACAGAGGCGGCAGAACGGCGTTCCAGTTCGTTAAGATCGGAATCGGAGCCAGACAGGCTGCAATCGGTGAAGCAAGTATAGCCTCTGTCCACGATATCAATTCCGTTTTCTGGGATCCGGCAGGTCTGACTGGGGTTTCCGGAGCGCAGGCTTCGTTCGATTTTGCGTCCTGGTTTGCCGGGATGAACTACTTTGCCGGTGCTGCCGGCTTCAGGGTCGACGAGATCGGCGTATTTGCGATAGATTATGCGTCACTTGGATACGGAAACATCCCCGAGGCACTTACTACGATCCCCGGTGGTTCAAACGATACTCGAACCGGCAACACATTTACAGGCGGGGATGTACAGCTTGGCCTGGCTTACTCACACGACTTCACCGATCAGTTGTCTATCGGGGTCGGCGCAAAGTACCTGAAGGAGACACTTTTCACTTACGGCACAAGCACGCTGGCTTTTGACGTCGGTACCCTTTACAATGTCGGCTACAAAGGGATTCACGTAGCAATGAGTGCCCAGAATTTTGCCGGCACCGTAAAGTTTATGTCAAACAGCAACAATCCGGCGGGATATGAGATTCCGCTGGTCTTCCGCATCGGGGCATCGTTCGGTCTCGTGGGAAGCAATAATGCCTTCCTGAATTTCGGTAAGGTCAACAGAGTAACAATAAGTGCGGAAGCGCTGCATACAAACGACTACACGGAAAGGCTCGACTTGGGTGGAGAATATGTCTTCGACAATTTTCTCTCTCTTAGGGCAGGATACCGATTCAACTATACCGAGGGAAATC
Source organism: Candidatus Kryptoniota bacterium (assembly GCA_046705025.1). Classification (GTDB taxonomy): domain Bacteria; phylum Bacteroidota; class Ignavibacteria; order Kryptoniales; family JAKASW01; genus JAKASW01. The sequence goes on along the minus strand of JBJKQU010000043.1, from coordinate 35,382 downwards.
TGTCCCTCGGTCTCGGCCTAAAGACAAGAGTATCGGGACTGCATCTCGAACTGGATTATGCATATACACAATATACTTATCTGGAGTCGCCGAATCGGATAACGGTAATGGTGAACTTTTGACGAAAGGGGTTCCGGGAAGATAAATTTGTACGGAAGATAGAACTTCAGAGTCCTTATTAGGAGGAAATTTAATGGATATAAACAAACTGCTTGAAGGTGCAGAGTTAGGAAGAGAGACATTCAAAAAGCCGCCGCGCGAACTCGGTATTCTGCCATTCTGGTTCTGGAACGGGGAGATGGACGAGGAAGAGATGGAGTGGCAGCTGAGAGAGTATCATAGCAAAGGGGTTCCCGGGATTTTTATCCACGGGAGATTCGGGTTGAAGGTCCCTTATCTTTCCGAGGCGTGGTTTAAGAAGGTCAAATTCGCCGTCAGCAAGGCAAAAGAAATCGGGATTGACGCCTGGGTGTACGACGAGATGAACTGGCCGAGCGGCACGGCAGAGCGACAGGTCCCCACGAAATTCCCGCACCTGAGACAGAAGTATCTCGAGCTTGTGGCGCTTCGAGTGGACGGCCCGCTTTTCAATTTCCTCGAGGCTACCGACAACAGGTACGTCAACACCGGAGATTCATACCCCATCGCGGCATTCGGATGCACCGAGGAGGAGTTTCAGAATGGGATACTGAACCCTATAGATCTGACACAGAACCTTTCGTTCGAAAAGATCATTCCGTGGGAGGCCCCTCCCGGAAAGTGGCGTTTGCTCTACTTCCTGCAAAAGGAGGTGCCTTACTACATCGATGCTTTGGACCCCGAGTCCACGGAGAAATTCATCGAGCTCACGCATGAGAAGTACAAATCAGCGGTGGGCCAGGAGTTTGGGAAAACCGTCCCCGGCTTTTATACGGATGAACCCGCCATGCACTATTACCACGTGGGGCTTGACAATTACGTCATACCCTGGACGGGCAAGATGTTCAAAGTGTTCAGAGAAAGGCGAGGTTATGACTTGCGCCCGTATCTTCCGGCGTTGTTTGCCAGCATGGGCGGGAAGACTGCGAAGATCAGGTATGATTTCTGGACGACCCTTACGGAGCAGTACTCCGAAAGCTATTACGGCAAGATAAGAAAATGGTGCGACGACAACGGCGTGATCTTTACCGGTCACCTACTCTTCGAAGAATGGATCAGATTGCACGCCAGATGTGAAGGAAACCTGTTCGAGCATTTGAAGCACATGCACATTGTCGGAGTCGATCACCTCTACCCGAAGATCGGCACCGAGAAGGAGCCGGACCAGCACGTAGCGCTTAAGCTGGCAAGCTCTGCGGCTCACCTATTCGGCAGCAAGAGGCTCCTTTGCGAATCGATGGGCGGCACGTACTGGGACTGCTCGCTGGAAAGGATGAAATGGATTTTGAACTGGGAATATGTCCTTGGGGTGAATCTCTTCAATAACCACGGATATCACTACTCCATCGAAGGCGAGCGGAAGCGCGACTGGCCGCCCTCGCAGTTTTATCATCATACATGGTGGAAATATTACGACCGCTTTACGGACTATTCCGCCAGATTAAGCCATCTGTTGACCGGCGGAACACATGTCGCCAAAATCCTCATTTTGTACCCTCTTACGAGTATATGGACGAACTACGTCCCGCAGGAAAGGACAGCCGTCGGGAACGTCATCGAGTCGGACTTCGACTATCTAACAGACACCCTGCTGAGGCTTCATTATGATTTCGACTTCATTGACGAGGAAAGGCTGTCGCAGGCAAGGATTGAGAAGGGGAAGATAAGGATTGCCGATGAAGAATACTCGCTGCTGATTTTGCCTCCTATCACGCACATCCGCAGGTCTACGTATGGAGTTCTTGACAGCTTTCTCAAGTCGGGCGGAAATATTATCGCCGATACCATTCTTCCGGCAGAATTTGTGGACAGCCCGGCGGACGGCGACGCGAAGCAGGTGGGTAAGCTCTTTGCCGCTGACCCTGTGAAGCTCCTTGCCGACTTTGGAAAGCACGGGAATTCCGGGAAGGGAACGGTTTACAAGAATTCGCGCGGCAAGGCCTTCCTCTTCAAAGGAGCCGGCCTTCATAGTTACGACTCTCGCGATGGGTTGAAGAAAGCCATCTCGAAATGCATCACTCCAGACGTGACTATATCGGATGAAAACGTATTCTACCTTCACAGAAGAAAAGACGGGCACAATGTCTATTTCCTTGTGAATACAAGCAAGACGGCGAGAAGTAAAGTCGAAATCTCGTTCGAGACGGTGGCGCAACCGGAATTGTGGGACGCCGCTACCGGTGAAACGATCCCGCTGACCGTCTTCGATGTGAAGAACGAGCGAATGTATGTGACACTCAGCTTTGCTTCTTCCGAGTCGAAGGTGATTGTCCTCAAGGGGGAGATCAACAAACGCCACCTTGTCAAAACGGACCTGGATATTACCGCATTCGATGGTTCGGGTATCGTCGGCTCCTCGGCTTCGAAGGCCCCGGTTTCGGTTGAATATACAAACGGCAAATCGGTCGTCAAAAAGAGGTTGCCGCCGATCAAGCAGTTGAAACCGATCTCCATGGGGAAGGGCGCTGCTTTCACAACCGAGCAGGACAACGTGTTGGTGATCGGACATTGGAGGATGTCTCTGAACACGACAGATGGAGGGGCGGAGACTTTCGCTCAGCCTAATTTTGACGATACCGGGTGGCTATCAGTCACGAACGGTGCATGGGAAATGCAGCTGCCACAGGAGCGAGACAAGGAGACTTACCCTGTCAGCCTGTGGTACAGAACGTCTTTTGCGGCCGACGACATGCCCCAAAACACGAGGCTGCTGATTGACGGATTCAGCGGGAGCTCATTCAAGCTGTACGTCAACGGAAGTGAAGTCAAGCAGAGCGGGAAGCGCAGCTGGCTGGATGCGGAGATCAAGGAAGTGGACATACAGCGCTACCTGCAGACCGGCAAAAATAGTGTCGCCGTGAATCTCATAGTCCGGAAAAGGACTGACGGCATACTGGATCTTCTCAAGATCGCCGGCAGATTCGGTGTTACCGAGCGCGAGGGGCAATTTCACCTCTCAAATCCTCCCACCTCGATCTTTTACAAGAACTGGACCCTGCAAGGACTCCCATTTTTCTCAGGCACCGGAATTTACAAGACCGAAGTCACGATACCGGGAAAGTATCTTGCGGGACGACTGTTCCTGGAGGCAGATTGCGGGGAGGACGTGCTCGAAGTCATCATAAACGACATTAGCCCTGTCACAATTCCGTGGCATCCATACAGGCTCGAGATTTCTTCCCTTGTTAGGCCTGGCAGGAATACCATAGAGCTGAGAGTAACAAACACACTCATCAATATCCTGGAGGGCGTAAAGAGTCCGTCTGGCTTATTGTCCTGTCCAAGAATAGTATTCGAACCGGTTTACAGACTTGATGTGAAGTGAGGAGAGAGAAAATTGAGTGAGGCTGTACTTGTTGTCGGGAGTGCAAATATGGATCTTGTCGCAAGAATCGGAAGCTTTCCGAGGCCCGGTGAGACCGTACTGAGTAATGACTTTGCGATGTACCCGGGAGGGAAGGGAGCGAATCAGGCCGTTTGCTGCGCTAAACTCGGTGGAAAGGTCGAGTTCATTGCAAAGATGGGAAGCGATGTTTACCGGGAAAATCTTCTTCAGAGTCTCAGGCGCGATGAGGTGAACACCGAACATGTCCTCGTGGACCAATCGGCTTCTACAGGGGTGGCGCTGATTCTTGTAGATGAAAACGGACAAAACGAGATTACGGTTGTATCAGGCAGCAACATGAAGCTACTCCCGGACGATCTGGCGGCTCTCTCAGACACTTTCAAGAGGGCTAAGGTTGTACTTCTCCAGCTGGAAATCCCTCTGGAAACGGTCGTTACAGCGTTGCGCCTTGCCAGGGAAAATGGGGCCATGACTATTCTCAATCCTGCTCCGGCCAGAATGCTTCCCGATACAATCTACAGGTTTGTCGATATTCTCACGCCTAACGAGACGGAATGCGAGATGCTGTCCGGTGTCAAAATCGTCGACGATGAGAGCCTTGGGAAGGCAGCTGCTAAACTGCTCGAGAAAGGAGTCAGGAATGTGATCGTGACCGTAGGAGATAAAGGCGCGATACTGGTTAACGGTTCCGGAAACCAGTCCTACGGCTCTATAAGTGTCAAGACAATCGACACAACCGGTGCGGGCGATGCCTTCAACGGGTCACTGGCGTTTTCCCTGAGCGCCGGCAATTCTCTCGAGAAAGCAGTTGCTTTCGCAAACTCGGTCGCCGCTTTCTCGGTCACCAGAAAGGGAGCCCAAGCTTCGATGCCTACCTTGAAAGAACTGGAGGAATTTCTGAAAGTCGAAGAAGATTGATACAACTTGCAGTTAAAGGGAGGTGCGTCTTTTTAATACCAATTGCTACCGGTAGATCATGTCATGCTCCGAGAAGTGGTTCTGAGGTAGGTTTACCAAAAAAAATGAAAAACAAAGGCGAGATGAAGAAGAACGGAACGTTGAATACTTCGCTGTCATTGATGATAGCCCAGATTGGGCACACAGACAGGATGGTTATATGCGACAGTGGGTTGCCAATCCCGAAGGGGAGCGATCTGGTCGACCTTGCGTTGACGAAAAACATCCCCAGATTCATGGACACGGTCCGGGTTGTCCTTGAAGAGCTTCAAATTGAAAAGGCAATAATTGCAAAGGAACTTCAACACAAGAACAAGAAGGTCTATCGCGAGCTCATGGAGCTTCTCAAGGGAGTGGAGGTAATCCAGGTCTCTCACAATGAATTCAAGCGGCTTACAAAAGACGGCAAGAGTGTCTCGTTCGTGAGAACAGGCGAAGTCACCCCATATTCGAATGTAATACTCGTCGGCGGTGTTTCGTTCTGATAACGAGCCGCCCATTCGGCTACAAGGTTAAAGTAGATGAACTACAGAGTATTCGGAAAGCTCGGATGGAGAGTCTCGGAAATCGGCTTCGGCGCCTGGGCGATCGGCGGCGACATGTGGGGCCGACAGGATGATGCCGACTCATTAACGGCGTTGAACAGGGCTATCGATCTTGGAGTAAACTTCATCGACACCGCCCAGGGCTACGGCAAGGGGCACAGCGAGGAGATTATCGGAAATGTCCTCAGGGAACGGAAGGAAACTGTCTTTGTCGCCACCAAAGTCCCGATGAAACCGGGATCGCCCTGGCCGCTCCCGATTTCTGCCAAATCCGAGGAAATCTTCCCCCGAAGGTATATCATCGAGGAATGCGAGAAATCTCTCAAGAGACTCCGGAGGGATTACATAGACCTATACCAATTCCACACCTGGTCGCCGGGTTTCAACAGGCAGACAGAATGGCTCGAAGCAGTAACGAAATTGAGAGAGGAAGGGAAGATCAGATCCTTCGGCGTCTCAGTCCCCGATGCTACACCGGAGTGTATTGTGGGCGCACTGGCGTTGGGCCGGATTGACGCTGTTCAGGTCATTTACAATATCTTTGAACAATTTCCGGAAGACAACCTGTTTCCGGTCTGTTCGAAGTTCGGTGTAGCTGTGATCGCGCGTGTGCCGTTTGACGAAGGGGCCCTCACCGGCAAGTATTCGGAGTCAACGGCCTTTCCGGAAGGAGACATACGGCGGCATTATTTCAGGGGCAACAACCTGAAGAGAGCTGTGGAACATGTGGAAAAGATCCGGCGGTTCAAGGACTTCAGGCATTCCGGCGCGGGAATGGCAGAATACGCGTTGCAGTTTTGTGTCAGTTCGCCGATTGTAACGACGGTGATTCCGGGCATGAGGAACGTAGGTCAGGTGGAGGCGAACGTCATGGCGGTGTCGTCCGGCCCACTGGACGCCGACGAAATTGCCGGGCTGAAGCAGTTTGCATGGCGCAAAGATTTTTGGCAACAGGAAGAGCTATGAACCATTGGGAACAACCCTGAAGTGAAAAGGAGAGATAGATGATAAAATCTGTATTTGGAGCAGTATTTCTGTTCTTCATGATGACGGTTGGGTCGAGAGCTCAAACGGGAAAATTTGTCTACGATCAGCTTCTGAAAAAGCCGAACGCCGCCTATTACCACATGGCAGTCGGAATCTGCGAGGACTATCCCCCTGAAACCACAACCCCGACCAAGATCAGGAAGGACATGGAGGTCATGAAGAAGGTTGGGGTCAAGTTCCTGAGATTCGGAATGGGATGGGATCACATCGAGACGGCTAAAGGGAAGTTCAACTGGTCGTTCTGGGATAAGTTTGTCAAGATCGCGGTCGATGAATACGGGATGACACTGATTCCTTACTTCTGCTATACTCCGAGGTGGAATTCGACCGGCGACACTTCGAATTACTGGAATCATCCTCCCAAGGATTACAAAGAGTTCGGTAGATTTGTTTACAAGGCAGTGAGTCGTTACAAGAACAAGATCAAGTCGTGGGAAATCTGGAACGAAGCCGACATACCCGACTTCTGGACCGGGACTGTCGGCCAATACGCCAGGCTGCTTAAGATCGGCTCGAATGCAGTTCGTAAGGCCGATCGGAATGCTATCGTCGTCCTCGCGGGGCTGGCATGGAACACGAATTTCACTTATCAGCTTTTCCGCGATTACCATGTGAGTCCCTACGTCAACGTCGTCAATATCCACAGCTATAATGAGACCTGGAGCGGATTGCCGCTGGAGCGTCTTTACAATCATATCCAGAGGATAGCCGACATCGTCAAGCAATACGGGGACCATCAGTCCATCTGGTGCGCCGAAGTAGGCTACAGCGACTTCCGGAGAGGCGCTTACGTCTCTTACAGTTACACGGCGAAGTACGCCTACGAGCATACTCCGGAATACCAGGCCGACGATCTCTTCAGAACGCTCACGCTTATCAGAGCCACGGGCAAGATTGCCGCAGCCGCCTGGTACAGGATCGAGGACCTCCCGGTCGGGACCACGGTGATCGGAGATGTAAACAATGATTTCCTTGGCGTGGTAAACACGAAATTCCAGCCGAAGCCTGACGAGAAGACTCTGGCTTTCTTCGTGAAATTCTTCAAGGGGAAAGACAGGTGCATAGACGATGACGTGACTATCACGAGAAAGATCGGCTCGAACAGCGTTGTCCACACCTTCGAGAATGAAGACGGCAGTGTATCGATAGTCGCCTGGCTTCAGACTCACGTCCCCGGCACTTACGTGAAGACGAAAGACGGCAACCTTGAAGACAACCGCGTGGAAAACATCAGCATCTCCATTCCCTTACACCTCGCCTCACATGCTGAGGCTTTTAACGAGGTCGGCGAGTCAGAGCGGAGTCCGAAACTAGAAGTAGAGGGAAACCACACAGTCATTCCCGATCTTACGATTAAAGGAGGGTATTTATACGTCATCAGGATTTCGAAATAGGGGAAGTACGCCTATGATAAGCATAACCAGCAAGCATTTATCCGGGAAGAATTTCGTAAAGTACGGGAAAGTCGTACTGGCACCCCACGGCCCTGCGACTTCAGAGGCGAGCAACTACAAGTTCTGGTCTGACATCGCAAACTATAGCATTCGGGGAGAGACGGAGATCGGGATTTGCACGGTCTACAGGGAAGAAGGCAACCCGGTTACAAGTGTCGAGCAGCATAAGAAAACGCCTGAGATTCTGATCCCGATTGACAGCCCATTCGTGTTGCCATTGCTTCTCGACGGGAGCCCCGACGAGGAGACCGAAGCCTTCACAGTGGACCCCGGGGAAGTGGTCATTATAAATGAAGGGGTGTGGCATGCCGCCTGCCTTCCAGTGGCGGCTGAGAAATCTTCATATTTTGTAATATTCAGAAAAAATACTCCGCGTGAGGACGTCGCCAAAAAGGGAGTCGGAAAGATTACGGTTGAGGTGAAATGAAGAGTGCCATGAGGAAGATCCGGTCCGGTGAAACCCGACTCGAGCTCTTGAAGGGATTTGTCAGGAGGATAGTCAACACAGCTACGGGCGAGGTGATCTCACATTCATCAGGGATGGAAGTCATGGTGCGCACGCCGGACGAGCTCTCTGAGCCGGTCCTCCTGTCAAAAGTGTCAGCGAATCCTGGCCGCTCTGGTTCTGAATTAAGCTACCGGCTGGCGGATCCAACAGGGAAATTCAAAGGGGCTCTGAAAATCTCGCAAACAGATTACGGGTTTGGCTTTCATCTCGACGTAACAGCTCCGAAGGCCATCTGGCTGGTTGAATGGAAAATAACGGGGCTGCTGGTAGACAGCGTTATCGTCCCTGCGTTGGGTGGACAAGTCTTGGATAAGAGGATGCCGGCCGGAGCAACTGTTAGCTACAAATATCCCTTTTGGTGGAGTGCACAGTTCGTAATAGGTCAAACAGGGAAGGGGGCAATCCTGCTCGGCTCTCGTGACCCCGGTCCGGATTTGAAGATGCTTCGGGTAACCAAGGCGAACGACGGTTTTGCACTGACACTCGGCTTCGAAGCCTCCGGCCCGTTGCGAAGCAAAAGCCTGAAGGCAGATTGGCATCTCGAATGTTTTCAAGGAAGCTGGAAGACGGCTGTGGATCGACATCGAGACTGGATGGAGAAAGCCTTTCACCTACAGCCGCTGTCAGGGAACCTCTTCTTCCCGGAGTGGGCAAAATCCGTCAACTTCGTCCTTGAGCTATGGGGGATGAGGAAAGACCGTCCCCAGCCGCACCACACGTTTCGCCAGATGGAAGAAAGGTTGAAAGCCTGGAGGAAGGTCTATTCTCCCGGACACACGCTGGTGTATTTCCCCGGTTTCGCGGAAGGGGGGATCGACTCCCACGCTCCCGACTACAACCCGAGTCCCCTGCTTGGCGGCAAAAAGGAGTTCAAGCGGCTGGTCGATCTGGCACACGAACTCGGGTACAGAGTGATGATTCATACAAATGCACTCGCGCTGACATACAGTCACAGGCTCTACCCTACACTTAAGGAATACCAGGTGGTGGACGTGTTCGGCAGACCCCAGGGGTGGGCTCTTGATATGGATGGTGACTGGCTGACCGAACCCTATTTTGCCTACATGAATCCCGGTGCGAAGGCATGGGGAGATGTCATGGAAGGGACTCTCGGCAAATTGATCAGGGAATTCTCTGTCGATGCCGTCTTTTTGGATCAGACTCTACTCGCCTTCAATGTCTCAAAAGGGCCTAACTTCGTGTCTGGAATGAGATCTCATATCGCGCGTTTACAGAGGACCTTTCCAGACATCCTTTTCGCCGGAGAAGGGATGCACGAACAGGTAGCAGGTGTCCTGCCGATGGCTCAAATCCACGGAATAGACAGTATAACCGAAGTGCATGGATTGGAACAAAAATCGAGTTGGAGAAAAGCCCATCCGGTCTCGACATACCTCTTCGGCAAATACACGAGATACGTGGCTCACCTGTTGACAAAGCATCCATCGAATCCAATATTCGATTTGCAGGAAGAGGCTTACGCAAGGCTCGGCGTTATTCCTGCTTTGTGCCTTTATGACAACGACCAGCCGATGGATACGACCAAGGTTCGCAAAATGATCCGGAGGGCCAGGAGGCTGGAATTCTACGAAAGTGAGGTGAAGAGTATTGAAAAGGGTTAAGGCCGCTGTCATAGGAACCGGATTCATCGGGCCGGCACATATTGAGGCTTTAAAGAGAATCGGGGGAGTGGATGTGCTTGCGGTAGCATCGGCAGAACCTGAAAAGGCAGAAGATCTCGCCGATAGCTACTCGATTCCACGAGTCTATAATGACTGGGAGGAAGCAGTCGCGGATCCGGAGGTCCAGGTCATCCACAACTGCACTCCGAACAACCTCCATTTCCGCGTGAACAAGGCGGCAATTCTCGCTGGCAAGCACATCATCTCTGAAAAGCCGCTTACCATAAATTCTCGCGAGTCGGCCGAGCTGGTGAAGCTCGCGAAGTCAAAAAAAGTGGTGAACGCGATTGACTTCAACTACAGGTTTTATCCGCTGATCCAGCAGGCCAGAGACATGGTCGCCCGAGGTGAACTAGGTAAACTCTATCTAGTCCACGGACACTACCTGCAGGATTGGTTGTTCTATGAGTCGGACTGGAACTGGCGTCTCGATACGAAAGCCGGGGGCGCGTCGCGAGCAGTAGCCGACATCGGGTCCCATTGGTGCGACTTGACGCAGTTTGTTACAGGGCTCAAAGTGGAAAGTGTCTTCGCCGAGCTCATCACGATCCATAAGAAGAGAAACAAGCCGGCCCGGGCTGTTGAGACATTCAAAGGGAAGGAGATGAAGAGGAGCCGGCGGGTAGAATCTGTTCCCATAAAGACCGAGGATGCGGGAATCGTCATAATAAAATTTGCGAATGGAGCACGTGGTGTCTTCACCGTTTCGCAGGTCAGCGCCGGAAGAAAGAACTACCAGTCTTTTGAGATTGACGGCAGTGTTAAGTCACTGGCCTGGAATCAAGAGGAGCCGAATCAGCTCTGGATCGGGCACAGGGACAAGCCCAACGAGATCCTTCTGAAAGACCCATCTCTCCTGGTTTCCGGAGTGAGGAAGTACGCCCACTACCCGGGCGGTCATCCGGAAGGATACCCTGACGGGCTGAAGAACTTCTTTGCCAACGTTTATGATTTCATCCAAAAGAGGCGAGATCCCGTCAGGGAGAAACCAGACTTCCCGACGTTTGCAGAGGGGCATTTTGAGATGAAGCTGGTGGAAGCCGTGCTAAGGAGCAACAGGGAAAAAAGGTGGGTACGAGTATGAGGTATGGTTCAAAATCGATGGAGGGATCAAAATGAAATTAGGGTTTCTCACAGCCTGCCTGCCGCAGGTGGGCTTATCTGATCTTGTCAAATGGGCTTCGGATCAGGGCTTCGACGCGCTTGAGCTGGCAGCATGGCCGGTCGATTCCAGCAGAGACTACCAAGCCCGCCAGATAGATGCAGCCCATTTCACGAAGGACGAGGCTGAGCGAGTCAAGGAAATGTTTGCCAACAACAAGCTGGCAATCTCGGCTATGGCCTACTATGACAACAACCTCGACCCCGACCCGAAAACGAGAGAGCATCACCTGGAACATCTGAAGCATGTTATCACCGCTGCATCTCTCCTCGGCGTGCCGTATGTGGGTACCTTTGTCGGCGGCCGGGCCGACCGAGAAGCGGGCGAGATATTGAAAGAATTCGGGAAGGTGTTCAAAGACATTGTGAAGTTCGCGGACGACAGAGGTGTAAAGATAATGATCGAGAATTGTCCGATGGAAAACTGGCAAAGGTTCGGTCTGCCGGGCAATTACGCCTATTCACCTGAGCTTTGGGATGCCATGTTCAATGAGGTCCCGAGCGAGAACTTCGGGCTGAACCTCGACCCGTCTCACCTGTACTGGCTTGGAATTGACTACATCCAGTGCATCAAAGACTATGCTCCAAAGATCTTTCATGCCCACGCAAAGGATACCGAGATACTCGCGGACGGGGAGCAGAGGTACGGCATTTTCTCCCGCCAGCTCAATCCGACCCCCTGGAGCTCTGGATGGTGGAGATACAGGATGCCCGGACTCGGAGAAATAGACTGGCAGAAGTTCATCGCGGCCCTCCAGGAAGTCGGTTACGAGGGAGTCCTGTCGATAGAACATGAGGACCCGGTCTGGGAAGGAACTGAAGAAAAGGTCAAGCGGGGGCTTGCGGCAGGGCTCCGCCACCTGTCTCAATTCGTCGTGTAGGCTATCTGGAGTCGAAGGAAAACGTTGAAAGCAGAGAGATTATGAAGAAAACGTCTCGTAATGACTATTTCATTTTCGGTGCGCAGTATTATCGGGCTCCGTCTCCGGTGGAGAGAGACTGGGATCGGGACCTCGCACGAATGTCAGGGCTGGGATTCAACACGGTTAAGTTCTGGGTCCAATGGCGATGGAATAACCCACGGGAGAACGAATTCTATTTCGACGATATCGACAAGCTCTTGGATCTTGCAAACAAGCACAATCTGCGCGTCATGCTGAATACGATCTTCGACGTCGCTCCGGCCTGGATTTACAGGAAATACCCTGACGCCTCAATGGTGACACTGGATGGGCGGAAGGTTGGCCCGCAGACTCAGGCTCACCGGCAGATCGGGGGGCTCGGCCTCTGTTTCAATCACGAAAAGGCAATGGAGCATATATTCACTTTTTTGCGGGAGACCGTCGAGCGATACAAAGACCACCCAGCCCTTGAAATCTGGAATGTCGGCAGCGAACCTGAGCTGACGAGCAGTATGAGCGAGCTGCGGCTGTATGCCGACGATGCTAGCCGGATGCGCGACATGCTATGCTATTGCGAGAATTGTCAGAGTAAATTCAAGGCCTGGTTGCAAAAGAAATACGGTGAGACAGCGGAGCTTAATCTCTCCTGGAATAGAAATTATACCTCGTTCGATGATGTCGAATTACCTATAACCAGAAACACTTTTAGTGATCTCATCGACTGGAGGATGTTCTTTGTCCACACGCTTGGTGAGAATGTCAGACGCAGATTCGAGGTGGCAGAACAGGCGGACCAGGGGAGACACAGGCTGATGTGTCACCACGTGTTCGTCCAGGGATTCCCCGTTGTTTCGACGGCGAATGACCCGTGGAATGTGGCCCGTTTCGGGGATATGCACGGGATCACCCAGATGGATGATCCGATGATGGTCGATGTCCTGCGGTCAAGCGCACGCGGCAAGACGGTCATCTCGGCCGAGATGCTGATGCTGCCGGGGTACACGCTCGATTTGCCGAAAAGTGTCGACATGAACGACGTTAAGAGGTTCGTGTTCACCGGGATCGCGGCAAACCTGAAGGGCTTTCTCTTCTGGCAATTCCGCCCAGAGCTGCTCGGCAGAGAGGCGCCGACCTGGGGGCTGACGTTCCCGGACGGGCGGGATACGCCCTGGCTGAAGGCGTTCTCTGAGGTCGGAAGGGCTCTCCAAAAGAACAGTGATCTGTTTCTGCGTGCCAGACCTCGCGAAGCTGAAGTGGCATTGGTTTACAACCCTGAGAATCAGGTCTTCGCCTGGGCATCGACCGGCTCGGAGAAGAGCGCTACGGGTTCGCTGCTGGGAGTACACAGAGCTCTCTATGACCGGAATCTCAATGTCGACTTTCTACATCCGATCGACTTCGAGACAGGGATTTTCCGAAAGTACAAGGTGATATACTTTCCCATTCCTTATCTTCTCGACAATAGAATTGCCGAGTCCCTGAAGCTCTGGATACACAAAGGGGGAGTGCTGATCGCCGAGGCGTACTTCGGCGGCTGGAACAAGGAAACCGGCAGTCACTCCAGTGTCATTCCCGGATATGGATTCGATGAGGTATTCAAGGCTGTCCAGGGAATAGTCGAGCCGGCAGATACGGCAAAGCCTCCAACCGTCCTTTTGAAAAAGGCTCTGCCCGGTGCGCCCATCGGAACATCTGCTGCCTGCGCGATCGTTCGGGAGGCGCTAGTCCCTGATGGTGCTAAAGTGCTGGCGAAGTTTGATTCGAACGAGCCGGCAATAACAATATCTGATTATGGTAAGGGAAAAGCGATTCTGATCGGCACTTACATCGGTCTGTCGCACCACAGGAACGGCGCCGACTCGACCGGAAACATAATATCTGGTTTGGTGAACTACGCGGCTGACTTGCAACGGCCCAAGGTCACCGGCAGGGCAAAAATAAGAATCGACGTGCTGACCGATGAGAGCAATTCGCCTGTCGTTATCTTCAGGAATCTCAATGAGAAAAAGGTCCGGGCTCGATTCAGTATTCCTCACGTAAGCGGTGTCGCTCTGACAGAGCTCTTCAGCGGCAGGAGACTTGTTATCCGGCAGAGCAAAGGCTCCGCTGTCGGCGAAATTCAACTAGAGCCGCGTGAGGTGAAAGTCTATCGTGCCTAGGTTTCCCGAGATAGCGCGGTTCGAGAACGAGTATCCGCACCTGAAATGGAACCTCCTGGCTAATCTCATGGATGGTGCGCTCTATGCCTTCGGCATGAGTTTCGTCGCGCTTAACACCGTTCTTCCGGTTCTGGTTGAGAAAATCGGCGGAAGCAATATTGCCATCGGGCTGATTACCGTCGTGTGGACGTTAGGCTTCAATTTTCCTCAGATCTTTGTTGCCAACTACGTCCAAAAGTATGAGCCGAAAAAGAGACTCATGCTTGCAACTTCGATCGGGCAGAGGATTCCTTGGCTTCTACTCGGGTTGATTTGCTTCTTTCTGATCGGGAGAGTCACCGGTCCCGTGGGACTTGTGTTGTTCTTCGTTCTTTTTGGAACGGCGGCTATCGGCGGAAGTATTAACCTCACCGCCTGGTTCTCGTTTGTTATGAGAATTACACCGGTCCGGCTGAGGGGACGCTTGTTTGCCGCCAGAGGAGTGAGCGGCGCGATCCTCGGAGTCCTCGGCGGGTTTCTCGTAGAGATTATTCTGAGTTCAGTTTCCTACCCGGACAATTTCGGCATCCTTTTTCTGACAGCCTTTTTGTGCATGATGCTTTCGTACCTTTCCCTTTCAACACTTCATGAGGGGAAGCCGCGGCCGACCGTTCCGGGCGTGAATTACTCCAAATTTTTCAAGGACCTGCCGCGAATCCTGGCCAGGGAGAAGAACTTCAGGAATTTCATGATATGGGATTCGCTGTTGATGGCATCTACGATGGCGGGTGCTTTCTACATCGTACATGCTATCAAGGAGTTCTCACTTTCTTACTGGTACGCGGGTACCTTCACGGTGGTGAACATGGTGAGCATGATCGCCGGGGACCTTCTCTTCGGATTCCTTGCGGATCGATTCGGTCACAAAGTGAACCTACTGCTTGCGGGGTTATTCGCTTTCGCCGCTGCAGTTCTTGCCATACTAGCACCCAGCGTCCAGGTCTATTTCCTGGTGTTTGTTTTCTGGACGTTCATGACCGGTCTTAACGGCGTCTCGCGGCTGCCAGTCATCGCAGAGATTTCACCGGAGCATGAGCTGCCGACTCATATTGCCCTGGCGAACATGATCGATTCGCCCTTCGCACTGACAGGGATATTGGCCGGCTTCATCGCGAACGTCGGTGGATACAACTTTGTCTTCGGCATCGCCGCCCTGTTCGCGATTCTCTCTGTCGCCTGGCTATTTTTCATGTTCGACGAGCCGAGAAAGAAGGTCGCCGGATTATTCGGCAAGGAGACGGGCTCTGTGGGCGGCATGAATCCTTTCGCGAAGCCGGAATTGAGAATGAGCATCTCAGAATAACACAGGTGTGACGGAATGGATCGAAGGAAATTCATAAAGAGTGCGGCGCTTGCCGGGATCGGGTCTGCCGTTGTGCCGCGCAGGGTGCTGTCGGCGCCGATGGTGTTGACTCAGAAGAGAACGCCCGCCAGGACGGCTGCCGGGCAAATCGCCTTCAGACCGGTGTATGTCCAGAAGGGATGTGGACCGAATCTTCTGCACTGGGCTTTCGCTTCGGATACAAACTGGGACACTTTCTATTCCAACATTCTTGCGGATGACAAAGGGGTCTTCATATCGGACACGGAAGGACGTGACAGGTTCGGTATCACTGTCCGCTGGAACGTCGAAGGGTTTGGATACACTTTCATCACGGCCGACAACGGGGGCGAATTCTACGAACTTCCTCCTGAAGGAAAAACCGTAAGTTTTAATCTTAATTATGAGCTCGCAAACAGCCGGGTGGTGCGGAACAGGATGAGACTGAAGCTCCACGGCGGTGACGGATGGGTTCCTTCACATGAGACTGCCGGTTTTCAAGCCCTTTCGGAAGAGTTTCTGGAAGAGGCGAGGAAACACAGAATCGATGACCGCAAGCTCGGTGAGCTGTCGCAGAAGTCTCTCTACTACGCTCTGTGGGGAAGCGAGATGCTCGAACTCGGTTATGCGCGGTTCGTGATCGCTCGAAACGGCGCAAGGCCCGGTTACTTCTTCGGCTGCGACGCCCGCGCCTTCTACCAGATGTACCAGGACATCTTCGTCCCGCTGTTCACCGAGCTGTTCAACTACGGGACGATAACATACGTGCTCAAGGGAGACGGGATTATAAATGACTTCGAGCCGAAGGAAGGTGACCTGCGGTTCGGAATCAGGGACCTGCTCTACGACAAGCTGAAGCAGAAAGGGCTGAAAGTCGAGGGGAGGCTTCTCTTCTGGTTCCACGAGTGCTGCACTCCGGAGTGGCTGAAGAAGAAAACGTATCCCGAGCTGCTGAGATATGTCGAGCGGCACACGCGGGCAGTCGTCGGCCATTATGGTGACGGAATGTATGCATGGGAGATCGTTAACGAGCTGCACGACTGGGCCAACGAGATGCACCTGAACAACGAACAAACCGTCGAGCTGACAAAGCTCGCGTGCGATGTAGCAAAGGATGTCGCCCCGAAGACTCACAGGCTCGTCAACAATTGCTGCCCTTACGGCGAGTACGTCGAAATGAAACAGTACTCGGGCGGGCCGGCAATTTATCATCAGAGGACTCCTGTCCAGTTCATCAGAGACCTGGTGGACGCGGGCGTCGATTTCGACATCATCGGTCAGCAGATGTATTTCCCCGAGCGCGACCTTCAGGATATAATCATGATGGTCGAACGTTACCAGCAGTTCAACAAAAAGGTTCAGCTCTCCGAAATCGGAGTAACCGCCGGACCAACAAACCGTTCGGTCGAGCTCGGGACCGTCAAGCTGCCCACCCAACCCTACGAGTGGCACAGACCGTGGGACGAGGAGCTGCAGGCGGACTGGCTCGATGGTGTCTACACTCTCGGTTACAGCAAACCGTACATCGAGGCGTCCGATTGGTTCGATTTCGTAGACCCATTTTCTTACATGGCAAACGGAGGACTCCTTAAAAATCCGCAAGGTGACAAGAAGGCGTCCTACTATCGGCTACAGGATCTTGAGAAAAAGTGGGGAGGCTTATGAAAGGCATGAGACAACTTAAGATAATCCGGCAGTCAGTGTTGAAGTGGTCGGAGACGGACGGTTTTCGAAACTATATCGCGTGGTGAGGTAGAATGGCTAAGACTGAAAGAGGCGAACTGATTTTCAAGCCTTACTTCGTCCAGAAGAGGCACGGAACGAACTTGCTCGATTGGGCTTATGCGAGCGACGTCAACTGGGACGCGTTCCATTCCAACATTCATGTGGACGGCGGAGGAGTGAAGATCTCCGACACGGAGGGGCATGAAAAATTCGGCATCAATGTGAAATGGAATGTCGAAGGGTTCGGGTACCTGTACATAACTGCAGACAATGGCGGCGAGTTTTACGAGCTGCCTTCCATTGGTGAAAGCAAAGAGCTTAATCTGGACTATGAACTGGCCCATAGCCGGGTTGTCCGCAACAGAAGCAGGTATGACAGGTTCACTTCGGAAGGATGGATGCCGCGCCCCGATACGAGGAAGTTTCTGGAGCTCGCAGAGGAATACCTGGAAGACGCAACGAAAGCGCGGTCGGATAAGGAGAAGTGCGCGCGGCTTTCCGAGAAGGCTTTGCTCTACGCGATGCGCAACAGTGAACAGATAGAGCTTGACCATGCGTGGGACCAGATCGCCAAGACTTCTTATCGGAACGATTTCTTCATCGGCTGCGACGCGCGCGGCTACATGCAGATGGACATAGAGCTTTTTTTCGAGCGCTTCACGGAGTTGTTCAATTACGCGACGATCACACACTACCTGAAAAGCGGCGTTTTCGACGATTTTGAGCCGAAAGAGGGCGACCTGCAGTTCGACCTCAGGGACGTTCTCCTAAAGCAGCTGCGGAAGAGAAACATTACCGTCGAGGGACGGCCGTTGTTCTGGTTCTACAAAACGACGACCCCGGACTGGCTGCGCAACTTGAGCTACGACAACCTTCTCAAGTATGTTGAGTCGCACACCCGGACGGTGGTCGGTCACTACGGCGACGAGATGTACGCATGGGAAATAGTCAACGAGATGCATGATTGGGCGAATGAACTGCAGCTGAAGCCTGAGCAGCTTGTGGAGGTAGCGAAGCTTGCGTGTGAAGTCACGAAGGCTACAAATCCTAAAGTGCTCCGGCTGATTAACAACTGTTGTCCCTTTGCGGAATACGTGCAGCTCGGTAAGTGGACGGACATCCCGGCAAAGTACCCGCAGCGGACGCCTTATCAGTTTATGAAAGACCTGGTTGACGCGGGAGTCGAATTCGATATCTCCGGCATACAGATGTACTTCCCTTATCGCGACCTGTCGGACACAATAATACTGATAGAGAGATTCGAGGCACTCGGAAAACCGATTAACATAACCGAAACGGGGACCTCATCGGGTCCGTCAACTCTCTCCGTTGAAACAGGTAAACTGGAGATCTCTCAAGAGGCGTACGCGTGGCATCGTCAATGGGATGAAAACCTGCAGGCCGACTGGATCGAAGGGCTTTACACTCTGGTGTACAGTAAGCCTTACATAGAGTCTATCAGCTGGTACGACTTTGTCGACCCGTTCGACTGGATTGCGAACGGCGGGCTGTTGTCCTCGGCCAAAGGTGAAAGGAAGGAAGCCTTCAACCGTTTGAAGACTCTGAAGGAAAAATGGAGAGCCCATTCGAATAGTCCGGAGAAGGGGACGAAATGAAGCACATGTCGAGAAGGGATTTCCTGAAGACCGGCGCCACCGGTGCCGCGGTAATAGCTGCCTCTCCACTGGTAAAGCATCTTCCGGCATCGAGCGCCCCCGTTCCGCGTGTGCCAAAGAAGGGCGACCTGCTTTTTGTTCCTCATCCACATGCCGACATGCCCGCGATAGACTTTGCCTACGCTTCCGATGAGGAGGACCAGCCGTTCAAGTCCCGTATGTTTGTCAGCGTGGATGGGATCGACGTCCCGAGGGACTTTGGTCACAAACCGTTCGCCGTAAATCTCCGATGGTACGTGGAGGGATTCGGCTACCTCTGGCTCTGTGCTGATAACGGGGGAAAGCTTTATGATATAGGCGATCCGGGCGGCGGCCGCGTCTTCAACCTAAACCTGGAAATAGCGAAGAGCAGGGTAGCCAGAAACGCGAGGGTCTTTGAACAGTACCGGAATTCAGGGACTCAGTTCTCCGCCGAGATACAAGGTCTCAAGGCGCTTTCAGAAAATCTATTGAATGATTCGTTGAAGGCGGAAGCGAACGCGTCTAAATCCACCCGGCTGGCTGACAGAGCTTTGCTGCATGCGCTCTGGTGCGGCGAGAAGATGGAGCTGGAAAACGCCGCCAGCTGGATATCGCGGAAGAGCGACACAGGCAAAGGTTACTTCGGGTGTGAGACACGGCAGTATGTCTGGGTGAAGTCCGAAGCGTTCACGAAGAAATTCTCGGAGATGTTCAACTTTGCGACCGTCACGCACTACGTCTGGGACTCATGGTATGAACTCTTCGAACCGCGCGAGGGAGTTTACAATTGGGGAATTAAGGACGACATAGTGAACTGGCTCATGCGCTCGAAGATCACCATAGAAGGCAGGCCTCTGTTTTGGTTCCATCCGAGCGTGACGCCGGAATGGATGAGGAAGTTCAACTTCTCACAGCAAAAGAAGTACGTCGAGAAGCACGCGCACGACTTAGTAACTCACTACGGGGATAAGGTGCTTCAGTGGGAGGTCGTAAATGAATATCACGACTGGGCGAACGTGCTGAATAACACCCCCGAGCAGATGACGGAGATCGTGCGTCTGGCGTGCAACAGCACCACCGCGGCTAACCCGAGAGTCACCAAGATACTCAACAACTCGGGACCGTTCGGAGAATATGTTGCCCGCGGCATGATGGCAGGTGATGTGGTTGCGAACAGGCCGCTGCGCACGCCGCTGCAGTTTCTGAGAGAACTGATCGAAGCCGGAATAGACTTCGATGTCGTCGGGGTGCAGGTCTACTTTCCCGACCGCGACCTTTCGGATATCGCCCGGATGGTCGAACGGTTTTCCACTCTCGGGAAGCCGATGTACATCACGGAGATCGGCGCGACATCGGGTCCTTCTCGGCCTTCCGTGGAATCGGGGCAGCTTCGTATTCCGCGCGGCCCGTACGCGTGGCACAGACACTGGGACGACGCTCTACAGGCAGACTGGCTGGAACAGGTTTATTCGATATTCAACAGCCGGCCATTCATAAAAGCCATCAATTGGTACGATTTTGCGGATTTTCGCACGTATATACCGAATGGCGGTTTGACACACGAAGACTGTAGCCCGAAGGAGTCATACGATAGGCTCAAGAAACTCTTGCATACCGACTGGAGGATTTGAATGTCGCAAACATTCATGAGGCAACTGATGATTTTGTTAAGCAAGAAGCGTAAAAATAACGAGGCAGGAAGAATCTACAGTCTTGTTTCAACCGGTGAATCGTGGATGTGGTTATGTGGATTACCGATTGCAGTCCTCCTATTCTGCAGCACCGGCTATGCAACCAAGATCACTATCGACCAACAGGATGCTGTCGTATGGGGACAGTCACAGGTAATCACGGGGATAGCATCCGGGGTTACCACCAATGCTGCGGTCCTGTACGTGAACGGCTCTCCGATACACTTCACACTTGAATCACCGGGGAACACTTTCTCGGTACCGATTTGGGTCGGCAGGGGGACGAACGACATAGTGGCGCGTGTGGACAGCGCCGGTAATTACGCTTACTCAGACACGCTTCACTTCACACTCGGATATACGCCGCTTCCGGAGCTGTACGCTTATGCCACCGTTTCAGGAAGGAACGTGACTCTGCATTCCTCGGTTGTCGCCAATCCCGATACGGCCACTCTTACTTATCAGTGGAGCCAGGACCCTACCAACCCAAGCCAGGCCGGACTGAGCAGCAACACGGACACATCGACGACTTTCTCTCTTCCGGCAAACGCGCCGGACGGTGAATATTATTTCACCGTGACCGGTTATACGAACACGAACGACACCGTTACCGCGCGGACATTTGTGACGGTCGACACGGGCGGGATCGAACCTTTCGATATCTACACCGGCCACGCCGCCTGGATCGACAGCGCCGTCGTGTACGGCATCACTCCATATATTTTTGTGTACAATGGTCAGTTCACCGACATCACCTCGAAGATTCCCGAGATAGCCTCTCTCGGAGTCAATACCATCTGGCTGCAGCCCGTGTTTGACACACACAACGGCGGCCAGGGATACGATATCACCAACTACTTCGCCGTCCGCCCCGACCTGGGTACTCCGGCTCAGCTTCATACTCTTGTGAACACCGCCCACAAATACGGGCTGAAAGTGATTTTCGATTTTGTGCCGAACCACTCGTCCGTATATCATCCATACGCTCAAAATGCAATCAAGTATGGAAAGGATTCCCACTACTACAATTTCTATGAACGGCAGAAGGACAACGCGCCCTTTTCGAACAACGAGAACCTTACGACGATTGGAAACATGCAGTTTGTGTACTACTTCTGGAACGAGCTGATGAATCTGAACTACAACAATCCGGAGGTACAGAACTGGATGATCCAGGCTGCAGAATACTGGATAAAGAACTATGACATAGACGGATATCGCTTCGACTCGGCGTGGGCGGTCGACGCGAGAGATCCCGGGTTCATGGATACTCTTCGTCTCGCTCTGAAGAGAATAAAGCCGTCGATTCTCCTTTTGGCCGAGGCTAAGGCGAGCAACCCCGCTACGTTCGACGTTGACGGCTTCGATGCCGCGTACGATTGGACCAACAGTCCGAGCTGGGTATCTCAATGGGTGTTCGAAACGTCTTACAGCACTACGTCCAATCCCACGATCTTCAACAACAGCAACCAGAACGACCGGGCGCAGCTGCTGCACAACGCGTTGACAAACTATGGAAACGGCTACTCTCCGAGAGCTAAGATCTTCAGATTCCTGGAGAATAACGACACTTACCGCTTCCTTCCGACGCATGACCTTCCGAGGACAAAGATGGCTGCGGCTCTCATCTTTTCCTTGACTGGAATACCGTTGATTTACAACGGCCAGGCTGTAGGCGCGTCCGGATATCCTTACACGACGAGCTATATCTTTTCTCGAAACGCCTCCATCCAGTCGCAGGACAAGTACGGCCTCTTCGATTACTACCGGAATCTCGTTCATATCAGGATGGAATTCCCTGCGATGTACAGCAACAACTTCCAGGAACTGAGCGTGTCGCCGAATTCGTATGTTTACGCATACAGAAGGTGGGAGGGGAACCAGAATATCTTCGGGATAATAAACATGGGCGACCAGTCGGTGTCTGCTACAGTCAATCTGCCGGTCGATTCTCTGCATCTCGACTCGACAAGGACCTACTTCCTGAGCGATTTGCTGGGCGACGAGCACTATCCGGTTATGGCCGCTGAACTGTCTTCGTACAATGTTTCCGTACCGGCTTACACCACGCGGCTCTTTATCCTCGCGGACACGGAGGTGACAGCCGGCGTGAAACCGTTAATTGCGTCGGCGCTGCCGAAGAAGTTTGAGCTGGAGCAGAATTATCCGAATCCGTTCAACCCGACCACGACAATCGGTTTTGATCTGCCGCGCGCTTCCAACATCATCCTTCAGGTTTACGACGTCCTTGGCCGCCGTGTCGCAACACTTGTTAACGGCGAAGTACCGGCAGGGCGACATAGTGTGGTGTTCAACGGCAACGGTCTGGCAAGCGGAGTCTACTTCTGTGTGCTGAGACACGATGGCGAACAGTCGGTCCGCAAGATGCTGCTCCTGAAATAACGGATGATTGGACCTGCTTACGGGGCGAACGATTTGGCGCCGGTGCTGCGAGCGGGATGTGAGAACAGGATGCAGGATATGCCGAAGCCCGCGGTTATCCTGAATTGATGTCAATACGAGACAAGATAAACCTGTTCGTCGATGATATCTTTTGTGAGAGGAGTCCAGGGGAATTCTTCGAACCGCTCACTTGCCGATGGAGACGGGGAAAAGGATCCCGAACGAATTAATCATATAGTGATATCGAAACGCAATTTGGAGGAGGAACAAATGCTGACTCAACTCGATATTGAAATACCGCAAGCAAAGAAAGAGCAATACAAAAGAGACGGATACTTCTTTCTGAAGAAGGTGATTCCGGACGATGTACTTCAGATGCTCCGGTCGGAGTGCGATTCCCTAATCAGGGAGCAGGAGGCGGAGATGGACCGGCAGGGGACCGACGTATTGAATCTCAGCCGGAGGAACAGCAGGTACTTTGTCTTCCTGGCATATAAGGATCGCCCTCAACTTGGAAAGTTCATCTTCAGTGACCTCATGGCCGAAATTTGCCGGGCCACCATCGGCGATACCGCGATGCTTTTCTGGGAACAGTTCGTCGTCAAGGGCATGGACAAGAAAGGGGCCGAATTCACCTGGCACCAGGATTCCGGCTATGTCGACCACCCGCATGGGAAGTACATGAACGCATGGATTCCACTCGACGACGTTTCTGAAGAGAACGGGACTATCTACCTCCTGTCGTACGGCAAAGCCGGGACCAGCGAGAAAGTGCCTCATGAGCCCGTACCTAATTCGAGTGACAGAGTCGGATACTTCGGAAGCGAGAAGGGGGAGCCGTTCATCGCACCCGCCGGATCGATCGCCGTCTTTTCGAGCACGACCTTTCACCGGTCAGGAGCTAATTTCACAAACAACATGAGAAGAGCATACGCTGTCCAATTCTCTCCGGAAGTCATCTACGAGCCCGACGGGTCTCTCAAGGGACTTGCGGAGCCGTTTCTTGACAAAGGTGCGAGAGTGAGGTAGAAATTCCGCGATTGAGGTCAAAGACTACCGGTAATCTGACCGTCCTGGTGCGGAGAGTAAAGCAGTGAGTTGGAGTGAGAGCGGACCCGGCGCGGGTGGCTTTGGCTGCCTAACCGGTCCGCACCTCTTCACATCCGATATCATTCAACGTAGTAAGCCAACTTGAGATTTGGTCTTGCGTGCTGGTCGCGATATCTTTCGGCCCGTAGTCAACTCCGACGTGTTCAGCCTTGCCTTTGCCCATATTGTGGTACGGCATGATCTCCACAGCGAGCAACTTGGGGTATTTCCTTCGCAGCGCGCGTATGCCGGCAAAGTGCTCCCTTGTGTCGTTAACGCCGGGTATGATAGGGCACCTGAGTATGATATTTGCTGCTTCAGAATAGAGGAATTCAAGATTATCTAATATGAGTGAGTTCGAAACACTGGTGGTCCGTTTGTGATCTGCCGGGTCGGTCTCTTTGTAATCGTAAAGGAAGAGGTCGACGCAGCCGAGCAATCTTGCGAAATTTCTGGTTGGCGCGTGACCGGATGTTTCTATGCAGGTGTGGATTCCGTATCTCCTTGCGGCTTTCAGCAATTCGAGCGTGAACTCGAATTGCGCCATCGGTTCTCCGCCGGATATCGTCAGTCCGCCGCCCGATCGCTTGTAGAAGGGAAGGTCCTTCAACACAACCGACATAACATCATCCACCGTTCTTAGTCTGCCGTATACCTTCAATGCATCAGCGGGGCACGCCTGAACGCAGTCTCCGCAGGCGTTGCACAGGTCGAAGTTCACTGCGAGCTTGTCCCCGGATTGAGAAAGTGCCCTTGCCCCGCAGGCCGGAATGCACTCCATGCAGTTCGTACACCTGCTCGAATCGAAAGATAGCTGCGGCTTGTAGGCTTTTGATTCGGGGTTGTGGCACCAATCACAATTTAGCGGGCACCCCTTGAGAAACACCGTAGTTCTAATTCCCGGACCGTCGTGAAGGGAGAAACGAAGGATATCCAGTACCATTCCGGCATCTTCAGGGGGCACTTCCGGCGATCTCCTCTTAGTAGAGTGTCCGGCTCAGGATGTCGAGCTGAACGTCGAGGTTGAGGTCGACGAAGCGGGCACTGAAGCCGCCCACTCTGACGAAAATGTGTCGGTACTTGTCGGGATCCTGCATTGCCTTCTCGAGATCGCCCCTGCTGACGACCGTTATCATGGCCTGCGTGCCGCCGTTGCTGAAATAGGCGTCCAGCAGCGCTTCGAGTTCGGGGCGCTTGTTGGTGAAGAGATCTTTGCTGAATTTCATGTTTTGCACCGCGCCTGCATGAATAGACGGGTCAGGCTTCACGATTGAATTGAGCATCGCTGTGATACCTTCCTTGTCGTTCCCGCTTGAAGGGGCATTGCCGTTGTTCATGAAAATCTTCGAGAGCCGGCCGTCTGCGGATGCGGCAGTCTGATGACCCATAAGTGTGTTCGCGCTGTTATTAATGATTACGACCGAATACGAATGTAAGCTGGTCTTGTTGACCTGATCTCTTACGTAATTGCAGATATGGTTGTGAACGTTCAGCAACATTTGGTCGGCTGTGTCGTCATCGTTGCCGTATTTAGGACAGTTTTGGAGCTGCTTTCGGATCTTCTCGTACCCGTTGAAATCTGCATCCAGAGCATTGAGCAGCTCTTCAGGCGTAATCACCTTGCGCTCGTGCACCAGCTCCTTTATGGCTGTCAGGCTGTCTGCCGCATTGGTGTTCCCGTAGGTCTCGATAGTCCCGCCGAGGTAGCGTATTCCTCCGGAGAATATTCCCTTGCCGCGTTCCATGCAATCGTCGTAAAGCATGCTGGCGAACAGAAACGGCGCCGACTCTCCGGCGACTTTATACTCCAGCTCTTCCTGCCGGGCCATCATGTCCACGAAGAACTCGACCTGCTTCTTGTAAGCCGCCCAAAGCTCGTCAAAGGTCTTGAAATTTTTTAATTCCCCGAGCCTCAGACCTGCGACGTGCCCGTTCACCGGGTCAATGCCGTTGTGGAGAGTCACCTCAAGGGCTTTGAGCAGGTTGATCACGGCGCTCGGGGTTCCGAAACTCTTGTGGTCGATTATGTACTCGCCGCAGCCGAACGGGACATATTGCCGGGCATCTTCAAGGCTCACTTTGAATCCCTTCTCGACAGCGGGAACGTTGACGTCATCATTGTATATGATGGGGAAGGTGCGCCCTTCACCTATGACTTCCAGAGCCTTGTCCATCAGTTTCGGACTCATTCCGCCGTAGATGCGCAGCGACAGCTGGGGTTCGATCTCCTTGACAGTGCGCGAGGCTTCCATAGCCAGCAGCGCAAACTGGTCCGCATTTGCGTCGTTCGGCCGTCCGACTCCGCCGATTATCACCCTGCCGTGGACTCTTGTGTTACGGTCTGCCATCAACTGCCAGAGTGACTGCAGCAGCTTCAATGCTGTCTGGTAGTCGAGCGTGCCGGCCTGCACATCATTTACCAGGAAATCGCCGAGGTACACGTCCATACGGCCGTAGTTTCGAATGTCGCCAACCAGGGAATAGAGCCAGAAGAGCTGAATAGCCTCCCTGAAGGTCCTGGGCTTCGATACCGTTATCATCTCGAGCGTGTCGGCGATCCTGAGAAGCTCTTTGGCTTTGTCCGGGTCGGAGGCTTGAATGGCTTTTGCCTTTTGCTCCGCATCTCTCTCATAGAATACGCACACGCCGACCAGAACGTCGATAGCGAGCTTCATTGCTTCGAACAACTTCTCGTCTCCGCCCGAAGAAGAGGCCTTCACTTTCGCTTCATCAATTTTCTTTCTCAGTCCCGGAATGCCGAGCTCCATCAACTCCTTGAAATTCACGTTAGCGCCGGTAAGGCGGTACAGCGGGAAGGCGATCCCGGGCGATCCCATCCAGTCGTCCGAAGGGAGATACTTCGCCATCTCGGAAGGGTATGAGGCCCTCAGCCGTGACGAGGTATCCTCGCGTTTCCAGAATGCCAGCATCTCCAACACCGCATCCTTTTCAGCCTCTGGAACGACGCCGCTCTCCAGATTCTTGCGTATCTCTTCCGACTGGCAATAGTACCCGAACGCGGTCGGTCCCCACTCGTCGATGCTGAAGCCGACATGCCCGTGTTTGATTCTCCCCGCGACCAGATCGTTTTCACGTATGCCCGTGAAGTAAGCCGGATACTCGGCCTTGAGGCACGCCGCCTCTCGGACCGCGAGGTGATCGTCGATGTGCTTCCTGTAAGTCTCGGTGAACTTCAATTCAGTCGCATACGACCTCTTGGTATCGGAAGCGCTCGCCGGGTTGGAAGTGTTGCCCGCTTGCGCGGCCGATTTGTGCAGAGTCAATTCTTCCATTTCAGTTCCTCCGTTCTCGCGATAAGTGTCTCTCCTGGTTCGGGGCTCTCATGAATTCTCGTTCAAAGATCTTCAGCACCGCTTGCAGATCAATTCCGTTATGTTGATATTAGGTTTAAGCTTGAGCGACATTACACAAGAATATTAGCTCACGCGCCCTGTATTGTCTTGTTTTATATTGACGAAAGCTTTGCTCTTTATTGATATGATGAACAGAGTAGGCCGAGAATGACCGAGTTGACGCCGCGGTTGTATACGAGAGACCTCCTCGACCCGGAAACGGAAATTCACTATGCCTTCCACAAGTCGTTGAAGGACATAACTGTCGCGCACCGTCACGATTTCTTCGAGATATTTCTCATCGTCAGGGGAGAGGTGCGGCATAATGTAAACGGTGCTACTGAGATTCTAAGGGAAGGTTCGATCGTATTCGTAAGACCCGACGACGTCCATTATTATGAGAGAAGCAACGGGAAAGATACCTACATCATTAACGTCGCATTTCCCAGGGAGACTTGCAGCGAGCTGTTCAGTTATCTCGGTCCCGGCTTCCCGTCGAAGGAACTGGTGCAATCTGATTTCCCGACTACAGTTATCCTTTCCCGGAATGAGAAGGAGATCGTTCAGTCAAAGCTGGAGCATCTCAATACTCTGCCGCGAACCGACAAGCCGCGGATACGAACGAGCCTCAGAATCCTGCTTGTCGAGATATTCACGAAATACTTCGTGACCAGTTTCAGAGAGAAAAACAGCGCTGTCCCCGAATGGCTTGACTGGCTAAAAGAAGAGATGAGCAAGAAGGACAACTTCACGAAGGGAGTGACGGTGATGCCGAAGCTGGCACAGAAGAGCAAGGAACATATTTCCAGACTCTTCAGGCAATACTATTCGGTTACCCCAACGGAGTTCGTCAACGACCTTCGGCTCAACTACGCAGCCAACATGCTGGCCAGCTCCGACGAGGAGATAATCCAGATATCCATGGATTCGGGTTTCGAGAGCCTGAGCCATTTCTACCACCTGTTCAAAGATAAGTTCGGCGTCTCGCCGCAGGAGTTCCGACTCGCGAACCACAGAAAGAGCATACCGTAACATTTTTCCAGTGAAAAGAACTTTTGCCAATGCTCGGCCTGAGCGCTAACTTAGCGATGACTTGAGGAACGGGGCGGGTCGTGTGCATCGCCTCGTTCCGCCAGTCTAAATCGTTAGCTATCTTTGGGACAAGAAAGGATTTTCAGATGAATTCGAAAGAGCGGGTGCTGAGGGCTTTCAAGAGAAGAGAGGGGCTTCCGGACAGGGTCCCGATACAGTTTGACCTGTGTAGACAGTTGACGGACAAGTTCGGGAGGGAAATGGGGATAGAGCCCGATTACTCACTTTCATACTATGAGGATCTGACTTACAGAATATCCGCGAACGAGCTCCGTACGAAAATGGGGAGCGACGTTGTGGTCGTCGGCGGGACCGTTGCGGAGGACTTCACGCCGCAGGTTGTAGAAGAAGACATTACGACAAACGAGTTCGGTATGCACATGAAGCCTAGTCCCTTGTATGTCGAGGTTGCCAAATGCCCGCTGGATGATGTAGAGAATGTCAGCCAGGTGGACGAGTACCCCTTTCCGGATCCGTATGCACCGGGCAGGTTCGACAAGGCCAGGAGAGACATAGAGAAATACGGCAAAGACTATTTCGTTATCGGAGACGCGGAGATAACCATCTTCGAAATGGCATGGCATCTCACCGGACTGGAGAAGTATCTCCTGGCGATGATCGGGCCGAAGCCCTGGGTGGACAGATTAAACGACCGTGTGGAAGAATGGAGCACGGGGCTCGCGCTGCAACTCGTGCGGGCGGGAGTGGACGCTATCTGGCTGGGAGAGGATTTGGGAAGTCAGATCTCTACGCTTATCTCACCGAAAATGTGGAGAAACTTGTTCAAGTGGCGTCACAAGAGGCTGATACAGAGACTGAAACAGGAAAATCCTAATTTGGTGGTCATAATGCATTCTGACGGGGCGGTGGCCCCGCTGCTCGACGACTTCATTGAGATAGGGGTAGACGTATTCAATCCGGTGCAGCCGAATGTCCCCGGCTCCGATCCACAGGAACTCAAAGACAAGTATGGCGACAGGATTTGTTTCTTCGGAGGAATCGATCAGCAGGAGCTCCTGCCTGGCGGCAACATCAAAGAAATACGCGATGAGATAAAGAGGAGGATAAGTATCTTCGGCAAGGACCGCGGGTACCTGTTGGCTCCGGCGCACATCGTTCAGACAGACGTCTCAACGGAGACAGTGAAGGAAATGATAAAGGCGGCAATAGAGTTCGGAAGCTACTGACTTTGGACCTTAATCCATATGAAACGTCTCTTCCAACGGGATAGAGACTGGTGAGGAGTCTGGGTTGGTTTCCATTATATCTGTCATGTATTTCCACCACTTCTGTACCACCGGATTATCGCCCAGGTCCTGGGCGGACTTGTCGGATTCCAGCTTCTGGACGGCGAACAAAGTGTTGGTTTCGGCATCCAGGAATATCGTGTAGTCCCTAACCCCTTCGGATGCAAGCAGCGCCTTCATCTCGGGCCAGATGGCATTATGTCTGCGGATGTACTCTTCCTTGCATCCCGGTTTCAATTTCATTTTAAAGGCGAACCTTCTCATTCTACGGCCTCCTTTTTTAAGTGCGATGTATGTTAGTTAATTGAGCCGGGAGTGACCCGTCGCTTCCAGATAATCTACTCAAATCTATCTTCTAATTTCTAGTTCAGTTCTGTCCAAAACGATGCGCATCTAACGGGAGGCCTGACGTTGGTGAGTAAACGCTGCAATCGGAATGGCCTGGTCATGGCACTGCCTCCACAGTTACTATACGAAATCATACGTGCAAATTGCCATAGCGGAATCAAAGTGGTATCTTGGTTACGGATGAATATATTACAGGACATCCTGTGTCCGGTATGTTCCGCATCTAAAAAGACGATTGAAGAAGTAATGGCTTTGATGCCGCTCCCGGCGTTCCGGTCAAAGCTTTCATTCTATGAGGTTGTAACATGAAGAAGAACATTAATAAGGCAAAAGAGCCCCTACCCAATTTCAACAATTCAAGTCAAGACTTGACCGAAGAAACTCCAGAGGAACTCATCGAGAGACTTGAAACTTCCATCGACGGACTGAGCCAGGCGGAGGCGGAAAAGCGCTTCGCAAAATACGGTCCCAATGCGATAGAAGAAGAGAAAGAGAATATGCTCCTTAAGTTTCTCTCTTACTTCTGGGGACCGATCGCATGGATGATCGAAGTGGCGGCAGTCCTCTCAGTGATTGTGAACCACTGGACTGATTTCATTATCATAGCGGTGCTGCTGGCTTTCAATGCGGTCGTAGGATTCTGGCAGGAGCACCAGGCAGCAAGCGCGGTAGATGCACTCAAGAAGCAACTGGCCGTGAAAGCGCGCGTCAAGCGTGACGGCAACTGGACGGAGGTGGACGCCACCACCCTTGTGCCGGGGGACATTATAAGGATAAGGCTGGGTGACATAATTCCCGCAGATGTCAAGCTTCTCGACGGTGAGTACTTGAGCGTCGATCAATCCGCTTTGACCGGCGAATCGCTCCCTGTCTCCAAGAAGTCGGGGGACGCCGCGTACTCGGGCTCCGTCGCGAAGCAAGGGGAGATGGTTGCTCTGACTGTCGGGACCGGCGCAAACACGTTCTTCGGAAGGACAGCCAGGCTGGTATCGACAGCCAACACGCCGTCTCATTTTCAGAAAGCCGTGCTGACCATAGGCGATTACCTTATTTATCTGAGCATGGGCCTGGCGGCGGTATTGTTCTTTACGATGCTGGTTCGAGGCGCGGAGGTGCTGACACTGGTCCAGTTCGCGTTAATCCTGGTAGTGGCTGCGATACCGGTCGCCATGCCGGCGGTATTGTCCGTCACCATGGCTGTGGGATCGGTCGTTCTTTCGCGGATGAAAGCCATTGTGACCCGTTTGCAATCCATAGAGGAAATGGCCGGTATGGACATTATCTGCTCGGACAAGACCGGCACGCTGACGCAGAACAAACTCACGCTCGGTGAGCCGGCGTTGTTCGGTGCGAAGGACACCTCGGAATTGATTCTTGCAGGCGCGCTTGCGTCAAAGACTGAGGACAGGGATGCGATAGACATGGCTGTGCTCGACGGCGTGAAAGACTCTTCCTCGTTGACAAGCCACAAGCAGCTCAAGTTCATTCCGTTCGACCCCGTAAATAAACGGACCGAAGCTGAAGTTCAGGGACCCGAGGGCCGGTCGTTCAAGGTAACCAAAGGAGCGCCGCAGGTCATTCTTAAGTTATGTCAGCCAGCGGACGACATTGCCGGGAAGATCAACGTCAAGGTCAACGAGTTTGCCGCGGAGGGCTACCGCACTCTCGGCGTCGCGCGTGCTGACGGTGGAGATCGATGGCAATTCCTGGGCCTTTTGCCTCTTTTTGATCCCCCGCGCGAGGATTCCGCGGAGACTATCCGGGAGGCAAAAGAGCACGGGATCGGGGTTAAGATGGTCACAGGCGACAATACAGCCATCGCCAGGGAGATCTCAAGCAAGCTTGGGCTGGGGATGAACATCCACACGGCTGACGAGTTCTTCAAAGACACTTCCGGAGATGATGTGTTGCTGCCGAGGGTGGCCAATGCTGTGGAGGCCGCCGACGGGTTTGCGCAGGTTTTTCCCGAACACAAATATCAGATCGTGAAAGCCCTGCAAAGCCGCGGCCACATCGTTGGAATGACGGGCGACGGAGTGAATGACGCGCCTGCCCTAAAGCAGGCTGACACAGGTATAGCCGTAAGCGGCGCGACGGACGCAGCAAGGGCTGCCGCCGATGTGGTGCTCACCGCGCCGGGCCTTTCGGTCATCATTAAGGCCGTCGAGACGGCAAGGACAATTTTCGAGCGGATGAACAGCTACGCGATCTATAGAATCACGGAGACTATCCGCATCATGTTCTTCGTTGTCCTGGCAATGATAGCTTACAACTTCTATCCGATCACCGCTATCATGATCATCCTGCTCGCGTTTGCCAACGACTTGCCGATAATGGCCATAGCTTACGACAACACCTGGCTTGACCCAAAGCCTGTGCGGTGGGACATGCGAAGGGTCCTCTTGGTGTCCACCGTGTTAGGGCTGGTCGGTGTCGTGGAGACGTTCGGTATCCTTGTACTGGCGAAGCTTTGGCTGAAGCTGAGTTTAGCTGAAATCCAGACGCTGATTTTCCTCAAGCTGGCCATTGCCGGGCATCTGACCCTCTTCGTTGCCCGCACACGCAAGTCATTCCTGGCTAAACCGTATCCATCGGCCCTTGTGCTATGGTCAGCTATAGGCACCAAAGTACTTGTCACGGCATTCGTAGCTTTTGGTTTCGGACTCGTCGCGCCTATTTCCTGGTCGGTTATCGGTTTCGTCTGGGCATACTGCCTCGTGTGGATTTTCATAGAAGACTGGGCCAAGCTGCATGTGTATCATCATCTGGAATTCACTGGAAAGCGGCATCGGAAGTTCGTGGACCAAATGCAGCAGCCGCTGCACGCTCACGCGCACTGAGCACCGAATGTGAAGCCGCATCTGGAGTTTGACTACCTCGTCCGATC
This sequence comes from Candidatus Kryptoniota bacterium, assembly GCA_046705025.1. Lineage (GTDB taxonomy): Bacteria > Bacteroidota > Ignavibacteria > Kryptoniales > JAKASW01 > JAKASW01. Next base: position 2,651 of record JBJKQU010000043.1, on the reverse strand, counting down.
CTCGGGGACTTTCAGATGTGGAACGGTAAATGGTCTCGAGTAGATTAGAGAGTAAAGGAGAGAACACATGGCCGATAATAAGAACAATGCCAATGAGAACGGGGAAAATGAAGTCAGAGTAAGTCCTTTTGCCGGTAGACCGGCAGAGCCGTCGATGCTGGTCAATGTGCCCAGACTTGTCACCGCGTACTACACCGGAATTCCGGACCCGTCGGTCCCGGCCCAGCGGATCTCATTTGGCACTTCGGGGCACCGTGGCTCTTCCTTCGACGCGGCATTTAACGAGAGGCATATTCTCGCTACCAGTCAGGCTATATGTTTGTACAGGAAAGGGCGGAAGACTGACGGCCCGCTTTTTCTCGGCGCCGACACCCACGCGCTTTCGGCTCCGGCTTTCGCCAGCGCGCTCGAGGTCCTGGCGGCCAATGGGGTGGAGGTAATGATTTCAGAAGGAGACGAGTATACACCTACCCCTGTCGTATCCCATGCGATTTTGACGTACAACCGCGGCCGAACGACCGGCCTTGCCGACGGGATTGTAATAACGCCGTCGCACAATCCGCCCAATGACGGCGGGTTCAAATATAATCCGCCGAACGGCGGCCCGGCAGACCGGGATGTCACCTCCTGGATCCAAAAGAAAGCCAACGAATTCCTCGAAAATGACCTCGCGGGCGTAAAAAGGATCACTTTCGAAAAGGCTCTCCATGCAGCCACTACGCACCGGCATGATTACCTGACCTCCTATGTCAACGACCTGGTCAACGTAATCGACGTGGAAGTCATTCGCGGCGCGGATATCAAGATGGGGGTTGACCCGCTCGGCGGCGCGGGCGTCCACTACTGGGGACCGATAGCAGAACACTATGGCCTGAACCTCACGGTTGTGAGCGAGACTGTCGACCCGGCGTTCGGCTTCATGACCGTGGACTGGGACGGCAAGATCCGGATGGATCCGTCTTCGCCGTACGCGATGCAGAGACTCATCGGTCTAAAGGACCGCTTCGAGATCGCCTTCGGGTGCGACACCGACCACGACAGGCACGGCATCGTCACCAAAAGCGCGGGGCTGATGAACCCTAACCATTACCTCTCCGTCGCCATCTTCTACCTTTTCCAGCACCGCCCGAAGTGGCCTAAGAGCGCGGCGGTCGGGAAGACCCTGGTTAGCAGCCAGATGATCGACCGGGTGACCTTCAAACTCGGCCGGAAGCTCTACGAGGTTCCTGTAGGATTCAAATGGTTTGTCGACGGACTTGTCGACGGCTCACTTACGTTCGGCGGTGAGGAGAGCGCGGGAGCTTCTTTTGCCCGCCTGGACGGCACAGTCTGGACAACCGACAAGGACGCGATCGTCCCGTCTTTGCTCGCTGCGGAGATTACGGCAAAGATGAACCGGGACCCCGGTGAAGTCTACCGCGAGCTTACGCGCGAATTCGGCGAACCGGCGTACGAGCGAGTCGAGGCACTCGCGACTCCGGAAGAAAAAGCCATACTCGGCAAGCTTTCTAAAGAGCAGGTCAAGGCCCGGGAATTAGCAGGTGAGAAGATTAAGTCTATTCTTACAAATGCGCCGGGAAACAATGCGCCCATCGGCGGTTTGAAAGTTGTGGCCGAGAACGGATGGTTTGCCGCACGGCCGTCAGGAACCGAGGACATTTACAAGATTTATGGAGAAAGCTTCCGCGGACGGGACCACCTTCAGCGGATTCTCGACGAAGCCCGAACAATAGTCAGCGGCGCTTTGAAGTAAGCTCAGTCGCACAGCTGGTGCCCGAATGGCGGAACACCGAAGGGCCCGCCGGTCTGGAATGGGCAGAGCAGTTCTCACGCGGGAGCTCTTCGGGATTGCGGACGGTCCTTGTCCTGGCAAAGCGACGGGGCAGGGGTGTCTGCCTGTGGCGCTAAATTGGTGAGGATGTGAATGGGCGCTGGGGCGTGCGATTAGATATGATTAAGGAGGGAATGATGAAACAGGATATCGCGCGCATTTTGACGATCAACGGCGGCTCATCGAGCATCAAATTTGCACTGTTCGAGGTGAACGGCTCGCTGGAGCGAATCATCGGCGGGGCGATTGAACGGATTGGACAGCCTGAAGCGACTTTGCGCGTGAAGGGCGAGAGCGAGTCCGATAACTTTTCCCGACCCGTGAAAGCGCCGGACCACGAAGAAGCGGTAAGCGATTTGATGGACTGGATCGAGGATCGTGTCGGCCGGAAGGCACTTACTGCGGTGGGGCATCGCGTCGTGCATGGTGGTCCTAAGTACAGCGAGCCGCAGCGAATCACGCCGGAAATGATAGCCGAGCTGCATGACCTCAGCCCGTTCGATCCGGAGCATCTTCCGGAAGAAGTCCAGCTGACGGAAGCGTTCCATCGCAGGTTTCCGGAGCTGACACAGGTCGCTTGTTTCGACACCGCGTTTCATCATGACTTGCCGCGCGTCGCTCAGCTTTTACCGATCCCACGGAAATACTACCGGGAAGGAGTTCGCCGGTACGGGTTTCACGGGTTATCGTACGCCTACCTCATAGGAGAGCTGGCACGGCTGGAGGGCGCCGAATCCGCGAAGGGACGAGTCGTCCTCGCGCACCTGGGCAGCGGCGCAAGCCTGGCTGCGGTGCTCGACGGGAAGCCGGTCGACACAAC
>JBJKQU010000042.1:0-21962 GCA_046705025.1 Candidatus Kryptoniota bacterium | reverse complement strand
ATTTTCACAGTGGGGTTAACCGTGGACTGCGGGACGGTAAGCCTGCCGACGGCAACCTTGGCCCATGCCGGCAGAGCGACATTCTTCGTCTCCGTGGGCGTGAAAGATTCCGCGCCACCGAAGCCTCTTGAAGTGACCGGCTGGCCTGATTCCTGCGGAGTGAGGATCGCTACGATCGTGCTTGAGGTACCCAGGTATTTCTTTGCGACGCGGTCCACATCGGCGGCAGTCACCTTTTGCATCATCTTCAAGTCGTCCTCCGGCGACTGCCTTCCTTCAACCGCCAATGCTTCCGACCATTCCTGTGCAAGACCGGAAACGGAATTCTTCTGGAATTCGGCGTCCGATATCTCATGCCGCTTCGACGCTTCGACAAGATCCGCGGACACTCCCGATTCGAGCTCCCGCTTTATCACCTGACTCACTTCTTTCAGCAGCTCTTCGTAGTTGTATCCTTTCGGAAACGCCGCGACAGCAAAGCCCAGACCGGCTTTCGGCAGAGGGTCATACTGGAATCCAGCATACAACGCTCTCCCTTCCGGCACCAGCGCATAAAGCTGGCCGCGCTGACTGCTCAACACGTCGGACAAGATTTCCGCGGCGGCATAATCCGGGCTGTCCGTACCCGGCATCCTGTAGGCTACGACCGCCAATCCATACGGCAGGTCCGTCGGCAGGTTCATCGTATCTGGGGTCACCGGGGAGAATTGAAACTCATGACGAGGAGGCAACGGATGGGACGGGATATCACCGAACAATGTCTTCACCTGTTCGAGTGCTTTTTGCGGTTCTACGTCTCCGACCACGACCAGGATAGCGTTGTTCGGTACGTACCACTCCTTGTGAAACTTGCTCAGCATCGAGCCGGTGGTCTCGTTAAACGACGGACGGGTTCCGAGCGCATCATGAGCATAAGGCGTTCCCTTGAACATTGCGGCCAGGAGCTTTTTGTAGAAAACGTATTCAGGATTGGAGAGGTCCGAGGCGACTTCCTGCTCGATCGCGCCGCGTTCCTTGGTCCAGAGGCTGTCCGTATCGAGCACGGCCCTCATCCTTATCGCTTCAACGTGCAGAGCGACATCGAGGTCGCCGGCGGGCACAGTAAAGAAATACTGCGTCACCATCTGCTGCGTATCGGCATCGAAGTCGCCGCCCATAGCGGCAGTTATGTCGGCAAGCTGGTTCGCCGATAATCCCGGACTGCCGCGGAACATCATGTGTTCCTGCGCATGAGCGGTACCGGGAAATCCCTCCGGCGCTTCGTCGGAACCGACGAGATAGTTTATCTCGGTCGTCACGACCGGGGCCAGCGGGTTTCTTACTATGACCACGCGCAGCCCGTTCTTCAGCGTGGCACGGAGCACCGTTTCTCCGCCGGCTTCTTTCTGGGCCGCCGCCGATCTGACGGCAAACGGAAGTATTAAAGTGGCTGCCAATAGGGCAATCAATGCACCCGGTCCGAGAAATCCTCTCAGGCCTTTGGTAAATGCAGAAATGCGGCCTTTGGTCGCGGAATCCCTACGCATCTTTCCTCCAGGGGTTAAGGTGAGACGAGTCGCTACTTCGGTGGATATGGCCAAACCGCTTTCAAATTGGCTTAAGGGGCGACTTGGGTTAGAAATGTGTCGTATGCTGAATTAACGCGGTTTTTCAACGGATTTTGCAGCTCTCGAAGTTGTTATGAAAAGCCAACTTTTCTCAGCTATATTTTAATCATCTAAGGGAAAATATCATAGACGTAAATTAAACAGCAGCACCATGTAAAACGTTCGAAAGGACTAGTGATTCCTCATGGAGAATTTCGACAATCTGTCGCGCGAAGAACTGCTGAAGGTCGTGAAGATGTTCGCCAAGAATTGGCTTGCGCACGACGGGAGCTGGTTTCTTGCGGCCGAAGAGAAACTCGGAATGGAAACCGCGGTCGAGCTTGACACGAAATCGTGGGAGCGGTTCGCGGTTGCCGAAGCGAGAAGGATTAAATCTGAAATCGGACTACCGGATGACGGGGGACTCCAGTCGCTGCAAAAGGCTCTTCAGTACAGGATGTACGCAGCGGTGAACGAACAGCACCTTGAGTTCGTAGACGAGAACACACTCGTCTTCAAAATGGTGGAATGCCGCGTCCAGTCGACTCGAAGGAGGAAAGGTCTGCCCCCGTTTGCCTGCAAGCCTGTGGGGATTGTGGAATTCAGCCGGTTCGCAAAGACAATCGATCCCCGCATCAAGACCACCGTGATTTCCTGCCCGCCCGATCCCATCCCGGACTTTTACTGCGGCTGGAAGTTCACGCTCGGGCAAGAGAGCTAGAAGAAGCACTCCGTCCGCGGCGGAGCTGTCTGCCGCTATTTCCTGCGCGGCGGACGCCCGCTGTGATGAGAGTGCGCATCCTGGCGTCTGGGGTAGCGGCTCCTGCGGGGCGGGCCTTTTTTCGGCATCGGAAACTTCGGCTCGGGGAGAGGAGTCAACAGGTCGTCCTCAGGGTAGATCGAAGGGATGTCCTCGCCGAGAAATTTCTTGATCGCCGGAATCGAATAAGCGTCGGTTTCCGTGGCGAAGCTGATCGAGATTCCGCTCGCACCGGCTCTTCCGGTACGACCTATCCTGTGGACATAGTCCTCCGCATCCTGAGGTAAGTTGTAATTTACAACGTGGCTTATACCTTCGACATGTATTCCGCGCGCCGCGACGTCCGTCGCCACGAGAACTGCAATCTGACCCGATCTGAAATTCTCAAGACGTTTGATCCGCCTAAGCTGCTCGACATCGCCCGACAGAAGAGCGGCATTTATCCCGTGAGAAGAGAGCCGGTCCTTCAGGTCCCGGGCCGTGTCTTTACGGTTGGCAAAAACCATAACACGGTCTAATTTACGGGCCGCTATGAGATTGTAAAGAATCTTGAACTTCTCGGAGTCGGTTGTCAAATAAAAGACCTGTTTGATCGTCTTCACCACCACCTGCTCGGGCTCAATCTCGACGATGTTCGGTTCGTGTGTCCACCTGGAAGCGAGACGATTGACCTCCGGAGTCAGCGTGGCGCTGAACAGCATTGTCTGCCGGTTCGATTTCGGCGGCGTGCTCTCGATAATCCGCCTCACGTCTGGAATAAATCCCATGTCCAGCATCCTATCCGCTTCGTCGATCACGAGTATCTCGACCTTGTCCAGCTTTATGATTCCCTGCTTCTTGAAATCGAGAAGTCTGCCCGGCGTAGCGACGACGATGTCGACTTTCGGGCCGGCAAGCAATTCCCGTTGCTCCTTGTATTCCACACCGCCCAGGACCGTTATCACATTCAGATCGGTGTATTTTGTCAATCCGTCCGCATCTTTCTTTATCTGAATCGCGAGCTCCCTGGTAGGGGCGAGTATCAGCGCGCGCGGCGATTTGCGAACGGGTTCCTTGAGGGGATTGTTCAGGAACCGCGTGATAATAGCGATAAGAAACGCCGCGGTTTTGCCCGTTCCCGTCTGAGCGCGGCCCGCAGAGTCGAGACCTTCGAGCGCGTTGGGGAGAATGCCTGCCTGTATCGGCGTGCAATACTGGAAACCGAGGTCGTAAATCGCATGCATTACTTCCGGGGGAAGGTCGAAATCGTGAAAGCGTTTCTGACCTTCAGCGGGAAGAACGACAAACTGGGAGCCCTCCCACGTACTCTTCTTCTCCAGCGGCTTTTCGGGTTGCCGCTGGGGAGCTTTCTCCGGCCGCTTCTGGGATGGCTTTTCCAGCTGTCTCTGAGGCACTTTTCCTTGCTCTTTCTGCTGCCGGTTCGCGGCAGATCCGGGCCGCTTTTCAAACTTCTGGTTCCTCCCGGTTTCATGTCTCGGCTGCTGGGGTCCCCTTTTCTCAAACCTGTCGCGTCTTCCGGCGTTCCCTGTTTCGCCTGTCCTCTCTTTCCTGTCTAGGCCCCTTGCTTTTTTGTCTGTGCCGTTTGCCTCCCGCGCAACATCCTTCGTCTGTTTCGGTTCGACCTTTTTCTTTTCCGGCTCAGCTTCGCGCTTGCCGAACAATTTTTTAAGTATCTTTCCTATCAACTTAGCGTTCCCATTTCTAATATACTGATTTCGTTACATTGATTTTCACGTCTCCGGAATCACTCGGGTCGATATCTCGGCTGACCACCACCGCTTCCTTCTCGAGCTTAATCCCGAACTTCTTGACCACAGCGGCTTGAATCGCAGCTGCCAGCGAGAGCAACTCCACTGTCGTCCCGCCGTAATTCACCAGGGCCAGCGCATGGTTCGACGAAATGCCGGCGCCGCCGTTCCGGTAGCCTTTTCTGAAGCCGGAATTCTCCACCAGCCAGGCCGCTGACAGCTTGGTCCCTCCGGGAGTCGTGAAAGAAGGTACCTCCTCGATTCCGTTCTCCCTCAATTTCTTTAGGAAACTGTCATACTCCATAGCCGAAAGGACTGGATTGACGAAGAAGGAGCCGACCGACCGCGAGTTCGGATCATGTTCGTCTACAACCATCGACTTCCTACGTCTGAGCGCGATGACCGCTTCCCTCACCTCTCTCAGATCAGGTTTCCCTTCCGCCTTCCTCCTTTCTCCTTCTTCCTTTTCCTCCTGCCCTGACTCGACATATTTCTTGAGTTCGTCATACTTGAGAGTCGGCTGTCCGTTCTTCTCAAGCCTGTAGCTGACTTCGGCTACTATGAACCGATCCCTGTCTTCAGCCTTGAACCTGCTTGTTCGATAACCGAACTTGCACTCTTCCGCCTTGAAGTCCACCAGCTCAAGCGAGTCTCTGTCTATCGCCTTGACTGAAACGACCGTGTCCTTCACCTCCTGTCCGTAAGCGCCGACGTTCTGAATCGGCGTTGCACCGACCGAACCCGGTATCCCCGACAGGCATTCAACTCCCGCAAGGTTTTTCTCGACGCACATCCGCACGAGACTATCCCACGTCTCCCCGGCAGCAGCATTCACCGCCGTAAAGCTCCCTTCATCTTCGAATGTGATTCCCTTCAGACCAATGCTCAACACGAGTCCGTCGAAACCCTCGTCGGGGAAGATAAGATTGCTTCCGCCGCCGAGTACCTGGACAGGAATTTTCTCTTTCCGGGTAAGGCCCAATACCGACCGAATCTCCTCGACCGTTCGGCATTGAACAAAGTATTTTGCATTTCCTCCGAGCCTGATAGTGGTGAGATCGGCAAGCGGAACATCCGTTCTGAAACCAGCCGGCTTCTCGGTTGTAACTCTCATACGTTATAAGATAACCAATGGCGGGCATTATTTCGCGTTGAAAATCCTGGCTTAATCTAATTACTCGAGTGTTCATCGGCGCAACTTGAAAACCGGTTGATATCTTGACAGGGGTGAATATAGCCTCTAACTTCGATCATCAATAATAAGTGAAGAGGGCTTCAGATGGGTCGAAATGTAGCCGCTACCCTCATCGCGTGCATGGTGTGCCTCGCCGGGAAAAGCTATGCTCAAGGGGAAACTGCCGTGCCTTTCCTTTTGATCCCGACGTCGGTCGAGGGAAACGGCATGGGAGGCGTTGCGGCCTCTTTGATAAGCAACGACGCGCTGTCGGCGATTTCGAATCCCGCCCAGGTCGGATTCTTCGGCCTTAACAGCAACGCCCTCAGCCTGAGCACCTACGCTCCGAAGACCACATGGCTCCCCGGTTCAATGGCGGGCGGTTACAGCCTAGCGGCATCGGCTCTTAGCGCGGGACTACGGCTGAACAAATATCTGAAGTTTCCCGTAGGTATCAGCCTCGGTGTCGGTTACTCCCAGCTTGGAATCGACTTTGGGATGTTCACGTTGCCGCCTCCAACCGGCACTTCGACCGCGGTTTCACAGTTCCACGCTTATGATAAGGCAGACAATATCACGGTCGGGCTGGGAATTGACTACATCGCCAGGTTCGGCATCGGTTTCAATTTCAAGTCGATCCAGTCGAACCTCGGACCGACGGTTGCCAACCAGTCGGGAGGACCTCTTGAAGCGAAGACTCCTGCTCACGATTTCGGCATGCTGCTGCAGATTCCCGTGGTAGACGTCATTTCCCACTTCCGCAACAAGCCTGTCCAGTTCAACGATGTCGTCTCCCCGCTCCTCGACCTGACGTTCGGCTACGCCGGCAGGAACGTCGGGAGCGAGATCAGCTACGCGGGCCAGTCCGACCCGCTCCCCCGCCAGGCGGCATTAGGATGGAACTTTGAAGTCGGACTCAGGTCACAGGTCAATGACAAGCCATGGAAGCTGCTTACGTTCACCTGGGCGCGAGAAGCGACGGACGTTCTTGTGTCGACTTCCGTATCCGAAACCGCGATTTCACCCGGAGACACAACCTATGTCAGCAAGTTCTCATACGTTGGCGGGCTCGGCAGTATCCGGCCGGTCGGGAACCTGATACTCGGCAAGGGTTACGGAACAGTCGACTTGATGAAAGGCTGGCAGGTCGACCTGGCGGAATGCCTGTACGTACGGGAGGGCTCATACACCGGAGTCGGCGGCGTGCTGTACAAGACGCACGGCGAAAGCTTCGCGCTGAACGGTTTCCTCAAGCTCCTGGCTTCTCTGGGAATATGGAACCCAAGGTACGGATGGGGAGCTTACTTCCTCGATCATTTCGATGCGCAGTACAACACGGGCACTTACACGAGCACCTATAACCCTCTTCTAAACGGGACAAAGTTCAGCTCGATCAACATCGTGTTCAAGTAGACTCGCGAGGTTCTCATTCGGGGAAATAGGTTGAAAGCTTACTTGCTCCTCCTTGCAGCGGGGATGATCGGACTAGCCGTTCCAGCCTGCGGGCAGGGACTCCTGACAACAGCTCTGGCAGTGGACGGAAACGGGATGGGCGGCATGGACGCCTCCATCATCTCGGACAACCCGATGGCAGCCACCGCGAATCCTGCACAGCTCGGCATGTTCAGCCTGACGAATCTTTTCAGCGCGAGCACATAATACACCGAATACAATCTGGGGGCCCGGTTCGGCATCGCCGCAAGTGTTTCCTTTGGAGTCTTCGGCCGGATCCCTAGGCAGACATGCAAAGCACTGGACAGTAACACGCCAATGTCGCAATCTATTCGTACCTCAAAGCGTCGACCGGGTTTGCCCTTGCCGCGCGCAGCGTCCTTGAGCCGACGGCAAGTGCGGTCAGCGCCAGGGCTGTAAATCCGGCTAACGCGAAGGGCCAGATCGTGAACGGAACCCGGCGGGCGAACTCGCTGAGCCATCGGGTTGTCACGTAGAATGCCAGAGGCCATGCGAACGCGTTTGCCCACGCAACCGATACGATGAAATCCCTCCCGAGAAGAGAGACTATCCTGGTTGTAGAGGCACCCAGGACCTTCCTTATGCCGAGCTCCTTTGTGCGGCGCTCCGCCATGTAGGAAATAAGGCCGAAAATGCCGATGCTGGAGATGAGCAGCGCAACCAGCGACGAGAGGCCGATCGTCGCCGCAAGGTTTTCCGTGGGACGGGCCATGCTCTGCCACCCCTCATCCATAAATCGTGGTGCAAAAGTGAAACCGGGAAAATAACTCTTCCAGGCATCGCGGATAAAGCGGAGGGTTTGGCCCTTGTTCTTGCCTGAGATTCTGACGAGGCAATACCCGTAGGTCGACTGCGGCAGCGTAGGGTTAGAGAAAATAATGGCCGGCATGAGCTTGCCGGGGTAATTGTAAACGAATACGTCGGATACCACCCCTATTATCTGTCCTTGAATAGTTGAGGACCCCCACGGTATGGAGAATACACTCCCGATCGCTTCGGCAGGAGTCCAGCCCAGGCTCTTCACAGTCACGTCGGTAACGATTGCAGTGTTCGGCACTATGGGAGAGAGACTGTCCGAACCCGCTATAAGGTGTAATTCAAGTACGTTTACAAATTCAGGATCTACAGTAAATTCGCTGGTCTCGAGTTGCTCGACTTTCCCTGAAGGGCCAGTGTAAGCAACCGGACCGCTCGATCCGCTGAAGAGCGGGAGGCAGTCAGATCTTGCGACGCCTCTCACATTTGGATTGCCCTTCAACTCGTCCGCGAACGAATCCCCGCGCCCCCGCAGAGGTATCGGTATGGAAACAGCCAGCAGGTTATTCGGATTGAAGCCCGGTGTCATCTTACTCATGAAACGATACTGCCGGGAGATGACGATTGTGATCGCAATCAGGGCGATGGAAATGCTGAACTGAAACATTATAAGAGCCTTATCGACTGTTCGTTTGCGCGTTCCCTGCACCACGTCGGCGGCTTCGGGCCTTGACAGAACGAGCGACGGGTAGATTCCCGTGCCGAGTCCTACGGCCAGCCAGAGTGCCGCTGAGGCTCCGATGAAAAAGGGTGTCTCTCCCTGGCTCAGACTGAGAAGGAGATGGAAATGTGAGTTTGCCGCCGGCAGGAGAGCCTCGACAAGGAAACCCGCGAGCACCATAGCTATGAATGTCAGCGTCAGCGATTCGACCAGGAATTGCGTGACGATCTGTCCTCTGGATGCCCCGACAACCCTGCGAACCCCGGCTTCTTTTCTTCTCGTCAGGGCCCTGGCCGTAGACAGATTCACATCGTTAACGCATGCTATGATAAGGATAAGGAGCGCGATCATGCTGGAAAGAACAATCGAACGGCGGTCTATCGTCGGAAAGCTCCAGCCGACTATTGAACGGTTGAAGAAGACCTGGCGCAGCGGAAGAAGCTGCCATTCGAAAGGAGTGGAGGCAGACTTCTCGATCTGTAAAGCGTACTGCCGGAGGTCGGCTTTGACAGCCGTTATGCTGATGTGAGACGGCACCATGATAAAGGTGTAAGCGGCGATGCCCGGAGGGCCGAAAATACCTCTAACAGATGTAAATGAAGCGAGGCACTCGAATTGGATCGTGGAGTTTTCGGGAACATCCTTCACAACCCCCGTCACCATGAAAGGGACCTTGGTATTGGTAATTGGAGAAATGTATTCCAGCGTTTGCCCGATTGGATCCTTGTTTCCGAAAATCCTCTTCGCCATGGATGCTGTCAGCACGAGCGAATACGGCTCGCTTAAGGCCGTTGCGGGATTTCCTTCAAGCATCGGGAAGGTGAATACTTTTAAGAACGCAGAATCGACGAATACAAGCCGGGGCGAGAATCGGTTCTTCCCGTACCGGAAGGCGCCGCCGAAGGGAGCGAACCTGACAGTCGTCAGTTCCGGGTACTGCCTCTCCAGATATGCACCGTACCCGGGATCCATATACGCGGACACATCTGCTGTATTGTTCGCGACCGTCTTGCTGTACAGAAGAAATGTGTGACTGGCGTTCTTTTGGAAGTCGTCATAGCTATATTCGTGCTGGACGTAGAGGAAGACAAACAAACTCGAGGCTATCCCAACTGCAAGTCCTACGATGCCGATTGCCGAATAAAGCTTGAAGCGGATTAAATTCCTGAATGCGGATTTGAAGTAGTTCTTTAGCATCGCCGTCTCCTTTGACCGAGCGCTCAAAAACTAACCGTTAAGAAATCAGCCGATCCTAATGTGCTGCATGCTTCCCTTCATATCACGAAAGCCGCGGTCGCAGCCGGTTGGTGCATCTCCTTAACTGACTTCTATTAAAATATTCTTTGTTTACCGTTGTTCCAACGCTGAAATACGAACTGTTTCTTTGGGAGCAGGGGAGGGATTGAGATCGGAGCAGGAGTCGGGAACGGTGGCCCTCAAAATCATAAGCGCGATCCTCAGCGGTGGGGGCACGTACATGCGGATACTGTCTGCCTGTTTCTCAGCAAGCTCTTCGGGTGCCTGTCAAAGTTGCAATCAGGCTCGCACAAGGTCCTCCGCCACCCCGACGGAAGGCGGACCTACGCTTCCATCCATACCAAAGACATCCCCGAAGGGACTTTTCGAAGGATTTTGAAACCAGCTAGGTTGAGCGAAGAAGAGCTGAAGAAGTCCATGTAACCTTAACCTTGTCAAGGTTTGAAACCTTGACAGGGTTAGGCCAAGATCTTATTCCAGCGCGCTGAGGAGCAGCCCGGAAAGCAGCTTCGGATAAAAATACGTCGACTTCTGCGGCATAACGGCCTTTGCGTCGGCAACCTCCTTCACTTGCTCGATCTTCGTGGAATTCAGTATGAAACCGAGCTGCCCCTTCCCCGACTGCACCGCCGCGTCCACTTCGTGCCTGTCGATGGTGTAGTTCAGGTTCAGCTTCTTCTCCTGCGCTTCCTTCGAAATCCCCAGAATTTGCGTCAGGACGTAATCATGGAGCAGAGTGACATCAAGCCTCTTCACGGGCGGAGGCACGTTCTCCTTAACGATCGCTAGCACGTCGGAGCCCGCTTTCAGCTTCATGAGGTAGTATTTCTTCTGAGGGAGGATCAGGCCATATGCGTGGTCGCCTGCCGGGAGGAGCGAAGCGGCGAGCGAGTCGACATCCTGCTTCGGCGCCAACTCGAAGTGAGTCTTCACCGTGTCGATCAGCCTGTTCGCGTCGAACCCGATCAGGCTGTGCAGAATCCTGTGGGTCGGGTAGACGACCAGTCCCGAATCGAAGATGTTTGTGAAGTACATCATTATATAATTGTAAGCTTCCTTCCCCGTGTGCTGCGGATTCTTTTCCTTCATTATTCGCTGATACTCGAGAGCCGTCTCATACCTGTGATGGCCGTCGGCGATGTAAACCGGAATCCTAGCCAGCAGGGCCTGAAACACCTTCACCGCCGGGGAGTCGACGATCCGGTAGATTCTGTTGTTGACCCCGTCCTGGTCGGCTTCTAGGAAGGGCTTGGTCCCGGAAAGCTTGTCGTATACCTTCTCGAGGGTCTTTCCCTGGTCGCCGTAAACGCTGAATATCTGGCTGAAGGAGGCCTTCGTCGCGGTCATGAGCTTCAGCCTGTCCATCTTCGGCCCGGAGAGCGTGTGCTCGTGCGGCAGGACGACTCCGGCTTCGAACGGCTCCAGCTTGATCCACGACACGAAGCCGCGGCGCGTCACTGTCTTCTCCCGAAGGGATCCATTCGGACCATCCTGTGTCTTAAATGTCTGCAGGCACGGATAGATTGCCGGCTCGCTGTCTTGCACCAGCGCCTTATCATTCAGCATCCTCTGCATCTCCTGCGCCGCGGCCGGATACGGATCCGCGGCAGGGTTGAGATCGAGCCTGATGATGTTGTTCGGATTGCGGTCGTACAACTCCTGCTGCTGTTCCTTGTTTATCACGTCGTAGGGGGGAGCCACCACCTTTGAAAGATCTTTGACAATATCTGTGTTGTAATAAATTGCCCTGAAAGGCTGAATATTTGCCATTGCGATTCTCCTGTTGTGTGGATTTATTATAACAAACGGGAGTTCGGTTATGCAAGACTTCGGTGGAGAGAGACCCGGAATATCAGGGGTTATCGCCGCGAATCGTCGCCGAACTGAATCCGGCTTTCGTGGATCCCGCCGAGCTTCCTGACATTCGAGGAAATCAGCGGGAGGCAATAGTCATAAAGGGATTCGGTGATTTGCTCACCGTTGAACCTCAATACCGTCCATCCTCTTGTCTTCAGTCCGTTGTCTCTCACATTGTCCTGCACCGCTCTTTTCGGATTGGAATGCCAGATATCCCCGTCCGTCTCCACGTCGATCTTTCCACCTTCACAGTACAGGGCAAAATCGAGAGCATGGTATTTCGCACCGACCCTAACGAACTCCTGTCTCTCCGCCGCAATCCTCAACCTTTTGAAACCGGACCAGAGCCTGTCTTCCAGTTTACTTTCGTCGAACAGATCGTTTATCTCTGCTGCGTTCTTGAACTTTATCCATGTTGTCGGTATGAAAATCAGGCGTCTGCCGTGCCTGCTCCTTATCGGATACGCGAGTCTCTTAAGTGATGAAAGGAATATCTGGTAATAAGCGCGAGTGGTTTTGGGATTGTACTCCTCCTCCGGAAAGAGTTCGTATCGGTAGGCTTCTTTGATTTCCCTGACTTTCCCGAAGTAATTTATCGAATAGCACTCGCTTCCAAACACTCTCGTCTGGTAGAAAGCGAGCCATAACGGCGGCCATCTTTTCGACAGCCACTTCTGGGCGCTGCTGACCGGAATACGATACCACAGATGGTTCTTGAGTATCTCCAGATCTGTGGGATTGTTTATGATCGCGACCAGGACTTCTCCACGTCTCGCCATGCCGCATGTAAGATAGAAGCAGGCAATTCAAAAGTCAAAGAAGCCACTGAACGGGTAGTGGGCTGTTTTTGCCAAGGGCGTCCCTTTCCGGGACAGAGCATTGCACACAGAAAACACGGACAAGAACACGGATTATCACCGCCAAATCAATAATTACATCCGTGACTATCTGTAGTTTTCCGTATCAACAGTGTGCTGTTTTTTTCAGAGCAGCCGACTACCGCTGTTGACTTACCGACCCGGTACCTGTTTCTGCTGAATCATGTTTTTCCTCAGTATCGCTATCTGGCCCGAATGGTATACGATGTGGTCGATGACGCCGTGCAGCATCGTGTAAATGTCGTAATTCTTCCCACTAACGACGCTCTCGAGCTGGTAGAGCGTCAACTTCCCGATTCGTTCGACAAGGTCCCCGAAAGCCGTGTCGAGACGTTTGATGGATTTTTCCCATGACTCCTTAGTCATCACGGATGTTGTAAGCCAATCCTCTTCCGGACTGGGCTCCGCCTTCTTTCCATCGAGTCTCTTCATGACGACCTCCATCCAAAACGCAATGTGGTCGACAATTACCGAAATCGTGTGAGCACCGCCCGTTGATTTTGAAAAGGCTATCTCCGCTGTGACGCCTGTAAGATTCTCTTTTAGAGAAGGCCCATACCACGGCTGCCCGTCGTAAGTCTGCCGAAGCAACTCGGCTATTTTTCTCGCTTCAACCATTGAAATTCCTCCGTGCGAATGATTAAAGACCCGCCTGCCTACCTCTCAGGGAAAGCCTGTTCCTGTAAATCAATTATCCTCGACAATCCATCCGCGGACTTCCCTTCAAATCTCGGCCGCTTACCTGCCACTTCCCACTTCTGACCCCTTGCTCCTGATTTCTGACTTCCGACCTCTGACTTCTCCCCTTTTACCTTTGACCCTTAACCTTTGGCCTTCTACTTGTACCCCAGCCTCTTTATCTTCCCTTTGTCGTCGCGCCACTCCTTTTCGACCTTCACGAACAGTTCGAGGAAAACCTGATGTCCGATCAATTGTTCTATGTGCCTTCGCGAGTTCTGGCCGATCTGCTTGAGTGCCGATCCTCCCTTTCCGATGATTATGCCTTTCTGCGATTCCCTTTCGACGTAAACAACCGCGCGGATATAGGTTTTACGTTCAGAGTCACTATCCCTGAACTCCTCGATTTCCACGGTTGTCGCGTAAGGAACTTCCTCCTTGAACACCTTGAATATCTCTTCGCGAATCAGCTCACCGACAAAGAATCTCTCGTCTCTGTCGCTGACGTAGTCCTCCGGATAGAAAGCACTCCCTTCCGGAAGGTATTTGACGATGGTCTTCTTCAGCTCGTCGAGATTCTCACCTTTCAAGGCGGATACCGGGATTATTTCGGTGAAGGGGTGAATCCCGCTGAAGGCCTGTATGACGGGAAGGACTTGGGCCTTCTTCAACAAATCAATTTTGTTGAGGACCATAAACACCGGCTTTTTCTCCTTCAAACCGACAAGACTCGCCATAGCGGCAGACTCTTTCACCGATTCCGCGGCGGCGCGGTCGCTGGAGTCGGCCAGGAACATAACGACATCGGCTTCCTCCATGGCATCGCCGGCAAATGACATCATAACCTCCTGAAGCGCATATTTCGGCTTTATCAGGCCGGGGGTATCGAGGAAAACGATCTGGTATTTCTCGCCCGTGAGGATTCCCGCGATTTTGTGACGGGTTGTCTGGGGCTTCGGGGTTACAATAGAAAGCTTCTGTTCAAGAAGGGCGTTGAGAAGTGTCGACTTGCCGACATTCGGCTGGCCAATCAGCGCAACATAGCCTGCATGAAATATGATGGTCTCCTTACTGTTTGAGGTCATCTCCAAGAAAGCTCCAATTTACACAAATGGGGCCCTTCGGGACAAACATCGACATCCCCGCAAAGGAGTCCCTTGGACAAGCGACAGCTAAACCTCAAGTAGTTAATCAATGAATGCTTGCGCTTTTGTGCCTTAGCTATTAGTTCTTTCCGAATTGTTTGGAGCTTGGCCTTTGGAAGTCGGAGCTTGAATTCACAGTGCTGCTTCTCCACTTTCCTCCGTGCGGACGCGAATAACTTCCTCAACCGGGTAGATGAATATCTTTCCGTCGCCCACCTGACCCGTCTTTGCGCTCTTGATAATGGTCTCTACTATCTTATCCACATTGTCGTCCGGAGAAATAATTTCTATCTTCATTTTCGGCAGGAAGTCGATCTGATACTCGGAACCGCGGTACATCTCGGTATGCCCCTTCTGGCGGCCATAGCCCTTCACTTCCGTAATGGTCATCCCTTTTATGCCGATTTCTATCAGCGCCTCGCGGACATCGTCGATCTTGAACGGGCGGATGATTGCTTCAATCTTCTTCATTTCGAGCTCCTCGGTTTTATGAGGCCGTTGGTAGTTTCCATGGATTCGATAGACAATATTGGCACAAAATGGCTATAGAAGCAAGAAGCCAAAATTGTAAAGGATGAATCCTCTTATTAAATTTCATGGTTAGAATTCGGAGCAGACTTGAAAGCAAAATTAGCACTTGCCAACGGAGTAGTCTTTACCGGTGAATCGTTCGGTGCCGAAGGCGAAACACTTGGCGAAGCAGTATTCAATACAAGCATGATCGGTTATCAGGAGGTCCTGACTGATCCTTCCTATTGCGGCCAGATCGTCACGATGACATACCCTCACATCGGCAATTACGGAATAAATCCGGAAGATGTCGAGTCCTCGAAGCCTCAAGTCGCCGGCTTTGTTGTAAGGGAATACAGCAAGTTTTACAGCAATTTCCGCGCGACGGAGAGCCTTGGAGACTACCTCAAGCGCAACAACGTTGTCGGAATCGAAGCGATAGATACAAGGAAACTCACCAAAATTATCAGAGAGGCCGGGGCGATGAATGCAGTCATCTCGACTGCCGATCTTGACGACTCATCCCTGGTTAGGAAGGCGAAAGCATTCCCCTCGATGTCCGGCCTCGACCTCGCGAAAGTCGTCACGACAAAAACGCCCTACAGGTTTTCTCAAAACGGTAAGGCGGACTTCAAATTCAAAGTCGTCGCGTATGATTTCGGAATAAAGACCAATATCCTTCGAAAGTTGTACGAACGGGGATGCGACGTGACCGTTGTCCCGGCAAGTTTCCCTGCAGACGAGGTCTTGAGCATGAATCCCGACGGAATTTTTCTGTCGAACGGACCGGGCGATCCCGCTGCCGTGACGTACGCCATCGACAACATAAAACGGTTAATCGGAAAGAAGCCCGTCTTCGGAATATGCCTCGGCCATCAGATCCTCGCCCTCGCCGCCGGCGCAAAAACTTTCAAGATGAAGTTCGGACATCGCGGTGCGAACCACCCCGTCAAGCACCTGGCGAACGAAACGGTAGAAGTGACTTCTCACAATCACGGGTTCGCGGTCGACCCCGACAGCCTGCCGGCGGAATATGAAGTGACCCACATAGACCTTAACGATAATATTCTGGAAGGATTCCGGCACAAGAGCCTGCCGCTGTTCTGCGTGCAGTACCATCCCGAAGCGTCGCCCGGTCCGCATGACAGCGATTATCTCTTCGATGACTTCATCGACATGATGGCAGGCGTTAAAGTAGAGGTCAAATGACAACTATTGCACTCACATCGGCAATATCGCGTTTTTGGCAAGCATTCAGGGATTTTCTCAAGGGCGTTTTCTCAGATCACAGCGAGGGCCCCAGGTGCTGCTAGTAGCGCACCGTCCAAGTCTCTTCTGATTCCCGCCGGCCTGCCGTCCTCACCATAGCCGTGGGTTTACCACGTTGTTGTAGCTTGAGCCGAAGGTGAAGCTCAGTCCCACTGAAGTCAATTAAGAATGCCTCCCTGCAAGATTTGCAGACCGGTGGCATTGTTTGCACGGTGATCTTTGGGAATTCATTTCCATGCCGTCAAAAGCCGCTATAACGCTGATATCTCAGAGACTGTGTCCGGCACACAACATGAAACATATTTGAGAAAAAGGAGAAGCAATGCTGGCACGAGCAAGCGCGATATTGACTTTGTTGTCACTGGTTTTGTTCGGCTGTTCCCAATCCGGAAATCCCGTTTCATCGTCCTCCTCACAGGGCAACGTCACAATGTCGGTAGCGTTCTCGAATTCAGGGACACCTGTAGGGCTTGCAAAAGTAAGCGGCCCCAGTGCCGCAGATTCAATTCGCATAGACAGTGCGATAGTCGTGCTGGCGAAAATTCAATTCGAATCGAATATCGACACCGTGGAGGTCGATACCAGCAGCAATATTCCTTTCATTTACATCAATCATGACGACTCCAGCGCGACATTCTGGGGGCCATTCGTCATTCACATACACGACACCGTTGCCATAAATTTCGCGAGCAAGACCCTTCCCGTCGGCACTTATACCGGAATGAAGTTCGCCGTTTACAGAATGGGAAGGGGAGAACCTTTTGAGGACAGCGAGCACTTCAACAATCCAAACAGGAATCCGAACGACTCCGCGATCACGAACTACAGCATAGCCGTTTGGGGAGCGATATATAAGGACAGCACCTGGGTTCCGTTCGAGTTCAAAGATGACCAGAACCTGGAATTCAAGGTGAAGGGAACTTTCACTATTACAAGCCCGACGTCGTCTGTCAACATCGCGCTCAATTTCAATATGGGTTCATGGTTCGTGAATCCGTACAACGGCAGTATTCTCGACCCGACGGATATGTCGCTTAGAAATCAACTTATGATAAGACAGGCTATTCATCTGTCGTTTGAGCAGGGCAGGTGCGGCCGCCGGGACGATTTTCGAAGATGGGGGTTTTAGTGCGGCCATAGATCCGCAAACTTAGAGTTGCCAGCCTCAAGCCACAAAGGGAAAGTACGGGGCCCGTTAGCGAAAGCGATCGGGTCCCGTGCTATTTTTATCTGTATCTGAAGCGCCGGGTAGAGTCGGGCGGCGAGCCGGGAACGTTGAAAGGCGGCGTAGGCATGCGGTCGATGTTCGGACCAAGGCTCTGTGGACGACCGGGAACCTTGAATGTGGGTACGGGCATCCGGTCGATGTCTAAGTTATCGGGAATTTTGAAGATCATTCCGGGATTTATCGACGGGTCGGTTCCGGCAATCAGGATGAAAAATTTGGTGTTCCCAATCACAACTCCATCCGGCTCCACTCTTGCTTTTTCCATCAGAAGCCGATGCAGTTGATTCGCGCTAGAAGTCTCGAGAGAATCCGGAGTCTGAACGGCCAGGCTGTCGCTCTTAGTCTGAGCGAACGCGCATTGAACCGATGGCACAATTACAACCAATGGTAATCTCATAACACACCCTTCCTTTCATGCTCCGCATAAGTGCAAAGGCGGAACAATAGCAGCGCAGCGTATTCCGCCGATGGCGGATCGTCGATTATACCGTTGACAAAACTCGCGCTATCCTGAAGAGCCGACGACACTTCAAGCGGCAGCGTTCCATGATAGACCCACGCAGGCGAATTCGGCGGCACCTCACTCGCTAACGATCTGAATTCCGATGTATCAAATCCTGATGTTGACAACTCCGCTATTTCCAGATAATCGAGTGTCAGTTCCTGCTTAAGAAGCGGCGTGTCGGTACTTCTGACTTCATTCATCAGAGCTCGTAACGCCGAATCGGGATCAAACTTGAAGCTCGCGTAGGTACCACCGGAAGCGAAGTGTTTCTCAAATAATTCATCATACTTCTTCTTAGCTTCCTGCAGCTTCTCGTAATATCGGACAAACTTCGATTGTACGGGGCTTGTGTCCGAAAACTCGATCTCACCAGAGCTTGCGGACATGTTCAGCCTGGATGGATCGAGTGTGATATCAGCGTATCCGTTCGCGGCCTTTGCAACAGCGAAATATCTCCCATCCTTTTCCTGAAACTCAAATTTGTCTGCGGTGGCGGCTGAGGTGGCTGTTCCAAACGATCTGTCAATGCCCAACAGGTCGTAAACTAATTCGGGTCTGGAGGTAAGTATCCTGACTTTGTATTTGCCGTCGGGCTGACGGGTCATTACGACTTGTTTGCCCCGTGCCGCCAAATCCATATCGTAAGCAACCAGTACAGAACCAAAAGTGGAGTGATATTGCGTCTGTGGAAGCTTCGCCGTGAGACTCACACTGTCGTGTCCTGTTAATATTATCGGAACCTTGATCGGCTGATGGTCCACCCCAAGGAAAGCGATTAGATACGGCCCTGTCATGTCGGTAGTGATTGTGAATCTGCCGTCAGCTTCAGCTTGTACGCTAGTAAACACACGCGCGCGAAGGTACGGCTTCGGGTTATCCGGCCCCAGTGGCCCGACAATCTCGACATTTGCCATCGGCATCGGGAGGCCGTCGCTACCAAGAACGGTGCCCGTAATCACGGACTGAGCTTGCGAAAACGCTGCAGACGAAAGCCACATTACAAACAGAACAAGAATAAAATGTGATGTTTTCATCGGTAGACCCCTTCTGACATTATTTTCTACGGCTTGATGACACTAAGCAACCTCGGATTAGATCGAGCTAGAATTGCCCAATTCATTTTCTTGCTGCGAGTTCGCTCAATCTGTTTCTTGCATACCTCGTAAAGGCCTTGTCAGTTACCCTGCCTGATCTGAGAAACCTCCGGTACCAAAAAACTGCCTCCTTAACGTGATGAGACTGATCGTAAGCAAGCCCCAAGCCGTAGAGCGCCTCACCATCTTCCGGATCCATTTCAAGCACTCTTCTATAGCTGCTGATCGCTCCACGGTATTCCTCGACTCGAATCTCCGCAGCAGCAATGCTTTTTAGAATTGAGAGGCTGAACGACAGCGTGCTCTTCGAAAGGACATAGGCGAGTCGCATCGATCTGATGGCCTCGCGAGGGCGGTCGAGCTGCATGAGCGCAAGCCCGAGGTTAAGCCGCGCCTGAGGATCGATCGTGTCCATCTTGACGGCAGTTCTGAAGTAGCCTTCGGCGGACCTGTAGTCGCCGATGTCGTAATACCACAAACCTATGCTTCCGATATCTTCGGACGTAGTGTCCTGGGACAACGCGAGATAGCGGTTCATCAGACTGATGGCTGTCTCGAAGTTGGCTCTGCCTTTCATTTTACCGTGACACAAGGCGAGGCGCTTCACCACGAAAGGCGACGGGCCGAAGGTCCCCAGCATGAGTGAATACACCTTGGCCGCATCGGAATACTTGTTAGCGTTGTAATAAGCCTCGGCGAGCATAAGTTGAGCGGCAGCGTTGGTCGAGTCGTGAGCAAGCACCTTCGAGATATAAGGATAGGCGTCCTGATACTTCCCCGCATCCAGCATCCCTTCGCATAAAGCAATGGTCTCCCGTTCGTCAAAATGTTCCTCTACAAATTCCTCTGCGTCGGCAAACCTGCGCAATATGCAGAGCGCGTTCACGAGCTCTACTCTTGCAGGATTGTATGTCGAATCCCGCGTGACTGTAATTTGCAAGCATCTTACCGCCTCAGCCGGGTTATGGAGAGCGAGCATGATCTCCGCTGTGTAGAAACAGGTGAGCGGATAAAGTGAGTCCGAAGAATCGACCGCTGCGAGCGACGCGAGACCCGCTTTATAATTGCCAAGCTGGTACAGGCATGCGCCGCGATAATAGCTCAGGGCAGCTGCCGAATCGGGAGGAGCAAGATCGTTGAAGAGTGCCAGCGCCTTCGAGTATTGCGCGGAATTGAAGTACCTGACAGCATCGCTGAATTGTTCGCTACTATCAACTTGAACGTCGGGAAGTAACGGCGTTGCCCGCAGGGCCGAGGTTGTGAACAAAAGTACGACCAATGCAATTAAGCAACGCTTATGTCCGGAGTAGGTCATTTCCCTTTCTTCTGAAGCTTCTCGTGTTTCTCGATTACCAGCCTGGCATGATCAACCATCTCATCGAGGTTAATGCCCGCATACTTCGAATCGGCCAGGAAGGCTTCGTAGGCTTTTCTCGCCCGGGAGTATTCTTTCAACCTTTCATATTTCATTCCGGCGTTGTACAGAGAAATGAGCTGCTCGAGGCCTCTCCTGTTTGAAACCGGAGGTGAACTGAGATCCGAGTATTTGATAGACTCCCGAGCAGGTCTGGATGACTTCGTCACACGGGAAGAGTCTTTCTTCAATTTGAAGGTGAACGGAACTACCACCCAGACTCCGACCGGCTTGTTGTCGAGCATAGCGGGCGTGAACCTATACTTCATGGCCGCCTCCACCACAGGGCGATTGAATATTTCCGCATCGCTCTTGACGACTACCGCTTGACGGGGCTCTCCTTCCTTGTTCACCCATATCTTCACGATCACCCTTCCCTCGATCCCTGCTTTCTGAGCAACCTCAGGGTAGGAGGGTTTCGCTTCTTTAATTATCTGCGGCTCCTTGTCGACCGGCACAAAATCCGGCGGAGGAGTTTCCTGAGACCTCTTTGTAGCCGGAGCGGCTCTCGTTGTATCCTGAGCCATCAGCGGCGCGCCGTTCATCAACAGGATGAACAACAATACCGAAAAAGATATCTTTGTCCTCATTGTCTGCCTCCTTGATCAACACGGATTGAAACCGGATAGACTGTTTGCTGCGGCATCACGTAAAGTCCGTGGGAGGCAAGGGCCTGCTGAATTTCACGCTCGCTCATACTCCTGTTTACCATGAAGCCAAATGCGAACGAGATAGCGATCAATATCACCGCAGCCGCAGACACGACGTAAGCCGGGAGCCGCAGGCGATACTTCAAAAAATTCGCTTTCCGCTTCTCATGCACCTGTCGAAGGACGGCTTCGTCCAGCTCGAAAGGATAGACTTCTCTGTCATCGCTCGACATCGAACGGAGTTTAACGGCTGCGTTGAAAAAACTCTGGCAGCTTTCACAGCCGTAAAGGTGGACGAGCGCAGACTCTATGTTGTCAGTACTATCCTCCCGATCGAGGAAAGCGCTGAGCCTTTCCTGTACAAAATCGCAATCCATTTCACACATCTCCATAAAGCTTCTTGTAAACTTCACTTGCTAACTTTCTTGCCTTGAACAGCCTCGACTTCACAGCCGGGACCGTCGTATCGAGCGCCTCCGCAATCTCCACGTAAGAGAGCTCGTTCCACTCCCGCATAATCAGCACCTCGCGATAGTCCACGGGGAGATCGGCCAACAACCGCTCGAGCATCTGCCGGGAATCGTTGTATTCCGGATCGCTCGAAAGGAGCTCCTGCAATTCGTCACCGTCCCCGCCGACGTTTCGGATTTTTCCCCTGTCCCGAATCATATTAAGACACTTGTTTCTCGCGGACTTGTACAGCCACACCTTGATCGGCATCTCGCCGTCGAACCGGTTCACGTTCTGGAAAAACTTGATGAAGACCTCCTGCACAACGTCCTTGGCTTCGTCGGTGTCGTTGAGCATCCTGCAGCAGAACCGGTAGACACCGGTTTTGTGATGGTTGTAAGCCGCCATGAATTCAGCCCTGTCTTCAGAAATTGGCACGATTCCCTTTCCGAATTTAACCGGCTCGTTCAGCTCCCGAACAAGTGCGAGCCTTCACTTATAATAACCCGCCAGCTCCCGAAAAGTTGCCGACTAAAATAATGTTCGAAACGCATGCATAATATTCAACCACGGGGGACACGGAGGATGCACGGAGATATTAAACGAAGATCTCATTTTCTCAGCATTCTCCCTGAACTCAGCGGCTTGATCCATCCCGTGCCAAACCCATCGGCCCTCGCGCTGCTAGTGCCGCTACAACTATCATTTGCTAATAATATTGAGGATAAGTAGATTGGCTTACATCCATTTGGAGGAAGCCATGGGTCGACCGACGAGCATCTATTTGCGGAAGCTTAGAAGGAAAGAGG
>JBJKQU010000041.1:0-5993 GCA_046705025.1 Candidatus Kryptoniota bacterium | reverse complement strand
AGCAAACCAATCGTGACCAAACGTAAATTTTAGGCCGGGTTTTACGTCTTGTACTTTTTGTGGATATCTGATTGCAAACGGATTGATGTCCACGTTACTTTACTCCCACCAACGATTCGAGAGGTATGCCGAGCTCGTTGTGCAGTTTTCTAATCATCCTGAGAGTCAGGCCCCGCTTCCCTTTCAGGATCTCACTGGCCCGGCTCCGGCCGCCCAGAAGAGGCGCAATGTCCACCTGCCTCAAACCCATCTGCTCCATCCGAAAACGGATTGCCGATACCGGGTCCGGAGGATCGATCGGGAAATGCTCACTCTCATAAGCGTCAACCAGCGTTACCAGGATATCGAGCTCGTCGCCTTCCGGCGTTCCCGGCTTGGCGTTCATCAGCTCCTCAATTCTCTTTAGAGCTGCAGCATGGTCCTCGTCCGTTTTGATAGGTCTTATATTCATGAGCAGTTACCAAATTGGTAACAAATTCTTTCGCACACGTGTGCTAAACTCATACTGTCTCCCTGACCGCCGCAGTAATCTCATCCACGGTAATCGTGCTGATATGCCGCGGGTACCGGCCGACAAGTCTGTATTTTCCTCTTGTCGAAGACGTCGACGCCCCGCTGTTTGGTATGTTCGCGTTGCTGATTGTAATCAGATTCGCGTCTACCCCGGCCGCCAGGTGCGCCAGGCCGGTATCGATTGCGAGTACAGCGTCTGCAGCTTTGAGCCCTGCAGCAACCTTCCGGATGCTTTCTCCCACCACCACGGTGTAATTGGAGCTCAACCCCGGGTCGAGTTCAATCAGTTTCTCGTTGCCGCTCGCCAGGAAAGCGAAGTAGTACTGGCTGGCCAGGCTTGCAATCACCCCGTTCCAAATGTGCGGCAGAAGCATCTTGTCCGGAATCCTGCCCGGGTTCGTAACGCTTTGATCGGTACCGGATTGCGCAGCACAGAACAGAATCTTTTTAGAGTGTGAATTACGAATGGAATCTACCCACTCTCTTCCGGCTTCATACTCGGATTCAGACAGCGACACGACATAATGGGGAAATGTTTCCTGTAACTGTACGCCTAATTGCGCAGCGTAACCGTGCGCGTAATGCGGCATCATTCCATTGACAGGATGAGAGGAAATCCAATTGAGGGTAGTGACCGCATTAATTTTAATTATTGTTTCTGAGTTCGAAACGGTCCTTCCCAGAGCCGGTTCTACCGGCCATGCGTCGGTCGTCTTAACTTTGCAACCGAATGTTGTCTCATCATAAATCTGGTTGTATTGTGCAGTTCCCACAACCAGTTCCATAGTATCGGCCGAAGAGAGATTCTCTTTGAAGCGCTTGATAGCCGGCGTCGCCATGAGACCGTCACCCAGGAACTGGTCGCTGTAAATCACATACTTCAATTCGAATCCCCCTGTTCACTGGACCCCAGAACCTTCCCGCTTACCAGCGTTCCGTCGCAGTATTTTACGTGCCACCGCTTCGGGATGAGCACTAACGCCCCGGCATTAAAGCGCTGATTCAGGAGAGCATTTGCCAATCGGTCGGCATTCTTTTCTTTGCATGCATCGCATAGCTGCGGCCTGGGTCCCTGTTGACACTCTCCCGAATAAATTCGGGAGATTCTTAGGCTACGCATGAGATTACATCCTCTACGTTATCGCCTAAAGGCTCTGACCGAGCCTTGTACAAAATATTTAAACTTGCGTTGTAGTCTCTATCAAGAACTACTCCGCAGAAAGGGCAACAGTGGATTCTATCAGACAGTTTTTTAGGAACTTTTTCTCCGCAACTCGAACAGAGCTGAGAGGTTCCGTTGGGTCTTATTTTGATTACTTCTCTACCAGCCTCTTCCGCTTTGTAGCGAAGCATTTCAAAGAACATTCCCCAGGAACTGTCTGTGATAGAATTCGCAAGGTTGTGGTTTCTCACCAAACCCCGAATGTTCAAATCTTCTACGACTATCTCTTGATAGTTCCGAACATAATAATTAGCCGTTTTATGGAGGAAATCCTTTCGTTGATTGGCAATTTTCTCGTGTTGCTTGGCAACATGAAGCTTCGCTTTCTTTCTGCCGGAAGAGCCTTTGACTCTTCGAGCGAGAGTTCGTTGTTTAACGCGAAGATCTTTCTGAGACTTCTTAAGAAACTTCGGATTCGCGATTACAGTACCATCAGAGTCTACGATAAAGTTCTTGATTCCAACATCTATTCCGACGGATTTATTTGTCGCCGGGAATTCTCTCGGAGCCACTTCATCGCAGGAGAAAGACACAAACCATTTTCCTGTAGCGGTTCTTCGAACCGTAATTGTTTTGATTCTTCCTTCTATCGGTCTGGAAAGACGAAGTTTCAATCTTCCTATATTGGTCAGATAAAGATATTTGCCTTCGAGTTTCCAACCGGTCTGTTTCAAAGTGAAGGAGTCATATCTATCTCTACTTTTGAATCTCGGAAAGCCTGGATTCTCTCCGTTCTTCACTCTTCGAAAGAAAGCCTGGTAGGCCTTATCAAGCCGATCAATCACGTTCTGAAGAACCTGAGAACTCACGTCCTTGAATTGGGGAAAGGCCTCTTTCAATTCCGGAAGTTGAGCATGTTGACCGTATCTCGAAATAGATCTCTTTCGCTGTTTGTATATCGTAATACGTTGCTCCAACGCAAGATTATAGAGCGTTCTACATTGATACAGAACGTTAAGACAGCGACCTTCGGTCGCTCGCGTCATTTCGGCTCTATATTGAAAGGACTTTCTCAAATCTTGCTCTGCTCTTCTATATATCGTTGTATCGTCGCGCTACTCACATTACCGGCAGTGGAGATGAAATATGAATGGGTCCAAAGGGTTGGAAGTTTCAGAAGTTCCGGGAATTCGTTTCTCAATATTCGAGAACTTCTTCCTTTTATCGCTTTGATAACTTTATGAATAGGAAGCAAAGGATTGGTAGAAATAAATAGATGAACATGATCTGGCATTACATCAACAGCCATAATTTCGCAATCGAGTTCTTTTGCAACTTCTTCGATAATCGAAAGAAGATGTTCTCTTATTTTACCAACCAAAATCTTTCGTCTCCTTTTAGGACACCACACGACATGATAGTTCAAGAGAAAAACGTGATGTTTACTATGTTTATAATCCATGTATATAATATAACACTATCAACAATCAAAAACAAATCAGCTTTTCATCTCCCGTTTAAAAACGGGAGCTTTCAAGCTGGGAGTTCTGTAATCTTCGGTCGAATACATCCTCATGACAGGCTCGCCAAGGTCAAAATAAACCTCTTCCACTTCGTTGGTCCCGGGATTCGGGCAACCATCCATCCAGCATTCATTATTCATCGCAGTCCTCCATTTACCAATAGTATGCAGCGTCTTTTACCGGCTCCGGCACCTCTTTGTCCTTTGCAAGAGCGTCCTTCACCTTCGCACGGAACCGTGTATTCAAAGCGCGTCGGTACCAGCTTGGGGCGTGATTCAGCCACAACCACCCACGCTTCCATTTATCTTTCTCTCTGGCCGACTTTCTCTTGAATGTCTCCGGATCCCTTCTATATGTTCTGCTCATCTTCAGCCTTTCGCACACGTGTGCTAAACTCGTCCACGGATTCCCGGGACGTCGCATTGATCACTGTTTTGTTGCACCGCACGCAATACTTCTTGTGTTCATAGCGGCGTTCACCCTTGTACACTCTTTCCGTTGTCTCTTCCACCCACTCGTGTTCTATCGGTTCCTGATGACTCTCGGGGCTTCTGGCCAGGTCGCTGCCGCACTACTCACATGATTCGCACGGCGGGGGCGGCATACTACCCCAGGCTTCAATCCATCCGCATTTTCATCGATAGTATTGCATTAGTGTCCCTGATACTTAAGTTCTTTGATTCTGACGTTCCCGCGGTAGTGCGGCACATTATCTCTGTGTAACTTTACCAGCTCGGGATAAAGTCTCTGCATCGATCCGAAATCGTATTCGAACGTGATTTCTGTTCGCTGCCCTTCCCGGTTCCGGAATTCGCAGGCGCCGATGAACATGGCCAGAACATTCTTATCCGCTCGCTGGGTAGGCTGCAGCCCGACATATTTCTTTCCCTCACCCTTCTTCACATACGCTACCGTGATGTGTGCCTGATAATTCTGGTGCTCATCTTTGTTCGGGAGCTCCGACAGCATCTTATGCATCTCCTCGAGCTGAGGCGTCGCTATGACGTCGAACTTGACAACGTCGTATTCTTCACCTTGAAACAGGCTCGTGCCGGCAGGGTCCAGGCATCCCATGGCGTCCTTGGCATCACGGAGGGTGTTCCGGATCTCATCCGGGTCATCCACATCGAGACCGTACTTGATTGTTATGTGCGGCTCGTCTTCCCGGCCGTAAGACCGGTCGCCCTCTTTTGTATAGATGTCCTCGTCCGGTATCTTTGCACCCAGCTCCAAAACCAGGTCCGCCATTACCGGCGAAAGATTGTATTGAACTGTGGAATAATCGTAGTTGTAAGTTTCAGCCATGGCATTACCCCGGAAGTTTTCCCATTAAATCGTTGGCGTACGCCGAAAACAGTTTCGCCAGCCCTGGAGGCGGCGCATCCTTTTTCTCTACAGCCGTACGAATTTGGTTGTGGTCTTTGTCGGACAGCATTATCACGCCGTGTCCGATATAGTTCTGGTACAGAACATCCACGATCTGCGTCATCGGCATGAGGTACGAGAACGACTGAAGCGGGGACAGGCGAACTTTATCGTTACTCCGTGCCATCAGTTCCTTCAGCTCATAGGCCGTCATGTCGTGTTGCAAAGCAGTTATGAACTCCTTCAGCAACTGTACGTTGGCTCCATCCAGGTCACAAACCGTTCCTGCCGGATCATCAACCATCCGAACGTGAACTCTCGTGTCTTTACCGAGCTGAAAGGCGGCTACGCCCAGCGTCGTTAACGACCCTGGCGAAACGATTCCGGCCGCCTGCAGCAGCGTGAAGTAGCCCATCCGCATCATCGGGCCCTGCATCATACTAGGCATCTGCATCATAACATTTCTCCTTATTGCGGCATCGGTTCGGCCAGACCTTCGGTGCTAATGAAATTGTTCATCTCCTGCTCTGTGTTGAACTCAACGAGCGTAGCCATCGTAGTAGTCTGTGCGCCGGGCGGCACCGTTGTAATTATAGCCTTTGTCGTGTCATCGTAGACCAAAACCCAGGTCGTGTTTGAATGATTAATGTTCATTTGTATACCCCTTATTTATGCTGTGACAAGTAAATTATTTTACCAACCAAATCATTAATAGCAGGAAACCAACCATTGTCGGTAGTCTCCAAAGAACATCGGGCCATTCGAATCCGTGATCGTCAATCCAAATCTCATAGCTGAAGCTGATCACGTTCGCTGCTAAGAATCCGATTGCCAGACGTAGATACCACGGATGAATGAACCACGTTAGAAGTCCCGCGTAAATTCCCAGTACGACACCCGCCATAGGCTCCGCGAGTTTGTCGCCCACGACAGCATCCAGGTTGCGAATTATTTGAAGTAGTGTTTTCATCAGTTGGTGGTCACTGTTACCGCTTTATTCGTCGTCAAATCCGTCCTTGCCGCCGAGGAAGCAGATGTTGGCGCACCGATACCTGCACCCGTTGCCCGGAATGTTCTATTATTGCCACCCCACGGCACCTTATCCAAATCGATAAGTAGGTTATCGACCATCGTTGAAGTTAAGCCGCCAGAATTAGTAATGAGATAGAAACTGTTAAACGCGCTTGCCCACGTACGGCCAGCCGTATAAGCGTTGATCGTGTTGAAACCCTGGCAATTGAAGTACGTCATCACACTCGGCAGGCTCGACAGATTGCCGGTGATCGTGTTGGAACCGTAGCAAGTGAAGGACGTCATCACACTCGGCAGTGACGAGAGGTTGCCGGTGATCGTGTTGGAACCGTAGCACTGGAAGTACGTCATCACAGACGGCAGGCTCGACAGATTGCCGGTGATCGTGTTGGAACTGT
>JBJKQU010000040.1:0-101022 GCA_046705025.1 Candidatus Kryptoniota bacterium | reverse complement strand
CCGTGGAGTTGTCGGAATACGCACAATCGCTTACCGGCCGGCCGGTAAGCGATTGTGCGTATTCCGACAACTCCACGGTCATCGGTTTCGGACGGCTGACATCTCCGACAATTATCGGCGGCTTCACGCAACGTGACCCGTAGCTCTGCACCCATCCGTTCCTCGTGAACACAAAACCATTCAGCCGCTCTCCGAAATATTCCACCATATCATTCCGCTCCAATTCCCCGTGAACCAGCACATCGAGACCTATTTCTTCCTGCCACCTGATCACCCGTTCGATCTCCTTTCTTATAAGCCGGTAATATTCCTGTTGAGTAAGCTCTTCCCTTTTCAGCTTTGCCCTCCATCGCCGCACTTCGTCGGTTTGAGGAAATGAGCCGATCGTGGTCGTAGGAAAGGGAGGCAGCTTCAACGCCTGATGCTGTTTCTCTCTCCTGACGGAAAACTCGCTATTCCTCCTGGTCTCCTTCTCCGTTACGGAACTTACGTGCAGCTTCACCTCGTCGTTGTGCACGAAGCATGATGTCCGGCGGCTCTCGATCGCAGCCTGGTTCTCTCCCAACATTTCGTTCGTCTCACCTGCATCTCTGCAAGTTGCCAAACGTTTGAGCGCGGCGAGCTCGACAACTTTCTGTTTGGCGAAAGCACACCATCGCTTCACCTCCGGCGGCAGAGATTTACGATCCGTTTCCGAGTCCAGATCGCATGGCGAGTGGAGTAGCGAACATGAGGGCGCGATCATCGTTCGCTCTTCACCGATACGTTCAATTGTCTCGCTGACGATTGCCATAGATTCATGGAAGTCGTTTTTCCACACGTTCCTTCCATCGACTACCCCGACAGATAACATCATCTTCTCGGGTATCGACCTTAACACATCCGATAATTGCTGAGGATACCTGATGAGGTCGACGTGCAGGGCATCGACGGGAAGCGATGCGGCAAGCGGAAGATTATCCCGCAATCCCTCGAAGTACGTCGTAAGAACCGTTTTGAGCCTCGGAGAATGCTCCGCTATTTCAGAATACGCCCGGACGAAAGCATCCTTTTGCCGCGATGTGAGATCGGTTACCAGGAAAGGTTCATCGAACTGCACCCAGGCAGCACCCGCCTCACTCAATCTCCTGACAATCTCAATGTAAATCGGAAGAAGATTATCCAGCAGGTCCACGCGCAGGAAGTCCCCGCCTTTCGCTTTCCCAAGGAGGAGAAAAGACACCGGCCCAATCAATACCGGTTTGGTAATGAACCCTGACATCTTCGCTTCATTGAATTCGTCGAGCGGCTTCGTCGACCTCAACTCAAAGCATTGGTCCTTTAGAAACTCGGGTACGATATAATGGTAATTAGTATCGAACCACTTCGTCATCTCCATCGCCGTGATACCGAGTCCGTTTTTCTGGTAACCCCTTGCCATGGCGAAATAAACGTCGACTTCGGGTTCGCCGCCGTCGATCAGAGGATAATAACGCCCGGGGATAGCGCCGACTGTAAGGGACATATCGAGAACATGATCATAAAAGGAGAAATCGTTAGACGGCACCAAATCCAGCCCGGCGCTCCGCTGTATCTGCCAGTTCGCCTTCCGTATTTTGCGACCGGCCTCCGTCAACTCATCGATGGTCGACCTCCCAGCCCAATACGCCTCACAAGCTTTCTTCAGTTCCCTGTTCTCACCGATCCGTGGATAACCAAGATTGTGACTAATCATCTCCATCTCCTCCGTACAAAACGTGAGTGTCGTTTAATAAAAGACCGTGAACAACCGTCAATTCAGCCTCCCGTGAAAAACGGAATTCCCGGGTAACCCGCGTCAAGTAGAGTAACGTTCGCCAGCTCAGATAATGAGGGATACTGCTTCCGAATTTCGGATCTTATCAGGTCGTTCAGCCCTGACGCAAATTCGATTCCCGCGGGTCCTGAACTGACTATCATAAAACTCAGGAAATAAGGCTGGCCGTAGCGTCGATGTCTATGCACTCCGCCTGGTAGTATTCCGTGGAGGGCTTTGATTTATGCACCGGTTCTAAAATGCTCATGATGTCGACCTTGTCCAGGATCCAGCTGCTCAGCAGAGGTGTGAAAAGAAAGTAATTCCGCGGGCTTACAATAACCACGCGATACAAGTCAAAGTCTATGTGCATGAGCAAGCTCCACGAAGCGAAGCGGGTTCCCAGTACGACCAGTGTGGGTTTGCCGTCGCGGCGCCGGGTCACAGTATCGATTTTTACTGACTTGCCGGTGACATAGCCATGGGTGATAACCTCTGAAGTTTCATGAAGTGGAACAACGGTTGCGAATCTGCCGGCTTCAATGGTGCAATCAGGAGGACCATCAGTTTCGGTTCTTGATTCGGTTAACATATGCTTACGCCTCCTTCCAGGTGACTACCCTGCCCCAGAGGTCCATCATGCCCCAGATTCCGCGGCGCAAGGATTCGAGCTGAACTATCTGGCTGTGATCGACAAAGAGGTTCACCTCCGGGCCGTAATTGTTAATGTACCACGAAAAGACATCGGGATCGGCGGCCTCGAACATTGTTTTTTCAAGACCGAGTGCGTCAACGAACTGGGCAACGATGTCCGTTCTCCAGTTCTTTACGTTTTCCGTAACCCCCTCGGATTCTATCATTATCAGATACGCCCCGGCATCGAGGAAACGCCGGGCAAGCTTTATTGCCCATCGCGGATCCTGAATTCCTCCGCGGGCAAGGGCATCGACGTCTGTAGCGCCGCCGGCACCGAATTGCACGCCTATTTCGGGTTTTGCCTTCATACCCGCATTAGTGACCCTCTCGACGAGCCTCAGCCAGTCGTCCACAGGAATCCGAATAAAGCCGCTCGATATTTCAATTATGTCGAAACCGAGTCCCTTGCACGTTTCGATGTATTTATTCACAGCGTCCGGGCTGTACGTCAACACGCGCTCAATGAAACCGCCGGTCGACACGAGAACGTCATGTTCATGGGCAAGATCGATTATGCCTTTCAATGAGTCGGCTGGCATTAACGTAAACGATCCACCCGCGAATTTCAGGGAATCGACATAATGGCCCATAGTCTCGAGAATATCTTCGAGATAACGCCTTCCCATAACCGTATAATAAGGCCCGCGTATTTCGGTGAGGCCGTGAATCCGCGGCTTCTCTTCCCTTTTGTTCATTGCGATGAACGGGAATGCTGTTTCATTATATATCCTGGTATTCATTATTTGCCTTCGCTTTCTCATTTACCCTGTTCAGCTGACAGGTCAGGTCCTTGACCGACAGTTGATCCAGGTTCATCACCATATCAATTATCTGCCAACGGAGTGCGTCATCGACGAAACCTCCGGCGAGATCATTGAACTTCTTCACCACTTGATCGAAATCCATCGGACGGGTCGTGAACCCGCTGTAATCTCTCTTCGTTTTCTCAAGAACCCTTGCATCGTCCAATGTTATCCGGATGCGGCACGGCATCTCCTCGGGGAATCTATCGCTCAGACTTTTGTCGGGAGTTACTCTGATCTTTCTGAGGAGCCGCTGAACATCTCCGTCCACGATACGTTTGCGGGCGTACTGTTCGGGCGTTACTTTTCCGTCGAGAAGAGCGACCGCCAGTATGTAAGGGAGACTATGGTCGGCCTCTTCCTTCGTCCTGACGATGGATTTCTCACCTTCTTCTCCGCCCCCGATTATGTTGTATGCAACATCGAAGATACTTACGTCGACGCGCCGTACATTTTCAGGCCTGAAACCGAATTCGGATTTCAGCTCGAGAATTCCTTCAACGGCCGACTGCGAATGGATCTCTGCATTATACTCTTTGAGGAAGGTTTTCGCCACTCGATCCAGGCCTTCGCCGATCCAGTCTATCGTAAACTTGCCCGCGATCGCATCCATGAACCCCTTGTTGCCTTCGAACACTTCGCGCGGTCCGGTGATTCCGTGCTTCGCAAGGAACACGGCATTCATTGCGGAGAAAGACAGACTCGGATAGGCAAGCCCCTTCCAGTTGGAAAGTGAACCGGTTCTCGTAACACGAAGTGCGTTGAAGGCTGTGCCACTGATGGCAATCGCATTAGCAATTTGGTCGCGGTCGAGAGCGAGAGCCCTGGCTATGCCTGCCGCAATTGCATAGGCGCCCTGCACCGTATGATCGAACCCGTGGTTCCTCACCGGAGCTACGTCGCTGAGGCGGCATTGGATCTGGTAAGCAATGGCGAGAGCGGTAAGAAATTCCTCGCCCGAAATCCCGGCATAGTCCGCGGCAGCAAGAATCCCTGCGAGGTTGTCGCTCGGGTGACAAGTTTCACCCTTTGCAAAATAGGCGTCATTAAAGTCGAGGTATCTCACTAGCGCACCGTTGAAGAGGGCTGCCCGGTCGGGTCTGCTTTTGCCGCCGCCGATCAGATTAACCGTCCCCTTTTCGCCAATCTCCATCTCGTAACCGACCAATTTATTGTAGACACTGCTGCCTATGGCGCCAATCGCGCACCCCAACGCGTCAAGGAGATGCAGCTTCAAAGTGTTTTTCGATTTCTCCGACATCCTCTCGTATGATGCACCGGCGACGAAGTCTGCCAGTTGTTCGACCATTGTCATTTGACAGACTCCTCCATCTCGGATGGTGCAGTCGATTTACACAGGATCAGCGCGATAAGCTGCAGATGTTTGGGGAGTAGTTCGTGGAATACTTTATCGTAATGTTGCCGCGCGACAATATGATCTCTCCCCTTGTATTCTTCATTCATGAACTCATCCAGGAAAAGGTCGATTTGTTCATCTATCTCCTCCGTTACCTTGCGGTCGATTCCTGATTCCATGTATCTCATCTTGGTTCCTTTCCGGATTATTTCGGACTTTTATATCTGATATTTAGAACGAATCTAAGTCCAGGTAAGTTCCGGGGAAGATTCAAGGGACAGGCGGAAACAGTATAGAGGGGCAAAAGCCTCAAATGGTGCAAAATTGGAGAGATTTTGTCAGATTTCTCTCTTTGCCAGTTCCCTCTTCAGAGCAGAGATATGCCAGGTAACGTTTATTCCCTTTGGACACGCCTCTACACAGTTGAATATCGTACGGCAGCGCCAGGCACCGTCGGGGACGTCGATAATGTCCAGCCTTTCATCACGCGCCTCGTCGCGCGAGTCGAAAACAAAACGCGAGACCTTCACCAGCGCGGCGGGCCCAATGTAATTGGGGTCGCTCCAGTTCGACGGACATGAAGACGTGCAACAGGCGCACAAGATACACTTGGCAGCCTCGAAGATTTTCTCGGCATCGTCATTACTCTGCGGTCGTTCGCCTTCGACAGGAGGGGGACTGTGAGAAATGAAGTACGGTTTGGTCGCCTCGTACTTTCTGAAGAAATCTGTCTGATCTACCACGAGATCCTTTATTACTGGCATCGACGGAAGCGGCTCTATCGTGATCGGCTTTCTGTAATTGACGTCTTTCAGGAGCGTCTGACAGGCAAGGCGGTTGCGTCCAGCTATCTTCATCCCATCCGACCCACATATCCCATGCGCGCACGACCGCCGAAATGTCAGTGTGCCATCATACCTGGCTTTTATTTCATGCAGGAGATCGAGGATTCGCTCCTGCTCGTTTTCAGCATCCACTTCGAAATTCTGAAAGTGGGGCTTAGAGTCCTTCTCAGGGTTGTATCTCTGTATTCGTAGCGTCACTCTCATTTCACACCTCCTCCGTCCCGGTTCACATAGCTTCTCGATTACTTGTTAACTCGGTCCATCAAGAATCCGGATAGAGCGGAAGCGGCATTATATTCCATCTCACGGGATGCATAGAGAAGCGTGACGTTTCCCTTCCTCAGCCTTTCACCGAGCTCGTCAAGAAGTTGGGGCCTGCCCTCAATCTCCGATCGATAGCGCTTCTTGAAGTCACTCCATTTTCCCGGATCATGATTGAACCACTTCCGCAGTTCCGTGCTTGGAGCGATATCTTTGAGCCAGAGGTCGATTGCTGCCTTCTCCTTCGAGATTCCGCGAGGCCAGAGCCGTTCCACAAATACCCGAAATCCATCGTCCTCCGACACGGGTTCATAAACCCGCTTCGTCTTCAGCTCGCCTTTCATCTTCTTCATTGTTCTGACTCCTCCTCATCATGATATCTATTTTCAGTACGTTGGTGCGGAGAGCATTTCACGATGCCTGAAGCCCCTCCCCTGTCTGCTTCCCTTTCCGCATTCTTTTCTCGGCAATTTCCGGAGGGATGATACCGTCTTCTGCGAGTTTTTTCAGACGGGCTGAAATTACCTGACTTCGCCCGAGATACCCCACAACCTTGTGTATGTCGTCCCGGTTGACGACCGGCAATCTTCCTACATCGTGATGGAGCATCCTCACGACAGCCTCGTAAAGTGGTTCGGACTGGAAAGCGAGCACCAGGTCTTTGCTGCCGGCCTCTGCGACAGTCTGATCCTGTTTCCCGGCCTGCATAGCCTTCCGCACGTCCTCATGAGTGATTATTCCAATAAGGTGATTCTCGCTGTCTACGATCGGAACGCCCTTGTGGCGGTTGACATCGCCGTCACCGCGCAAGATCTTTTCCGAAAGTTCGCGGACCGTCATATCGCCTCGGATCGTCGGGACATATGTATCCATTACATCGGAGACCGGAACACGCTTGAAGATGTCGGCTTCATAATCCTGAGGGATAAGGAAGCCCCTGCGAACAAGCTTCTCCGTGACGACGGAATTCCTGTAAAGAACGTACGCGACACCTGAGGCGACTACGCCGACAATCATGAGCGGAAGTACGGAGTTGAAGTTGTGCGTCATCTCAAGCGGGAAAATTATGAAGGCAAACGTCGACCTGACGGATGCCCCGAACACGGCGCCCATGCCGACAAGTGCGAAGGCTCCCGGAGAAAGATTTGCCCCGGGGATGATGTGATTTACGAGCATAGCGAACGCCCCGCCTATCGCGGCACCTATCATGAAAACGGGTGCCAGCAGTCCGCCGGATGTCCTTGTGCCGAGAGACAGTATCAAAGCGGTGAATTTGAAGAGCAATATTACCAGTAGAACGGTGAGCGTGAAGTGGTTCTGGAGAATGGCATCAATCGTATCGTACCCGGGTCCGAAGATGCGCGGAACAAAGTATCCAAGTACACCGACACCGAGAGCTCCTATGGACGGTAGTACGTACGGACTCAGGCGGAGCTTTTCAAACTGGTCTTCCGTCCAATATAGAACCTTTATGAAGAATACCGCCGCCAGGCCGCACAGAATTCCGAGGACAATGTAGTAAGGAAGCGCTCCGGAAAACTCGAAGTTTAACGAACGAATCGGAAACATCGCACCGGACTGCATTATCTGGAAACGGACAGCGGTAGCGAGGCTGCTGGCTATCACAAGCGGAATGAAAGATCGGGTCCTGAATTCAAACAGGAGAATCTCGATGGCCATGATAACACCCGATATTGGCGTGCCAAACGTGGCGGCCAAGCCTGCTGCCGAGCCGCAGGCGAGAAGGATTCTTCGCTCCGACTCCGTCGTGTTCAGGATTTGTCCGATGAATGAGCCGACCGCACCGCCGGTCTGGATGATAGGGCCTTCCGCTCCGAACGGACCTCCGGTACCGATCACAATAGCTGCCGAGAGAGGCTTCCATATTGCGACTCTGCCGGGAATGCGGCTGTTGTTGGAGACGACAGCCTCGAGGGCTTCCGGCAATCCATGTCCCTGGATCTGATTCGATCCGTATTTGGACATCAAACCGACCAGGGCGCCGCCAAGCACCGGCATCAGGATAGCTAAGTAGCCGATATGATTGTTTACTTCGCTTACGAAGAGGAATGAAGCACGGTGGTAAAAGACGATATTGGTAATGAAGGCTATAAGATGGTAGAGGACGTACATAATCAGCCCGGTGCCGACGCCAATGAGAGCCGCAAGCATTGAAATGTACAGCAGCCTTGAACCCTTCTGGTCATCGAAAACGGTATCCGCCTGCATTATACTTCTCCATTGTAAATGATTCCGCGAGTTGTCGTTAACCAGCAGAGCATAACTAAGTGTCGATGCATCGGGGTGCCGCCGGCGGAGAAGTTGCTGCCTTTAGGAAACGAGTCGTGCATCTTTCTTCAACCACCGCGGATAGTCTGAGCGCAGTTATGTCCGGCAAGAGCCGCCGGCTAAGTTCGACCGACAACTTCTTTTATTACGGCGGCGAGGTCGTTGAGGCTCTTCGCACAGTCACCGGCATAGCTGGACCCGTGCATGACGGCGAGCGTTCCCGGCTTGAGCCCGGCAAGCTCGCCCAACAGCCTTTCCGTCTTCGAAGTGTACGGGATGTAATCATTAAATGCTCCCTTTTCCATCTCGACCAGGTGTGCCCTCGCTCTTCCGACAATATCCGACCGGGTGATCGGCTCGACGTCTCCGTTGTGGTGGAACAAGTCCGAGCAGAACAGAGTGCGCGATGTCTCATCGAAAAGGAGCCCCGCATCCCAACAATGAGGAAGATTTGGAGTCGCGCGGAATCGGTATTTGTGTCTTCCGGTGACAAAGGTTTCATCGTTTCTCATACCTTTTACCTCGCGGGACGCGTAATCATACATATTGACCCGCGCACCAACCGTACTGCAAAACCCCGCGGCTTGCGGTGCCAGCGCGAGCCAATCGTTCAAGGAACCGCATTCATCCACCTCGAAATGACTGAAGCCTATCCACCGAATATCCGCCGGGTTCACAACTTTCGCCACTGCCTCGCTCACTCCCTGAAACAGAAATTTCTGACCTGTGTGCCAAAGAAGCGGTTCGTCATCTCTGACAAGGAATTGATTTATCTGGAGATTGCGCTCACTCACATAAGTGGAAATTCGGAAAACGTCATCTGCTATCTCAGTTATAGTAGCCATTTTCTTCCTCACTGAATTCGTCAATTGGTCTGTCAATTTGACTCGTGAGGCTGAATCACCCGGACTGTAACACTTCGGCAATCAGCCCCGATGGTAGTCAACTGCTCACGTTCTACCGACAAATAAAACCGCATGGAGAAGAAAAAAGTTCTGATTAAGGGAACTGAGGCGGCTTAGATCTACTGTTTCAACAGCTTCCGGAGCTCGCGTATCCTCACGATCGCTTCCCCCCTAATTGGGAAATGCATGACGTAAACTCTTGATTTCAGGATGTCCGGCTGCCAGCCGAAATCAAAGCCCTTTGACCCTGTGAATTTCTCGTATGTGACTTTCCCTATGAAGCAGACGATACGCGGCCTGTACTTCTCAATAACGGCAGCGATCTTTTTCTTTCCCTGCGCCTCTTCTCCTTTCTTCAGCTCCGTTACGACGCGGGTCGGCCTGTCGATGATATTCATAAACCCGTAATTGTAAACCCGCGTGAACTTCCGGAGGTAGATTTGCCTGAGCTTCCTGTCGTCTTTCAGCTCCTCTTCTTTCTCCTCGATTGCTCCGGACCTGTTGAGTAGATACCAGAACATCTTGTTGTTGGAAAACGGAATGCCGCGGCTGAACGATCCGTAATGCGGATTTATCCCGACAAACAATATCTTCATGTTGCGGCAGAATCTATACCGTATCATTTGACTTTCGAATACATACTGTTCAGGATATGCTTTCCGGTTGTGGTCGTGAAGCACTTCCTATCGATCTTGTCGACCATGGAGTAATCCGTGATGACCCATCGCTGCAGAGTTTGCGCCGGTCGTCCTACAAACTTAGGTGGATACGGGTCACTTCACGAGTGCCGTGCTTTCGTCACGCGACGGGACCGAAGCAAGGCCCTCAAAGCATTCTTTGAAAACCTTCACGCGTTCGCCGGCAGGAAGGGTCCGGTTGATCAGCGGATAGAGGATAAGTTCCTCCTTCTTGTTGTGCACCGCCAGCTTGCCGACAAGTAAATCTATGTTTGGATCGAGTGACTTATCATCGAGCGAATCTCCGGCCGTGACAAGGATCGACGTGATTTCCCGATGCTCCGCGACCATTACCTGGACAGGGCCCGTCTGGCCGGGTGCGGCGTGCTCACCGAATGCCGGGAACAACACAGTCTCCTCAAGCTCGATGTGCTTCAGAAGCTGCGCCCGCACTATCGAATAGAAACCTTTAGCGGCATCCGGACCTGCGGCTGATTTCCTAAGACGAGTAATATTGAAGTCAATCCTCTTGTGGTCTTGTTCGAAAAGTGACCAAAGATCGCTCTTCTTCTTCTCGTCCTCTATCCCGTGCGCTTCCTCGATGAGGCCCTCCAGCTCCTGCTGGCTAAGTCTCTTCGACAACTTCGGCATGAGCGTATTCTCTTCTTCACCGAAATGCTTGTCCAGCAGCGTCATGAAATTCTCCGTTTCGGAAATAATACCCGTCGAATCACCCTTGCCGTAAGCACTGCCAATTGCCTCGAGAGTGTCTTTGATTTCCCTGTGTTCGCGGATCATGTTTTCAACGAAGTCGGTGTCGGTATCCGCCTTGTACAGGGTTACCTCTTCCGCTTCCGCATGTGAGATGAGATACTCGTTGCAGAACGTAATGAGTAATGATGCTTCGGCAGTATCGGATTTCGTCCGCTCGGCCAAATCCCGTATGGTGCCGATGAGCTTTTCATGATGAGCATGTAATTTCTCTGCGGGTGTCATAACCATTCCCTCCTTTTCTTTTTCGTCTTCAATCACAGGTCTTGTCCTACTTCGGCTTCACGCCATAACGCCTGTCTTTTCTCCTCAAATTACCCCGGCGCTCTCCCCGCCGCCTTGACTTCGGTCAATTATCACCGTGTTATTGAAAAGGAGCGGTAATATGTAGATTCACCCTTTCGCTTAGGTCCGTAAGTCCCTGGTAAAGCAAGCAGGTTTTCGGGCATTCTCGTCCTACCTATGGACAAACAGGAATAGACCGCAACTTGAGTTTGCGCGTTAACGAATGCCGTCGATTGAATTTACTCTAGCGGCAGGTAGGCTCTATGGCGGGCTCACCCAGGCTAATACCCGAGCAACTTTCCTTTCGGTCGTGTT
Organism: Candidatus Kryptoniota bacterium; assembly: GCA_046705025.1. Taxonomy (GTDB): domain Bacteria; phylum Bacteroidota; class Ignavibacteria; order Kryptoniales; family JAKASW01; genus JAKASW01. The sequence goes on along the minus strand of JBJKQU010000040.1, from coordinate 90,044 downwards.
GTGATGTACCAGCCGTATCTCGGGATCTTCTGACGAGCCCTTGTATTACACGTCCCCTTTGTCGAAGTATAATATGTAGACCCAATAGCCCGCCATAAACAAAAACAGCCCGATGATTTCACCGGGCATCTGTTCGCTCCTCGATCGGAACGATGACTCGAACTGGCTGTGGTTTCGAGTGGCGACCCGTATCTGGCGGGTACCAAAACGAAAAACATGTATCCGGGACCTCTTTCGTCATAAATAGACAGACTACATATGTTTCGAAGCTTCAGAACTCTTAACAATCAAATAGGACGCCAGCATAAACGAGGACACAGTCGGTGACACCGAAACGGAATCTTCCCTTGCGGTTATTTCACGATTGCCTATTGCACTGCAGCAGATACTTGGTTATCTAGACGCAATAACGCGCCTGAAGCCATACGACTCTCGGTCTCCAAGTTTCTTTCTGACAGGGACATTCTCATTTTTCTAAAACCACAATCTTCTCCAGCTCCTCCAGTGATTTCCCCTTCGTCTCAGGCATTACCTTCAACACGAAGAAGAAGAACGGTATCATCAGCACGGCGAAGAACATGAACACGTCTCCACCGCCGAAGTGAGTGAGTGCCAGCGGGAAGAGGAGACCAATCACAGCATTCACTATCCAATCCACAAAAGAGCCGAGGGCCTGGCCCTTCGACCTGATCCTGTTCGGGAAGACTTCCGACAAGAACACCCAGATGACCGCCCCTTGTGAGAACGCGAAGAACGCCACGAAGCCGAGAACAGAAACTACCATCGCCATGTCACTCACAAGACTTGGGTCATAGTAATGTGCCGCGGCTCCCGCAAGCGAAAGGAACATCCCCACCGCGCCAATCATCAGAAGCGGCCTTCGCCCCAGTTTGTCTATTAGGAACATCGCGAAGATGGTGAATATCAAGTTGGTGACCCCGACAGCGACAGCCTGCAGCATCGCCGAGTTTGTGCTCGCGCCCGCTTTCTCAAATATCATCGGTGCATAATACATTATAACGTTTATCCCGGACATCTGGGCAAAAAAGGCAAACAACGTCGCCAGCATAATCACGAATGCATATTTCCTCTGCATTAGCCGTGTCGTGCCCTGTTCTTCCGTCAAAGAACGACTGATCGCGTCCAGTTCCGACTCGACATTTACTGCACCTACACTCTGCAAGACGTCCCTCGCTTCTTCCGGCCTCTTCATCTTCACGAGCCAGCGGGGACTTTTTGGCACGACAAACAGCAAGGCAAAAAAGAAGGCAGACGGAATAGCGACCACACCGAACATCCATCTCCAGTTATCCGGACCGACGCCGATAAGGAGATAGTTGGAAAAGAATGCAATCAATATCCCTATCACGATGTTGAACTGCGATACAGCGACGAGCCGCCCCCGCAATCTCGCAGGAGAAATCTCTGCAATATACATCGGCGCCATGACCGACGCGGCTCCGATCGCTATCCCGCCGATGAATCTGAAACCCAGCAGGGCATACCACCCGGTGGCGAAGGCACAGCCGACCGAAGAGACGAGATACATCGCGGCAGTCACGAAAAGGATGGCCCGTCTCCCGTAAATGTCTCCCGGTTTCCCGACGACTATCGAGCCGACGACGGTTCCCCAGAGCGCCATCGAAACCGTAATGCCGAGCGTGGTGTCGGTCAGGCTGAAATATTGTGTGATGAACTTGGTAGTGCCGGAGATGACGGCAGTATCGAAGCCGAAAAGCAAACTCCCTAACGCAGAAACGACGGTGGCAAACAAGAGTTTTCTGTTCACGATGTGGTTACTCCTCAATTAATAAGTTCGACTGCATTTTGGTCCGTGATCCTCATTAAGGTTTCTTCTCCGGAAAACGACTAATAAGGGAACCGGTGAGAACGAATTCCCGAGAAAGGTTACCGACGGACGGCGATGAACCGCAGACATTCAGAAGCAAGCCGGATATAATGGCAATGGACGGGGCAGCGGTTTGGAACACGGTTTTCTTATTCCGCATGAATCGCTTTGAACCGATTCTCAGAAGCATGTCCTTTCTAACTACAATCACATTCAAACAATGGCTTCGGCATTGTTAAGAAGTCAATTGCCATAAGAAAATGAGCAACTAACCCGGGCCTCTTCGTCAGGCAGACCGGCTAAGTCCCGGCCGGGTCCGGTTGAACAAACCTCACCTTTGTTACACCGGCCTTTTCAACAGGACACATGCGTTTCCGAGCAGTCATCTACCTGAGAGTCCCTTAAGATAATTCTCGTATTCTAAATACAATCTTGCGGCTTTCTCCCCACCCAGCTTGACGGAAGCTTCGGGCGCAGTAAGGAGGCCGGGATATTGATAGCATAGAATCTTTTCAAAGTTAGTATAACGATGCAGGTCACTCAAGATCCCTCTGAGCGGGCGCGGGACGAGTCCGCCCTGCTTGTTGAAAACGAATACCTCCATATCCAACCACAGATGAGTCCCGGATTCTCCAGTCAGCTTTGCGAGCAATGCAGCGGCCTGTTCAGCGGTCTCATCTCCCTTAGGCATCCGGTCAAAGGCGAACGGGCACAAGATGTCGACGTTCGGCAGCAGCTTCAGATAGATACTCTGAGCGCCGCGCAGGTGATAGCAGTTCGTCGCCAGCATGACCGGCTTACCCGGCGCCATATGATGGACGTACGGCGTGAAGTGCCTGAAAAAGCTGACCATCTGTCGGCGATGTGTCGAGTCGCCGAGACTGCCGTCTCCCTCCTCACTGATGTACCAACCATAGAAAGAAGGATGATATCCGTAGAACTGCCAGAGTTCTTTCGCGACACGTTCATGCCATGCAAGCGACGCGTGAGAGTAATCAAACCAAGCATACATCCCGACACCCAGGAACACATGCATCCCCAGTTTGTCGGCTTCGTTAAGAATGGCTCCGATCGGATCCTTCGCGGCAATATGCATCCTGCCGGGATAGAGCTTTGAAGGGTAGTACGCCAGCCCATGGTATCCGTTTCGCGTTATCAGTGAATCCTCATAATCATAGACCTGATTCTCAAACAGCTGCTGTATCACTATGATATTCATGCCGATGCCGTGCATGCCTTGCACGAGTTGCTTCCACTGGGCATCCGTCAACTTCTTGATCTGGGCATTCCACGGTTTCCCTTCCTTCTCACTCCAATGGGTAATCCCTACCCACGCGCCGCCGATCCGTCCAGTTGATCGCACCTTGGAAACCACAATCGTAATCGGTTGCGAAGTGCGTATAACGTTCTTACCTGATCTTGCCACCAGCAAGATACGGTGAGGACCCGCGTGACTTTCAGTCGGCCAGAGATACCTAACACCCGCCGCAGACCTGGCCGGCACGAGTAAGCTGGTTTGATAAAGGCTCTTCCCTTGATTTTCTGCGTCAAGATATATGGCTACCTCGTACTTCCTGGCCTTGTCGGACCGGTTCCAAACAGCCCCACGAATATCCAGCCTGATCTGGTTCGTGACGGGCGTTGGTGGAATAAGCGTGAGGCCGATTCGAGGTCTCAATCCCGCTTTCCCTTGCGCTGAGTTAGTCGCGCCCATCAACCCCATGATAACTATCATGACCGTCAATAATCGTTTCAGTTTATCCTCACTGATTTAGTTCTCATTTCCCATCCGAAGCCCAGAGGGTGCAAGTTGAATAGTTCAATTTGATCTCGGCACTATTTCAATGACCTTTAACGAGTGCGGCGGGAGCTTTACCGTTAGCTTCACAACTCCGGACACAGTTTGAATTGGTGTTCTCCCATGAGGTGTTATCTCCACTAACCCGTATTTGCCCTCTTTCATCCCATATTTCATGAGGTCGATGGCAAATGAAAACGGTATCTCCCTTCGGACGAAGTTTGCCATGAAAACCGCAAGGCTACCGTTTTCCGATCTCCAAAGCATAGCCTCCGCATCGGGGACATTGCCCGTATGTTTCTTCTTCCAGCGACCAAACCCGCTCTCGGTGAAGGTAGGGACGTTATTGGTCGGCACAACAGGACCCAGGAGTCTGCCGTATAGCAGAATATCCTTCGTTGCAACACGATATTCACCGCATTGACGAAGGTAAGCGGCCTTCTCGGCGTATTTCGGCTCATACAGCCCGAGTCCCATCCAGCCGTTTTGTATTCCAAATATGAATGCTTGCCCCTCTGTGAAGTTAAACAAGCTGTCGCTGCAGGTTCTGTAATCGCATGGGCTTCCAAAAAATATTGCATAACCCGAATAGACGACATTGATCAGCGGAATCTCCCTGTCGGTGGGCCCAAGCCACAGGAGATCACCGTCCACAAGGTCAGTAAAGACTTCATCTGCTCCTTCCGTTGTGATTACCGCATCGTGCCCGTCAAGATGTGCGACGTCCAGGATCTTTCTCATCATCTCGCGATTGCCGTCAGTCCACCACCGTCCTCCTCCAAGGGGATGCTCATGATGCGGGTTAAAACACAACTCGTCTCTCATCGCCGATACCTGGTCGAGATATACTCCGTTGCAGTTAAAACCACTCACGAGGCTGTCGGCTATTGCTGCAATCTTGTCCTGCCAAAATACCTGGGACGGACACATTTCCACGAGTCTGCCTGACATGTGAGTAGTATCCATTATGAAACCACCCGCTTCGTCGTAAATCGCGTGAGGGGCGTACTTCTTCCAGTCGGAAATATTCATGTCGGCACTTCTGCCGTTTATGTACGGCATCACCAGAAAACCTTTGCTGACAAGATACTTGACACGCTTTGCAAATCCCCGCTTGGGTGGAAAGAAGTGCGGATACATGTTGTCAAATTTATTCTTGCTCCAGTAGTACCAGTGTATTCCCATGGGCACACCCATTTCTTTCTGGGCCTTGATTAGAGGAGCATCCATCTGCTGCGGCGAACCCTCAGCGTTGTTCCATACCCAGAAGTCCCGAACCCACAAGCCGATATTCTTCATGATAGGCGGAATGTCACGTCTCTTGGACAGCGGCACAGCCCACTTCTGCTGGATCGCCCATTTCCTGTACCTAAGCGCCGCCTGCAGCCAGTTACCCTGGTACACTCCGAACGAGATCGGATACCAATCGGGCCACTCCGATCCGGCAATCCCCATGTTCTCAGGGTAGTGAATCACTGCCAGGTCACCGTTTTCCGCATCCGCTTCGAAATCCTTCGCCATTCCGTTTGGATCCATGGTCGCAAGATAGACTGAGTTTGTCAAGTGAGTGAACGACATGAACTGCATAGCCCATCCGCCGGAAGGATATCTGCCGTGAAACGTTCCCTGAACATTCTCCCGGCATTTTTTAATGAGAAGGCCGCCCGTGGCAAAAGCCGGACGGGCGACATCATATTTGCCGGGTGCAGGGAAACCGTTGACTTTCGGGAATTGCACGTCCCACAACCCCCAGTAGTCGGAATTGTTCCGAACGAATATCCGCCACTTCGCGACACCTGAATTTTTCGGCAGGTCGACCGTAACACGCACACTCACAACGCGCTTCTCCTTCCACCAGCGCATGTTGTTCCATTCAAGTAAAGCGCGCTGCGCTCCGTCGGCGAATTTTTCAACCGAAGCAAAATTGCACGGATGATAGTTATTCGTGATGCTCTCCCTCTGGAGTCCCTTGCCGAATACGACCTCCCATAACAGATGCTTACCCTTCACGGGATGGATATGGTTGTATCCGGTCTTCATGTCGATCATCGAGTCAAGCCCCATTCCTCCGGGGGCAAACCTGAACTCGACATAATCGTTCTTAAGCGTCATGTCTCTGGACGGGTCCACCAGGGTTTGCGCCGCGCAAATCGGCACAAGCGAGAAGCACATCATTAACACTGCAAAATGCATCAGCCTCGTTCGCATCTCTCTCCCCTATTTGGCCGAGACGATCATCCTACTTCCCCGTCCTCAAAAATTCCCGGTATTTTTCCCTATACACCTTCTCGTAGTTCTTGACGGTATTCTCGTAGCTCAGCGCCGGTCTAGCGGATTTCCAGGCCCACTCAATATCAACCTTCCTGGAATTGATCGGCAGATCCACTTCCGAATGATCGATCCTCAAGTCCTTCCCACCGACCCTGACCGATTTTACATTCATAAACCAGGGCAGGTGCAGAACGAGATGTTTCGGGTCGCTCGTGAAGTGGTTATTCAAGGTCAGTGTAGCGCCTCCTTTCTTGAACGCCAGGACGAAATTCACCTGGCCGAAATACGTCGGAGCCCGACGCACGGCTATTTCCTTGCCATAGTGCACCCAATCGGGTGAGATGCACGAAAGGAGATGAAGGTTGTCGGGTTCGGAAGACGGCCGGTATCCTTCGGGCTGTTCGCGCACCATCATGTTTCTTATGAGCGTCCGGATCTCCGCGGCGTACCAGCCGTGCGGTGCCAGATTGCCGTCGTATTGCCTCGTCCCCCACGGGTGAATGGCAAACTCAAACCCCGCATTTGTGGAACTGGTGTGGAGAAGCAATGCATAGAATTCCTTCAGAGCCGTCTCCTGCTCGTTGCGCACCAACTCGTTCTCAGTGTTGCGAATAGTCAGATAGTCGTGGAGAAACTCGCCGTTGTCATAAGTCATGATTCCTTCCCTGTATTTGGCACGGGTAGAATCGAGTGTCGCAGTCACCATCTTGTTAAACGGCGGGAATAGTTCTTCCGGATAAAGCGTAAGCATATTTCCCCAATCCTGTCCGGGAGGATTTGCCTCATCAAGCCCCGGCGGGATGTAACCGCCTGTCTTCGCCGTCACAACTTCCAACCGCTTTATCAGGGTCGAATAGAAATTGTCATACTCCTTTTCAAACATTTCTGCATCCGCTGTCCTGCCAAGTCCTTTGGCAATAGCGGTCATGTTCCTCAATCCGTCAAGCGCCCAGAAGTTGTGCCCCGTAATATGCCCCTCGATGTTTTCATTATCTCCGGGAGATGTCTTCGGCATAAGATGAAGCGGATCCGAGGCCCGGGCTTTCACCAGCCAATCGTATGCCTTCAAAATTGACGGAAAGACTTTCTCTGCAAACTGTTTGTCGTGCGTAAACCTGTAATATTGTCCGTATACCCACATCGTCTGTCCCCATCCGTCGAACTGTCCACCCTGCGAGACGAAGTTTCCGTTCGGCTTCTGCCACCGCGGAAAGAAATCGAGATTTTCGCGTGCCAGGTTGAAGTACCCGGAAAGGATATACATTCTGGTAATGAACGATGCGTCCCGCAGCCAAAATGCATGGTATTGAAAATCGTTCACCTTCTGAATGTAGAACCCGTCTTCCTTGTTGCGGGCGATAAGATCATAGACAAGGTTGCTCCTGAAAGTGTTGTTCACCTTTGCCTCAGGAACGCTTATGTCGATTCCGCGAGAGAAGATGTTATTCCAGAAATCTATAGTCTTGTTCAGATAGTCGCTGAATCTAGCGGCACGCAGTTGCCGTACCAGCGGACTTCCCGCGGGTATCGGTGTATACGGCATCTTGAAATCGAGTGTCTTCTCTTCGCCGTGTTTCAGACTTACCATGTAGTTGACAATTCCAACCGGAGTTGTCGGCAGCACGTGCATTATCCGTGGCTTCAGATCCTGAGCATAGTTATACAGGGTCGCGAGAGTCATCATCCGATTCGGTGATGGATTTTCGGGGAATACATACATTACACTGTCCTCACGCAGGAACGTGTCGCCTGCAAATCCGTATTTCCAGTCGGGATTGAAATTCACCCCTGCCTGCTCGCGGCCGCCCAGGTACTCTCTTTTGACGGGGCGCACGAAGCAATGATCGGCCACTCCGTTATCTCTGTTGGAATGTCCCTGATATCTCACCCCGACTCCGAAGAACGCCGCGCGCGGTTCGTTCACGATGTCCCGGATCTTCACGCGGATAAAATTCATCATCGGACTCTCGGAATTCCCGTCGAGCGTTGCGGCAAAAGCGGTTATCGTGTACTCGACCCCTTCCCGGCTGAAATGGTACAATATCACCGGTAGATAACCGTTGAGAAGCGTCTTCACTCTCTTGTTGACGACCGTGGGCGGGTTGCCTGTGAAAAACATCAGCTCGCCGAAGCCGGTGTAGAGGTAACCCTTCGGCGTTACTTCGGTACCCCATTTACCGTCCATCACGCCTAATTCGTCAGTCGGTTTGCTGTAGTAGCAAAAAGGCTGATCCGGTTTGTCAATTGACGGACTCACCATCTGTGCGCTGACAGATCCCCCCCATACAAATGAAGCACACAAAATGCTTGCAAGAACAGCACCCCACATTCCATTTTTCACGATAAGACCTCCTTGTACTAGGATGAAACTCTGAATACTTCTTCTCTTTCGTTCTTTCTGTTTCTCTGTTGCTCGAATGTTTCTCGGGTCGAGAAGATGGGCCCGACCGTAGGGGACATTTGTCGTTGTAGAGTAGGACAAGGGCGCGGTGGTGTACAGGTCATGTGAGCCCAAATGTTTCTCCTCTTTCAAGCGAGTGTCCTGCTCAAGCCGACCATCGCTCCGTTTCCCTTGACCCCTCCTCAAACCGTACGTGAGGTTTTCCCTCATACGGCTTTCTTAAACCTTGACCCCACCATAGGTGGGACGGAATTCTCCAAACTTTCTGAACAAATACTCGCGTTTGCTAATCCATTTCTGGATAATACACGTTTCGTCCATTCTTTGAATCCCTGAGTTCAACAGAGGTCCTTCCCTCCGAGTATGTTTTGCTGCATACTCATCATAAGTAGTATGGCCTCATCCGACTCCCTGCTAACACTTTTCCACTTCGTTTCCTTATTGGAAAAGTCTTTTGTTCAGGCTCACTACCTGTACAGTTAGCGACGGTCTCCCAAGTCCCGTCCTGTCTCTGTCTGCTCATGTCGCCGCTCACACCCCGGAGATCCACCATGCCGCATTTCTCTGCTCTCAGCGTGGTATGCTGACTTCGTCCATGAAATAGGGACTCGTCGATCTCAATCATATTTACGAGGCTACCTGTGCGTTCACTTGTGTTGCAACCTGAGCTTTCGCGTAGCACCCTATAGGTTACGTTGTCGAGTCGCTTAGCATACAGCCGTTTCCAGCCATACACCGACTCCTCGCTACACAGCTGCAGAGTCTTACTGTGTTCGGAACGTCTCATCCGAATAGAAACAGGACAGTTTACCTTGGCACTCATTTCACCAATACCATCTTCTTCACAATCGAGAAATTACCAGCCTGTAAGCGGTAGAAATACACTCCGCTTGCATACTGCGATGCGTTGAATGTTGCGGTGTATCTCCCTGCCTGAAGGCGTCCGGAGAACAGAGTTGCGACTTCCTGTCCGAGTACATTGTAAACTTTCAGGGTTACCAAGCCGCTCTTAGGAACCGAATAGTCGATTTGTGTTGTCGGGTTGAACGGATTCGGATAGTTCTGGCTGAGCACATACGAGGACGGAGTACCGTTGCTGCGCGACTGCACTGCTGTCAGTTGAGCGTTGAAGGTAAATGCGCCGATGCCGTTGTTGGTGGCCAGGACAAATACCGTAACGGAACCGTCGCTGTTTTGCTTTAAGGCAATGGCACCCGTGCCGTTCACATTCAAGGCCGTTCCAAGATCCGGAGTTGCCGTTATCGAGTCAGCAGTCGAAATCCCGTTGGTAACGTCGAGAGCTTCAACGTACTGAGGCGTCACACCCTGAACGTTGGTATAATTATAGGCAAAGACATACGCTTTCATCGGAGAGCCGCCGGAAACATATGCCATGTCGCCGATGCTTGTCGGCAAAGATGCCACGGCACCGAGGAGCTTTCCTGATGCATCGTATTCCCTTATCCCGACTCCGGCCGAACTCACGAGGAAATCGTTGCCTGCAGGGTACACCTTCGGTATTGTCCCGGTCTTCACCGAATCCTGAAGCGCGATGACGTGCGGGGTGAAAGTTGCTCCATAGTCGGTCGTCGTGAATTTCACAACAGCATCTTTTCCACTTGCCGCTGCCCAAATGGTAAGGCTGTTGTCCGACGCCGAGCCGCTCACCGTGATGTGATCGCCAAGACGGTACGCGCTGTCGGCGTAGGTAATTACCGCTTTCGGTGCCGCACTCTGACTCGTCCACTCGTACACCTTGAACGGACTCGACTTAGCGTTTACGGTGAGATCCGCAGCGAAGATCATACCGTCCGACGACACACCGATGTCATCCAGCGGGAATGTACCGCCGGATATCCCGGCCGTATCAAGCGTCCCGATCGAATCACCTGTCGCCGCATTCAGGATCAAAACAGGGGCCGGCGCTCCTGCACCATATGTTACGTAGAGGTGTTCATTTCCTCCGACGTTTCCATATGCCATGTTGCGCTGTTCATTGTTCGTGTTGAACCATGACGGCAGATTGCTGGTCGCAATAGATTGCTGCCAGACCGTGGGCATGTATTGTGGCTGTGCCACCTGCCATGCTTTGAATGTGAAAGCGCCGATCCCGTTGTTTGTCGCGAGCACAAAAATCGTAACCGTTCCGTCACCGTTGTCCTTCAGCGCTATATCCCCGGTTCCGTTGCCATTCACCGTTGTTCCCAGCACCGGAGTCGAAGCGACCGTATCTGCTGAAGATATACCATTGGTGACATCAGCTATCTGCACATATTGCGGTGTTACTCCCTGTATATTGGTGTAGTTATATGCGAAGATGTAGTCCTTCATCGGAGACCCACCTGAAATGTAGGCCATGTCGCCTATGCTCGTCGGCAAGGAAGCCACTGTGCCGAGCAGCTTGCCGGAAGAATCATATTCGTTTATGCCCTGTCCGGCTGAACTGACAAAGAAGTCGCCGTTCGCCGTCGGCCATACCTTCGGCGTCGAGCCCACTCCGGAACTCAGCGGTATTACTGTCGGGGTGAACGTAGCTCCATAATCCTTCGTCGTGAACTTCACTAAAGCGTTCCCTCCGGTTGCCGCCACCCAGATCGTGACCGTGTTGTCGGCGGTTGAGCCTGTCACCGTCATGTGATCGCCAAGCCGGTAAGAGCTGTCGGCATAACTTATCACTGCCTTAGGCACAGCAGTCTCGCTCGTCCATTCGTACACCTTGAACGGGGTCGATTTCGCGTTTACCGTCAGATTTCCGGCAAATATCACCCCGTCTGACGATGCTTCGATATCGTCCAGAGGGAATGTTCCGCCGGATATTCCGGCCGTGTCGATCGTTCCGATCGAATCTCCTGTCGCCGCGTCCAATATCAGAATGGGCTCCAATGAATGACCGGCATAGGTCAGGTAAAGGTGTCCTTTCCCTCCGGAGTTGACGTACGCAAAGTTGCGCTGCTCATTGTTCGTGCTGAACCACGAGGGAAGATTACCCGTCGCGCTAGACTCCTGCCAAAGTGTCGCAACCGACTGAGACTGTGCCACTTGCCATGCTTTGAAGCTGAACGCGCCGATGCCGTTGTTTGTCGCGAGCACAAAGATCGTAACCGTTCCGTCGCCGTTGTCCTTTAGCGCTATGGCACCCGTACCGTTCGCATTCAAAGCGCTCCCAAGCACAGGAGTCGCTCCGACCGAATCTGCTGAAGCCACTCCATTCGTAACGTCCACTATCCTAACGTACTGAGGTGTGACTCCCGTTACGTTGGTATAGTCATATGCAAAGACATACGCTTTCATCGGAGAGCCACCGGAAATATATGCCATATTACCTATGTTTATCGGGAGGGATGCCACTGCACCGAGCAGCTTTCCGGTCGCATCATATTCCCTTATCCCAACGCCTGCAGAACTTACAAAGAAATCGCTGCCTGCAGGATAAACCTTAGGTATCGTGCCTGTAGTAACCGAATCCTGGAGCTCAATCACTTGCGGGGTGAAAGTTGCTCCATAGTCGGTCGTCGTGAATCTCACTACAGCATCTTTCCCACTTGCCGCTGCCCATATGGTAAGGCTGTTGTCCGACGCCGAGCCGGTTACCGTGATGTGATCGCCGAGTCGGTAGGCGCTGTCGGCGTAGGTAATTATCGGTTTCGGTGCCGCACTATCGCTCGACCATTCGTATACTTTAAACGGACTCGACTGAGCGTTTACGGTGAGATCCGCGGCGAAGATCAAACCGTCTGACGACACACCGATGTCATCCAGCGGGAATGTACCACCGGATATTCCGGTCGTATCGAGCGTACCGACGGAATCGCCTGTCGCCGCGTCAAGAACCAGAACCGGCCCCAACGCTCTTCCTGCGTATGTTAAGTAGAGCTGATCGTTTCCTCCGACGTTGCCATATGCCATGCTGCGCTGCTCGCTGTTCGTGTTGAACCATGACGGTAGATTATTTGTCGCAACCGACTGTTGCCACACCGTGGTTGTTTGCGAGAAAGCAACTGTGGAGTAGGCGAAGATACATACCACTCCGAAAAGTAGAAGCTTCTTCATGATTTCCTCCTTTTTCTTTGTCCTCTTTTTTCTGCATCCCTTGATCGCCCGTGACAATTCGGGATATCGCACAGAGATTTAAAACAATTCGGAGCCATGAAACGTCCCCGAATACCTTAGCCCGCAGCTATGTTCTTAGAAAGATCTTTCTCCTCGTAAACAGGGTGGTCGCCAGCGCAATGAGGTAAGTGACAAAAGCACCTCTCAGAACTCCGAGCCAAGGCGTCGGAGTAAGTATTTGCAGAAGGTCGTTTAATCTTGTAAGCGCCAGCAAAGGCAGTATCAGACTGTTGATGCCGGCGTATGCTATCATCGGATTCTGCCCGCTGTCGATAAGGAATTGAAAACCCTTCCTTTGTTTAAGGATATCGACGGATATCATCAGCGCCATCAATACAAAAATCGCCAGGCCGCTTGTCACGAAATAATAACTCAGCGTTGCAGGGTCCTTCTTGATCCCTCCCTCGTACGGTTCGAACAGCAGCCCGAGGAGAAGCCAGTACATCCCCCATTTGTAGAAAGTTCGCAGGAGCTTTTCGGTCGCTGAATCCGCTTCTTTCACAAGCTGCCATCCGAACGCGCATAGAAGGATTGAAGCGATCATCGTTGCCAGCACCCACTGCGCTTTCAGTCCAATCACTACCACTACATTGATTGCCATCATCAAACCGGCCACGGATGCAAGCCTGGCAATTCCCCAGTTCTTTTCGGGTCCCGGTTCCTTGTTGACCGGGTTCATCCATCTCAGTATTTGGTCGCCGACAATCGTGCCGGGGATCGCAATGAGCAGGTACTGGAGGTACCTGAATTGGTACGCCCATGAAATCGGTGAATAATTCCAAACCGCATGAATCCAACCTGGAATGGGTGCGGCAAGGCGCATCGCAACCAGCACGCCCATTATCCCGAGACGAATGAACAAGCGGTCACGCGTGAAAAGCCAAATCACGCCGCCGAACAACGCCACGTTCGCAAGCACGAGGATTATGATGTCACTACGATTAAGAGAGAACCCGGAACCGTCCGGAAATCGCAGAAATGCCATTAAGATCACGGCACCGACCCAGCCGATTCCACGCACCGAGTACTTCCTGGTTTTGGACCAGTCGCCCGGCAATTTCGCAAGAATTGGAAATAAGAAAGCAAACCCCAGAAGCGCAAGAACCATCACCCCCCAGTCGGGATGGTTGCTGATTACCTGCGGCCTGATCTGCATGACATACAGTGCAAACCCGACGAGCAGAACATACCTCCCAAATACGGCGGGGAGAACGCGCCATGGCGACCCGCTCGCTTTGAATCTCCTGGAAAGTGCGAGAGGAATTGCGGCTCCCATCGTAAAAAGGAAAAAAGGAAAGACAAGATCTACCCATGTGATCCCCGGCAGGTGAGGGTTGAAAAGATTGGCAGGCGGCGGCTCCTGCGCGTGATACATCCATGACGGGAGTACCCCGAACGGAATAGTGGAAGCGAACAGCATGAGTAAGATCGAGAGACCTCGAAGCGCGTCCAGTGAAAGCGCTCTCTGCGGTCGTACCGGGGAAGCTTCAGTACCCTGCGGCATCATTCCCTCCTTGTCATTGGATGGTTGAAATAGTATCAACTATATGAGATAAATCGGGGAGCATTCGCATCAATCACTCCTACCCGATGAGTTATCTACGGGAAGCCGGGACGCAAATTTTTCGACAACCGAAACGGGTCTGGTGATGGCAGTGCCGACGCAAACGGCATACGCACCGCAGTCCATAGCTTCTCTTGCCTGCTCGGGTGTCCAAATCCTTCCCTCTGCGATGACCGGGGTCTTCACCCTGGAACAGATGTCCCTGATTAAGTCGAAATCAGGTAGCCCGTCCGCCGAAGAACCCTTTTCAGTGTATCCCGACAATGTGGTGGCGACGAAATCGGCTCCTGCATCTATGGCGGCCAACGCTTCATCGACAGCCGAGATGTCGGCAAGGACGGGGACCTTCACCTTCGATCGGACGAGTCGCAGAAATTCGACCCCGGACATTCCGTCGGGCCTTGTCCGTCCTGTAGCGTCTACCGCCACAATGTCAGCTCCGGCGGCAACAAGCCTGACTACATCGTCGATGGTTGGGGTGATGAGCACCATTCCGGAAGCGTAGGAACCCTTAGTTAGGCCTATTGTAGGAAGACCCGTCACCTTTTTTACTGCTGCAACATTCTCGGGATCCCTTACCCTGACTCCTACCGCGCCGCCGAGCTCCGCAGCTTTTGCAAATGCGGCAATAAACTCCGGAGCGTTAAAAGGGCTCCCTTCTTCTGCCTGACAGGAAACTACTAACCCCCCGCGCAGCTTATTCATTGATCTCTCCTTTCTCTAAAGACATCCATGTAAAGTCGTTAGTCATTCTTCTCTCCACCTTCGTCATGATCTGTTTGTATTCCGGCAAAGACAGTCTCCATAGCACCCTCGAAGGCAAGCGCGGCGGCGCCAATAAGCCCAACTTCCTGAGGGAAATCCGAGAAAGCTATTTCCACTTCGTCTACAGTCGGTTTCATTGCCCGCCCGGATAATGTCTTTCTGAAAGCGTCGAAGTAAGGATTCCCCACGTTAACGAGGCTGCCGGAGAATACTATCATTGAAGGGTTGAAGATGTTGACCAATCCTGCTACCGCCGATCCCAGCTTCTCCCCTGCTCTTGTCAGCAGATCGACGGCAGAAGAATTGCCGGACAGGGCGGCCTTGGCTATTGCTTTTGCCGATTCTTCGCCGCTCTTCCCAACAATGCTCTCGAGAAGGCCATCCTCCTTCGCCCATCTGACCAATCCGGATCCCGAGGCATACAGCTCGACACATCCGCAGCCGCCGCAGGAACATTCGGGGCCCTCGGCATTAACGGTGATGTGTCCGATCTCCGACGAATAGTTGCTTTTCCCTCTCAACAGCTTCCCGCCGACGTAGATCCCGCCTCCGATACCGGTCCCAAGGACCATCGATATGAAATTGTCGGCATACTTTGCTCTCCCGAATATTTTCTCCGCCAGGGCCGAGCAATTGCCGTCATTGTCAACGAATACGGGAATATTGAAACGTTTCTGGAGTTCCTCCTTGACATGGACGTTTTTCCAGTCCGGAATAAGTGAAGTCGAGTCCTCTATTACCCCGGTTTCGAAATTGACTCTGCCCCCAGTGCTCATCCCGATGCCGGTCACCTCAAGGCTCTGCAACTCGGCAAGTCCTATTCCCTCTTCTACCTTGGAGATTATCGAGTTTACTATTCCTTTCCTGGTTGCAGGCGTATTTTCATGTTTCCAATGAACGATCTTGCCTGTATCTTCTACCACACCCATTCTCAGATTTGTACCGCCGAGATCCAGCGAAATAACGGCCTTCCTCTTCGGGACGAAATAAGAGCTCGCCGGCGCCGGGGGATAAGGCTTGATTTCGTAGGTGCCCTTTACAAACCTGTATATATCTTCATAGAATTCACGCTCAATCGCGTCGCCGTGAGAATACATCCTCTCCAACGATCCGACACCCTGAAAATGTGCGCAGGCGGCGCCGCTCATGTAGCCGTACTTCACACCGGCGTTGAGGTATTCCCTGAAACGCACGTGCCGTTCATTTCGTATCGAGATCGGCTCGTCCAGCTCCAGGTAGTACTCCATCTCGATCCCGGCATGGCATCCTTTTGCCACGGCTGAAGCAGTCTCGATATCTTTCCCATTCTTATAGAAAAGGAAGTTAGGTTGGACAAACGCGAGGTCGAAATAATAGCGCTCATAATCTTCGAGCAGATGGAAATTGTAGGTGGCGTAGAAAGGAATCCAAAGGAACTTCAGCCCCAGGGAATTGATGTGCTTCCGTAGCTCCTTCAGGAGGAAATGGTCATCAACTTCCCACGACCTGTACACCGTCTCAAATATCCAGTAAACACCGAGAAGATTTATGTTCTTAAAGCGGGCTTTGCCCCATCTGTCTGCGACCTCATCGACGAACCATGTTTCAGCTTTTAGGCGCGATTGCGTGGCGTGTGCCAGGTCCTGTCCTCTGGTAGAGAAGTTGAGATTTCCATCAGCCTTCTCGAGCTCGCCGAACTTTGCCTGAGTGATGTGCGGATAAGGAAGCGTCAGGATAACGTTCCTGCGATGCTTAGGCGGCGAAATCGTACCCGAGAGTTCTTCGATCGTCCTGTCGAGCGAGGCTAATGCGCCTTCGCCCGCAAAATAGAAGTCCAGAAGCTCGTTCCAGTCGGTCTTGTCGGCGGGATTTGGAGAACACACGGTGAAGAAATCACCCTCACCGGACATTGATTTACCAAGGTTCACATCCGCAACGTAGTCTGCTCCCGATCCGGATTTCGGATTTATGAACAAAAAGGAATCAAACAGCCAATCATCTGCCGCACCGTCTGCTCCAAGGTGCGCTGCGTAGTATTTCAGTTGTTCTCTAGTCCATGGCCTCTTGCTTTCTCCATAGAGGAGCACTAGATGTCTAAAATGATTGAACTCAGTCAGGTCTTGCTCTAAATAGGACATTTATCCTCCCCATCAAACAATTTTCTCAAATTTGCTTTTCAGTAATGATTACTATCACGGTTTCCGTGGTAGGGACTTCTTGAAGTTCGATCCGGCAGACCGCCAGAATCTGGTTTATCCCGACAAGGCTCGACAGATCTACCACTCTGGCTCCGACGGCAACGAACACTTCCGGAGGAAGAAGTCCCGCATCCCCATAAACAGATTTTTTATCGAGGATTTTCGACAGCTTCTCGAGAATTGAGCCTGCGTTGGTAACTATGGCCTCTCCCCGTCTCAACGCCAGTTTGACCACCCCGCTCCTATCGACCACTGCCAAAGGGTGCGAGGTGCGCGTCCTGAGGCCGAACAGATATCTTTCCTGTCTCGTAGCCTGAAACACATAGAGATGCGCTGTCTTACCTACGTTCCTCAGACTATCGCGTTCGGCCTGCAAACCTTTTTCGGCTATATCTTCCACCTCACTTTCCGGCAGCAAATTAGCCGATAAATCTCTGGTTCTTAGTTCAGGTGTGCCATAGGCAGTAGCGACAACCTTCTTGCTTCGCTGGTCGATCTCGACGTGCACCTGAGCAGAATCAGCCGAGGCGCCCATCCTCAGAACTCCGTCCAATGCTTCCCGACGCGCTTTGATGATATCTTCCTCGGTCGGCTGAATGATGTTTCGCTCAACGGTTTCCTGAATTAGTCCCAGCGCGACACCGATTGCAGAGACCACCTCGGGATCGTTCGAAATCGAAAAGTTTGCCTTCATCCGCCCGGCGGAAAACGGAACAATCACCTCCGCCGCTCCGCCCCCTCCGATCAGCTGAAGGAGCGTCCGGTCCATCTTGTATTCATCGATAAACGAATCGACAACACGCAGGACTTTGTCAGTTGCTTTTTCCAGGATTTCATAGGCGAACTGCCGCGGGTCGACCTTGAGAGACGATGAGATCGCTTCGAACACTTTTCGTATGCTGTCGGAATTTCCGCGGGCATATTCTCCTTTTATCAAACCCAGATAATTCGCTGCGTCAGTCGCAGTCAGAGCGTATTTGGGCTCATCGCCCTGTTTCGCCGATATGGCTAGATAGTCGTCCGGGTCAGAACTTGTCGGCCTCACCGAACGGATTTGGGGATCAGGAAGCGCTTCGGGCGTCGCGAAAGAAATATACTTCAGTCCGGCAATGTGTGCGCTCCTTGGCCCTACGTCAATAACTTTGCCCTTCGAAACCCTGACCATGGATCCACCGGCGACCCCGACGGTGCGAACATCTAAAGTCCGTAAAAAGAGCCTTTTCCCTCCAATTTCTGCGGTCTTTAGGACCGGATGCCCCCTACGAATGATGGAGATGTCTGTCGAGGTTCCTCCCACCTCCAGGAAAATTCCGTCGAAGACATGAACGTACATCAGTGCGGCGGCTACGCCGGCGGCTGGCCCGGAAAGCATCGTCAATATCGGACGCCTCCGCATCTCTTTTACGTCCATGATTCCACCGTCGCTGCGCATGATCATGAGAGGGCTGGTGATCCCATGTGATTTCACTGACGCCTCGGTCATGTCCGCGGCCTCAAGCATCTTCGGAAGCATGCTGGCATTTATGGCAGCGGTCTGTGTGCGAACTTTCAGCCCGTAAAGGTGAGATATCTGCGATGCGGACGTGCATCGGTACCCCAGGCTCTCAACTATATCGGCGGCTTTCGTCTCGTTGGATGTATCGTCAACTCCAAATGCTTCTGTCGCAACAAAGACTTCTGAACCTGCCTCCTTGAGTTGCTCCAACGCCGCCTTGACACTCTCTTCCTTGACCCCGTCGTTCGTGTCGATAAAGGCGAAGTGCGCCTTCAGAAACTTCTGGGGAGCGAGCTCGAGGTCTTTGACATTTTCCTGTGACTTGATCCTGAACTTCATAGCCCCGCTGCCCATGCCGAGTATTCCTACTACGGCGACATCGCCTTCGAGAAGAGCGTTTGTCGCCTGAGTCGTACTGTGGGCAATCAGCGCGACATCTTCCGGAGAAACCCCAATGGAGTCAATCAGCTTGTGCAGCGACTGAACTACGCCGAGAGCGACTCCCTCCTTCGCGGTATGGGTGGTCGGTACCATCACCTTTCCCAGTAATTCCGCCGAAAAAGCATCGACCGCGACCGCGTGCGTAAATGTTCCTCCGACATCGATTCCGACTTTTATTTTCCCGTGTCTGTTCACGTTGTTCGAATCCATCAGAAGAACCTCAGCCCTGCAACTGCCAGTCCGATGACGGCGGTTGCCCAGGCATACGGAAGGGTTCGCCACATAAGCCCGTTCACGTCGACTCTTAATTCATTTGCCAGCCAGACATTCTGGGTATTCGTGGGATCCGATACTCCCTGCACGATGCTCAGAGACATCAATATCCCCATGATTGCCGTCGCGCCAAGCTGCCCGGTCGACAGCAGAATTCCGGCGACCCCGTACCCAAGACCCCAGACGTTCATCGGGCCTCGGTACAGCGCAAGAGGGGCGAGGACGCCGAATCCAAGCGTGTATTCCCAGAACGTATGGGGAATCACAAGCCGGAAGAAGGGACGCATGTCGGTCAGGACTGGCCACACGTGCCCATGCCCGGCCATGGAATTCGTAAAGAGTCCGCTTCCCGGTCCGCTCGATGACGGACCAAGTATCGAACTCAGAAGCATCCCGATTTCTATTATCAGTATGATAACCGGTGCAACGCTTTCCACTCCTTCGATTAGAGAGCGGGTCGTAAGCTGCACGGTCCCCGGCTTGAGCGTTACGAGTATGCTGTACAAGAAGCCGACGAGGAACGCGGCCACGTACTCGACATTGAAAACAAGGATAAGCACAAGGGGAACCAGGGGGATCAGATAACTATACCATTTAATATCGCTTGTCGTCTTGCTTCGCATTGCAGAGACGCGGTCGTAAGATACATAAAGAATCAGAACCAGACCGAGGAACGCGACGACCTCTCGGATCACTTTCCAGGCCGGGCCGAAATCGACCCTGCACAGAACAAAGTACCCGAGCACGCATACCAGGGCAGCCGCCGCCATGTATCCAAAGAATCTCAAAACTCTTGATAAGTCCAAACGAATCGATCCGGTCCTCCACAATTCGGCAATGATGAAAATTACCGCTATAGGGATTTGTATCAGGAACAGAATCAGCGCGTAGCCGGAAATTGTTGTGGGACCGAGCGTCAAAACGTTTTTGTAGACCGCCCAGTTGTTGACATTCAGCAGCCCGCCGAGACTTATGCCGAACAGCATGATTCCACCGGCCACCTCTTCGCGGACGCCGACCGACCCGAGGATTGGCAGCACTACGGTGGCAATCATGATTACGGCGCCCAGTCCGGTAATCGTGGTAAACAGCAAGCCTACGACGCCTAACACGACGAGAGATACCGACAACGGGCTTGACCCGGCAAGCTCGGCCCCTATCTTGACTAGACTCTCTGCGACGCCAGACTTCTGCAAGACGACGCTGATTGTGCCGCCGAATATTATGATTATTATGGGTTCGACCAGCCGCTCCGCGCCGTTCGCCACGATAACCAAGAGAAAATCGTTGAGTGACAGGTGACCCGCCCCGAGTTCAACCAGACCGATGCCGAGTGC
The DNA here is from genome assembly GCA_046705025.1 of Candidatus Kryptoniota bacterium. Lineage (GTDB taxonomy): Bacteria > Bacteroidota > Ignavibacteria > Kryptoniales > JAKASW01 > JAKASW01. The sequence goes on along the minus strand of JBJKQU010000040.1, from coordinate 69,563 downwards.
CAGGATCGGCAAAGCCACGATCGCCGGCAGCTTTCGCAAAAACATGAGGGATGCAGCTCCGACAAAAAGCAGGAGAATGAGAGCAGCGACGATCACCGCAGGCGTCCTCTCCCGCCTTCTCTCAAAGCATTGATGCCGACCTGAAGGACTCTGTAACCTTTCACAGGCTCGCCCCTTTTTCTATGAGTGCCTGCCTGAGCTCCTTCCCATCTACCTGCCGAGGGGATATTCCCTTCTTAAGCGAAATGGAAGATGCGACGGCAGCTGCCTCCCCCATAGCCCTGCAGTTCGTTTGAATCCGAACCGACCCCTGTGCCTCAAATGTTGCCGAAAGACACCTGCCGGGAACTAGAAGGTTGTCCACCTTCTTCGGGACAATGCATCGATACGGAATCTCGTAATACGTGCCGGCCGGCAAATGCTGCAATTTCATCCCCCCTTTGTCGTCGGAGCTGTGAACGTCTATCGGGTAGTTGCTTCTCGCGATCGCATCATCAAATTTCTTCGAGCCCAGGATATCGTCTTCTGTAAGAAGGTACTCTCCGTCGATCCTTCTCGACTCGCGAACTCCGACCATCGGTGCGATGCCGGTGAGAGACGCGTGCTCACACCCCGGAAGGTACTTGCGGCAAAATTCCAGATACCTTAGGATCGCCCTTCTGCCGAGGATCTGCGCCCTCGTCAGGTGAGACGGATTCGTACCGTCGACCTTGATGCCGATACGGGGACAGTTGAAAAACAACTCGCCCCTTCTTCCTCCGACAGTAAACGCCTGAAAGTAGTTTCCGTCAGTTTCAAGAAGAACGCCGTCATGAACGGCCTGACGGAAAACCGGTTCGAGCGGGAAGTTCCTCCCCCAAACCATCGCCGTATGAATCAGCGGGGTGTTCGAGCCTTCGGGGTTAGGTGTGACCTCTGCACGCCCGAGCGACTCGAGGAATGAAATCAACCTGTCAAAGTCGATCCCACCCGCGGAAAACCTAACTGAGAGAGGCTGATTGGTCGCAGTAGCCTCGTCTCCCGAAAAGAAGGGGACGCCGGCTCTGAAAGCGACATCGGCATCGCCGGTAGCGTCTATCACACGCTTCGCGAGTATTGCCGCCCTGCCCCCTTTGTTCAACATCGTTATGCCGCAAATATCCCTCCCGTCCATGATGGAGTCCTCGAACATGGTATAGTACAAGATATTTGCCCCCGACTCCGTGACCATCTGCTCGAGAATTATCTTCAGCATCTCAGGATTGAACCAACCCCTGTTCCCGTCCGACCACCGGCCCGAGTCGCCTGTCTCCATTAGCCGCGAGTTGATCTCAAAATCGATCCCTCCGTTCAAAGGAGTTTGGTCGATCTGGTTGGGCATCATCGGAGTGACGAGCGCCCCGGTCTGAGTTCCACCCAGGAAGCCGAACTGCTCCACAACCAGTGAATCGGCTTTCTCGCGAGCGGCGGATATGGCGGCAACCGCCCCGGCGGTTCCTCCTCCGACCACCAGCACATCTACCTCAGATATTATGTCCAGCGATTTCGTGATACTTTTGTAATCAGTCATGGTAATCCAAAACTTCCTAACTGTTCAATGAGGCGAAGCTGCTTCCAGTCCATCGGACGTAGACGGCAATTTGGGCCGGGCCTAGCGCGGACATGTTCCTCCGCTGGTTCGGTAAAGCCTACGTCTCGTGTCATGATTCTTGTGCATCTCCTTGTTCGTCCGCAGCACTGCCGCTTACTTCAAAAGGATCATCTTTTTCGTGATTCTATTGCTCCCGGTTTGAAGGGAATAGAAATACATCCCCGATTGAAGCCTTGACCCATCGAACGAGACAGAATGAATCCCTGCAGACTCGAATCCGTCCACCAGTGTCGCAACTTTCTCACCCAATACGTTGTACACTCCAAGGCTGACCTGGCCGGCCTTTCTCAGTTCGTACGATATGACCGTGGCCGGATTGAAGGGATTAGGGTAGTTCTGTTTCAATAGAAACTGATAGGGACGCGCAGTGGGCCCTTCGTCGACCTTCGTGACGGACAGCGCGAATACGAAGACCTTTCTTGATCCCCTGTCGGCAATATACGCCGTGTCCCCGCTGGGTGATAACGCAATGGCGGTAGGTCCCTGGAAAGGCGCCCCCGCCGGATCGGGATTTGACGGGTCTGTCTGGCTGGGAAGATGGCCGATTTCAGTCGCGAATGTCCCTGTCACCCGAAATATCTTTACCCATTCATCGCCTGAATCCGGCCGGCAGACAAACAGATCTCCTGTGGAGTCTGCAGCTATACCGTAATATGTGTACGTACCGAGCGATAAATCGCCGGATATATCCGTTACTTTCTTCGCCGTGTATAGCGCAGGCTGTCTGTCATAGCCGCCTCTCCAGATTGCAATTCCGCCCGATGTCGGATCTGTCTGACTGCTGCTCCTGGAGGTGTAGAAGTATGAATTCTTAATGGCGTTCGCACTGTCGGCGTAGTCCATGCCGGGCACGAGGGCGAGACTCCGAATCGCGTCACTGGAAGTCGGATCCATCGGGCCTCCAGGAGCGGGCGAGTAATAACCGGAGTAAGCGTACGAGGGATCTCCCAGGAGATAAGCACCGAAAGGCCTGGTTGACTCAGTTCCCGCTTTGTCGTATGCGACAATTGGACCGCTTGTAAGATTGAATGCCCGCCATGAAGGTCCGATATGGTTGGGGTCATAGGGACATGCAGCGAAGGCGATGGAGTCGTCGGAGACTTCCACGCAGTCGATGTACGTCCCGAACCCGCTGCCTCGCATTCCGTACCCCAGGTGAAGGGAATCGCTAAGGCTTCCGTGTCTCAGGATGTACAGGAAAGAGAGCGTGTTCGGAGTGGTGAGCTGGAATGGCTGAGTGCCGCTCAGATAGATATCCGTGCCGAGAGCGGAGATCCCATTTAGGGTCCCGACGTGTTTGTCAAAGTAGGAGCTCGACGACGCATCGTAATAGCTTCCGAAATCGACGACCTTCTGAAAAGCGGTGTCGGAGGGACTCACCTTCCACACCGAGTTGTGGGCGGTCGTGTCGGTCGCAGTAGAAGAGATTACCCACACATCTCCTTTAGAATCGACCGTTATCCCGTACGGCCTGACCTGGCTTATATCCGCGAACGGGAAAACTATTGCGCGTTGATAATGCCATGCTTCCTGCGCATAACCTGGAAGAGAGAAAACAAAAATCCCGATCAAAGCGAATGAGCAACTGGCAACGAACCGTACCAAATGTGCTTTCATGGTCCTCCTCCATCTTTTGTCTTCGTTCGAATCTCGCCCGACTATGCGGCTTCTTCCGCCTCCTTTACCTCTCGAAAATGACTTTTGGTCCCAGGCGTCGGCGGCTGCGGTTCAAAAAGTTCATATAGTATCAGCCCGATTGCGCCAAGCAAAACTTCATCGGCTTTATGGTGAGCCGGAACGATTCTAACATTCTGCACGGGAGCCGGGAGTATATCCTTTTTCAGGAAAGCCGACACCTCTTCCAGTAATTGAAAGTTCGAATCGACTACCGCACCTCCCAGTACAATCATTTCCGGATTGATGGTGTTGGCCAGCATAATCCCTATCGTGCCGATGAGTCTGCTCATTTCTTTTAATATCTTCGAGGCAATCGGATCCCCCGATGAAGCGCCTTCGATAATCGCGTCGAACGTAATCGCCGCGTCATTTAGACTCCCGGATGCCCTCTTGTATGAGTCGACCACCGAGTCTTCCGACAATATGTCTCCGAAGTCCTTCTGCCCGGAATAGAGAAGCGGGTATTCCTTCTCGTCCTTTATCAGGAACCCGAGTTCGTTGTACCCTATTTCGCCTGCGCTCGAGGTAGCGCCTCTGAGCAGCCTGCCGTCTACCATTATGCCGGCGCCGATTCCGTTTCCCATCCAGAGGAGGACAAAATCACGGACTCCCTTGCCGATTCCGAGCAGGTACTCCGCTATTGTCATAGACTTGACGTCGTTCTCAACATATACCGGCACGTTGAAGTGAGACTCGAAGACCTCCCTCAACTTCGTGCCGTCCCACCCTCTCAGAGTATCTGCGATCAAGAGAGTCCCGGTCAGGTAGTCAATAACGCCCGGGACACCGATCCCCATACCGATTAGTTCGCCCGAACCTTCCGGCTTCTTCCTGAGCAGCTCTTCCGCCGCTTCGATCAACTTTGGAAGGGCGTCCGACGCCCGGGCTCCCTTGCCGAAGGCCACTTCTGTCTTTTCAATTATCCTTGCGTTCAGGTCAGACAGCGCAATCCGCGCGGAAGAAATCCTGATGTCGATTCCGATGACAATCCCGGAAAAAGGATTGAACTCGATCAAGACGCGGCGTCGACCGCCGTTCTTCGTCGAAGAAGACATTCCGATTTCCCTCACGTAGCCGCTTGTCATGAGTTTCTGAACCACTTCTGATACGCCCGCCTTCGACAGGCCGCAGTTCCGCGAAATTTCAACCTGAGAAGTCACCCTGTGCTCTCTCACATAACGAAGAACCTTCACCGCGTTCGGTTCCCCGATATTTCTCATTCTTTCAGTAAAAAAATCCCACATAATCCGCTCTCATTATTTGAATACTACCCTTAGATTCACCAAAAGAGTCGCACCATCCCTCGAAAACAAAAGAGAATCGACATAATTGCGAAGCTTCGGTTTGTTCGGTAACCGAACTAAAAATAGCCCAATTCATCTCCTCAGTCAAGTAAGCCGAAAACGGAGAGGCCGGCTGGCAGCGATTTTGAAACTCATCCGTCGTTTTGCCGGGATCAATGCCGTTCATTTATTCCTGCTTCCTACCGTCACTTCAAGAGAAGCATCTTGACGACTTTGCTCACCTGGTAACTTTTCCCGTCTATTCTGACCAACGCAAAATACACGCCACTTGAGCGAGTTGAAGCGTTGAATTTCAACGACCATTTTCCCGCTCCGTACGTCCTGCCGTCAACGAGCTCTTCTACTTTTTGACCGAGAGAGTTGTAAACAGTTATGTACACCGTCGCCTTGTTCGCGAGCTGAAAGGAAATCACCGTGGAAGGGTTAAAAGGGTTCGGGTAATTCTGATAGATCCCAAACCCCTTAGGGACGTTTGGTCCTCCTTTGACATCAGTAACCTGGACCGCTCTAACAAGCATTACCGCATCAGCCGCAACGTATCTGCTGGTATCGGAACCGGCGACGGAGGATAGCGAGACTGCAAAGGGGTCCCCGGCGCTGTATGCAAAATTGCCAAGCTCCGTCCAGGTGCCCTCACTCGCGGCCTGGGAAACATACACGGAGTCGGTGCCGAAACGATCCAGTACAATGTATAGGCACCTGGTAGTCAGCGGCAGTTGCGTTTGGGGAATATGCACGTACACGTCATAATATCCGTCAGTCTCTATCTGCAGGGGGCCCCATTGGACCCGATCCACCTGTGTTCCCTGCCTGGCCGCCCAGAATTCCCCGTTGGTTGCACTCCCGCTTGTGTCTTCGGTCCAATTGCCCGACTGTCTTGAGAATGAACTAGCAGTCTGGTCATCGATGACAAACATAGTGCTGTCAGGATCGTAAGCGAGGCTTCGGGACACATTCAGTGTGTCGTAAGCAGCGTCCAACAAGTCCTTCACGTTAACTGTAAAAGGTACGCCTGCCTGGACGGCCGGCATTGTAACATGAAGTATGGTATTGTCGATGGGGTCGACAAAGAAGCTCACTCCGGAACTTGTCAGAGAGGTCGAGACGGCAGTTATCGGAGACGGCGGATTTAACAACGGATTCGAGAACTTCATAAGAATCGTCTGGCTGTCGGGGACGGCATAATCACTCAACTCAAACGGATTCCCCCTTCTGAGCCTGAAAGCGTCCGCGATCAGATTCCCTCCTCCGGTTCCGGTCAATTTCACGGTTATGGTATCATCGGAGTTAAGATGGAATTTATCGACGTAATTCCATGTGTTGAGGTCCGTTTTCTCGTCAATTGTGTCCGACTTAGCGAGAGTGGCCGTCGTCGTCCTCACAATAACATCCGGACAATTGGAAGTCGAGTCGCCCGTCCAGTATCCGTACAGCGTATAATTGCCGCTTCTGAGTATTCTTACCGAGAAGATTGCAGTGTCACCCTTGACGGCCTGCGCCGAAAGGTAGCTGTCATTGTAGCCTCCTCGGTCCGATGTCCAGGAGCCAGTCGAACGGAATAGTGCCGGGCTGGCGTTGTCCATGACAAGGTCGTCATAGCTTGGGAGAGTTTTCTCAGGAAACACCTGGGACTTTAGTTCGTCAAACGCATTGGGATAGGACAGAAGATAACCGTAGTACCAGACTGTGACGCCGGCAACGTTGTTCTTCGTGGCATCCTGTATTTCAGAGATGGTATTGGCGACCGAACCGGCCGAGCTCATGTCTACACCGGGAGAGAGCTGGAACCCGGGCGGGATGTAGTTTCTGCAGAGATTCATCTGATTGGGGAAATCACCCGTAGTGAGATAGAGCATCGGTTCGGCCATGTCGAGGTATCCGCTTTTTGCCCAGACACCCCACGACTCGAGCATGTAGCTCGACATGTACGGCGGAGGTACGGCCGCCGTCACAACGCATTCCGGGTTAGCGGCTTTCACGCCGTCGTAGATTCTCTTCACAACGTTGGTTATCTGGAGCTGCCGCCAGGCGATCCAGGCGGCATTGTTGTTCGGCAGCGTCAGCGGATCCGGATTACCGGTTTCCTGCATGAAACGGATCCTCGAAGTATCCGAATATGAGACGGTAGTATCGTTTTCGATGTCCGTCTCAATGCCGTCGAGGTCCGGATAATTCTGCGCGCACTCAGTGTACATATTGACGATGAAATTCGACGCGGCCGAGACGCTCGGGTCCACGGCAAAGAAATAGCCGTAGACGTTGTGGTAGAAATTCTTGGTAGTGTCGCGCTGCACCATCGCCCAATCCGGATGTTTCTGCAGGATTGCCGGAACATCCGCGGAGTCGCTGCTGTGGCCTACCATGAATCCGTATTCAAACCACGCGAATACCTGGATGCCGTATTTGTGCGCAATCTCGATTGTCGTCTTCAGCGGGTCGGTGCCGGCGAAGACAGGGTTCTGCAGCGCCCCGCCCGCGTCTTGCACCACCTTGCTCGGGTAAATCGTATATCCCTGGTACCACACGTCTATGTATATGGTATTGAAGTTTGCGGCGCTCAGTTTGCGCATCAGGGTCTCTATCGCAGCCGGCCCGCCCTGCAGATAGTTTCCGCTGATCCACACTCCACGAGTTTCGGGATTCGGGAAATTCATCGCTGAAGCTGATGCGGTGAAAAGAGCGGCATACAAGAGCGTCGTCCAAAACATCTTTTTCATTTCACGAGCACCATCTTTATTGAGCTGGTCTGACCTCCCGCAGTCACCCTGCAAATGTACAGACCCGATGAAAGCCTGGAACCGTCGAACGTAAGGATATGAGTGCCTGGAGCGACAATCCCGTTTGCCAGCGTCGCGACTCGTTCTCCCAATACATTATAGACGATGGCTCTTAATTGTGTCTGCGACGGCACATCGACCACTATCTTCGTCGTCGGATTGAACGGGTTCGGATAATTCTGCCGCAGCACGAAGGATTTCGCGATGTCATTCGGCCTCTGCACAACATTCGTAGCAGTCGTCTGAAATTCGAAGACCTTTTTCGCTCCTTCGTCGGTAACATAGGCGACTGAACCGCTGCTGTTGAACGCCACGTCCGCGGGTGCGACGAACGGGGCACCGTTAGGATCCTTGACATCCATGGAAGTGCTGCTCGGTAGTTCGTCGGTCTGAGTCGCGAAATTCCCCGAGACCTCAAAGCCCTTCACCCACTTTCTAGAAGAATCTGTTCCGCACACAAACAGGTAGCCGGTCTTCGGGTCGATCGCTATCCCATAAGGCGTGCTTGTTCCCAGCTTGAGAAAGCCGGAGATATCGCTTATCCGTACGGCACGGTAGCCGGCCGGGTCAGACTCGGTCCCGCCCGTCCAGGCAGCTATACCGCCGGCCGAGCCGCCTCCCGGGTCGGTAGAGGAATTCCTGGAAGTAAGCACCACGGCGGACTGACTCGAATAGCTGCTGTCCGGATTGAGAGCGATAGTTCGAATCTGGTCCAGGGCGTTCGGGTTGGTCAGTCCCCCACCCGGCTCCATCGGCGTGCTCCCGTCTATGAAAGCGTAGCCCACCGTGAATCCGAAGTTCGGCGAAGCCTTTCTCCCGTCGATCGTTCCGACCGTCACCAGATAGGATTGCCCGTAGTATATGTAGCCATCACTGGAAACCGTAATGCCATTGTACCACGTGCCGTAATCCTTGTATTCCGGCTGCTTGAATATCATCATCTTAGCCGGATTCCCGTCGGGAAGGTAGAACATCTCGGAATACGGATAGTAGTAAGGCGTCTGGTAAGTCGCTGGTGCCGTCATCCGCGCGGAGACGAACACGTCATTCCCTTCCACGGCAAGTCCAGTAACATCTCTCACGCTATCTGAATCCGCAAACTGTATCACCAGGTGGAATGTGCTGTCGCTAGGGGCTGCTTCAAACAAGCCGTTAATTGCGCTGGTTGAGACCGCACTTGTGGACACGACCCACGCGTCTCCGGCGGAATCGACGGCACACAGATACGGCGCAACCAGAGAATCCGCCACATCGAAACTCATAGGACGCGTGTACGTGAAACTGTCGGTCTGAGAAAAGACCACACTGCTGCCGAGAGCTATCACGAAAAACATTAGCCATTTCATTTTTGGTTCTCCTCCTCTTGTGGTATTGAAGATAACACCCTCCCCGGTTTCGTCCCCCTCGGAGCTTTACCGACACTCTTCCACTCTCTATAATTCCGGAACACAATTTTTTCTGAGCGAAATTGGTATGCAAGAATCACCGGTTTTCCTTTTCTGGTCCACTTCACAAAACGTAAAAGTGTTGGTTCGTTCGGTCAACAAACCAAAGTTAAATTACTTAGCTCTGTTTGTCAAGTGACAATACTTGTCTCCCAAGTGACGAATTATTGGCGACTTAACAACGCGCTCATCCTGATATTCGTTCATAAATTCGAATTCGCCTGCATCACGCTAATTCCCCTCAAGGCCTTCTTTCGCATATTTCCACCAACCGTACTTGTCCAAATGCACCACATCAAATATCATTACACCATCGGTAAGCTTCAGGTCGGCTTTGATCGCCTTTACAAACATCTGAGGATTCTTCTTGTCCAGGTATTGCTGAACGTACAGGCTGCCGTAAGCCGGTACGACTCCCTTGATTACTTTCATCGCAATCTTCGCAGAACCGTCGACCGAATACCACCAGTAGTACGAAGGTTTCTTCGTCGGGTCCGGAGACGGAGTGTGTGACTTAATCGCTCCCTTCTCGGTCACGTCGTAGAAATAAGTGCCGACGAAGATATTGTCGAGGAGCTGCGCGTAGCCCGTCCGATAGTAAGTTGCATCCGCCCATTTGTAATGCTTCGCCGGGTTATATGTATTGCTCGCCCAGTTCACTCCCATCTGGTAGTAGATCGGATACCAGGCGCCGACATAGTCGGAGTAAACAATCTTCGGATTGATCTGCTTCACACTGTCGCGAACCTGACCGATGAAATTGTGGATTACCTCCGCGTGCCACTCTATCCATTTCTTGAATAACGGTCCGGGGACCTGCGTTACCTTCCCGTCCTTCGACGTCACAAGTGTGAAGACATCCTGCGGCCATCTGCTTATCTTCTTTCCGATGAATATCTCAAACGCCTTCCTCGATGCGCTACTGAAATCAGTGACATCGGTAATCTTGCTGGCCGGGTATCTCGCTCCGTCGAGGACTATTCCGTCGGGTTTGTACATCCTGAGCAATTCCTGCCAGAGTGAAATCTCGTAGGCACGAACTTGTGGAAGAGCCGGGTTCACAAAAACGGCACCACCTTCAGAAGTCCGGCTCATGGGTACAATGCCTTTCGTTGTATACTCCTGGCATTGCCAATTCGGATGTGTGGTGTAGACGATTCCTCTGTGGTCCTTCTTCTCTCCTTCCTGAAACATCTCCATACCGAAATATACTTTAAGGCCGAGCTTGTGGCCTTCCTTCAGCACGACAGCCGGGTAGTTGTAGTTATTCGCTCTTCTGAACCCGTCAAACTCGTGCAGTACCGGCGCGATATGACTGGGATACAGCACGTATCCATCAACCCCTTTCAAGCCGAGGACGACCCCCGTGAACCCGACAGACCTGGCATCTTTGAGTATGCGATCTACACCCGCCTTTGTTCCAAGGCGCTTGAAGTTCGCATGGCCATCAAGCCAAAGGAAAGCTGGCTTTGCGCTTGCTGGGTTTGCAATTACCGACAAATTTCCGAAGGTTAGTGAAAGAATGAATACGACAAGAATGCGACGCATAATACTAATTCTCCTCAACAACTGTTATTTGATCAATGAGATTTCATCGACAAAAAGCCACGCCACCGCACCAGACTTCCAGCACCACGATGGGATGATATCTCTGTTCTTTGCAAATACACGCAGATATCTTGCCTTTGCACCTTTCAAATTCGCGGCGAAACGCTTGATGAAAGGAGACATGCTTCTTGTCTTTACGCTGTTTTTTACTTCTGCAATTTCCCTGAAATGCTTTCCATCCTGCGAAACGTAGTACTTCACATACTCCGGAACGAAGATGCCGATGTCGGCGTTCTGCAGGAAACCGGTAGAAATTTGCCCAATCTTCCGCTCTCGCTTGAGATCGATTGTCACGTCAAGGTCGGTCCCTCTGAATCCCTGCCACGCGCTTCCCTCGTAGTTGGTGGTTCCTAACCGCCCGTCTGTAAGCGCAGTCGGTCCTCCGCCGGTGTACTGGTTTGTATATGAATATTTATACGCGGCAACGAATGGCGGATACGGCGCTTTCACAAATCTCACAATAGTTGTCATGCTTCGCTCGTTGTTCGAATATGCTGCCGCCTCCAAAACACGAGTCTTCCTGATGACAAACTGTTTCGTATAGAGTCGAGATTTTTGCCCGGGCGTTGCGCCATCAAGGGTGAAGCGTATTCGAGATCCTCCGAGAGCGCAATCCAGATTCACTGTCGTGCTGTCGGAGAATCTCACGCCTGTCGTGTGGACGCCAACCACCGGAATAACGTTGTGATCCGGTGCCATCGCAAACAATCCCGGGTTGTCGACTCCCCAGTTGCTGTCGGGCTTGTCGGACATGACGAAGCGCAGTGTACCGCCTGCTTCCAATTCCGACTGCGTCAGGTATGCATGGTCATACGGCTGCCCATCAAGGGATGCGGACTGAATGTACTCGTTTTTGTCCGAAGCATTCTCGGCTTCGATGATAAACTTCTTTCCGTCATTCAGACTGACGGTAACCTTTTTGAACTGTGGACTCCCTATGGCAAAGGTGTTCTGTCCCGGAGTTACCGAATAAAATCCCATCGCACTGAAGACATACCAGGCAGACATTTGTCCGCAGTCATCATTTCCACAGAGCCCGTCAGGTTTGTCGGTATACCATCTCGACATAATTTCACGCACGACATGCTGAGTCTTCCAGGGTTGACCACAATAATCGTAGAGATACGGCATATGGTGGCTCGGCTCGTTCCCCTGCGCATCCTGCCCTGTCATCCCGGTGATGCTTCTCGTTTGGTATTTGCCTGCCAGCCCACTCGAGACGCCGAAGAGAGTGTCAAGTTTGTCGGCAAATTTCTTCTTCCCGCCGAACAACTCGATCAATCCCTTGAGATCCTGCGGGACAAAGAAGCTGTACTGCCAGGCGTTTGCCTCGGTGTACTGACCGGATACAACATTAGGATCGAAAGGAGTTATCCAACTCCCGTTCGACAATTTTCCTCTCATGAAACCCACTGCCGGATCAAAGACATTTTGGTAGAAGAGCGAGCGATAATTGAACTTCCGATAGTCGGCCATATCACCGAGCTTCTTCGCCATCTGTGCGATACACCAATCTTCATAAGCGTACTCCAATGTCTTCGAGACTGAGGCGGGTTGCCTGTCTGCGGGAACGTACCCTCGTTCTCTGTAATCCTTCAGACCTTGCCAGTTCAAATCCGCGCTGTGTTTCATTGCAGCAAATGCAGTCTTAACATCAAACGACCTGAAACCTCTCATGTAACCGTCGAAGATTACAGGAACTGACGGATAGCCAATCATCGTATGAGTTTCGTTGCCCCAAAGAGGCCATATTGGAAGAAGGCCATCTTCCCTGTATTCTTCGATCATAGAACGTATGAAGTTCTCATAACGCTCCGGATCGATTATGGACATAAGCGGAAAATCGGCACGGAACACATCCCAGAGAGAGAAGACAGTATAATTCGTGAAGCCACGTGCGACGTGAATCTTGTGGTCCATTCCGAAATACCTTCCATCGACATCCTGAAAAATATTCGGAGCCATCATGGTATGGTACAGCGCGGTATAGAATGTCACCTTCTCCGTACGTGTTCCTCCTTCAATCCGGATTTTGCTTAAAGCTCGGTTCCATGCGTCGTGCACTTCTTTTCTGTATTTGTCGAAATTGAAATCCGGCATCTCCGCCGCGAGATTCTTTTTCGCCCCCTCCAGGCTTACGGCTGAAATACCAACCCTTACTATGATCGCTTTATCTTTTTTCGTGTCAAATGCAACATAAGCCTTGACGCTGTCGCCCTTCGCTTTCCTGCTGCCTGCGGTAATGACAGCGCCTTCGGCAGTTCCGAAGCTCTTGAACGGCTTTGAAAACTCTGCGACAAAGTACACATAGCGCAAATCCGCCCAGCCGTGAGAACGTCTCATTCCCTCGACCCATCTGTTGCCGACTATTCTCACCCAACCGCCGGTACATGTGTTTCCTATGCCGTGCCGGAGATCGATTATCACATTGGAGCTATCGGACCGCGGATAGGAATATTCCTGCATTCCGCACCTGTCCGTGGCTGTCAGGTCGACTCTTACACCGTATCGCTGAAGGAAAACGCTGTAGAAGCCGGGACAGGCACTTTCTGTCGAGTGGCTGAAAGCAGAACCGTAACCCTCGCAAGGATCTCCGGTTGTGCCTGGTTTGACGCGAATTTTCCCGACTGTCGGCATGAAGAGAATATCACCATAATCTGCGACGCCGGTCCCGCTGAGATGAGTCTGACTGAAACCGAGAATCGTATGTGCCGAGTAGCTGTACCCGGACGGCCAGCTGGCTATGCCCGTTCTCTCATCTGGACTGAGCTGCACCATTCCGAACGGCATCGTCGCACCCGGAAACACGTTTCCGTCGCCGCCTGTCCCGATAAATGGATCGACATATCTTGCAGGATCCATTCCCTGCGCAAACGCGAACGAAGCGAAGAGTAACGCCATCATCCCGCAGAGGAACAGCCACCTGCCGATATTGCATGCACGGAGGTCGAGAACACGGCGTGCCACATTCCTACTCTTGTGCTCTATTGGGAAAATCCGGGTCTTCATCCCTACCTGTATCTTTGCTCACTCGCAAGAGCATCATCGTTACGTGAAGTGGACTCTCCGAGTATAACCGGAGACTCCCTTCTCAGACGAAAAGCGTCGGCAACCAGCACCTTCCCGTCAGTACCAGATAATCTTACAGTTACCGTATCTCCCGTATTCAAGTGAAACTCACCGAGACGTGACCATGCATTTAAATTCATGCCTTCATTTGCTCTGAATGATCTTGAAAGACCGGGCGCACTGACTTTCACAACCGCCCGCGAGCAGTTTGAAGCCGAGTCTCCTCCCCAGTAGCCGTAAAATGAATACTTGCCACTTCTGACTACTCTCACGGAAAAGATCGCCGTGTTCCCCTTGACCGCGCGAGCGGACAAGTATGTACCATCATAGCCTCCGCGTTGCGTTGTCCAGGAACCGACCGAACGAAACATTCCGCTGCGCGCGTTGTCCATGACGAGATCGTCATAGCTCGGCAGCGCCTTCTCCCGAAACACTTCCGATTTCAGGTCCTTCAGCGCATCCGGATAACTCAGCAGATAGTTGTAATACCAGATGGCGACCCCTGAGGCACCCATGTTCATTGCATCTTTAATCTCGTAAACGGTTTTTGCAGCCGAACCCGCGGAACTTATTGCTATTCCCGGCGAGAGTAGAAATCCCTGTGGGACGTTATCGTCGCACAGCTTCATCTGATGCCGAAAGTCCTTCGTCCTGACATAAAGCATCGGCTCAAGCATGTCTACATATCCCTTCCTCGCCCAATCGCCCCACGACTCGAGCATGTAGCTCGACATGTAAGGCGGCGGGACCGCTCCTGTTACGACGCACTCCGGGTTGACTCTTTTCACGTTGTCGTAGATTCTCTTCACGACGTCTGTAATCTGATGACGTCTCCACGATAACCATGCGGGATCATCGGAAGGTAAAGTCAACGGATCCGGCTCTCCGGTCTCTTTCATGAAGCGAGCCCGGGCGATGCGAGAATAGGAGAATAAAGTGTCGTTTTCTATATCCGTTTCAATGCCATCGAGATCAGGATATTTCTTTGCGATTTCAGTGTAGAGCTTGACTACAAAATTGCATGCTGCTGGCACACCAGGATCGATTCCGAAGAAGTCACCGTAAATATTGTGATGATAATCTGTGGTTGTGTCGCGCTGCAACATCGACCAGTCGGGATGCGCCCTCAACAGCGTCGGAATGTCCGCCGCAGTACTGCCGACGCCGACATCGAACGGCATCAGCTCAAACCATGCGATAACCTCCAGCCCGTACCTGTGTGCTATGTCTATGTAGGTACGCAGCGGGTCGGTTCCCACAAACTGCGGGAACTGCAATGGACCGCCTGCATTCTTGACGACTTCGCTCGGGTAGATCGTGCCCGCTTCTGTGCTGTGACCGTCCCACACTCCCAGATAAATCACGTTGAAGTTTGCGACTTTGAGGTTTCTTACAAGCGAGTCTACACCCGCGGAGTCCTCAGGTGAGTATCCTGCCGGTGCCCACACACCTCTCGTCTGCGGATTGGCAAAAACCTGTGCGTAAGATGTGGCAGCCAGGATGCTTAGTGTAATAAGCAGAGAGAATAACGAAATCTTCATTTGAAGGACTCCATAATATTAGTTAGAACCGACATTAATTTTCGAACAAAACAGATGCGGCGCCATCAACATCACCTTATCGAAGTAACCACAAGTGCGTCTGACACCGCTCGCTCCCCGGTGGAATCGGAAGGAGAGTTGATTACCGTGCCCTTGATCGCCAGGGTTGCCGATCCTCCTCCATCCAGGTTGAGTGCGTCGTATGAACCGAGTCTTATCATAAGGTTTGCCAATTCAGACAGCGTCACCCCGGCGCTCGTTTTCTCATCGCCATCCACGACGACAAGGAATACTTTTGTTCCGTCTTTAGAAACTCCTACTGCAGTTCTGGCATGATGCTCGTCGCTTATGTAAGCGTTTACCTGTTCCGAATCAGCCATTGCCGCCGACACGTTCTTTCCATCGAGAACAATTTCCGGCAGACCGCCCAGCCCCTGGGCTACACGTTCAACCTCAGGTGTGAATCGAGTCAGTAAACGAACTGTATCACGGATGGAAAGCTTTCTAAGAGCAGTACGCCCGACATGGCCTCGCATGGCAAGGACATATCCTGACTGTGGAATTGCGAGACTCCTCGACAAATGGATAAGCGTATCTACAACAAATCTGAAATCTCCTCCGACCATGTTCTTGCCAATCGGTACCAGAACCAGTGCGGCTCCGTGGAACCCTGATGCTGTTCTGCTCCCGTAGAACCTGTCGAATAAAACTATCTGATCAGTCCGCGAGACTTCATTGATGTCGTCGACATGAAAAGTGGTGTCTGAGACGGCCAGCGCAACGTCCAGTCTGAACCGCCCGATCTTTGCCTTATTGTCAGAATTGAATAGAAGTGCGGACAATCTTCCCTTTGCTCCCGGCATTCTTGCTATCATCCCGTTTTGGATATCCAGGTTAATCGGACTGCCGCCTTTCAAGTTGAAGAAGCCGCCGTTCACCGCCGCCACCGCGAGAGTACCGCCAACGTTCGCTTCCTCCATCATCTTACTGGCTTCTTCTCTCGCGGCGAGGATTTCCCTCCCATCCCTCATAGCTTTGACGACACGAAGCGACACGCCCTGCTTTTTTAGATTCACGGCAACGACATTTATCGTCAACGGAACCCTTTCAGATCGAATTAAGTAATGTTCGACCCCGGGCGCGATCTCGCTGACCCTCGTTGTATCGAGAGACTGTGCAATCGAACTTTGTGAAGAAATGACTAGAAAGAGAAAAATGATCCGACAAGAGAAATTAGTATTTACGGTCATTTCACCTCCACGCGTTCTCTGAGCCTTATGCTTCTTGATGGACTGTATACCATTATGTTGTGCCATCGCACACTAAACACCTCTTAATTATGTCCTCAGAAAAATTTTCTTTCTAGTAAATGCAACCGTCACAAGAGCGACCAGATACACGATCACCGCGTCGCCGATCAGCCCGAGCCATGGCGTTGGTGTAAGTATCCTTAAGACGAAGCTCAGCCCGGTAAGACCGAAAATCGGCGCGATCAGAATATCTCCGCCTACATACGCAACTAGCGGATTCTGTCCGCAGTCAATCATAAATCTCATCGACCTCTTGTAATTCAAAACGTCGATCAACACCGTGAGGGCAATGAGAACGAATATTGCGAGCCCTGCACTTACAAAGTAGTAACTCATCGTTGCAGGGTCTTTCTTGATTCCTCCCTCGTACGGCTCGAACATGAGTCCCAGGATCAGCCAGTAAGTTCCCCATTTGAAAAATGAGTTTATGAGTTGTTCACCGCTGCCGACGGGATTTGCAACGAGTCTCCATCCTGCAAAGAGAAGCACAAAAGTTATTATAGAAGTCCCGAGTACCCACTGAGCCTTCAGACCGATTATCACAACAAAGTTTATGACTACCATCAGAGCTGAGAGAAGTACCATCCTTCCCTTCGTCCATGCCGAGGAGTCGGGCAAAGATTCGGGGGCAGGCTTTCTCATCCACCTCAGAATCATGTCGCCGACGATCGTTCCGGGGATTATGATAAACAGATATTGCAGAAACCTCATCTGGAAAAGCCAGGGAAAAGGTGAGATGAGCCACAAGCTGTGCAACCACTGCGAGGGCGCCGCAGAGAAAATCATCGGAACAAATATGGGGCTGTTCCGGGCCATATCCGGCAGCCAAACCGGTCCGCCCGATGACAACCTGAAGGCGAGAAGGATGCCCATGATGCCCAATCGGAGCGTCCAGCTGTTTCGGGTCATTAGCCATACGAGCCCTCCGAATACGGCGGCGGTTGCCAGAATCATTATTATATCGTCGCTTCGATATAGTGAAAACCCCGAGCCGTTGGGAAACCTGACGAGAGCTATCGTTATGATTGACCCGCCCCAGCCGATTGCACGAACGACATATCTCCTCGTTTTAGACCAATTATTAGGCAGCCGGGCGAAAACCGGAAACAAGAGCGCGAATCCCAGGAGTCCGACCAGCCACGTCTTCCAATCAGGGTTGTTGCTGAGAACGCCGGGATTTACTTGCATAAAAAAGATGGCGAACCAGACGAGCAGAAAGCCGCGGAAAAGGAGGCTCTTCACCACTTTCCAATTCGAGAAACCGCTCTCGATCCGCCGCGAAAGAGCGAGTGGAATTGCGGCTCCCATTGTAAAGAGAAAAAACGGGAAAACAAGATCGACCCACGTAATTCCGGCAAGGGTCGGGATAAATACGCGTGCAGGCGGAGGAAGCTGACCATGGTACATCCACGAAGGGAGACCATTCGGCATGGTGTCTGCAAACACCATCAGTAGGATTGAAAGTCCTCTGAGTGCATCCAATGCCAACGATCTTCGTTGTGCCGGCTGCACTCCGCTAGCAACTGCCATCAGCGGCTCCTTTCACATTTCGTTTGTTGTGTGTCACTTCGCTGAATCTCCAAACATGACTTGAACAGTTTGCGGCATAACATCGTTAATCTTCGAATTCTTGGTGAGTGTCCAGAAGCTCTGATCTCTTTCCAGCAATGCCTCCGACGCCACAATCCAGCTTTGTATCCAGCCGGTATTAGTGGACCATGCTCCCCAACCGGAGTCGCCGTTGGAAGCCCAATAATCCCAGATCCCATAATCAAACGCCCTGAACCATGCGCCGTCAAGTTCTTTATGCCGCTTGCTTTTCACCTGTATGCGTATCAGGAAATCGATGAGCTTTCTTTCTGCCGACATATATCTCTTACTCTTCACGGCATGCGCGGCTTCATTCAAACTGAAAGCTGCAAAGTTGTCGGTGTAAAGCATATCGGATACCGGCTCGCCGTCGCGGAATATCAACGGCTCCTCTCCTGTTCCGTAAGCCTGGTTCGTCTTCGGCGGTCCATAGAATCCTTTCCCTGCAGTCCCCAGCTCCTCCCTTATGCCGCCGCAAGGAGCCTGGTACTTGAGCATATCGGATACGACCTCATTCAACCACTTTCTATGCTGC
Source organism: Candidatus Kryptoniota bacterium (assembly GCA_046705025.1). Taxonomy (GTDB): domain Bacteria; phylum Bacteroidota; class Ignavibacteria; order Kryptoniales; family JAKASW01; genus JAKASW01. The sequence goes on along the minus strand of JBJKQU010000040.1, from coordinate 51,077 downwards.
GGCGTGTCTTGAATGCGCACCAGCCATGCAAGCGGCAGGATCATTCTGGCCCTTTCCTGTTGCAGGCCGTTCGTCCAGATCCATTTATTCGGGTAGTCATGCATGGTGATCCGGATCGCATTTTCGGTCTTCTCCAATAGAGGCTTGTATCCCGTTTTGTTGTACAACCATAGGTAACACGCCCACATCCATGACTCGAAATGCGGATGAGGATTGATGAGGTTCCTGTTCCAGTAATGTCTCCAACCGTTCTTGACAAGTGAATCCTGTAATATCAAATTTCCACGAAATCCTTCGCGACCCGTGGTCCTGAAATTAGCCATGATGGCCTCTGCGATTTTCTTGTCCCACCGATCTGTCTTCATATACGCTTCGGCGCCAATCAGTCCTATCAGAAGCTGAGCGTTATCGTCTCCATAGAAATGGCCGGGATAAGTGATCGCCCAACCGATGAGTCCATACGCAGGACTATCTTTGTCGTTCTTCGCTCCCGCTCTTAAATCGGAATGATAGAAGAGAAAGTTGGCCAGGTTCGATGCGACCTTGTAGTAGCTCTTCTTGTGCAGCAGACTGCCGGCAGCCGCAAGGGCATAAGCTGACTTGCCCTGATTGTCGGCGCGGATCCAATATCGATATTGCTGAGCACCGTTGTAGTAAATATGCGACGTCTGTCCTTCTAGGATCCCCAAAGAGCCGTTGCCGCTGGGTAGCGACTGGCTTACCGGCGGTCCCAGAGGCGATATACCTTTACCTTGATACTTCAGGTACATTTTCTCCCAGCTGGGAGCAACTAAGAAACGGCCATTGAAAAACCATTGCGCACCTCTCCGGATCGACAACCGCATCGCGTGCGGAGGCAAGGGTTCGTTTCTTCCATAAGTAGGAGACACGTAAGAGAGCCAACCGTGCAGCCTGAAGTTCCTGTCACTCGTTACCCACTTCAGAATGTATTCCCACAGGACTTTCCATGAAGGTGACGGTTCGTATCGACCGGTTGCGAAACTGCTCAGCCGCGTCATCGCAACCATCAGATTGCCTCTTCGAAAAAGTACCGGGAATGTCTTTACTCCGTTGAGTCCATACGCAGCGCTGTCGAAGCCGGCTACTCTACCCAACACGATCAGCGGATCCTTCACGTCTACCGGTATTATATGACAACCGCTGATGCCCAGTATGCTCATCGGCTCCAGAGCTTTTCCGAAGACATTAGATACCACCACACCCCTTTCGAGTCTGGCAGCGACAACCGTATCCGGAATGTCCAAGCCCGGAATTGACGCCGGGTACTCGATGTAAAGTCTAAGGTTCTTCTTGCTTGCGATCGTCAGCAGCCGGCTGCTGATTGAAGTTTTCTGTTGCGGATAATTGTCTGCCAGTATTAATACTCCCGAACCATCGGCCGCGTTCGAAATTGCCTGTCCGGGGGTGCTGTAGACTTTGACAGCAATATGGTCCTTGTGCAGAAGCACATATAGATCATTTGTCGTGTTGCAACAGAGATTCACTCTTGCCCTGTCGGTTTTAGGATAAGCGACAGCTGCAAGCAGAAGCATACAAATAATTGTGGTGTTGACTAAGTATCTCTTTTTCATAGTCCTGGTGGCCTCTTTTATTTGGTTCGAAGGAAGCCTTTTTCGTCTGAATGAAGTACTCTGGCGGTTCGTGAGGTTCTGAAAAGTCATCGGTAGATCGCTCCCGGATCCAGCCGCTGAGCATATGACATCATCATAAAAGCGTCGAGCTGCGGCGCACCCGGTTTTCCCGACAGGGCGCCCGGGACCAGCAACCTCATTTCAAGATCTCCCCTTGCGAGTAGACTTTTGTGATGTGGGAGATAGTTTGCATAAACATAATCCTGAAATGGCAGCCCGCCGTATTTTGCTCCCCACCAGCTCAAGAGCGGCCAGTGCCTCTTTGCCACCGGGGTTTCCTCCTGCTTCTTCGCCCAATTGAGGCACCAACGAATCTGCGCCAGCGCAGAATCCTTCCTCGCGGCGCTTTTACTCCAATACGGCAGCCCTGCAGAATAACATTCAAGGACATACATCGGCAGAGACGGTCCCTGATGCGACAGAGGCAACGGCTGGGTCGTAGCGAGATCCTGTTTATTAAGCCAATCGACAATTCCCAGCGCGGCGTCCAGATACCGGTTGTTCCCTGTGTTCCTGTAAAGCATGAAGGAGAAAGAACCGAACAGACTCGAGCTGCACCACCACGCACCATCGTACTGCGGCCAGAATCCGTCGGTGACACCGCCCGATGGACGAACAAATTTCTTCAGCACCAACGACGCGAACTCTTTCACTGACCGTAGCAGCTTTTCCCGTTCCGCGCCCTTGCACCTGATTGCCGTCGAGAGCACACCCATCGCTATGGATGAACAGTCGGCCACATACCAATCGCCTTTCTTCTGGCCGGGCTTTCGACCGTAGTCGATGTAGTAAGCACTCGAAGGAATCATCTTCTTCTGATAGCCGACCATTTTGTCCGCCCATGCACGGCATGCATCGAAGTACCTCTTGTTTCCCGTCATGTCATACGCTGCACACAAACCTCGAACGTCGTAAGAGTCTATGAAGAACGGACGTTTCCCGTTGTTGTCTTTGATCGTGACAATTGCCGAATCACAAAGCCGAAAGAACTCTGAGCGAAACTCAGATCTCGTCGTCGGTGAAAGAGCTGCGCCCACCGTTGGATTCAAACCACTGTTCACAACCGGCAAAGTCTTTTGAACACCGAAAGGAATGCCGATAAGAAGCGGTAGCAAAAAAGCGGAAATAAAATTCATCCTGAGTGCCTCCATTGTTGTTTGCGTCTTTCTATGTCATTTATCTTCATTCGAACTGCGATTAGCATCTTCTTATTTACCGGGCTGTTTTGTATTGTCACCAAACATGATTCTAATCGTCTGGGGCATCACGTCGTTTATCTTTAAACCCTTAGTAATTGACCAGAAGCTCTGATGTTCTTCGAGCAATATGTCCGTGCATACGATCGGGCTCTGAATCCATCCCGTATTCGTGGACCATGCTCCCCATCCGACGTCACTGTTGGAAGCCCAGTAATTCCAAAGTCCGTAGTCAAAAGCTCTGAACCAGCCGCCGTCCAGACCCTTGAACTTCGAACTTCTAATCTGGATACGGATAAGGAAGTCTGCAAGTTTTTTTACGGCTGCCGCCCACTTTTTGTTTTTTGTGACATGCGCGGCTTCGTTCAGGCCGAAGAATGCAAAGTTGCTGGTGTACAACATATCGGATACGGGTTCACCGTTCCTGGCTATTAGCGGCGCTTCTGCCGTTCCATAGGCCTGGTTTGACTTTGGAGGCCCATAGAGTCCTTTCCCAGCCGGACCCAGGTCCTCTCTAATAGCACCACATGGCGCTTGATACTTCAACAGATCCGACACCATCTCGTCGAGCCAATTCCGATGTTCGGGAGTGTTGTCGACACGTACCAGCCATGCAAGCGGCAGAATCATCCTGGCCCGTTCCTGCTGCATGCCGTTCTGCCAGATCCACTTGTCCGGGTAATCCTGCATCGTAATCCGGATCGCAGTTTCAGTTTTCGTCAGGAGAGGTTTGTATCCCGTCTTGCCGTACAACCAAAGATAGCAAGCCCACATATAGGCTTCGTAGTGCGGGTTAGGATCGATGATTTTCTTATTCCAATAATACTTCCAACCGCGTTTTATCAGACAATCCTGACTGATCCATGAACCGCGAAATCCTTCCCGACCGGTGGTCCTGAAATTCGCCATGATCCCTTCAGCGATCTGTTTATTCCAACGGTCGGCTTTTAGATATGCTTCCGCACCTATTATTCCCAACAAGGCGCGAGCATTGTCATCTTCATAAAATACCCATGGATGGGTGGTAGCCCACCCGATAAGACCGAACGCAGGACTGTTCTTGTCATCTTTCGGACCCGACCTGAGATTGGAGTGATAGAAGATGAAGTTGGCCAGATTGCTCGCTATCTTCGAATATTTCTTGTCATGCAGATAGCTTCCGGCAGCAGCAAGCGCATAAGCAACCTGTCCTTGATTGTCCGACCGAACCCAGTAACGATATTCCTGCGTCCCGTTGTAATAAATGTGTGACGCCTGTCCTTCGAGGATTCCCAGCGAGCCGTTTCCATTTAGCCAGGACGGTTTCGGAGGCGGACCATAGGGAGATTCACCGTTGCCCTGATATTTCAGGTACATTTTTTCCCAGCTGGGAGCAACGAAGAACTGTCCGTTGAAGAACCACTGTACCCCTTTTCTTATGGAAGTTTGCATCGCATCGTGAGTTAGAGGTTCATTCCGACCATACATTGGGGAAACGTATGAGAGCCAGTGTTTCAATGCGATATTCTTGTTGCCGGAGACCCATCTCAATATGTACTGCCAAACAATTTTCCAGCTTGCTTGAGGCTCATACCTCCCGGTTGCGAAGCTACTCAACCGCGTCATGGCTACCATCATATTCCCATCCTCGAAGAGAATGGGATATGTCCTGACGCCTTTGAGACCGTAGATAGCCTTATCAAAGCCGGCTACCTTGCCGAGTACCATTAACGGTTTCTTTACACTGACCGGTACCACGTGACAACCGTTGATCCCTAGTATTCTCATCGGTCGCAGTTTTTTTCCGAACACGTCGGATACGACCACGCCTCTTTCGAGGTTTGTTGCGATAACGGTGTCCTGAATGTTCAAGCCCGGCAAGGAGGCCGGATACTCTATATAGAGTCTCAGCCCCTTTTCGTTTGCAATCTGAAGAAGATGATCGCTAATCGAGGTCTTGTATTGGGGATAAGAGTTAGCCAGTATCAGAACACCCGTTCCCCTCATCGCATGCATAATTGCCTGGCGGGGAGTATTGTAGACGTCCATGTTTATGTCATTCATGCGCAGGAGTACACACAGGTTGTTCTTCGTATTGCAGGACAGAGTTATCCTCGCGCTTTCATTTTGGGAATATGCAGTCGTTGCAAGAAGGAGCAAACAGATGATCGAGCTTTCTAAAAGGGATCTCATCTTCATAAATCAGGTATCCTCGTTTGGTTGTTTTCTCAAGAGGCAATTTCCCGTTACCAGGGTTACCTCAGCAGAAGCATTTTCTTAGTCATCACGTTGGCACCTTGTCGCAGTGTGTAGATGTATACGCCGCTGGCACAGTTATTCATGTCGATGCTGTATCTATATTCACCGGCTTCCTTGTATCCGCTATCGACCACTTTCACGAGCTGGCCCAGTACATTGTAGATTTTCAGGCTCATCATTCCATTTCTTGACAGGTCTACATCAATGGTTGTGGACGGGTTGAACGGGTCCGGGAAATTCTGCATAAGCTGAACACTCTTCGGCAACTCGCTTTCACCTTCGACAAGAGTGGTGATATATGTTCCTTTTATGAAGTCGTAGGTCCGATCATAAATACTTCTGAGTGCCGAATCCGAACTTGTACAGCATGTATAGAAAGCCCCGGGGCCCCCGCCCTGATAATACATATGGACCGCACCGGTCATGTAAGCTTTCGTGATGCCGTAGTTCAGATATGCGTAATACTTGTCCCTGTTCTGTAGGCTTGAAAGATCCTCGGGAACCTCAATTTCGATTCCCATGCCCAGCTTCTTAACCGCATCCGCAGCCTCACCGAGCTCCTGCTCAGGCCAGCTGTGAAAGGCATAGTTGGGTTGCATTACTGCAGCGTCGAAACCGAGCGAGTCCCATTCGACCACCCCCGAAGCCTGGTACGAAGGGATCCAATCGAGCACCTTTCCTAGGCCCCTGACGTAGTTGCCTGCAAATCTGATCATCGCAGTCTCACTGTCGTCGACATCGAATTCCGCCTCTTCCTGATACCAGTAAAATCCGACGAGGTCGAGGTTCGCATACCCTGCCGCACTCCATTTGGTCATCACACTGTCTACATACCACTTGATGGCTGCCTCCCTGTCGGCCAGATAAGTGAAGTTCAAAGACTTTCCGGCACTATCGATTTTTCCAAAATTCGTTTCAGTCGGTGTCGGGTATGGAATAGCGATCTCCACCTTTGCTTTGTAAGAAGAATCGTCCAGAGATTTCTTGACATTTCCCACCGCAGTGTTCAATGCTCCGAGGTTGTACGACGAATCGAACGTGTTGTCGAGATAGTATTGCCAATCCGATTCAACCGTCGGACGAGCCGGGTCGCAGTAATACCCACCACCAGACGGCCCACCGGCAACATAAGGAAGGAACAGGAAACCGTCGAACATAAAATCAGTCACCTTGCCAGAAGTGTTCTCATAGCCGACATACGGTGTGAGTTGATTTACCGTATTCTCTCCTAAAGACGGGTTCGAAGCATAGTAGCCGTTGTAAATGAGTACCATGTTTTTTGTCCCCCCTACGGTGGGAGAGCCCGGTGGACAATATTCGTTCGGATAAGGTGATGGAGGAGGTGGAGTCGCCTGTGGCACCGTCGTACTGTCCGTGACGCCCTTCTCACCAAATACCTGAAACTCATCCGCGAAGGCCCAAACGTAGACAGGAAACGTCATCTTTACATATCTTGCTTCGTAATCGAATCCGGATACTGCGTATGTCTGAACCCTGACCCCGCTCGCGGTCAACAGTATTGCTGAGTTTACGGTACCCACGTTAGCCCAGTCAGTGTCGTTCAAAGAAATAGAATATGTGACATACATCGGGAAAGAAATGCCGGCTGAAGGGTCGCTCAGAAACCTCTCCTGTATCTGCATCACCGAGTTCACCTGTCCCATGTCGATGATCACCGTGCGTGAAGCCCCGCGAAGGTATCCCTGCCATTCACCGTCGGCAAATGAAGTTGAAGATCCGATTAGTCCATCTGTAAGTGCGCCCTTCTTGTAATACGTTGCCTGGGTCGGTGCATATGAGTACTGCGTAGAGAGAAGCTGGGTTATTGTGTACGGCTTGCCTTGCGACAGATTAACCATTCCCGAGGGAGGCGCCGGTGCGATAGTCGCCCCGAAAGTGTTGGCCGCCAGTCCACAGAATAGAAAAGACAACGTGCAGAAGCCCCATCCAAAAGGCGCAAATCTTCTTATCGTATATTTCATTACTTCGACTCTATGTAAGTCATTTTATCACCCACTGTTATTTCAACAGAAGCATCTTCTTTGTCATGACATTTGATCCTTGCTCAAGTGTATAGAAATAAACTCCGCTGGCCAAGTTGTCCATGTAGACATGGCACGTATATACGCCCGGAGCTTTGTCACCTTGAGTCACAACCTTCACGAGCTGTCCGAGCACATTGTAGATTTTCAAACTCATCATTCCGCTTCTCGCAAGGGTTATACTGATGGTTGTCGATGGATTGAACGGGTTCGGATAATTGTCGCTGAGGTAGAACTTTCCCGCTGCATTGGCAACGGGGGTCTTCACTCCCGTGACCTCTACTGATCTATTCAACATCAGTGCATCGGCAACGATATAATCGGCAGGATTGGCTCCCGGCGCGGAAGAAACCCAAACCGAATACTCCCCACCCGTGCTGAGCGGGAAGCTGCCTAGATTTATCCACTTTCCGGCGTTGGACTGTTGCGAAACGTAAACCGTGTCGGTCCCGATATCATTCTGAACGACATAGAAACATCGCTTTGAAAGAGGTGCCTGCGATTGCGGGATATGCGCGTATACGTCATAGTATCCCCCCTTTTTTATCTCCAACGGTCCCCATTTCGCTACGGGACCTGGAACGCCTTGCTTCGCCAGCCAATACTCGCCGTTGATCGCCGAAGAGCTTGTATCCTGAATCCATATCCCGGAAAGCGTTGAAAATAGACCCTGAGTTAGGTCGTCGACGATAAGCGCTGTGCTATCGGGATCATAATCCAGCGCCTGCGAAAAGCTCAACGTGTCATATGAGTTATCTACCAGGTCCTTCACATTCAATGTGAAAGGGACATCCTGCTGCAACACAGGTACCGACACATGGAGTATCGTGTTATCGACAGGATCGACGTAGAAATTTATGCCGGACATCGCGGGCAGAGTGGCGACTGACGTTACCCGTGACACGGGATCACGCAAAGGATTTGAAAACTTGAGTAGAATTGTCTCGCTGTCAGGCACAGCATAGTCACTCAAAACAAATCGATTTCCCCGCCTGAGCCGGAATGCGTTCGCGATCAGATTACCTCCGCCCGTGCCAGACAATTTTATCGTAACATTCTCCCCTGCATCAAGATAAAACCTATCAACATAAGACCAACTTCCTATGTTCAGCTTTTGGTTGACTGTATCGAGCTTGCTGAAGCCGGATGCGATAGTTTGCACCACGACATGTGAACAATTGGCTGATGAATCGCCAGGCCAATAACCATACAGATCGTAGTCTCCGCTGCAAAGGATTTTCCCGGAAAACACGGCCGTGTCTCCCCGGACCGCCGGAGCGGCCAGATATGTCCCGCCGTATCCCCCCAGTCCTCCGCGCTGCGTAGTCCATGATCCTGTCGTGTGAAATTCCCCCGCTCCATAATTGTCGACGATCCTGTCATCAAAAGTTGGAATAGTTCTCAGGGAAAAGATGTCCGACTTGAGCGCAGCAAAGGAACCTGGAGAGGGAATAAGGTAACCGTAGTACCAAATCACAACTCCAGGATCTCCGGCTATGGCATCCTTCATTTCAGATACAGCGTTAGAAAACGAGCCGGCGGAATTGACAGCCACCCCCGGAAACAACTGGAAGCCGCCGGGTACGTAGGTCTTGGAGACAAGCAATTCCGTGTTGAAACTGGAAGGCGACAGATAAAGCAGAGGCTCGATCGCGTCGACATAGCCGTCGTCTGCCCAAACAGTCCATGACTCAAGCGTATAGGCAGACATATAAGGCGGAGGTACTGCCGCGCTTACAATGCAATCCGGGTTTACGCTCTTAATACTCTGGTAAATTCTCCGTATGAGATTCGTGACCTGAAGCTGTCGCCACGCAAGCCAGGCTTGATTCAAGTCCGGCAAAGTAAGAGGATCAGGATTCCCCGTCTCTTTCATAAAGAGAGCTCTTGTAGAATCTCCATACCAGCCGGTCGTGTCATTTTCTATGTCCGTCTCTATGCCATCAATGCCGGGATGATTCCTAGCACACTCGGTTTCGAGGTTTACCACAAAGTCGGCGGCGCCTGAGACACACGGGTCCATCTCAAACGAATACGGGCTGCCATTATGCGGCGGATAAAAGCGGTCGGTCGTGTCACGCGGGACGGCAGTCCAACTGGGATTCTTCACCAGAATCGGCGGGACCTGAGACGAACTGCTTGCTTGAGACAACAAGAGCGGACTCGCAAACCAGGCAAAGACCTGGATTCCATATTTGTGTGCGATTTCAATTACGGTCTTGAGCGGATCGGTTCCCTGAAATGTCGGGTTCTGAAGGATTCCTCCGGCATTCTGCATTACGGCGCTAGGGTAAATGGTCATGCCGTGAGTGTATACTTCCACATAGATAACATTGATATTCGCTGCGCTGAGGTTTCTTATCATCGTTTCGATCGCAGTGTGGCCGCCCGTCAAATAGTTTTGACTGATCCACACACCGCGCGTTTGTGCAGGCGGGAGATAGCCTGCTTCCGCAAGGGTTCCACAGAAGGTGATCAACAATGCGGTTAGAAAAGTGAACTTTTTCACTTAACCAACATCAATTTCTTTACCGAGGTATATTTCCCTGCGGTGATTCGGTAGAAGTACACACCGCTGGATAACAAACCCGCGTTGAACCTTACGGAATGATATCCTCTGCTCTCGCGACCGTCTACGAGCGTGGCGACCTCTCGCCCGATGATGTCGTAAACCTTCAGACTGACGAACCCGGAACTCGGAAAATTGAACCCGATTACCGTCGTCGGGTTGAAAGGATTAGGATAGTTTTGAAAGAGTGTAAACTCATTGGGCGTTTGGCTCGGATAATTGACCGCTTCGATTCCGGTTCCGGTCTTAAAAGAATCGATTGCGGAATATGGAGTACTGAAAAGACTATTTGAAGCGATGACCCGCCAATAATACTTCGTGTTAGCAGCTAGCGGGGCTGACAATGTAACGGACGTGTCAGATAACGTGGTATCTACTACAAGTGCCGAAAAGTAGAATTGATTACCTGTAGCTACCTGTAACTGATATTCAGTAGCCCCGGAAGTTGAATCCCATATCATAGTTGCCAGGCGGGGCACGCCAGCGATGCCGTCAGGCGAAACAAGAGTAGGGGCCGTAAGTGCGCCGGACAAAGCAAGATAACCTACTCCTCCCGCGCCAAGGACCTCGACCGGTTTCAATTCATCGGTGGTCGTCTTGTTTATGCCGAGTTCACCTTGCGCATTGTACCCCCATGCGTAGACAGTGTCTCCCTCTGCTCCTAAAGCAAAATCCGAATAATCGGCTGTCGCTATGTCTATGCCGGTTATCCCGTTCGGCAAATCGACGGCGTGTGCTGTATCGCTCGCTGCCTTCGTTGCGGTAATATTCCCGACACCTAATTCACCTAAACCATTGTATCCCCATGCATATACTGCACCGGTGTTTGCGATTCCCAGCGAGAATCCTTCACCTCCGCCTACCGCCTTGTTCCATGACGTCACGCCGCTGGGTTTCGTGGCAATTACAGGCGAGTATACAAGCGTTCCGAATGTGGCAGAATTGTCAAGTTGACCGGCGCTGTTGCCGCCCCACCCGTATATGTTTCCATCACTCCCGATAACGAGGAAGTAACTCCTCCCGGTGGAAATATCCATCGGCGTGATTCCGCTCGGCAGGCTAACGGTAAGTGGTACATCGGAATAGGACGGTTTGGACGAGCCCGTGCCCAATTGACCATTGTCATTAGTACCCCATACGTAAACTTTTCCGTCGCTTCCGATTACTGCGGCGAACTGCTCGCCGGCGGCGATGGCCGCTGCTCTTACTCCGCTCGGCAAGCTGACTTCAACAGGTGTTGTCGAACTTGTTGTGGTACCGTTTCCCAGCTGGCCTTGAGAATTCGCTCCCCACGAGTACAGGATACCGTTATTGCCGATTGCCAAATTGAAGCTGTCCCCGGCCGCTACTGCGGTCCACGCAGTAACTCCATCAGGTAGCTCGACTTTGACGAATGTACCGGTGCTGTTCGTGTTGCCGTCCCCTAGTTCGCCATAGCCATTGTATCCCCATCCGTAGATGTTGCCGTCATTGCCGAGTGCAAGAGTATAGTAGGCTCCTACAGCGGCGGTCTTCCAGCTCGTCACACCACTCGGAAAAGAAACCTTCACCGGCGTCAAGTCCTGCGGCGTACGGGCAGAGACCACTGTGCGATTGTAGTTGTCACAACCCCAGACATAGAGGTTCCCTTTGGCGTCAATTGCACAAGCGGAATACCCTGACGGAGTGGCAAATATCTGTTGCGCCCGCACAGGCTCAGCCGGCAGCATCAAGCAAAGAGTCGCTGCCGCAATTATGGTCAGCGTGAATGACGCCGTGCCCGAGAACATAGGTGAAGCTTTCATGGTGATCCTCTCGCTTTATGATTCGTGGAAACGAGTAGAATGCTGCGCTCGATCTGCAGCTCAATTCGTGCATTCCACGAACAGTTATCTAAACCAGAACCTGTACATAGAAAGGATCAATGCGTTTCCTTGTTCTCGGGAGATTCCCCGGTTTCAACTGTATGAGGTCTCCTCCTGCCTGTCATTTCTCTCCTTTTGCGCACCAGACGGACTCCGGGATTCGTTTCTTGGTCAAAAGAACACTTCGCTTGACGAAAGAACCGAACAACAGCTCACGTTTGTTATCATCACTTCCCCGATTCATTTGCCATCTTGATCAACCTGTAGCTTCTCGCCTTCACATCTATGCTTAACGGCTCGTTGTTTTTCAGCTTCGCGAATTCCTCCTTCGAGACCATATCTGTCCAGTCTTGCGTTCGTCCGGGCGAAAATGTCGTTAGCGGTCTAAGGATGATATGAAGGTCCGTCGCGTTATGGTTCACTACAGCGGCAACGAAACCTGTCTTCGTACTGGAGACGGCAACATCACAATTCTCGTTGGTTCCAATTATGTCTACATAACGATGCACGCCGATGCGGTTAAACACGCCACGCACGAGATCCGGGAAAAACCGGGCTGCCGTCTTTGCAGTCGTGAAGATAGAGACGACGGTTCCCTTTCCGTATTTATTCAAAGTTATGGCCGGAGAGCCGTCCTCGAACTTCGCGAGGACCTTTGCACCTGTGCTTCTCCAGACGGGAAGCGTCACATTTTCAAGCTTCCAACTACGGTCTGCCGTCCCGGTCAGACTTTCCTGGCCGATGATTTCGGTATGTGTGGCACTCTTGCCGGTTTTCTCTATTCCAAACAAAACCTTGCGGTTATATGTCCTGCCCATTGGTATCCTCTTACCGAACGCGACGACAGTACCACCATCTTGCAGGAAGCTCTTCATCAGATCGCTGTCCGTCGCCTGGAAACCGGATACGCTCGGGAACACCAGCACTTCCTTCTCTTTCAGCAGGCGCTTCAGTACTCTGGGATTTTCGTGGAACGGCCAGTACGGCAAGTAAGATTCACTGTGCAGCGGCGCATATGGAAGAACATTGACCGGGATCCCCATCATCCTGAAGGCATCAAAGGCTTTGTAGTAGTAACGCTGCCACCTGTAATCCTGCCAGTCTGTGTATGGAAAATAAATTGCGAGTTGATTCCGCTGCATGGAGGCCTTGCCGATCAGTTCGAACGCTTTCATTCCGTCAACGACGGCATACCGGCTAGGGATAAGCTCCTTCCTGTACTGCGGGTATTGCCTGATTATGTTGTAAATGGAGCCGCTGTAATCGTACATGATGATCCCGTCATTCTCGGGAACAGTCGCGGCACTCAGGATTTGTTGATAAATGTTGTTATACCCGGTGATGTACAAATTCTTCACGGTTTCCTCGCCAAACCCGAATGTCTCAACATGAGTTAAGGCAATCTTGTTTTCAAGTTGCTTTGCACCGGTGGAGAGCGAACCGAAATCTTTCACCCTTCTCAGTGGAAACTTGACACGGTTGTCCGGTCTGTAGCTTGCCATAGTCATGCCTTGATAGATAATCATATCGAGACTTCTGATGGTGCTCAGATAGCTGGCAAGCAAAGCGTTGTTCATGTAGGGCGAGCAAGCGGTGAGCAATCCGGGATTAACCTGCTTGATATAACCGCATAGTTTTCTCACGTAAGGAGAGTAGTATATTCCGCTTCCTTCCTGATCCACGTAAAACCCGACGAGTGAGTGATGATGACTAAAGAGGTCGTACAGCTCTTTTACTACTTCCTCTGTGTTCTTCAGACGATCGGGATATGTAATGTCTCGTGTTGCATCCCAGGTTGCGGAGAGCATCACCGAGATTCCGTTTCGATCGGCGCACTTCAGCATGTCGCCGAGATAGCTCTGGTCAACCGCAGATGAATTTTTTGTATCGCAGATTTTGGACTTGTAGTAGACCGTTTTCGGCGTGATAAAGGACGTGAGGATCAGGAAGTTTGCTCCGAAGCCTTTCATCTGCCGGATGTACCGGTTCATGTCTTTTTCTGGGTTCTTTGGATTGAAAACTCCGGTAATGCAGAAATCTCCGATAAGCTTCTTGAGGAGGAAAGTCGCTTTCCCCAGTGCCGTGGGTGCAGTTCGATCCCCGGTCCATACCTGAATCGCGTAAAGTCCCTGTGGATCATTGCTGCTGATAATGAATCGAGAAGAATAGACTCCCTTTTTTACCGGGGTCAACTTCAAAGAAGAGGCACCTTCATCAGGAACCAGAATCTCCGCACTGAGCGGCGCATCGCCTCTGGCTTCAATCTCTATCCTGACAGTATCTCCGACACTCACTCTGGCCGGTGAGACGGATACCAATATAGACCGACTAGCCGCCGTTGGACTTGAAGGAGTATGGCTTGTTTTTGCCGAGACGTAACCCGAAAGACAAATAAAGACCGCGATGACCAATGCGAATAAATGCTTCGGTAGTTTCATAAGAATTTTCCTTTGTTTAAGAACTCGAACTGCAAGAGTGGTTATTTAACAAGGGCCATCTTCTTAACTAAGGAAGTTTCTCCTTGCCGAAGCACGCAAAAATACACCCCACTGGCGAGGTTGCCCATGTTAATGATGTATGTATATTCGCCCTTTGGTTTGAATCCCTGATCTACCGTCATGACTAATTGCCCCAAAGAGTTGTAGACTTTAAGACTCATAGGTCCGGCTCGCGGCAAAACTACATTCACCGAAGTGGACGGGTTGAAAGGGTTGGGATAGTTGTTGCTTAGGCCGGGTTTGTCCGGTAACACGTTCAACTTGGTTACCACACCGGTTATCTCAACGGATCTCCTTAGCATCATAGCGTCCGCAACCAGGTACTTGCTGGTATCGGCCCCAGCTTCGGATGAGACCAGCGCAGCGAATTGATCCCCGGAGTAGTAAGGGAAATTCCCAAGCTTCAACCACCCCGTTGCCGATGCCTGCGAAACATGAATAGAATCCGTTCCGAAATGTTCCGACACTATGTAGAGACAGCTATCGGTCAAAGGAACATGCGTGCTGGGAATATCTGCATAAACCTCGTAGTATCCGTTGTTTTGTATCGTCAGTGGCCCCCACTCTGCTCGCGAAATCAATGAAGCCTGCTTTGTTAACCAATACTCACCGTTAACAGCAGTGTAGCTAGTATCTTCGGTCCATGTCCCGGTAAGTTTATGAAAGGATCCGGAAGTCTGGTCGTCTATCAGATGAGTGGTACTGTCCGGATCGTAAGTAAGAGACTGAACGACATTCAGAGTGTCATAGGATAGATCGACTAGACTATCTACCCTTAAGGTAAACTCGTCCCCTTGCTTCAGTGGAGGGACACTTATATGGAGGACTGTATTATCTCCCGGATCAACAAAGTAACTGATCCCAGTTTCTCCGAGAGACGTTAATACTCTCGTGAATGAGAGCGGAGGATCGAGAAGCGGGTCTGAAAACTTAAGCATAATTGTCTGGCTGTCGGGGACAGCATAATCTATAAGCGTGAACGGATGACCTCGCCTCAGCCTGAATGCGTCGGCGACCAAATTGCCGCCGCCCGTCCCACTCAGTTTTATGGTTACATTGTCACCGGAATTCAAATCAAACTTATCGACGTACGACCATGAATTTAGATTCAGCGCCTGGTCAACGGTATCCAACTTGACAAAAGCGCCGGTGCTCGTTTGGACTATTGCTCTAGCACAGTTTGTTGCTGAATCGCCGGACCAATACCCATAAAGAGTATAAGTGCCGCTCCTCAGAACTCTGACGCTGAAAAATGCGGTATCACCGGCTGCAGCCTGACTGGTAAGGTAAGTGCTTTTGTAACCTCCTCTTTCTGTCGTCCATGAGCCGACAGTTCGGAACAATCCGCTGCTTGAGTTATCCATGACCAAATCGTCATAAGATGGAAGAGTTTTAGCAGTAAATACTTCTGACTTCAACGTGGCGAGGTCCGCCGGCGAGGATATAGGAGTGTAATACCAGATCACTTCTCCCGCTGCACCATTGGCCCGTGCATCCCGAATTTCAGAAACTACGTCGTTAAGCGAGTTGTTTGTCGCATCGATACCTGCATTCACTTTAAACCCCGGAGGAACAAAGGATATGCATCCCTTCAGCTCGCTGTCAAAGTAAGTCGTCGGTTCGTACAGCATGGGATCTACCATATCGACGTAATTGTTTTTTGACCACACGTCCCATGATGAAAGGTAGGTGTACAATCCCCAGGCGGGAGGATCAACTGCGGCAGTGATCACGCACTGGGGGTTGACCTCCTTCACGTCCTGATAGATTCTCTTGACAATGTTCGTTACCTGAAGTCGCCGCCATGACAGCCATGCAGAGTTATTGTCGGGCAACGTCAACGGATCGGGGTTACCGGTCTCCTGCATGAACCGAATCCGCGCAGTATCGGAGTATGAAAAGGTTGTATCGTTTTCTATATCAGACTCGATCCCGTCCAGGTCAGGATAATTTCTCGCCAGCTCGGTGTAAAGGTTAACGACGAAGTTTGCCACTCCGGACACCGCAGGATCCATTCCCCAGTAATAACCGTAGCCTTCGTGATGGTACCCAACCTTGGTCGTGTCACGCTGCACCATTGCCCAGCCGGGGTTTGCCTTTAGAAGGAGCGGTTCGTCAGCTTTAATTGAATCGCTACTTACGCTTATATCAAAAGGCATCAATTCGAACCAGGCAATAACCTCGATGCCGTATTTATGAGCGATGTCGATGTATGTCCTCAACGGATCCGTCCCCACGAATTCAGGATATTGCCTCGGCCCACCAGCATCAGCCACCACGGCACTAGGATACACCGTTCCCGCGTCGACACTGTGACCGTCCCACACGTCCAGGTAGACCACGTTAAAGTTTGCCGCACTTAGATTTCTCATCATAGTCTCCACTGAAGCGGAATCGTATGGAGCAAAATCTACGGGTATCCACACTCCTCGGGTCTCAGGATCAACAAAAGTCTGAGCATAGGACATACCTACATATACGCTAAGGAGGAGAAATATACACAAGAGTTTCGTTTTCATTTCGCTGAGTCCACTTATAATTCCTCGTTTTTTCCTGCTTTACTACCACCCCGGTCTGCTTAGTTTACAGACTAGGCGAAAAGTCGGGACCGCTCGTCTTCGCTGCAGAGCGGTCCCGGCTAACCTTAAGGAGGTGTGTCGTTATTTCATTAGTACCATCTTCTTGGTGAAGGAGTTGCCGCCCGCATTGAGACGACAAAAATACACTCCGCTTGCAAGCCTGCTGCCGTCAAAAGTGACTGCGTAGTTTCCCGGTTGCTCATAGCCGGCAAACAGTGTTCTAACTTCCTGCCCGAGTACATTGTATACTGTCAAGGTCACATAACTTCTTTCAGGCACAGAGTAACTGACTATGGTTGTCGGGTTGAATGGATTCGGATAGTTCTGGTTCAGGACAAACGATGATGGAACGCCCTCAGGCTTGTTCTCACGCACTCCGGTCAAGTTGGCACCGAACGTGTACGCACCGATACCGTTGTTGGTACCAAGCACAAAGATTGTCGCCGTGCTATCAGGGTTGATCTCGTAAGCAATATCACCTGTTCCGTTCAAGTTCGGCAAAGTTCCAAGAGTAGAAGTTCCTGCTACGGAGTCGGCACTTCCAATGCCGCTTGTTACATCGAGAACCCTGGCAACCTCATGGGAGTAGTCGTATTCTATGACGTAATCATGCTCGGGTGAGCCGCCATAAAGATATGCCATGCTCCCGATCCAGGCTGAGGGGAATGAGACTGTTCCGAGCAAATTGCCGGATGCATCGTATTCCTTGATCCCTACTCCAGCCGAACTCACGAAGAAATCTCCGTTTGACGCCGGATATACCTTTGGTGTACTTCCTGTGCTGACTGCATTGTTGAGGATTATCACCGTAGGTGTGAAAGAGGCACCGTTATCTGTGGTGGTAAACTTCACAACCGCCTTCTTGTTCATGGCCGCCGCCCAGATCGTCAATGAGTTGTCAGACGCGGATCCAGTCACAGTAATATGGTCACCCAGCCGGTAAGCGCTATCTGCATAACTGATCACAGCCGTCGGCTTTGCGCCCTCGCTCGCCCATTCATAAACTTTGAAGGGAGAAGTCTGGGCATTGACTGTCAGGTTCGATGCGAAAATCAACCCATCTGATGATGCGCCAATGCCATCAAGCGGAAACGTGCCGCCCGATATCCCAGTCGTGTCAAGTATGCCTACTGAATCACCGGTGGCAGCACTTAGTATCATTGGAGACATTAGAGACGTGGCTCCGAAGGTCACGAAAAGATCATGCTGACCTCCCACTTTCCCGTACGCCATACTACGCAGTTCGCTATTTGTATTGAACCAATCCGGAAGGTTACCTGTCCAATCGGAGTACTGCCAGACTTTCGGCAACCCTGGTGTAGTGGCCGCAGAATTGAATACGTAGACCATTTTTGAACCCCTGTCAGCAACATAAGCGGTGGAACCGTCTTCGTTGAATGCCACATCGGTCGGCGCGACGAATGGTGCGCCCGCAATATTGATTGTGCTTTTGTCCTTCGACGTGCTGCTCGGAAGTTCATCGGCCGAAGTTGCAAAGTAACCAAATCCGGGAGCATATGTCACCTGGAACCCCTTCACCCATCTGCGGGCTGAATCTGTGCCGCAAGCAAAAAGGTATCCTGTCTTCGGCTGAATCGCTATCCCATAGGGGATGTCTGTTCCCCACGTGAGAAGGCCGCTTGGATCCGTCACTCTAAGAGCATGGTAGCCGACAGGATTAAATGCACTGCCGCCTGTCCAAGCAGCAATGCCGCCGTTCGGCACACTTCCGCCGATGGCCGAGTTTCTCGACGTGAATACGACAACGCTCGTATCCGAAGGATGAGAGCCGAAAGTGTAGGCGGCGAGCCCATTGTTGGTTCCAAGTACAAACAATGTAAACGAGTTATTCGCATTGCTCTCGACGGCGATATCACCTGTTCCGTTCAGGTTTGCCGCAGTACCGAGAGTTGGCGTCGCTGCAATGGAATCGGCATTCGCAATCCCGTTCGTTACATCAAGCACTCTGGCAATCTCCTCGGTGTAATCGTATTCTATAATGTAAGCATGCTCCGGTGAACCGCCCGACAGGTACGCCATGCTCCCTATCGACGTTGACGTGGGAGTTACCGCTCCAATCAAGTTACCTGTCGCATCGTACTCCTTTATACCTACCCCTGCAGAACTGACAAAAAAGTCCCCATTCGACAGTGGATATACCTTAGGCGTGCTCCCGATGTTGGCTGCATCGTTGAGCCGTATTACGGTCGGCCTAAACGAAGCTCCGTTGTCGGTAGTAGTAAACTTCACGACCGCTTTCTTACCCATTGCCGCAGCCCAAATCGTCAGAGAGTTGTCTGACGCTGAACCCGTCACCGTAATATGGTCACCGAGCCGGTAGACACTATCTGCATAACTGATCACCGCCGTCGGCTTCGCGCTATCGCTCGTCCATTCGTAAACCTTGAAGGGACTCGTTTGAGCATTCACCGTAAGGTTCGAGGCAAAGATCAGCCCGTCTTTTGACACGCCGATCCCCTCCAGTGGAAACGTGCCGCCGGATATACCGGCCGTATCGAGAGTTCCGACCGAATCTCCTGTCGTTGCATCGATTACCAGGATCGGTAGCAGCGTCGTGCCCGCGTAGGGGATATAAAGATGGGTTTTTCCTCCCACATTGCCGTAGGCGGTGTTGCGCTCCATATTGTTTGTGTCGAACCATGTCGGAAGATTTTTTGTCGTGTCGGACGCTTGCCAGACAGTTGGAAGCGTCCCTTGATTCATTACGACATCCCCGTAGTCCGAGTCCGGATAGACAGCGATGCTGCGAATGAGATCGGTATAATATGGAGATGTGAACGCACCACCCGGCTCCATAGGAGTGCTAAAATCGATGTGTGCAAAGCCGGTCGTAGAACCGAAGTGTAATGAGTCTTCCGTTTGACCCCAGATGGTTCCTATGGTCATCAGATACGACTGACCGAAATAGAGATATCCGTCGCGCGTCCCTGCAAGACCGCTGTACCATGTTCCATAGTCCCCCCAGGGGTTCCTGAACCTGACTCTCCTGGCCGGATTTCCGTCTGGCAAATAGATCATCTGTGAATAAGGATAGGTAAGTGGACCGGCAGCGTTATAGACCCGGGAGATGACAAAAATATCGTCTCCTGTTGAAGTCAATCCAGTTATCTCCCGTACACTGTCGGAGTCTGCGAAGGTAAGTACGAGATGAAGCTGTGAGTCTCCCGGAGCCGCCTCAAACAGCGCGTTAAGCGCCGTGGAATCGTCCCCGGTCGGCGTCGCTTGCGAGGACGCCACCCATAGATTGCCCGAGGAATCGACCGTACACAGATAGGGCGATACGAGCGAATCCGCAACAGGAAAAGTGATAGCGCGAGTGAAGTTATAAGTCGATGTTTGAGCAAAGAGCACAGGATTAAACAACAGAATGGGGCCAAGGAACAGCATCCACAATGCTCCTGTCAGCAACCGCCGTAACGACACGTTTGCGGCGACAGTCTTAGCGTTTCTTGTTAGTACCAACATGCCATGCTCCTCCTTTGAGTTTTTGAATTACCATAACGCTTGCTATAGGATAGGGTAACTTTGAGGTCAAACATCCATCCGTCCGGCAGAGGACACCCGGTGCCCGCGACTCTTGTTCACGGTCCGCCGTAGCGCACGAATACAATCCCGCATAGAGAAGCGGACGGGATCCACCTTTCCCGGAAGGACAAGGGATATCGTCGTCCGCGTCTCAATATGGCACAGTTATTTCAACAAAAGCATCTTCTTCGTCATGATGTTCGCTCCTTGCTGGAGAGTGTAGAAATAGACTCCACTGGCGAAATTATCCATGTTCACATCGTAAGCATATACACCGGGCGCTTTACTCCCCTGGTCCACGACCTTCACCAGCTGGCCGAGCACGTTGTATATCTTGAGGCTCATCATCCCGGCCTCGCTTAGGCTGACCTTGATGACAGTCGTCGGATTGAACGGGTTCGGATAGTTGTTGCTCAAATTAAACTTCGTAGCAACCTGCGGGGCCGGTTGTTTGACGGCGGTAAGCCCTGTGAACCAGTATGGATCGCCCAGCGGTTTTCCGTCATTGCTGCCGCTTTTTACCGACGAATTGGTGTACTGCATGTCGGCAGCCTCCGGCAGCGGCCAATACGGGATCCAGTTATAAGCCCCCGAAGGTATGGTCTGTATCTGATATCCCCATGGAGTCGTTGGCGATTGTGCCGTCCTTATCAAGGTAAAGTAAGGGAGCAATCCAACTCCGTAATTGCCGCCGCCTTGCAGCACATTTGCAAATGAAGAGCCGTAGTCAGGATCTACAATCATATTACCCGATGCCGTGAACCCAGGCCAATCGGTCTTGTCGTTGAACATGTGCTGGGTACGTGCATTCATCCACGGCGGAGTATATAGGGAATCCGAGGATCCCGCCTTAGCAGTATCGTTCCAATCCGTCCAGAAATTCGTCACTGTTGTCGGCTCATAGAAATCGTTGTTTTCCACTTCAACGGTTCTCTTTGCCTCGGCGAGCATTCGCCAATCAGATTTAGTGGAATCTTGCGGGTCAAACACCTTGTCGCTGGCGACGTTCATCGTATCGAAGTCTATAATCGATGGTGGCGCGGGTGAAAACTCCTCATCCCACCACGGATATTCGGATTTCAGTTCACCTCCTACGAACGCGCCGTAGAAAATGTTGTTGTCAATCCTCGCGTGAAGAGCAGCAAAGATGAAGAATGGCTGCAGGAATGAGTAGACAACGCTGTTATGGTCGAAGTCGATGTATTTTGTGGGAGGCTTCGCCACAACTGCATAGGCGTTGTCGCAGAACAACGTGTTGTACTTCATTACGATCGAATCAACGGCTGGTACTGCCGGCCACAACGGAGCCAGGATTTCAGTATCGGTCCACGTCGGCGGGTTAACACCGTCCCTGAAGTCACAGTTTGTAATATAGAAGTCATCCGAATTCCCGGTGTAACCGACCACGGTTCCGGTGTTTTCGTCGGAGATCACGTTGTTCATATAGAGTTTCACGGAGTCGGCTCCGACAAGAATGTCGTGACTGCCTGCTGCATTTGACCCGTTGGTCGACATATCCTCGAAGTAGATGTTCTCAAACCTGACGGTCAGGCCGTTTCTCAGCACATCAAAGCAAATCTTGGGTATTGCATTTGAACTCAGGACACCGGGCTGTATGCATGGCGGGCGACCGTCAGAGCCGAGGACTCCAAGGAATGTTACACTGGACCTCGGCGTGGTTGCCGCCAGGAATATGTAAGTTGTATCCAGCGATACAAGCTTATACACGCTATGGGCCTGCTGACCAGTTGCGGTCGTATCGCTGTTTATTACCTGGTCGAGAGTCGGCCCATTCGCGTATACGACAAGAGTGTCACTGCCGTCAGCAAATGTCTTCTTTGAAAAGCCGAAGAAGACAACCAACGAAATTACAGCCGAATAGGCTAGTAACTTTTTCATAGTAATGCTCCTTCTCTGAAGGGTTTCGTTAATTAAGTTGATGCGGTCTCCCATTGGAAGAATGCCGCACCAATAGGGAGACCTGTTTTGTTGCCCGTTGAAGTAAAATGGTTTCATATTATGGTTCACTTCTTGACTCATTGGTTCGTGAGAATCGCTCCAATTATCTATAGTCTCCAACGCACCCCAAAATCAGCAGTGAATCCGTAGTCTTGTATCGAGGTAGGAACTCCTGCCTGGATTATATTTATATCGTTTGCTCCGTTTATGTTGTTAAGATCCGCGTAAAGCTGCATCCCGAACCAGGGCAACTTCTGGCGGGCTGCGACGTCCCAACGCCTGTACGCTGCAGTGTAGCCCCGAAGCTGAGGCGCCTGATTGGCCGCCGTAAAAATATCGGCTTGATAAACCATGGCGACACGGATTGAAAATCCCTGGTAATCATACCCGAGGGAAAGGTTGAATATGTTATCGGGCTGATCCACGAGCCTATCCGTAAAAGACGTGTCGATGAACGTGACGCTCCGGCCGTTCGACACTCTCAGTGTATACGGGTAATGAGCTATAGACTTCGTATGCGTGTAATTGACGCCGAGCACTAGCCCGGAAAGCACTCCGGGCAAATACCAGAAATGCGTTTGCCAGTCGATTTCCAATCCGTACACTTTATTCAGAAACGGGTTGTTCTCCGTCGTGTTTACACTGTATGTGTTATTGGGATTGAAAGTGGCCAGGTTTGTCGGCAAGTAATACAAAGCCGAATCCCCTTTCACATAGAACTGCCACGAATAGATCATATCTCTGATCTGCTTGAGGAAGAAGTCAGCGCTGAGAAGTCCGATCGCGTTGTTATAGATCGATACGGCCGCATCATAGTTGACCGAATGTGCGGGAATCAGCTGGCTGTTGTTCCAACCGACCGTGACGTTGGACAGATTGATCTTCGGTATGAAATCTCCGAAACTCGGATAAGCCAGTGTATTCGTGTAGGAAAGCCTTATGTCGGCCCATGATGTGGGATCGTACCTTAGCGTTACGTCAGGCAGCCAATAGCCGTTGTAGCGGGTAACCGTTGTATCGTAATGGTTGTAGGCATAGTATGATTCGGGACTCGTTACACCTGCAACTCCGGTATAGTGCGACTGGAAAGTCTGATACCTGACCCCACCGATCACGGTAACCCGGGAACCTGCTTTGACCGTCGCCATCGCATAAGCTGCGTTTGGATTCTCATATCCTGAGTAGTCAGGTATTGTCGAGGCATAGTTATCATGACCGTAGTTGGCCGGACCGATCGTCTGAGCTATCTTCTGAGCATTACTTTGCAAATAATTCGCCAACTGCGACATCATACCGAAGCTTATTGGGGCGGTCATTTTGTAATGACCGTTCAGGAAGGTTCCGTAACTGTAACTTGGATCCAGAAAGTCTGTGATCGGTACCTGAAAGGTTCCCGACGGAAGTGAAAAGTGGGAGGTAATCATATTGTCGAGAGATAGTGCGCTCCCCGAGTTCAGCAGCTGAGCAGTGTCGAACTCATTGAATCCGTACGACCTTGTCACATATCGGGTTTCCCCTCCGAATTTTATTACAGCCGAGACCGCGTCGGAAAAGCTCACGTTTGTCTTGAGATTGATCGATGCCGTATAGGCATGAGATTGAGAGATACCGTTTGTATTGTCAAGATAGAACAGAAAGGTATTTGATAGGTCGGGCGTTGCAGCCTTAACTACAGCCGTCGGGCTCGGATTCAGTATGCTGCTGAACCCGTTAAGACCTCCCTCGGTGGTCTGCGAGAACTGAACACCCCAGTTGTTCGGCGACGTCGTCTCAGAGTATGTGTTCCCCAGTTTTACATCCAGGTCAAAGACAGGTAGCTTTTGTTGAAAATTCAATACATCCGAAATACTATTAAGCACGTTACTACTATTTGACAGCCCGTAGTAAAGGACGTTAGTACCGATGTCGAACGACTGGGATCGTTGTTGGGCGTTCGTGGCTCCGGTGCTGAAGAAATTCATCAGCTTAATCGAACCTCCGTCGTACTCGTAATCCAAATCGAGGGCGGCATTATACAATCTTTTATCACGCGGAATGTCGAAGAGACTCACACCTGTGACGAGATACTGAGTTTGACTGTCTCTGTATTGACCGTAAGAACTCGACAGCTGGTTCGAGGTAAGGTTCAGCCTCTCGATGTCCAATTGCGCAAAGATCCCCAACTTGTCATTGAACAATCTATCCTCGACACTCCCGACATATTTGTAGTTGTTGAATCTGTTGTACGCGTCCGGAAGGTTGTTGTAGCCTCCCTGCACGGTCAGACCGTACTCCGGTACGCCGGGCGTTTTCACGTGCGCCTCGCGCATATTGAAATTCACGACACCGCCTATGACGTTCGCGTCCATGGCGGGCGTTACAGTCTTAAAGACCTGAATCCCCTGCAGCATATTCGACGAGAGCATACTCAGATTTGTACTCCGATTGCCTGCGTTCGACGAACCCATCTTGATACCGTTTATCGTGACCTCGTTATACTGCGGTGCCATCCCTCGGATTACCACCGCGTATCCTTCTCCGCCGCTCCTCAGCACGAACACACCCGGCAGCCTTCCGACAGATTCGGCCGCGTTCTCGTCAGGCAACTGGCGAATCTTCGCCGCCGAGACTGCGTTCATAATCTGATCCGAACTAAGTTCCTCATTGATCGCCTGCGATTGACCACTAGCCTGCGCAGTCACTACCACTTTCTTTCCCTGTACACCGACAGCTACCAACCTGAACTCTCGCTTCAACGTAACGCCCGACGCAACTTTGATTGTTACATTCTTTGTAGTATAACCGATATAACTGACACGAACCTTGTAAGTCCCCGGCGGCACATTTCGAATTTCATAGTTCCCATTCAGGTCGGTTGAAGCACCAAGACTGGTCCCCCTAAGGTATACGGTCGCTCCGGGAAGACCCTGACCCGTACTTGCATCTTTTACAGAACCTTCGATTCTTGAACTAGCTGCTTCTGCACTACTTCCGATGAACAATACCAACAACAAAACAGCCTGTAGAATCTTGTGCATCTCTTACTCCTTTTAGATTTGGGTTGAATGCCTGAGGGACCTTAACTGAGCCAACATCTTCACCCGACAAATCACTAACCATGCAGATGAATCTTTTTCGAGAGCCGAGTTGCCAGCCACGAGCCCTCTCTGCACTTGCATTACAAAGAAGACTCCTCCACTCCTAAAAATATTAACGTAAAACCAACCCGAGCAATTCCTTCCGATTGGTGCTTTAGCCTGCACGCTACGCTCGCTCACGGCTGGTACTGAAGCTGACGTTTTCATCTTTTTTATCTGCTATCACCTATTATGACCGAAAATGCGGAGCCATGTAGCTCGCTCTTAGCAAATGTTGCCTCCACTGTTCTTTCCTCTCCGGGGAACAGCCAAATGAAATTGTCGCTCCAGAACGTCGGCAACACCTCTTCGTTATCTGACTTCTTTATTATCGCAAGGCGGTTCATGATCGCAAGATGATTCGTCGGATTCTTTAATTTCACATAAACCACATATTGGCCGCCGACCTCTTCACTCTTGTAAGACATTTTCAGTCTCGTCTTCTCCAGCTTCGACAGTCCGGAAAAGAGCGGAGTAGCTTTGGACGATTCCCAGTATGACTGCACCTTCCGAACGTCTGAATTGGATATGTGTGTCCAACCCGGCTGGTACTTCGACGATTCCCAGTAAAGATTCCTTGAAACGATCTTCCCGTCCTTGTTCATAAGCTGAAGTCTCACGAAATAAATCGGCGTTATCTTTGACAACTGAGGCACGCTGAAAACATCCTGGTACCGGTTCGCACCCATATTTATCTCTTCTTTCCGCATCCACATCAGCTTGGCGTTGTAATCGTAAACCCTCACCAACACCGTTAGATCCTTTATGGGCCTGTGGTAGGTGTTTATCACGGAGACTTCATAGTCATTTGCGTTCATCTGTATGTGCAGCGGCTCACAGGCTCTCTTGACGTAATAGTAACCCGCGTTGGGGTTCAGGTACCAATCATACATTTCCCATGCAAAGTCGGGGTAGCTTGCGTTCAATTTCCATATCATTATTCCGCTTGTTATGTTCCACATGCGGGAATTAGCCGCCTCGAACATTGCACGGTAATTGTCGGCGTTCGCCAACTGGGCGCCATTGCAAAAATCAGCGATGTTATTCTTATTGAACCCATAGTAGTTCCTGATTGCATAGTAATACGCCTTGAACGCGTATCCGCCTCCATCCCATGCGCCATGCACGGCCCAGACACTGTCGAGGGGAAATATAGGATTCGACTTGTCGCTTCCCGGATGAAAGATGAACTTTTTCAGACTGCTTAGTGTCGGAACAGCGTCCATACCGAGCTCGTTGTGGAACATGTTGTTCTTTACTTGATCTATCATGTTGAAGTAGTAGGGCAACGGGTACCATGTATAATCAGGCTTGCCATTGTCGGTTGTCCCTACCGGCAGATCCGGTTTGACGTAGGGCGTCAGTTTCTTCCAGTTCCACCATATCGCCGTAGATGCCAGAAACGTTCTGGTAGTGTCGAGTTCCTTGAGCTGCCGTTTCAGCGCAAAATACAGGTCGGGGCCGGGGGGTGTCTCGTTTGCGCCGCACCAAGCCACCAGGCACGGATCGTTTCTATATCTCAGAATAATGTCGCGAGTGCTCTCTATTGCCAGGTAGTGATTCAACGGATAATAAGCAGTCTTACTTCCCGGTACACACACCCAGCATTGATAGAAGACTTCCCACCACATTATTCCATACTTGTCCATTGCACTCATCAGGTTTCTCGACGGAGCCGGCATATCTTCACTGGAGATAAGGTTCAAATTCGCGTCCGCTATGAGCCTGACCTGATCGTATATGTTCCTCTTGCTGTTGTTAAGAAGCATGTCAGGCTGAATCCAGCCGCCTTTGCAGAATACTCTTTCCCCGTTTACGTAGAACACTCTGCCGTAATGTCCGTTGAGTTCATGCAACCTGCTCGTCACCTCTCTTATCCCGAACATCGTGTTCTTTACATCAGACGCTATCCCGTTTACTACATAACTCAGTCGCAGATTGTGCAGGTACTGCTCTCCGTACCCGTATGGCCACCACAAGCGCGGGTCTTTTATCTTCAGCTGCGGGAAGTCTTTTGGGCTAAATGTCACCGTCACCCTGCCGTTTGCCGGTACATCCACTTCCTTCTCAAACCTGACACTCTTCATCTCTCCGGGATAATGTTTTATATAGTCTCCCATGTTCACGTTCTTAATCAGGCTTATCTTCCCTTCGAGTAAGCCTCTCTCTTCCTTGTTGCTCACGTTCGTGAGAGTTGCGGTTACTTTCACATCCGCTACCGTCGTGTCGGGAAGTGGCAGCGTAGTTACCACATATGGATTAATTATCTGGACATCTCCGGTGAAGCTCAGATACACGCGCCGGTATATTCCCATATTCCTGTCACGGACCGGCAAAGCGCAGTCCCAACCTCCCGATATTTTCAACGTCTCGTCCTTCAGCAACTGCGTCGAGTGTGTCCTCGGGGGGCCGAATACTTTGAACTGCGTTCCAGGAACTCCGGGGTTGTCCACCGGGTATATCTTCACCGCCAGGAAGTTTGTTCCGTCGTCATTTATCGCGCCGGTCACGTTGTACTTATATCGCATGAACATGCCGACCATTTGACTGGAGTCAGCTATCATCTTACCGTTAAGCCACACCTCGCCCCTGTAGTTTATTCCCTTGAAATGCAGCCAGGCCTCCTTTCCCTTGTCGCTGTCCGGGACCGTGAATGTTGTCCTGAACCAATACGGGTCTTTCCACGGATTCACATGGTTCGGCAGGTAACTGTATTTTGCCAAATCGTATTCTCTGTTAAACCTGTTTGAGATGTCGGGTATCAGGTAATTATTCATGTTGAGACGCGGATTCGGATAGACGCCGTCCTCCACCAGTGCATTCAGCACGGTTGTCGGTACTTCCGCTTTATACCATTTCTTGGAAGTGTAGTGTCCTTGGGAAATTGTTTCCCCGCTCGCTCTTTCCAGCACTGTTGATTTCAGCTTCCAACTGCTTAGAAGAAGATCGCCGTTCTTCAAAACCCTGTTGCTCTGAGCAAATACATTTTCCACCACCCCTATGAGCAGAACAGAAATAATTGATTTCGTGAAAATGTTCATGCTTTACTCCGTCCGGGTCACCTTTGTTCCATGCAGAAAAGCACCTGGCTCATGACCCCTTGCCAGAGCCAGATCGTTAACCATAAGCTGAACCGGGAGTATGCTTTGGACTGAAAACAGATATTCATCAGCTTGATTCATAACTATTACTTTTATGTTCTTGTCATATCCATCGTCACCGCCTTTGTTCGTAACCAGCAGTACTTTCCCGTCATATTTGGCTATATCCATCGCCATCCTAACACTTTGCTCATATGTCACGCCTTCTGGTCCGAAAAGAACAGCATTGAAACCATTCCCGACCATCTCCATCGGCCCATGACGGAACTCCCCGCCTGAAGTTCCCGCTGCGGGGACTTTCGCAGCCTCTTTGAACATCAACTCACCTTGCAGGGCTGTCGAAAAAGATGGTCCCCGTCCGATGAATTGCAGGAACTCTATCTCCCCAAAGAAATTCAATATTTTAGCAATCGCGCCTCCCCGATTTGAAAGGATTCCCTCTATTCCCGCCGCTAACTTCCGTATCTCTCGTATCTTCTCTTCTCCCCAAACGTTGCCCAGATACCAGCCGAGTATGAACATAACCAGGGTAATCGTGGTGTAAGTTTTCGTCGAGGTCATCTCTTCCTTGCCAGCCCGACTTAATAGTACACCTCTCGCCCTTTCCGTCAGCCTGCTTTTGTCTTCGTTGCTCACCCCTACGCAAAGGATATCATCTGGAAGCATCTCCAACAACTTCGCCACTTCGTAACTCTCACCCGATTGCGATACGCACACTACGGCATCACTCTCACTGACCGCGGCGAAATGGTAGTGGAGGAGTTCGCTTGTGTTCAATGCATACGAACGAATGCCGAGACTGTTGAATAGGCAAGATGCAGCATAAGAAGAAAAGTAAGAACTTCCCATTCCTGTAAAGACAATCTGCCGGGGTTGCTTTTCGTCAAGCAGAGCGCGGACGGCTTGCAGCCTTTCATTCCCCTCGCCACTAAGGTAGTAGCTTAGTGTCGAACTGATAGACTCGGGTTGCTCAAGTATTTCTTTCAAGAAACTGTTCATCTTGTTGCTTTTGCCATCTTCAGCTCCCAGTGATCCTTTATCAAGTTCAGAGAATGAGAGTAAAACACGTACAGCTCATTATGGAAAACATACTGGAATGCACAAGCGTCATCGTTCGACAATACAGGTGAATTCACGAGTTCCTTATAACCTCTCCCCGCCCTTCTGCTCACGTAGGCCAGCGTAACCCACCTCGTACCCCACTCAGCGGGATTCCTTGCCTCTACTAACAAGTAGTACTTCCCTTTATATAGCGCAATTGAAGGAGCTGCCAGAGTGTGGGACGACGAGAGAAGTATCTCGGGTTTTGCATGCTTCAAGTTTCTGATGTCCCTGCTCTTTCTCAGCATTATCTCCCAATGGTTCTTCGTACTATCCCGGCTTCTTTCCCGACCATGATAGTACACTAGATAGAAATTCCGGTTCCGCCTGTCAAAGAAGATAAACGGGTTCTGGTTCTGCATCCCTTTTTCCATTGGAACCACAACCGTCTTTCCATGAAAATGTATCCCGTCTCTGCTGGTCACCTTCACTATCCTGCTGTCGTTCGTTGCGGAATCATATTCGGAATAGAATATGTAGAACCTAGGACCCACGAGAACAACGGTCGGCCATCTGCAGTCTTCAGTTATGATTGGATTCCCTTTGTATTTGTGCCAATGAACCAAGTCGTTGCTCCTTGCCAGGCCGGCCTTCATAAGACTTGGCGTACCACCGCCATAATAGAAATAATAGGAAAGCCCGTAGTAACCCCAGTACTTGTACCCCCCTCTGTTAGCCTGCACAACCGATAGGGTATGCACCTTGTTCGCATCCCATCTCCCGCTGTCCCCGACCATCACGACTCTGCTCTCAGACAATTCCGGGTATTTCAGTCGTTGTGCGTACAGACTTGGACCGCACATCATAACCGAGATCAACAGTATCCCAATTTTTCGAACGAACGCGATCATCATTTGTTCAACCTCAACCTCTGGTGACTGACTACGCAGCTAACCTAGCGACAGTTCAACTCAAACACTGATCGGGGTCACACGTTCACCCAGTTCATTATCATGGTGCCCGTTCAACCACACGTGTCCTTCAAGGACTCAAGAATATTTGCATAGTCGAAACATTTTACTTAATACTTACTTCGAGGGCGCGGCATGATTCTCTATATACGGCTCTGCACGAAGTCTGGATCTCTCCCTGTGTTTCCTCGTTTCCAGCCTCAATAATCTCCAAGTCCTCCCATATTCAATGGGGATAAGTTGGTTCGTTCGGTCAACAAACGAATATAGAATAGCTGCTCTACTTTGTCAAGAGCAGGATGAGTAACCCGTCCTCCCATGACGTGACACCATTCCTCATCCGAAAACATGACGACCACCGCGGGCAAACCGGAGGTAACCAGATTGGACCCCCTGTCTGCCGCCAGCCTCTTCCGGGATTGCATCTGTCCGGCATGGAACTGAGCCCCGGATCTCTTCAAACAAGATCCCGGACTGAGCCAAACTTGCCTGTCCAGTGTCACGGCTCAGTCCCCTTCTTGTGGTTCATTAGCAACATCCTATCTCACTTACTGCTGCCCGATTCGTTTTGCTTGGGATAAGGCGGCAAAATCATCGGCGGTCTCGGTGGTTGCGAGAAGTCGAAGTCATGCACAATATTACCCAGTATCGGGAGACTCTCCCGAACGTCCGGACGCGAATCCGGCCGGCCATCGGTTTTCGGATCGATCCGCTGCCCGTGGAGGAAATCGTCCTCGATGAATTTGAGGTACGCATCATGCGAGAGCACCTGATGATCAATGTAGCCCTTCCTGGCATAGGGACTTATGACCAATCCCGGAATACGTATCCCGAATCCTATTTCATCGACCCTGGGCGGTGCGACGTGATCATAGTATCCGCCCCAGTCGTCCCAGGAAAGAAAGATGGCAGTGCTCTTCCAGTCGGGACTCTTCATCACCGCGTTTATTACTCTTGTGACGTAAGCCTGCCCTACACTGATGAGTGAAGGCGCATGTTCGGAGTCTTTGAAATTGGGGATTACCCACGACACGCTCGGGAGAGTCCCATCTTTGGCAGCCTTGAAGAAGTCGGCTATCACCTTGACATCCGGCACCTGCTTGTCCTCATGAACCGTCGTGAATCCGGGAAGAACGTCCCAGATCGTGGGCACCGTTTCATCGGGAATATCCATCCAGTTGTACTCGGGCTTCTTTAGCAGCGAGTCTTCGTCCAGGTAATAGGCCCAGCTAACGTGATACCTGTGAAGAAGATATGTAATGTCCGTCCACGCGAATGGAACAGGGTCGTCATCACTCCTGTCGGTCACACCCTGGAGTGCACTCACGCATGACATTGGGTCACCCGGTATTACCGCGTCAGCGCACCACGCCGAAACCATGCAGAGGTGCGCAGGAAAACTCCAGGATAGTATCGGCTCAAACATGTGATCCTGGAGGACGAAGTCCTTCGCATACGCCCAGTAGTTGGGGATTTCACGCTGGTCATGGTAACCCATGACGTCGAGATAGGGCGGTCTGGCAACCGGTCTTCCTTTATCGGAGTACATCATTTCCTTGTATTCTTTGAGAGTCGACTTGCTTAGTTTCTTGTAACTCTCCTTGAGCGAGGCCATTCCCTCGAACCTGTGATACTCTTTCACAGCTTGCCTGAGGAAGCCGTCCATCTTCCCATTATCGACGTCCTCGAACGCATCTGGGGCCATATGAGGTGCATCGAAATCAAGATCGTCCGGATCATGGTACGGTCTGATCATTTTGCCTGTGACCGGATCAATTAGTCCGACAGTCGGAACCCCATTTTTCATTGGAATCCCATCCGCGCCAGGGAAGGTCCCGAAATAAGAATCGAATGTGCGATTTTCTTGCATTATGATAATGATGTGTTTGATCTTGTGAATTCCTTGCTCCTGAGCTTTTGCAGTACCTGCCAACAGTAAACCGGCCACTGCAGCTGTCACCATGACCAAGGGAATGAGCAGCGTCGATGGCCTGGTGAACGGCCTATCTTCCTGCGGAACGTGATACGCAATTCTCATCTCATTTCCTCCTTCTCTCTTACCTTCATCCGTCTATTCTGTTTTCTCTCGTTTTGTTATGCTGCATGACCCTCAATGATGCTTGCTGTCGACAGACTTCAGTCGCCCCATGAAATTCACGGGTCGGTTAAAGGGATGCAGATAATGGTCGACCAGGACCGCGACCATTCTCCTGTTTAATTTCTGGTTTTTGCTTAACGGTTTTCCGAGCTTAAATCCCTTCCAATCTTCCTTTACCTTCGACAACGGGATCTTATTGCCGGTAAGCTCAAAAATGTTGAGGAGGGCATCGATGGTTAATGTCTTGCCGCTCGCAAAATCGTAGTCATCTAGTGCGGGATAGTAAGCCCTCAGGCCCTGGACGAGTTCATACTGACTAATTGGTCTGTCAGGATAGAACCAGGTCTGGTTGGCCCCGTTATATGGGACCCCCGCTCCCTTTATGATGCCCGTGGCCCCTATTCTCTGGATCGCTTTGAAATCCGGATCGCTTGGCGGCACGTCAATGAACGGGAGGAGGTAAGCGTTATTGTCCAAAAGGACCCTTTGAATTTCCCGTATGTTTACATCTCTGGGCTCGACGTTATGAGACGCGCAATACCATGCCAGCACCCCCGCTGCCTGCCCGGTAAGCATAACGCATGTCGTCACTCTTGTAGCCCCGTTGACTATGTTGGAGACTGAAATGCCCTTCTCGGCAACAACCAGGCCATTCACTTTCTCAGGAATCAGGCAACCGAGGGGAACTCCGAATGACGGGATATGAGGAAATACCCTCCTCGGCGCTTTAGGGTTTGCGGTGACATGCAGGTCGATGGGATAATCTCCGACAGAAACTGCGGTGCGGTACAACGTCCTGGAGTCCGAATAGGGATCCAGGATATCGTTTATCGTGAATCTGACTATTCCCTTCACCCTTCTTCCCTCCCGATTGTACGGTATGAAAGGAAGCTTGTCTTTGGTGGGATACTCGTCGTTAGCCAGCCCCAGACTTTTGTAGCCGAGCGCGTGTTGTATGTAATAAACAAAGCAGAGCGTTCTCTCCTTTGCAGTCTTGTACGCACGTTCACGCTGCTCGTGATTCATGTTGATGACATTCAAATAAATGTCGTTTCCGTGGATCGGCCAGTTGATCATGTATTCGTTATCAGGTAGACGACCGTAGTTGAGCATTTGTTGCGGAGTCCATTTGGCGTTCGGACATACTTTGGTCTTGCAGGAACAGAGGAACATCGTCGAATCATACCCCGCAGGCCGTGGTATTGTCATATTCGCGTCGGGACCATAGTCTTTTAGGGTAGCGACCCACGTGATATCCTGGATAATATCATTAGCCGAATCCAGTGCCCAGGGTTCCCCGGTGTAAGATCTTGCTTCCATGCCGACATCGTAGGCGGCTCCCGCGTCCTTGAAGACATCCCCCAATTCTGTTGCATCTATGACAACTTTCGCATCGATGGTCAGCAACGACTTGGCGTCGTTGGCGAAGACAGCGCCTATCACCTTGTTACCCTTTTTAAGGACTCGAAGGAACCAGTAGTTGTAGATAACCTTGAGTTCCTTCTCTTGCGCCGCCATAGATTTGAAAATGCTGTCGGCGACGCGGGGTTGGAAACTAGTCTTGCTCACCCACCCTGTGTTGACTGCCTGCGAACCGCCATAGTGTTTCCATATCGCCTCTCTAAATTCCTGCCATATTCCCGATGGAAGCCTGTTATTGCCGTCAGTCGCGCTGACGCCTGCTGCAGTCAGCATACCACCCAGCCAGGGTGTCGAATCTACTATAATGGTCTTAGCACCTAATCTTGCGCTCTGTATTCCAGCCGCGGCGCCGCCGGTACCGCCGCCCACTACCAACACATCACAGTGCAAAATTCGCGATGACAACGTCTGAATTGAGAAACCGTTAGTCGATACAAGCAACATCAAGGAGACTAGAAGTGTAAGTCTCTTAGTCCGGTCACCATTTAGTTTCATCGCTGTATTGTCCCAGTCAACAGTTTACGGCGGCGAAACAGTTGCAGCACTGGACACTAATGCGCTGCCCTCCTGGATTCGCCCAACGAGTCTTCCCATAAACACGATGCGCGATTGTCAAACGGTCAATCCCGCCAGTAAAGGATAGGCTACTGCAACTTGGAGTTGCGGCCGAGCGCAGTGTGGTTGCGCCAAATTCATCCTTCACCCAAAAGAATTCAGGAAGACTTAACATGTCCTTATTTCAAAAGCAGCATCTTTATGATTTTCCGACTTTCAAACGATTCTTCTTTTATGGTTACCACTCCAAAGTATAGGCCGCTGGGAAGCGAAGAGCCGTTGAATCTGACATCCCAGGTTCCTGCCGAATACGTTTTGTCATCGACCAGTTTGGATACTTGCTGGCCGAGTACATTATAGACAGCTACGCTTACATCAGCCTTACTCCCAAGCCTGAATGAAATTACCGTCGCAGGGTTAAACGGGTTTGGATAGTTCTGATAGACATTGAAACCGAATGCAATCGGGCGAGTTTTCTCGATACCAGTGGAGAACTGAACGGTTCTAACCAGCATAACCGCGCCAGCGGCGACGTATTGTCCTGTGTCTGACCCGGCGACCGAGGATAACGATGGTGCAAACTGGTCGCCCGCGCTGAAAGGTAAATTGCCAAGCCTCAGCCACGTTCCGATGGCAGCCGCTTGGGAAGCGTAAATCGAATCGGTACCAAAGTCGTCTGTGATGACGTAGACGCACCGGGTAGATAGTGGAACATGGGCATCTGGAATATGAGCGTACACATCGTAGTACCCGTCCTCCTTCACCTGAAGCGGTCCCCACCGGACCCGATCCACCTGAGAGGCTTGCTTCGCTACCCAGTAGCTCCCGCTAATCGACGAATCGCCTGTAACTTCCTGCCAATTGCCGGAGAGCCTCCAGAAGGAATTTGGAGTCGTATCGTCGATGATGAACATAGTACTGTCGGGATCATAGGCAACAACCTTAGAAAAACTCAGAGTGTCTAACGACACGTCTAACAGGTCGCTTACGTTCACTGTCAACGGGACACCTTGCTGCATAGGCGGCACCTCGACATGCAGAACCGTATTGTCGCCGGGATCGACGAAGGCACTCACACCTTGCTCCGCAGGAGATGTCGAGACCGACGTAATTGACGCCATCGGGGTAAGAAGCGGGTCTGAGGACTTAAAGAGAATCGACTGGCTGTCGGGAACCGCGTAATCATTCATCGCAAACACGATATAAGGGTTGCCCCTTCGCAAGCGAAATGCATCCGCAATCAAATTGCCGCCGGCGGTCCCCGTTAGTTTTATCCTTACGGTGTCACCGGTGTTCAAATGGAACTTATCTATAGAATTCCACGTGTCGATGTTTAATTTCTGATTGACGGTGTCCATCTCGCTCAGAGATTGTGTGCTTGTCTGCACTATTGCCTCAGAACAGTTGGAAGAGGAATCACCGGACCAGTAACCGTACAAAGTGTAAGTCCCGCTTCTAAGGACCCTCACCGAGAATACCGCCGAGTTGCCCTGAACAGCCGACGCGGATTCATATGTACCGCCGTATCCTCCGCTTTCGGCGTTCCACGTGCCCGAAGTGCTGAACTGCCCCCGGTCCGTATTGTCAATCAAGAGATCGTCATAGCTTGGCAGCGTCTTTTGGCTGAACACCTGTGACTTTAATTCGGTAATTGCGCCCGGGTAGGACAGCAGGTACCCGTAATGCCAGATCACTATTCCTGAGACGCCTCTTTGCCTGGTATCCCGGATTTCGGAAATGGCATCGGCTACCGATCCGGCGTAGCTAATCCCAATAC
The DNA here is from genome assembly GCA_046705025.1 of Candidatus Kryptoniota bacterium. Taxonomy (GTDB): domain Bacteria; phylum Bacteroidota; class Ignavibacteria; order Kryptoniales; family JAKASW01; genus JAKASW01. The sequence continues at coordinate 14,873 of JBJKQU010000040.1, read as the reverse complement.
CGGCAGATAATTTAAATCCAAGTGGAACGTTACCTGAACACCACACCAGCTGCGAGTCAAAGATACTCGTCGACATGTACAGCATGGGTTCAAGAATATCGACATAATTATCTTTCGCCCATGTACCCCACGATTCCACTTTCCAGCTTAATCCATAGTATGGTGGGTCGACCGCGGCACTAACCACACACTGAGGGTTAACGGCTTTCACACCGTCATAGATACGTCCCACAAGATCCGTTACCTGAAGGCGCCGCCATGCCAGCCAGGCGGCGTCGGTGGGCGGCAACGTCAGGGGGTCCGGATTCCCTGTCTCCCGCATAAAAAGGGCCCGGGTACTGTCTCCATACCAGCCGGTGGTATCGTTTTCTATGTCGGACTCTATACCGTCGAGGCCAGGATAATTCTTCGCACACTCCGTAAAGAGATTGACCATAAAGTTCGCTGCCGCAGGTACACATGGATCGATCTCGAAGGAATATCCGTATATGCCGTTCGGTCCAAAGTAATGTTTGGTCGTGTCACGTTGTACCGCTGCCCAGTCAGGATGTTTAACGAGAATCGCCGGGACCTGCGTCGGATCGCTGCCCTGGGAAATAAGGAACGGACTCGCAAACCACGCGAAGACTTCGATTCCGTAGCTGTGGGCAACCTGAATAATGGTTTTCAGCGGATCGGTACCGGCAAAGGCCGGGTTTTGAAGGACACCGCCGGCATTGCTTATTACGGCACTCGGATAGATAGTTGAACCGTAAGCATAGACCTCTACGTAGATAACGTTCAAATTTGCTGCACTAACGTTTCTAATGACCGATTGGATTGCGCTGGCACCTCCCGTCAAAGACTGCTCGCTGATCCACACGCCGCGAGTCTCCGGTTCGGGAAAGTTCCCGGCGAGTGCAGAACTCCCAAGAAGGGAGACTAAGAATAACCCTGTCAACCAGGCGTATTTCATCTCACAAAATCCATCTTAGTCGTATAGCCAATCGTTTGCACTTTCATGCTATGCTTTCTTTCCAGTTCTCTTCTAATGGTTTGTCGCCTCAGGTCTCCGAAAAATCGGCTCGACCTGAGGCGACAGTCCTCGTTATTTCAAAAGCAACATCTTGTGCACCGAGCTGAAGCTTTGCGTCCTCAAAACATAGAAGTAGACACCGCTTGCCAGACGATCAGCATTGAAGTTCACCTGATAATATCCGGCCGCTTGTTCCCCATTTACGAGCGTTGCGACTTCCTGACCAAGGACATTGTAAATCTTAAGGATAACCAGTTGTGCCTTGGGAAGGGCGTACTTGATAGTCGTCGATGGGTTGAAAGGATTCGGATAGTTTTGTGATAGGCTGAACTGCCTGGGCAGCCCGCTGGGTTCCTCTACAGCAGTGAGCCCTTTTCCGGTTTCAAAGCTGTCCACCGCGGAATAGGGACTCGCTCCTGCGGAATCAGATGCACCGACATGCCAATAATACAAAGTGTCTGCTGCAAGTGGAGTAGATAACTCGACTGAAGTGTCGGCCGTCGTCGTGTCAAAAGCTACGGTAGTGAATAGTGAATCGGTCGAGATCTGCAGCTGATAAGAGCTGGACCCGTTCGACGAGTGCCATACCAACGTTGCCTTCCTCGGGACACCCGTCACTCCGTCTGAGGGGGAAATGAGCTGAGGCACTGCAGGAGGCTGAACAGCCGGCGTACCCAGGACGAGGCCTGAAATCATAGCGGGCAGCCCTATGCCGTACTTCGGTCCGCCTGTACCGCTGCCGATCCCGAGTTCTCCTTCTTGATTGTATCCCCAGGCGTAGACGTGATAGTCATTCCCCATGGCAAAACCGGACCAACGGATGGCAGTTATTCCGGTCGCAGTAACGCCTCTCGGCAGCTTAACCACGACGGGCAGGCTGTCGGTCTTGGGTACGTCGACAGTGCCGTCTCCTAACTCACCATAGAGATTGTCTCCCCAGGTGTAGACGTTTCCGTCGCTCCCAATAGCAGAAGCAAAAAGTCTCCCGCCTGCTATTGATTTCGCCGTCACACCGCTCGGCAACTCAACCATTACAGGTACATTGGTGTTCGCCTCGGCTCCGTCACCAAGCTGGCCGAAGCCGCCGCCGCCCCAGGCGTAAACATTTCCGTCACTGCCGATTGCCAGGCTGAAAGATGACCCGGCAGATATCGAGGTCGCTTTCACCCCTTCAGGCAGCTTCACCATCACGGGTACACTCGAATTTGTATTCGTGCTATCGCCTAGTTCGCCAAAATAGTTGCCTCCCCACGCGTATACGTTCCCGTCACTTCCGATTGCTAACGCGAAGGCCGGTCCTGCAAATACCGACGTCGCCGTCACTCCGCTCGGCATCTTAGCCATCACTGGTACATTTGAATTTGTCGTCGTGCTGTCACCTAACTGACCACTGGAGTTAAGGCCCCATGCATACACATTTCCGTCGGTGCCTACAGCCACGGCGAAGTCTTCTCCGGCTGATACCGCCCTCGCTTCAACCCCGGCAGGTAAACTGACCATGACCGGCACATTTGAATTGGTGGTTGTGCCGTTACCTAATTGACCATCTGAATTAAGACCCCAACCGTAGATGTTGCCATCGTTGCCGATAGCCAGGGTAAACAGGTAACCGACGGATGCCGATGTCCAGGCGGTTACGCCGGTCGGAAATCCGACCTGTACGGGTGTGAGATCCTGGGTGTGACCTGATGTTGTGCTTACAATTGACTGGAAATACTGATCTATTCCCCATGTATAAAGGTTACCTTTTGCATCGATCGCACAACCGGCATAACCGTCCGGTCCGGCGTAAACGTCCGGTCCAGAAGGAGCAGCGGCAACCGTCTTGAAAGAACTCACAGTGGAATAAGCACTGAAGATTCCGTTAACGTATGATCTAACGTGCCAGTAATACACGGTGTCGGCTGTAAGCCCTGAAACAGTGTCACTGGAGTCAGCCAACGTCGAGTCGTTTACAAAAAGATCGGCCTTGAACGTTGAATCTGTCGAGACTTGACACTGATACTCTATGGCGAGAGGAGATCCGCTCCACTTCAAGACTATCGTGGTTGGCTGATCAACCGCTCCATTCGCCGGCGACGTCAAAGCCGGCACTACCGGCGATACGAGGACCAAATCAGAAACCGCGGTTGGCGTTGGCACACCGTACTCTGGGCTGCCCGTCGCACTGCCTATCCCGAGTTCACCCTCTTGGTTGTAGCCACATGCGTAGACGCTGTCGTTGCTTCCGAGCATGTAACTTGACCAGCGTATTGCGGTCACTCCGGCCGCGGTCAATCCTGCCGGCAAGCTGACTGGAGTCGGCAGAATTTCCGTCGACGGCACGTTTACCGTGTCGGTTCCTAATCCGCCGTAGATATTGCTGCCCCATCCATACACGATCCCGTTACTGCCAACGGCCAACGAGTGGAGTCTCCCGCCTGCTATCGCCTTTGCGGTCACGCCACTCGGCAAATCGACCATCACCGGTACACTGGAATTTGTCTTGGTGCTGTCACCCAATTGTCCAAAACCGTTACCTCCCCATGCATAAGCGTTTCCGTCACTACCGATTGCCAGGCTGAAAGACGATCCGGCGGATATTGCAGTCGCGGTTACCCCGCTCGGCATTTTCACCATCACGGGTACACTTGAATTTGTGGCCGTGCTGTCACCCAGCTGTCCGGTAGAATTCGCCCCCCATGCGTAGATGTTCCCGTCGCTGCCGATTGCTAACGCAAAAGCCGGTCCGGCAAATACCGTTGTCGCCGTCACTCCGCTCGGCATCTTGACCAACACAGGTACATCTGAATTTGTCGTCGTGCTGTCGCCCAACTGACCGCTCGAATTGAGACCCCATGCGTACACGTTTCCGTCGGTTCCAACGGCTACGGCAAAATCTTCGCCGGCTGATACCGCCCTCGCTTTGACCCCGCTCGGCAAGGTAACCATAACAGGTACGTTCGAATCCGTCGTTGTACCGTTACCTAATTGACCGTCTGAATTCAGACCCCATCCGTAAATGTCGCCGTCGTTGCCGATAGCCAGCGTAAACAGGTAACCGACAGATGCGGATGTCCAACTCGTTACGCCGGCCGGAAATCCAACCTGTACCGGTGTGAGGTCCTGCGCGTTACCACCCGTCTTGCTGACAACCGTGTGTAAATACTGGTCTATTCCCCATGTATAAAGGTTACCGCTTGCATCAATCGCACAAGCGGCATAGCCGTCTGGTCCGGCAAAGATCTGTTGTGCCCAGACAGGGGTATACGTTATCATCCCGAAAAGAAGCATCACTGCGAATGTCATTAAGGGAGCAAAGAAAGCTCTCTTCAGTGAAGCAATAGAGCTCTTCATATCCATTCTCCTATTTTTGTTGGTACGGGCAGGGTTGCACAGGCTACACCGCAGCCGCGTCCCGGTTATTTCAAAAGCAGCATCTTTAGTACCTTTCGACTCTTGAAAGCGCTTCCTTGTATCGTTACCAAGCCAAAATACAGACCGCTGGGAAGCAAAGAGCCGTCAAATCGGACATCCCATAACCCAGCATTGAGTGTCCTATTGTTCATCAGTTCCGTTACTTGCTGTCCAAGTACGTTATAAACGTCCACGTTCACCTCAGCCCTCTTGCGGAGCTCAAACGATATGATAGTCCCCGGATTAAAAGGGTTTGGATAGTTTTGGTAAATCTTGAAAGCGGTTGCAATCTGTGGAGTGTTCTTGATCCCTGTAGCGAGCTGGACGGATCTAATCAGCTTGACAGCGTCCGCGATGACGTATTGCCCCGTATCTGATCCTGCGAACGAAGAAAGCGATGGTGCAAACTGACTTCCTGCGCTGAACGGCAAGTTGGCGAGTTTGATCCAGGTTCCGATCCCCGATGCTTGCGAAACATAGATTGAATCAGTCCCGAACTCATACTGTACGATATAGAGACATCGGGTCGTCAACGGTAGCGGTGTCTTAGGAATTTGTGCATAGACGTCGTAATACCCATCGCTCTCTACTTGAAGCGGCCCCCATCGGATTCGATCCACTCCCGATCCTTGCTTTGCCAACCAATAGGTGCCGCCGATCGCCCCTCCTCCCGTATCCGACTGCCAGTTGCCGGACAACCGCCAAAATGAATTCGGAGTTTCATCGTCAATTATGAAAGTGGTGCTGTCAGGATCGTAGGCAACGACCTTCGAAAAGGTCAGGGTATCAAGTGATGCATCTAAAAGATTTTTTACCATCAACGTAAACGTGACGCCTTGCTGCATTGTCGGAACGGAAACATGTAATACGGTATGGTCAATCGGATCGACAAACGAACTGACGTTACTCGTTGCTGGTGAGGTGGAAATTGAAGTTATGGATGCCATTGGTGTAAGGAGAGGATCTGAAAACTTCAGTAGAATCGACTGACTGTCCGGAACCGCGTAGTCGTTCAAAATAAATGCTGTGCTTCTTCTCAAACGAAAAGCGTTTGCGATCAAATTTCCACCGGTTGCTCCAGACAGCTTTATGGTTATTGTGTCCCCGGAAGCAAATTGAAATCTGTCGATATACGACCAGGAATTCAGACCCTCTCTCTCATTGACGGTATCAGATCTGATGAAACCGTCTGTGCCCGTTTGAACGATCGCACCTCGGCAATTGGATGCCGAATCACCGGCCCAATAGCCGTAAAGGCTGTAATCGCCGCTTCGCAGAATCCTAACCGAGTAAATTGCCGTATCACCTTTAACAGCGAAGGCGGTGAGAAAAGTACCGTCATATCCTCCGTTCTCGGTCGTCCATGTACCGGTAGTACGAAATTGTCCCTTGCTCTGGCTGTCAACTAACAGGTCGTCATAGCTTGGAAGAGTCTTTTGAGTGAAGATCTGCGATTTCAGATCCGACAGGGCACCTGAGTAAGACAGTAAATATCCATAGTACCACACTACAATTCCGGCGGCCCCCATTTGCCTGGCGTCGCGCATTTCATAGATGGCATTAGACATCGAACCCGCGGAATTGATGGCAACGCCGGCGGACAACTGAAATCCCAGAGGGACATTGCCGACACACCACTGCCATTGTGAATCGAAGACGCCCGTTGGAAGGTAAACCATAGGTTCAAGAATATCGACGTAGCTGTCTTTGGCCCAGACATCCCATGATTCCAGCTTCAGGCCATAATATGGTGGATCAACTGCAGCACTCAGGACACACTGCGGATTCACTTTTTTCACACCTTCGTATATCCTCCTGATAACGTTTGTTACCTGAAGGCGTCGCCAAGCTAACCAGGCGGAATTAGTGTCGGAAAGTGTCAAGGGATCCAGATTCCCTGTCTCCTGCATGAAGAGAGCCCGCGTAGTGTCTCCATACCAACCTGTGGTGTCGTTTTCTATGTCGGTTTCTATTCCATCGAGGTCGGGGTAATTCTTCGCACACTCGGTCACTAGATTGACGATGAAGTCCGCCGCCGCCGGCACACACGGGTCGACCTCAAATGAATACCCGTATACACCGTGAGGGGGGAAAAAGTGGTCGGAAGTGTCACGCGGCACCGCAGTCCAGTCGGGATGTTTCAGGAGAATAGATGGAACTTGAGTTGAATCGCTGCTTTGAGATATCAAGAACGGACTTGCAAACCACGCAAACACTTCTATTCCGTATCTATGGGCAATTTGGATGACGGTCTTAAGAGGGTCGGTCCCGGAAAAGGTCTTGTTCTGAAGAGGGCCGCCCGCTTCGCTCATTACAGTGCTCGGATAGATGGTGGAACCGTGGGAGTAGACCTCGACGTAGACCACGTTGACGTTCTCCGCACTGAGTGTTTTGATGATCGATTCAATTGCAGCTGGTCCGCCCGTCAGATAGTTTTCGCTGATCCACACGCCTTGCGTTTCGGGATTGGGGAGATCTGTTGCCAGAGCAGTTTCACAAAGGATCGGGACCAGTAACAGCCATACGAGATAGATTCTCTTCATCTTACAAGCTCCGTCCTTTGGCGTGGACTAGTTTCAGCACAATCACGTTTGTCGCTCTGACGTTCGTCCCCTTCTGCAGGACATAGGAGTGAACGTCATCGTCGAACTTGATCAGAGAAACATCATAGGTGTAAGCCCCACGTCTATTGGTATCGCTATTCATAAAATGGTTGAGAGCAGCCACGTTTGCGTGGATAGCACGCGTGTCGTTACTTGCCTTCGGCAACGCTCCCAAATAACTGAAGGAGCCACCCCCGAACATCGGTGAAATCGCCCGCAACAATGTTCTCATGGCATCTCTCCTTGTGTGAAAGGGTTTCGTTAATTTAGTTGGTTACGAAACTTATCAAGCATGTTATCGTCTCTAATGGACCTTCACTTTCCTCAGAAGCATCGCCGTGAATGTCGCTATACTCATTCAGCACCGATGAAGATCGGGCAAAAGCAAAAAAACGAGCTGCAAAATCGTCAAGTTCTGAAGTCGAGTCCATGTCATCGACGGGTTCTCCTTTAGTCAAGTAAGGGTGACGCTACAAACTCTTCAATTAGCGGAACAACCGAACCAAGCGCGCTCGCGCTACCACCGAGCTCGCTAAAGACAATCTCGACCGACTTCCGGGCAACTTCGAGAGCTTGTCTTTTCAGGACATCATTTACGGGATCCAGTACGAGACTTCCTGCTTCGACCAAATTGCCTCCGATAACTATTATTTCAGGGTTGAGAAGGTTCACCAGACTGACAATGCCTTCGCCGAGATATCTACCGACGTCGGTGAACAACTTGTATGCGAGCTTGTCCTCTCGTTTAGCTGCTTCCAAAAGAGTGGAAAATGTAATTGCGTCCGGATTGCCCCCTGCAATTTCCATAATGGCAGACGAGACTCCTTCGGCGACAGATCGCTTCGCACTCTGAATAATTGCCGGAACGCTCGTAAGAGTCTCAAGGCATCCGACATTGCCACACATACATACCGGCCCATGATCGTCTACGGTGATATGCCCAAATTCACCGGCGCTACCCGAGGCCCCGGAGTAGAGCTGGCCGTTTATAATTATTCCCCCACCAACTCCGTCTGTGACGCTCAGATACAGAAAATTCGCCTTACCGCGGCCCAAGCCGTACCACGATTCCCCTAGAGCTGCCGCAGCCGCAAGGTTGTGCACAAAGACCGTGAGTCCAAGTTTTTCTTCCAGGACATGTTTGAGCGGGATGTTTCCCCAATTTGAGAGATGCTGAAGGATTGCCACACTCCCATCCTTCGGGTTGACAACGCCGGCAACACCGATCCCGATTCCGAGGAGTTTGTTTTCGCTGCTCTTGTATTTGGTGATTTGATCTCTTGCTCCCTGGACCAAGAGTTTAAGAAAACCGTCCTTTCCAATCTTCTTATCGAACGGGATGATACTTTGACTTAGGATATCGCCTTCCAAATCCGACACGATGAAGAGGAGTTTGTCTTTTCGAGCTTCAATCCCCATAACGTACCGATAAGTGGAATTACACTTGTAAAGGGCTGCGGGACGTCCTCCGTTGGTTGCTGATTCGACACTCCGCTTGATAATCCCCTTTTTCTCCAATCCGGAAACAACCGAAGTCACCGTCGCGAAGCTTAGGCCTGCCTTCCTCGAAATTTCTCTCTGAGTAATGGGACCCCTGTAGAAAATGCTGGAAAAGATTTCGGACGCGTTATATTGGCGAGGCAATCTGGAACGACGAGTAGTGGTTATTCTCTTTTTCACAATTGTCCTTCGAAAAGACCCTGTTTGGCACACACTTACTTTAAAGGCCGTAGTAATCTAACCACTTGACCGTTGCTTGTCAAGTATGTAATTTGAAGAAGACAAATAAGTGTGGGTGAGAGACCTATTCCGTACGTACATGCATCAAGGTCATTCTCGCGTTCCACGTAGCTGTAAGCTTTCATCGCCAACGCGCTACATACAAGACGGAAATATGGAGAGGCGAACATTTTCAGACTTGCACGGCAGTAAATGATCGGTATGAGTTTGCGCCAGCCGTTTTGACGGAAGTCCGGAGACAACACACTCGTCTATCGAATTAGGAAAATGGGCCATGGATTGTCGATGAAATGCCACTGGACAGAAGAGGAATGGGGCGCACCTGAGCTCGTGAAGATCGAGCAAGGCTACGGCCAGCCTATGAAATTCGAGCCGGAAACCGCCGTCGAGCTTCACCACAATGACAAATGCATCTATGTAATATGTCAAGCGAAATACCGGTTCGTTCGATGCTTGACAGTCTGCGGATATGGTGCGAGACCGCGTACTTTGTCTGCTGATAAGATGATCTGTGCTGTCGCCTCACCGACAGGTAATTCCGATCTTGTGATTGCACACATGAAGCAAATGGGTCGCGACAGACAAACGGACTGAGAAAGATGAAACTACCGGACTACATCGTAATAGTCTTTTTCTTCGCGCTGATGGTACTGATCGGTTTCTACTCATCGAGGAAAGTCAAGAATTCGAGGGACTTCTTCGTAGCCGGAGGAAAAGTGCCCTGGTGGCTGGCAGGGATATCCCATCACGTATCAGGGTACAGCGGAGTTGTGTTCGTTGCGTTTGCAGGCGTCGCCTATACATACGGCTTTACTATCTATGTTTGGTGGGCCGTTGCAATATCCATTGCCGTCATTGGTGGAGCATATCTGATAGCACCAAGATGGTCCGAGCTGAGACAGAGCCTGGATATCGGTTCCCCTACCGAGTATTTGCAGCTGAGATACAATGTCACCACTCAGCTGATAACTGCTCTCAGCGGTACGCTGTTGAAGCTATTTGACATAGCTGCAAAGTGGGCCTCGATCGGCATATTGCTAAATGTCTTCACCGGCATGCCTATTATGGCCGGAGCCGTAATGACGGCCGCGATAGCGTTGGTTTATACGACCATAGGCGGGCTGTGGGCAGATCTTTACACCGATTTCGTGCAGTTCCTGATTCAGACTGTTGCAGGTATCGTGATGTTCATAATTGTTGTCGCTAAGCTGGGAGGAGCAGGCAGCATACTCGGAATGTGGAGTCATCTGCCCAGGGGCCACGGGGGCCTGTTCAACGGCCCATACACGTTCGCCTTCTTCCTGGGATACTTGCTTATGGCAAGTTTCAGCTACAACGGGGGAACGTGGAGCTTAGCAACAAGGTATATAGCCTCACCGAACGCCACGAGTGCGAAGAAGTCGGGGCTACTATCCGGATTGCTATACTTGGTTTGGCCTTTGATCCTGTTCTTCCCGATGTGGGCGGCACCTCTGTTCTTGCCCCATCTCGCAAATCCTACTGATTCGTACGCACTGATGGTAAGGAAATTCCTCCCGGCAGGCCTCGTGGGATTAGTTCTGGCCGGCATTTTTTCCGCAACCCTATCGATGGTTACCTCGGACGCCAACACGATTTCAGCCGTCATAACAAAGGACATAATCCCGTTCATGGTGAAGAGGTTCAAGGGCATGAATCCAAAGAAGGAACTACGGCTCGCAAGAGTGACAACATTCACATTCGTATTCATGACATTGGTCATCACGGCTTTCTACAAGGATTTCGGTGGCGTCATCGGGTTGATCGTTGTCTGGTTCGGGGCTCTGGTCGGGCCAACGGCAATTCCTATGATCTTCGGATTGATACCCAAGTTTAAGCACTGCGACTCTAACGCCGCGATTGCCTCCATCATTGCAGGAGTTCTGACTTTCGTAGTAATGAAAGTCGTTGGATATGAGAGTAACCAAGCGGTAATACTCGCTTCTCCAACACTAGTTTCCGTAGTAACATATCTGGGCTTAGGACTGGTTGGCCGAAACGACAAGGTTCCGGAGGATGTGGAGCGCCTGCTCGGCAAAATATCGCTTGCGGCCACAAAGACATTTCGTTTGTCAGGCAAGTAAGAAATGCCGCCTTCAGCTATTGCTCCAGAAATACAATGCAGCCAAATCTTATTTGGAGGTGAGCAACATTTACATCATGGATAGCAAAGAACTCGGACAGTTTTATAAATCTCAGATAGAAAACAACTTCTTCCCATTTTGGAACAAAGCTGTGGATCGACAAAACGGCGGGATATTTAATTGCTTCGACAATTCAGGAACGACACTCGTCAGCAAGAACAAATATACCTGGTCTCAGGGAAGGTTCGTATGGGCCTGGAGTAAACTCTATGAGCTCTCGGAAAAGCGAATGCTATCCCTCGACATGGAAAGCCTCAGGGAGGATCTTGAAAGAACGGTCCGGTTCCTTGAGAAGCACGTCTTCATGCAGAATGGAAATTGCGTCTTCCTAACGGATGAAAATGGGAACTGGATAGAGAGTATCCCCGGGAAGGGATTTGACACCAGCTTTTATGCAGATTGTTTCATCGTCCTGGGCTTCTCGGCATATGCAAGAGTGTTTGGAGACAGGCATATCGCTCACTTGGCACTCGATACATATCGGCGAATCGACAGGAGGGTCAAGCAGGGAAACCTGCGCAGCGAACCATACCCCATACCGAAGGGGTATAAATTCCACTCCGTTCCCATGATAATGCTGAATGTAAGCGAAGAGCTTGCATTGACACTCGAACTGCTGGGCGACGAGAGGAGTCAGGATGTGGACAGGGATAGCCGCGATTACATGGATGAAATTATGAGAGTGTTCTACGATGATGAAAAAGGAAGAGTAATTGAGACCAGAGGCCCCAACGGCGTGATCCTAAACAATGTTTTATGCCGGCATGTTAATCCCGGCCATGCTATTGAGGACATGTGGTTCGTAATGGATCTCGCCAGAAGGAAGAACAGAGTCGACTACATCGATAAGGCGGCGAGAGGAGTAAAGTCAGCGATCAGAATTGGCTGGGATAACGAGTTTGGTGGCCTTATGAGATTTGCGGATACGGAAGGGGGACCCCCTAAAGGCGAGAGGACCGGGGATGCATACGAGGCACTGATATTAGACACATGGGACACGAAGCTCTGGTGGCCTCATTCGGAAATGCTGTATACGACGCTCCTTGCTTATCGGCTTACCAAAGATGAACAGTTTATTTCCCTTCACGACATGGCACACAAATACGCATTCGAGACTTTTCCGGACAAAGACAATGGAACCGGAGAGTGGATTCAGATCAGAGATAGGAGGGGAAATCCGATAAACAAAGTAGTCGCACTTCCCGTGAAAGATCCATATCATATCCTGAGAAACATGGTTTTGATCATGGAGTTATTAGCTGAGAAGTGACTAATATTAAATTGGAAATAGAGATGTATCGGAAAGTGCTGATAAAGAATGGTTCGGTTCTCCTTCCTGACGGGCCGAAGGTAGCAGATATAGAATTGAGTGGGGAAATAATTGCGCACATAGATCGTCACCTTCCTGCCGGCCGATCCTCCACGGTAATTGACGCCGAAGGGAAATATGTCCTTCCAGGTTTTATTGACATTCACACGAACGGGATAGGAGGCTTCGATCTGACCAAGGGAGTATATGACTCCGAAGGCGGGAGTTTCGTTTCGAGCGAAGAGACTTATATGAAGGGGCTTGACGAAGCACTCAGGAAATATGCCGGGACAGGTGTCACTCGCGCCGTCCTAACGAGCCTGGCCTCGCCAATCTCCGAGCTGCAAAGGGTTTTCAGTTACGTAAATAAGTACCGAAACAAATCGCAGAAACATGCCTGGGGGGATGTGCTCGCCGGCCTTTATGTCGAAGGCACCTTCATGAAGCGGGCCGAGTATCGAGGTGCTCATAATCCGGAATATTTCAACGAGCCTTCAATTGAGTTGTATGATAGACTTCAGAGTGCGGCCGGCAGACTTATCAGGATAGTTAACGTCGTTCCGGAATGGGGAAGTTCCGCGCTCGATCTGATAAAATATCTAACCGAAAAAGGTATTGTGTGCGCCGCCGGGCATTCGGGCGCTACAGGCGTTGAGTACGCCAGAGCAGTGGCGAATGGGACCCGGCTTGCTGTCCATTTTCTTAACGGACCCACCGGCTCTTCGACAAAACCATTCGACGGCGGCGGAGCGGTTGAGAGCGTACTGCGCGACGATAATGTTTGCGCCGAAATAATCGCCGACGGTTACCATGTGGATAAGTCTTATGTAATGGACACTATAAAGAGGAAAGGCTTTGATGAAGTTGTCGTAATCACCGACAGCATGTTCCCTACGCTGCTCGAAGGGCTTCAGACTTTTTCCATGCTGGGCGTTGAAGGAAAAGTGAGCTCTAATGGTCAGTATTTACAGATTGCCGACAGAGGCAACGCGCTGTTCGGGAGCACATTGACAATGGACAAAGCATTTTCTAACATCCTGAATTGGCTGACTGAACCTATAGAAGGAGTCTGGTACAGGCGCCATGAACCTCTGAGTTTCGAAGAAGCCTTATCAAAGGCATCTTCCGTTTGCAGTAGAAACCCGGCGAGAACATTAGGGATATTCGAGCCCAAAGAATCGAAAGTTATGGATAGCTTGAAAGGCTACACCGGGAGCATCGAGATAGGCAAAAGTGCCGACTTAATAGTAGCCGATATTGAAAAAACTCAAGGCAAGCAGCATGTAGAAGTTAACAAGGTATTCGTTAAAGGACATCTCATTTGACATTATACCGCCGCTTATAGGTCAACAAAAGGAAACCGGGGAGAAGAAAATTGGATTCAAATGACGTAATATCGACTTTTGAAATCGACGAGCTAAGAGTAGAGGTTTACAGGAGCCGTAAGGCAATGGGCGCGCGCGCTGCGTCACTAGTCGTGGAACGCCTGAAGGCCCTTTTATCCAGCCAGGATAACGTCAGAATGATATTTGCCGCCGCACCGTCTCAGAACGAGCTGCTGGATGGACTTGCCTCAGCTGAGGGAGTAGACTGGTCGAGGGTCGTTGCATTTCATATGGACGAGTATGTAGGGATCAAGGAAGGCGCCGAACAATCGTTCGGGATCTTTCTGAAAAAGAAGATTTTCTCCAGAGTGAATTTCATGAAAGTTCATTACATAAATCCCAACCCCGAAAGTCTAACTGCGGAGTGTGAAAGGTATTCTGCCCTTCTGGCAAGAGGCCCGATTGACATGGTCTGTCTCGGGATAGGGGAAAACGGTCATATTGCATTCAACGATCCCGACGTCGCCGACTTCAACGATCCATTGAAGGTGAAGGTTGTCGACCTGGACAACAAGTCCAGACAACAACAGGTAAACGACGGCTGCTTTTCTTCGATAGCTGATGTGCCGAAACAGGCCATTAGTCTGACAATTCCCAGCCTTTTGTCCGCACACTTCTTGTGCACGGTCGTCCCGGCGGCGACAAAGGCCGGAGCGGTCCGTCGTACCGTCAAAGGCGAGATAAGCACGAGTTGCCCTGCTTCTATCCTGAGACGGCATGAGAACGCTGTACTGTTCCTCGATGCTGATTCTGCGTCTGAGATTTTGTAGGGGATGTACGGCAATCCAGATGTTCAAAACAGTTTCTTCTGAAGGCGTTGTGAGTGATGCTTTCTTGTCTGCCCACAGTTCAGAACCGGAGTCGAATCTCCTCCTGCACCAGTTGAATAAGACCAGAGGATTGCTTTCTAAAGCGTGACCATCAACGGCACAAATGAAACAGAGAGATAGGAGATCGGAATCGGGGGGTCGCAGCTTTTGAGCGGAAAAGCATATCTACCACTATGTGGGAGTGGATGAGAATTTTTGGGCCTTTGTGCGCCCGCCTGTGACATGGAAATACGCATGAATGCATTGAGTTCACTGAGCCGTTTCAAAGACATAACGAAGAGCAGTAATCGAAGGATGGAGGACTTTTTCGGATCTAACAGTTACCCGGAAAAAGACAATCATCTAATTGGAGCCTGCCATGAAGAGAATAACGGCCTACGTGAACCCGACAAGAGTCAGATTGATAATCGGGGAACTCGGATCCGAGGATGTG
>JBJKQU010000039.1:0-55418 GCA_046705025.1 Candidatus Kryptoniota bacterium | reverse complement strand
TTTAAAAACATTCAACGCAGAGGACGCAAAGGAGGCGCAAAGCACGCAGAACAACTATATTCTTTCGCGGTCTCTGCGATTATTTGTCTTTGCGAACTTTGCGTTAAATCAAACTGAGCCAGTACCCCCTTTTTCGGCTTGATGGGATCGCGTCAGAATCGCACAGAAGCAGGAGGCTATGGCATGGGCATCTTTTCTAAGATCCTTCCCGGTTCCGGTGAGAAAGAAGCCGTTCGCAGGACTGAGGAAATCCGGAAGCAGGCAGAGCAGCACACGCGGCCGGTGCGGGATATCGGGACGGCGGTAATCAACGCGTCAAATCTGTGCCTCGCGGAGATTAAGCCTTTCATTCAAATTCAGGACACGAGATCCAGGTGTGAAATCGAAGCAGAGCTTTTCAATGAGTTCATCTGCTTCTTCATACACATGACGCATCGCCACCCGTACTCCAGGTTGACTCAGGCGCAATCTGACACCTTGAGCAGGCACCTCGGTTCATTCGTGGCCGGAGCTGTTCCGGATTCTGTTTCGACCGAGCTGGCACCGGACCTTAGGGAAAAGCTTAAGTCGCAGTTCTGCGAAAGATTAAACGACGCGGAACTAGCCTACTCAGCATCCCGCGGGCTGCCGGTCGACCTACCTGAAGAAATGTTCTTCAGCGGAGGAGAGGACCTACTTTCCATTCTCTCGAAGCGTGTAGCGGCAACGATCCGCGTAGAATCCAACCCGTTGATTATGGTCGCCGTCAGACATGTAGCGACCGATGCCTTGGCAGACGTGAGACTCAACGAGCTCGTCAGACTTGCTCTGCCATCTCTGGATTACCTGGCGAAAGCACCCGGGACTTCCCCAGGGAAATAGCCGGAAACGAATGCGGACGCTCTTTACGCATTTGTTGAGCGGGCTGTCCATTGGGAAACTAAACCACATCAGACACCGGGACACGGCCTGACGGGCCCCTCTTATGGGAGGGAATGCTATTTCTTCCTCTTGTGCCTCCCGTGTCTCTCGTGTTTAGATTGGGACTTGCAGAACTCACCCCCGGCCCCCTCTCTTTTTCGTCCCAAGGGGATGCTTTCAGCAAAAGAGAGGGGGAGAATTCTATTGGTAAACCTGGCAAGTGTTCTCTGCTTGCGTCGAGATACAGTCAAGGTTCGGGGTTTGTCGTCCTGACTGCTGGGACTATTGCCACGGCATTTATGCCGTAGGAACGTAGATTAGAAAGAATCGGACTTCAGTCCGGTGTTGATGCACTGCTTTTTACCCTTCGCCTTTAACCATTTACCCAATTCCTGTTGACATCCACCATGGCGTTTGTTATTTTAGCGCGTTCCCATAACGCGGCGGCCAAGCTGGTACATACCCGGGCAAGCACGTCAGATGTTGCGCCGTACCACCCCAGTCTGAGCTAAGCACCGACACGATTTCCATCTGGGCGGCAGCCGCAGACTCCAGCAGCACAACCCTCAGTATTCCTTTTCACAGCCGGCCCGTCATAGCGACGGGGTAAGGGCACGGGATGCCTACGCTGTCCGCAGAACGGACACCCGGCACAAACTAAGCGCAGAGCCCTGAATGGGTGCCTGCGGCGCTACAAACCCGAAAAAAAGGAGCCTGATATGGCTGCTCAGAACCTGGTTTCTGAGGAATTCACCTCGGAAGGGAAGGCGGCAGTCGACCAGGGCCTGGCCGGCATCAAGGGGGGACTCCCCGCGCTGGTCACCCTGCAGCCCGACGAGAAACAGGAGCTGGTCAAGGTCGGCAACAGCTACCTTCCGTTCATCGACAAGGCGCATGAGGTCCTTACGGCACATCCGGACATCATGCCGGGGGTCTTCGATGCGGAAGAGTTCAGGAGAGACTACACGCTCGCCAGGGATATGACGCCGTACGTAGACGAGATAACGGAGCTCCTGGAAGGAATGGAAGACACCCTATTCGCGGCTCGCAGCGACGCGATGATGGGGGCACTCGAGGTCTATGCCGCGATACAGCGGAACAAGGATAAGGTGCCCGGTCTGGACGCTATAGCCGCCGAAATGGCTGTGTTCTTCAAGAGAACAAGAAAGAGGACGACGCAGCCCGCTCCTGCCAAGTAGGAGAGCGATCTTCCGAACACGGAATGGAAGTGCTCCGGACCGGCTGGCGCTCCGGAGCCGTTTTTTATGACCTAAGTACCCTCCCGACCCATGGGAGCGCCTCGTGGGCGAAAGTCTATGCCTCAGAGGCGAAAGGTTATGCCTGGGAGGCGAAACGGAACGCCGGGGAGACGAAACCGAATGCCTCAGAGGCGAAAGGTTATGTCTGGGAGGCGAAACGGAGGGCCGGCGGAACGAAACGGAGCGCCTCAGGAACGAAACGGGTCGTTCGGGCGCCGAAACAGAACGTCTTATGGCTGGGACGGTGGAAAGATTGGGATGGAAGGTTGGAAAATTGGGAGGTGAAAAGGGGGCGTTGGAATTAAAGCATGGAATGTTGGAATAACGGAATGGATGAATTCGCGCGCGGCTCCGACATTCGATGAAATGTCCAAGTCAAGTTCTAAGGGAGGTCTCACTAAGTGACCACTTCGTGCTCCTCCCGAGCGCCATGTCCGCAAGCCTGGGAAGATGCCTCCAGCCATCTGTTAAAACAAGCTGCTGGAAGACGGAACAAAACCCCTGCGCCGGGGTTCGGTGGTTTTAGATTATCGATTCCTACAATAATACCATCGCTTCGAGATTGAGAAGGGATACAATGTTGAATGGAGGACATAGGCAGGAAAACGTGGCGATGCCAGGGAAGTCCGTAAAAGCCCGCAGGGCCGACATTATCATGGAACGGACGCCGATACAACGGCAAGCCACGAAGCGGTGACGTTGTTGAAGAACCCTTCGGGGTTTGATGATGTCACCCTTACAGGGTTAAAAGATTTGGTGTGGGTGGTGATTTCTATAGTAATTCCATCCCTCCGGGATTAGAATACGTAGGGTTGCCGGGAATACAGAGGCGGGAATGGTGGTGGTTCAAATTGGTTCAGCTTGAAGGTGAACCGCGACACGAAGTGTACCTCCGGAAAGCGGTGACATTGTTGTAGAACCGCCGCAAAAGCAAAGAAATAATTCCCAACGGGATGACATTGTATTTCTACCGTTCCAGAGTTGGACAATTTGGCATAGGGGGATTTCAAGGATAACCTTGTTGATTTGCAGTCGCGATGCGCCGCTGCCGTGGGTTTGCTAAGATTACCCGAATGCCTTAAACTACTGCCGGTGCAGCTAGTGCTCGGCCGCCCCGGACACGGGAGTTGTGAACATGTTCGGCCGGGAGAAACGGAATTATACGCAGCAGGCCACAGCGGGGCCACAAGATGTGTGAACTCTAGAGAAGATGAGGGTATCTGATATGTACTGTCCCAATTGCGGTCATGAGAACGTAGCAGGAGCGAAGCTCTGCGTCAAATGCGGGAAGCCGATTGTCGGCGCTGAGCGGAAGGAACAAGGTGCCCCGACATCCTCAGTGTCTCCCGCCCGGGAGCCCGACAGGGGCAATCTAATCTTCATATTCGGCATTCTCAGCATTCTGGCCGTCGGTCCGATAATCGGCATTGCAGCCTGGGTGGTGGGATACCGCGATCTGAAGAAGATCCGCGCCGGCGTTCTCCCGGCATCCGAGGAGCGGCTTACGAAGGCTGGAATGATTCTCGGGATCATCGGGACATTCGTATCCGTACCGGTGATCGTGCTTGTCGTGGCTCCTTTCTACACTGGCTTCTCTACGTTCAAGGTCGATGCCCAGAAGATGAACCGCGATTACCTTGAAAGAGACCTGGACAGCCTCGCGTTTAAAGCACAGCGTTACTACTATGAGCCCAAGTCGATGGGCGGTGGCGGAGGTTCGTTCGCCGGATTTTCGCTCTCGAGCCGCGGCGATACGATCACTGAAAACGGATCCTACCGGATTGCCGGCAATCCTCCGGCGGTCAGCTTCTACATCCCCTCTTCCGGCATCGTGGTGATCCGTCCCGATCAAATCATAATTGTCGGATGGGGACTCGAAAGGGGGAACGACGGGCTGCATAGCGTCCAGGCGTATATCATCGTGGACTCGAGCACGACCAGGACGACGGTGCTGAACTGAGTTTACAGGAAGCGCATGTCGCGCCTTCCCTGAAGAAATACCATGGGTGGCCCGGAGGGTGTGTGACGGGTGGGTAGTGGGCAACTTTGAGAGAGAAGAATAGCACACTGATGGCGCGGAAAACTACAGATATTCACGGATATTATTATTGATGAATTCAGCCGTGATAATCCGCGCTCCTGTCCGTGTATTCTGTGTGCAATGATTTGTCCCGGTATGGGATGCTTTTGCCGGCAAATATAGCCTACTACCGACGGCTGGACTTTTTAATCGAAGTGCCTTAAGCTTGTTTGAAGAGAAAGGTATGCAAGATCAATCACATCGCGCGCTGCTATTTGTCCCGCCGGCTGTCGCTGTGGCCGCACTGGCCGGGATGGCGGCTACGGCGCTCTTCCTGCCGGGACGAGAGAAGTTGTGGCCGGTGGTTTTTGTAGTTTTGCTCATGCTCGTACTGGCACAATGGGGAGCCCGGGCGACGGTGTACAATTGCCCGCGCCGCCGTTACCATTTCGAGGTGACCCCGTCGGTGTATCTCCTCAGATCGCATATCCTGAACCGCAGGTACCTGTCGTATCCAAACTGTAGGAATAGAGGCTGGACCAATACAGCGAGAAGTCGTGAAGTTCTTCAATCATCGTTTGAATGGGGACAACAATGAATGCAACCAGTGATGTTCTGAAAGCGGCAGGCGTTCGTGCCGTCGTGATCGCCGGGCTCGCGATCGTAGTCACTTACATTCTTTTCCGGATTAATCTTGGTGTACCCGTAAGAGCTTCAAGCAGAACGCCCGAATCGAGACAGTGGCCGAAAGAGGCAGAGGTCGTTCAGGCGGATTTCGCGAAACCCGAATCCATGGCAAATGCCCTGCGGGGGATCACAAAGGTCTTCCTGTATGCCAACCCTGAAGGAATCGACGGATTTATCAAAGAAGCAGTCGAAGCGAGAATCAAACACATTGTCCTGCTTTCTTCGGCGGCACCTGCGAACAACGACCCGAAGAATTTAAATTCGCAGCGTCATCTGGCCGTCGAAAGGGTCATTGCCAAATCCGGGATTCCTTACACATTCCTGCGGCCCGGCGCTTTTGCTTCGAACGCGCTGTACTGGACCAGGCAGATCAGAGAAGGAGGAACGGTTCGGATAGTTTATCCGCTGTCACAGCTGGCGCCTATTCACGAAGCTGATATTGCCGCGGTGGCTACAAAGGCTCTTACGGACTCTGGCCTGAAGGGAGCAACTCCCTGGCTTACGGGGCCCGAGTCGATAACGCAGGCGAGGGAGGTGGAGGCGATTGCCGAAGCGATCGGGAAGGAGATATGTCTCGAAGAGCTCTCGCCGGAGACCGCGCTCGAAACCATGATGAGATATATGCCTGCTGTGTGCGCGGAAGTTGTCCTCACCAGCTTGAAGCGGATGAACGGCCTGGCCGCTTCCGTGTCAAATGAAGTCGAGAAGATTACCGGGACGCGCGCGAGGGACTTCGCGACCTGGGCAAGGGATCACAGGGAAGACTTCATGTGAACGTAGAGGAGAGAGGTGGCAGGGTGCATCCGGTGGATCCCGTCAGCAGCGAGGGACTCCGGCAACACCTTGACAAGGTTGAGCTGAAACCCCTTGGAAATTGGCTTCACGAGAGATCCATGAGAACTCGTGAGCATGAGCTCTCTAGGAACTTGAAGACATAGCACACTGACGGCACGGGCTCTACGGACCAGCACGCGCGGCGTGACATACCCGGATATGCCCTGGGAGCCGAAAGAGGCGTTCAGGGCGGTGGAAGACTACTGTGGCAAGTAGCCGCGAGCCGTAGAAGGGCGTCGACAGCGGCGACTAGGTCTTCGAAAAGTTTCTCTAATCTCGATGTTGTCTTCAATCGTACGCCGCCAGTGAGGCGAGCGCGTTACCCGGCAGGCTGTGTAGGGCGACGTTGGCCGGGCGTATCCATGGCTTTCGAACCAGACTTTGTGTTAATTGTCATTGTAACTTCAGTCTAATCTATTAGATTTGGTGCGGACTTAATTGATGATAATGCGAAATCGGGCTGTTTTTGCATGTATGTGTTGCCAACTGCTGTGTTACGTCCCCGGAGAACAGGGGGCGTGGCAGTTTCTTGCTCAGCCGTTCCAGCCTGTCCTGCCCTCACGTAGAAGTTTGTTAGTTGCGAAACCGTCTCATCCCCTTCGTGCTTCGGCCGGGACGATTCGGGACCAAGGCAGGGTAAGTCGAATAAGAATCGAAGTAAATGACAAATAGACGGAACTGACGAACGAGTCTGCTGGTCGTTCTGCATCAAGCTCATTCCGGTCTCCTGAGAATCAGTGAGATGAGATGCCGATCGTTCGTTGCAGCAGCTCCATTGTCTTTTTTAACCAAACAAAAACCTGGAGGGAAACCGGCTTATGAGACCATTTGCACTGTCGTTCAACCTGCTCGCCGTTCTGATCATTGCTCTTTCGGGGAATGAGGCAAATTCACAATGGGTTAGAATGAGCGGGCCATACGGCTGGGACTTCAGTGAGTTCACGGCCAATAGTTCAACGGTACTGGCATCCGGGCTCACGCAGGGCATCTTTCGCTCGACGGACAACGGCCTGAGCTGGTCTAAGGCCGACAGCGGGATGTGGGACGTTCAGATCACGTCCCTCGGTGTCTACAACCAGATCTTTTTTGCGGGCGCCTCCGACGGGTCAAACATCCTGGTGTTTCGTTCTTCGGACAACGGCACGACATGGGAACAAGTCAATACTATCAGCCCATCCGAAGGGATAACATGTTTTGCGGCCATGGACACAGTCCTCTTTGCGGGAACCTACGGCGACGGCGTGTATCTTTCGACGGACGCCGGATTCCATTGGAGAAAGCCCACCAACTCGGGACTTCAGCATTCGATATTGGAAATGGTGACGGCCGGTTCCGACCTGTTCGCCGGGACCTACGGCGGCGGAGTATACGAATCGACCGACGACGGCGAAAGCTGGACCGAGCTCACCATCCCGAATTACAACACTTATGTGGGCTCGCTCTTCTTCCACAACGGAAAGCTGTGCATGGTATCGGGAAATAATCTGTTTAACTCAACCGACTATGGCTCGAGTTGGAACCTTGTCAATTCCAACCTCCCCATGACATTTGACGGGGCCGTAATTTCCGGTGGGAGCGCGCTCTATCTCGGATGCGACCACGGCGTCTACATGTCGACTGACGACGGAATCACGTGGAACGGCATCGGGCTATCGGATGCGATTGTAGAGGCAATAGAGACGTACAGTGGGAATCTGTTAACCGGAACGAGAGATCTTGGACTCTTCACGTCACAGGACAACGGAGCGAGCTGGCTTCAAACGGGTGCCGTGAATAACATGATGGTCCAGGCACTTATTTCGGTCGATTCGACACTGATAGTTGGGGATGGCGCTCAGGACGGCGTATTCATTTCGAGGGACAACGGAATCAGCTACCGGGAGTACCACAACCTGAATCACAGCACGGTTATGTGCATGGAAATGTACGGGACGGACATATATGCCGGTACCGAACCGGCCGATACCAGCGGCGGCGGAGTTTTCAAATCTTCGGACTACGGAAAGACCTGGCAGCGTCTCGGGCTTAAGAACCAAATCGTCAGTGCCGTTGCCATGTCAGGTTCATATCTTTTTGCGGCTTCCGCGACGGGGATTTTCAGGACTTCCAACGGAGGGTCTACCTGGAGCGTGACGGGCACAGCATTACCCAACTCATCCCAGTCAAGTCTTGTTGTATCTAACTCATCGGTTTTTGCCGGAACAACCGGAGGGATATTCAAGACTTCTGATAACGGAACTACCTGGGCGTCCGGCGGTCTTGGGGATACCGCCGTTTTTGCATTGATCAGCACCGGTACGGCATTATTAGCCGGGACCCAGTATGGCGTTTTCAGGAATGTCCCGCCGGATACAAACTGGTACCCGGCCGGTTTTGCGGACACGACGGTTTCTTTTCTGGTGGCCAACGATTCCATGACTTTTGCCGGCACGGGCAACGGAATATTCGTTTCAAAGAGCAACGGGACGAAATGGGCTCCGATCGGCGACGGGTTGGATAACCTCTCAGTTTCCACGTTCGCGATAGGCACCGATTACCTTTTCGCGGGCTCATGGGGTGAAGGCGTGTGGAGACGGCCGATGTCTGAGATAATGACCGGTGTCGACAGGGTCGAGAACAATCTGCCGGGGGAATTCAGACTGGGACAGAATTACCCCAACCCGTTCAATCCGACGACAACTATAGTGTTCAATGTTCTGGGTTCAGGGTTCGTGAGCTTGAAGGTTTATGATGTACTTGGCAGGGAAGTGGCGACACTAGTAAACCGGCAGGAGAGCGCAGGAGGACACACGGTAACCTTCGATGCGAGCCGCCTGCCGAGCGGGGTGTATTTCTACAGACTAGAAGCTGGATCGTATCATGACACGAAGAAGCTATTATTCTTGAAATAGACGGCCGGCGTTTCAACGCGCCGACAATTGTGTTTCATGTCCTCCCGCATGGGGACAAATTACCGCATGACGGGAGCTCCAAAAGGGCACAGTTCCACTCCTCCGGGTGTTATAGAGAGTGCCGGTTATCAAGGAATGAGAAGGAGTTTGTCTCATGGTTAGGATAGTCTTGATAGTAGATGCGATCATCAATTTCGCATTGGGCCTCTTGTTGCTCGTATTCCCGCCGTCGGTTGTTTATACACTTGGAGTCCCGGCTTCATCTACGAATTTCTATCCGAACATACTTGGCGCAGTATTCATCGGGATTACCATTGCGCTGCTGATAGCCGCTTATGCCAGGGAATCACTCCGATACTCGGGGCTCGGACTGGTCGGGGCCGTCAGCATTAACTTGTGCGGCGGTATTGTGCTGGGGTTATGGCTGATCTTCGGAAGTCTGGAGATACCGACAAGAGGGGCCTTCTTTCTTTGGGCACTCGTCGTAGTGCTGGTAATTCTCAGTACCGTTGAGTTGGTTCATTTCTCCCGTGAGATGAAGAGAGCGAACGTATGAACGAAGCCTGTGTGCGCAAAGCGGCGGCGATATCCCCGCTTGATGGTAGTGGCTCAATTTAAAAACATTCAACGCAGAGGACGCAAAGGAGGCGCAAAGCACGCAGAACAACTATATTCTTTCGCGGTCTCTGCGATTATTTGTCTTTGCGAACTTTGCGTTAAATCAAACTGAGCCAGTACCTGGAAGCCTCGTTGTGGGTTACTTTGAAATGTCTTATCCAGCCGTCTCAAACCCTTTGATATTCGGTACGAGCAGGTGAATTATCAGCAGTGCGTTCAGGTAGACTGTACCGGCTATGATGAAGAGTGGAATGCAGTTCCCGGTAAACTGGAGAAGAATCCCGCCACACCTGCAATCAGTACGCCGCCGATGCTTCCTATAGTCACCCTCGTGCATATCACCATCAGCGGGAAACCGAGGTGAACTAATGCGAGATGAAGCCCAGTAGACCGGTGAAAATGATAGCCTCGCGCCAGCACCACGCCTTGGTAACATAGGTCTCGGGAGAGGACATCTGAACCATTTTTCCGGGTCGAAACTCCTGACCGGCATCATAGGCTCAGAGGAAGGCCGACGAGCCCGCCGGTACGTGAAACACCGATCCGATGGATCGAGGACCAGCATTTCCCTTTCAAAAAAACAAAAATGAAATTACCTTGTTAATGTCAACCGTTTGAACTGAAACAAGAAATGAGGTTTTGAGTTGGACATCAGTGCACTGAACGAGAAGATCAAAGAGGAAAGCGCATTCGTCGATCTCCTTATGAATGAAATCGGAAAGGTCATAGTCGGCCAGAAGGCTATGGTCGAGCGCCTCGTAATAGGTTTACTCAGCAACGGCCACGTCCTGCTGGAAGGCGTTCCCGGACTGGCAAAGACACTGGCAATCAAGACGCTCTCATCGGCGATGAAAGCAAAGTTCCAGAGGATACAGTTCACACCCGATCTGCTGCCCGCCGATCTGGTCGGTACGCAGATATACAATCAGAGAGAGGGCAACTTCCTCATCCGCAAGGGGCCGATTTTTTCAAACTTTATTCTTGCAGACGAGATAAACCGCGCGCCGGCCAAAGTCCAGAGCGCGCTTCTCGAAGCGATGCAGGAGAGGCAGGTCACTATCGGCGAGCAAACGTTCCTACTCGAAGAGCCATTCCTCGTCCTGGCAACCCAGAACCCCATCGAACAGGAAGGCACTTATCCTCTTCCTGAGGCACAGGTCGACCGCTTCATGCTGAAAGTAAAGATATCTTATCCTTCCCGGGACGAGGAGCTGCAGATCATGCGTCAGAACGTCAACATGCTCGACGGCAAGGTCCAGCAGGTTATTTCTCCGAAGGACATTCTCAAAGCTCGTGGGCTCGTCCACGAAGTCTACATAGATGAGAAGGTCGAGAAATATATTTTAGACATAGTCTTTGCCACCCGGTCGCCGAAGGATTTCGGCCTCGACAGGCTGACGGATCTCATCAGCTACGGGGCGTCGCCAAGGGCATCTATCAACCTTGCACTCGGCGCTAAAGCTATGGCGTTCATCCGAAGGAGAGGCTACGTAATACCCGAAGACGTGAGAGGGGTGTGTTTCGACGTTCTTCGGCATCGCATCGCGGTGACTTACGAAGCCGAGGCCGAGGAAATCACGAGCGAGAACGTAATCCGCGACATTCTGGACAAGGTGGAAGTACCCTAAAAGCCTTTAGCCGTCGGCGGACAGCATTCGGCTCTCGACAGCTGAACGCTGATAGCTGACCGCTAGATGCCATCAAATCCCATGCTGACAAAAGAACTCTTAAAGCAAGTAAGGCAAATAGAAATCCGGACGCGGGGCCTTGTCAACCAGGTCTTTTCCGGCGAGTACCATTCCGTCTTCAAAGGAAGGGGGATGGAATTCTCCGAGGTCCGGGAATATCAGTTCGGCGACGACATCAGGAACATCGACTGGAACGTAACCGCCCGGTTCGGCCACCCGTTCGTGAAGATATTCGAGGAAGAGCGCGAGCTTACCGTCATGCTGATGGTGGACATGAGCGGCTCGCTGATCTTCGGATCGGTCGACAAGACCAAGCAGCAAATCGCCGCGGAGATCAGCGCCATCCTCGCTTTCTCCGCGCTGAAGAACAACGACAAGGCCGGCCTCATCATGTTTACCGACAAGATCGAAAAGTTCGTCCCTCCGCGGAAAGGGCGGAGCCATGCTCTCAGAATCGTTCGTGAGGTCCTGTCGTTCGAGCCGGAAGGAAAGTCCACGAACCTCAAAGGAGCTCTCGAATATATGAACAATGCCGTCAAGAAACGGAGCATCGTCTTTCTCCTTTCTGATTTCATGGATTCGGGATACGACAAAATTCTCAGAATAGTGGGCAAGAAGCACGATCTCATAGGTGTGGTCCTGAACGACAAGCGCGAGGATGAAATCCCGAAAATGGGGCTCGTGAAGTTTGTGGACGCCGAGACCGGGATGGAAAGATGGATTGACACGGAGGATAAAAAAACGAGATTTTTATTCGAGGAAATGAGAGAAAAAAGCAAGACTAGCAGAAAATCTCTGTTTCTTTCGGCCCGGCTGGACAGCATCGAAATCCAGACCGGGGAAGATTACATAACGCCGATCGTCAAGTTTTTCAGACTCAGAGAGGGAAGATGGTAAAGAGAATCTCACTTGTTGCAGTCCTCATCTTCGCGTTTGCTTCCGCCGGCTTCTCTCAGGTCCTGACGGCGAGGGCTTCTACGGACAGGACAGAATATCAGGTCGGCGACTATATACATTACTGGATCCAGGTCGTTTACGACAAGGGAACGACGGTTCACCCGCCGCTCATCGCGGACAGCCTGCGGAGCGTCTCACTGATCATAACCGAAAAGCCGGTCACTTCCGCCAAGGGCAAGACTGTAGTAACCACCTATAACTACATGATTTCCGGCTACGACTCAGCCGGTGTGACGGTGCCTTCTATCCCTGTTTTCTACCAGCTTCCCGGCGAGAAGACGCTCCAGTCCGTATCGACCAATCCGGTGAGCTTCACTGTCCGCACATTGAAAGTCAATCTTCAGGGAAACATAAAGGATGTGAAATCACCTCTAACGATCCCCCTCAACTGGCTGTGGATTATGCTTTGGGTGGTTCTTGCCCTGCTGCTGATCGGAGTTCTCTTCTACCTCTACCGGAAGCGGAAACGGAGGCCCGTGAGATTGCAGCCGGTTGCTGCCGCCCCCGCGCTCCCTCCCGACGTTATTGCGCTCAACTCCCTGCGCGAGCTCGAGAAGAAACAGTTATGGCAGAACGGGCAAATAAAGGAATACCATTCCGCGATAACGGAGATTATCAGGAGATATTTCGAAGGGAGATTTGCGATGCCGGCGATGGAGCTGCCGACCTCGGAGGCACTCGAGCTTCTCAGACAGAGACACGGGAGCGAACAGGTGATAGAGACGACATCGGATTTTCTTTCCAATGCCGATATGGTAAAGTTCGCTAAGTACACTCCGCTCGGGTCGGTGAACGAAGAAATGATGCGGCAGGCTTACGAGATCGTGAACAAGTCCCGCCAGAACCGGGATCCGGAGGAAGAGAAGAAGGCGGCTACAAGCGATGTTCAGTAGCTTCAAGAGCATATCGTTCGCGTATCCCTGGATGCTGTATTTCCTTGCGATCATACCTGCCATGATCGTATGGCACTGGAAGGTCGGCAAGGCGAGACAGCCGTCGATTACCTATTCCTCGTTGAAGATATTCAGCGGCATCAAGGCCTCGTGGAGAGAGAGGTATCGAAATGTCCCGATAGTGCTGCGCTCCATTGCCGTCGGACTTCTCATCGTTGCACTCGCCAGGCCGCAGACTTATTCCTCTTCCCGCGAAGTGACCACGGAAGGGATCGATATCGTCCTTTGTCTCGACATGTCGGGGAGCATGATGTCGGAAGACCTGAAGCCGAACAGGATCGACGCCGCTAAGGTGGTTGCGGCACAGTTCATAAAGTCGAGACCGAACGACCGGATCGGGCTGGTCATATTCGGCAGGCAGGCGTTTACGCAATGTCCGATAACAATAGACCACACCGTACTTCTGAACCTTCTACACCAGGTGAAGCTGGGCATGGTCAATCCGGACGGGACGGCTATAGGAAACGCGATCGCAGACGCAGTCGGAAGACTTAAAGACGGCACGTCCAAGTCCAAGATCATAATTCTACTGACTGACGGTGAGAACAACGCCGGTGAGGTCGATCCCCTGACGGCGGCCGAGATCGCGAAGACTTACGGTGTAAGAGTTTATACAATCGGCGTGGGCACCAACGGCAACGCTCCCTACCCGGTTCAGACTCCGTTGGGAATACGTTATCAGATGGTCCCCGTCAAGATAGACGAGAACCTCCTCACGAAGATCGCGAGCGTCACCGGCGGGGAGTATTTCAGGGCGACCGACAACAGGTCGCTGAGGGAGGTATACCACACCATAGACAAGCTCGAGAAATCGAAAATTAAGGTGACCTCGTACAGCAGCACGACCGAATTGTTCGCAGGATGGCTCGATGCAGGATTGATTTTGCTCCTGGTGGAACTCGGACTGTCAAGGACAGTGTTGAGAAGGACCCCTTAAGACCGGAGAAAGGCTGCTTTTACTTTTGATTTTTGACATTTTACTTTTGACTTTGAAACATGTTTAGATTCGCACATCCTGAGTTCATATACGGCTTGTACTTCGTCCCGCTGCTGATTACGGCGTTCTGGTTCTCAATCAGAAGGCGAAGCAAGCTTGTCAACAGGTTTGCCGAAAAGGCGATGCAGCCCGTGCTGCTCCCGACGTTCAGCAAGCGTAAGGCCGCCCTGAAGTCGGCGCTCATAGTCATGTCGGTGATCCTCCTGATCGTCGCCGCGGCGGATCCGCAGATCGGTACGAAGATCGAGAATGTGAAGGAACACGGGATCAACCTATATGTTCTGCTCGACGTCTCCCTCAGCATGCAGGCGGAGGACATCAAACCGAGCAGGCTGGAAAAGGCTAAACTTGAATTATCCGACCTCCTCCCGAGACTGAGAGGGGACAGGATAGGGCTGATTGTCTTCGCCGGCGAGCCTTTCGTCCAGTTCCCGCTGACGAGCGACTACTCTGCCGCCGACCTCTTCCTTTCCGCGGCAAGCGTCAACTCCGTGCCGGAACAGGGGACCGCCATCGCTCCGGCGATAGACCTCGCGGTCAAGTCGTTCGAAGCATCGACAAAAGACGAACCTTCAAACAAAGCGGAACGGGTGATAGTCATATTCTCCGACGGCGGCGACCACGAAGGGCACATTCAGGAAGCGATCGACAACGCGAGGAAGAACGATGTGAGAATTTACACGGTGGGTTTCGGTTCACTCGACGGGGCACCTATCCCTGTTTATAACGATCAGGGACAACAGACCGGATTCAAGAAAGACGACAAGGGCAATATAGTGCTCGCCAAACTCCACCCGACCGAGCTCCAGGAGATTGCATCCGAGACGGGCGGCAAATATTTCACAGCGGCAAACGGTAGAGACGAGCTGGCAATCATATATGGTGATCTTTCGAAAATAAGAAAGAGCGAGCTTGCCGAAAAGAGAGTCACTGACTACGAGGACAGGTTTTATTATTTTTTGGCTCCGGCAATCCTGTTGCTGCTTATCGAGTTTTTCATGTCGGAACGAAGGTCTTTTGTGTTTACGATGTTGAATAAGAAGTTTGGATTGGAGCAGTAGTAAGATGAAAACGCTTCTTTCATTGGCGCGTCTCACCTTCGTGGGACTCATACTCGTTTACGGTAGCGCATTTGCGCAAAGCTTGAGATCATCCGTAAACAAGGGGGTAAATCTCTACGACGCCGGAAAATATACGGGTTCCGAAGCCGAGTTCAAGAAGGGATTAGAAAAAGCTCCGAGCAACTTCCAGGCGAATTTCAATCTCGGCGACTCATACTATAAACAAGGGAAATACCTGGACGCCTTGAATTCCTATCTTGCCGCCCTTCCGAACACGAAGAGCAGCATACTCAAGTCTCGGGTTTACCATAACATCGGTAATGCGCTTCTGAAGGACAAAAAGATCAAGAAAAGCATAGAAGCATATACCAACGCGCTCAAACTTAATCCGAACGACCAGTCTACCAAGTACAACTTGTCGTACGCGCTCGACCTGCTGAAGCATCAGAACAAGCAAAACAAGAACAAGAAGAACGACAAAAACAACCAGAACAAGAACAAGCAGAATAAGAATAACCAGAATAAGAACAACCAAAACAAGAACAAGAATAACAAACAGAACAACAAGAACAATCAGCAGAATCAGAACAAAAACAACCGGCAGAAGCAGCAACAGAATCAGCAGAACCAGCCGCAGCAGGACAAAATCTCGAAGGCCCAGGCGCAGGCAATATTCACGGCATTGAACAACGATGAGAAGAACCTGCAGAAGAAGTTGAGGAAGATGGCTGGCAAGCCGGTGAAGACGACGAAGGATTGGTGACCGATATGACGGGACATGCGGCGAATCCGGTCGAAGAAAAGACGAATCACAAAAGAAACGGCGGAATAGAGACAATCTCCGGCATGAAGATAATTATCGCTTACAAAGTTGGATGGCCAAACCGGTATCACTCAAACCGGAAGGCCCCGGCGGAAGTCTAAATGGCCAGGAACCAGGGACAAG
Organism: Candidatus Kryptoniota bacterium; assembly: GCA_046705025.1. Classification (GTDB taxonomy): domain Bacteria; phylum Bacteroidota; class Ignavibacteria; order Kryptoniales; family JAKASW01; genus JAKASW01. Next base: position 39,607 of record JBJKQU010000039.1, on the reverse strand, counting down.
AAATGTCTTTCAGATTATCGGCCCAAATAAGATTGCTCGCGGTATTGCTCATCTTAATGCCGGCAGCTCTCTTCTCGCAGACTTTCACGGCTTCCGTTAACAACACTACCGTCGGACAGAACGATCAGTTCCAGGTATCGTTTACCTTTTCGGGTCAGAACATAAATGGCCTGAGCAACTTTTCGGCACCCGACTTCAAGGGATTCAATATAATCTCGGGACCGAATCAGTCTTCAAGTATGCGGATAATCAACGGTTCCGTATCCGGGTCGATGACCTATTCATACTACCTGCAGCCTAAAAATACCGGCAAGTTCACTATCGGGAGTGCGACGATCGACTACAGCGGGAAACCTCTGAGCACGGAGCCTCTGACAATAACCGTGGTGAAAGGCTCCCCGAAACCGGCAGCAGCTTCTCCGCAAAACAGCACGGGAGTCTCTTCTCAGGATATCAGCGACAATCTTTTCATTCTCGCGACTGCCGACAAGAGGACCGCCTATCTCGGCCAACAGGTCATCGTTACCTATAAGCTCTATACGAGGCTCCCCATAGCTTCGCAGCTACAGGTATCACAACTTCCGTCTTACGAAGGACTTTGGGCCGAAGAGCTGAACATGCCCGGGGTTATAACATTCTCAACCGAAGTATATAAAGGAAAGCAATACCGGGTCGGCGTCCTGAAGAAGGTAGCTCTATTCCCTTCGCAGCTCGGCAGGCTTGACGTGACTCCGATGGTACTTACTATTCCGGTCGAAGTCCGGCAAAGACAGAGGGGCGGCGGCGACGTATTCAACCAGTTCTTCAACGATCCGTTCTTCAACAGCTATCAAACCATCAACTACAAGGCAACGTCGAATACGATCCACCTTGATGTCCTTCCTCTCCCTTCGAAGAACGTTCCCCCGTCGTTCAACGGTGCGGTAGGCGACTATACCCTGTCATCCCAGCTCGACACGACGGGCGCACAGGCTAATGAGCCGCTAACATTGAAGATCACACTGAGCGGAGAGGGCAATATTTCACTGCTGGACATGCCGCAAATCAATCTCCCTTCCGGCTTCGACCAGTACCAGCCGAAGACCACCCAAAAGATCAACAGGGATGGCACGATCTCCGGGACTAAGACGTTCGAATACCTGATCGTTCCAAGAGTTTCGGGCAAGAAGGAATTACCGCCCGTGCAGTTTTCGTACTTCAACCCGGCAAGAAGGTCTTACGTGACACTTGCTACGCCGTCTTACTCCCTCGACATACGGCCGGGCACCAACAGCGGCGCAGGCGCAGTTGCGGAGTATACCAAGCAGGGAATAAAAGTGCTCGGGGAGGACATACGTTATATCAAGACCTCGACCGACGACCTTCAAAGAATGGGTACAAGCGGTGTATTCGGATTCGGTTTCTGGACCGCCACTTTCCTCCCGCTGCTCGGACTGACGGGACTCATTACCTACAAGAGGCGGCAGGACAAGCTCGCCGGTAACATCCAGCTCCTGCGGTATCGGCGGGCAGAGAAGATCGCGCGGTCACGGTTCAAAAGCGCAAAGGTGCTGATGGAAGCCGACAACGCTACGGGATTCTACGCGGAGATATCGCAGGCTCTCTTCGGCTACCTGGAGGATAAGCTGCACATTCCGAAATCGGAACTCTCGCTCGATAGAGCGGTCGAGGAACTGCAGAAGAGGAACATCGACGGGGAACTCGTTTCCAAGCTGAAGGACTCCATTGAAAAGTGCGACTTTGCGAGGTTTGCCCCTCCGAGCAACGGTGCCTCGGCAATGAGCGGAATGTACAACGATTTGTCGAAGGTCATAATTGACCTGGAAAGGTCCCTCTCGATCAGGAAGCATGCATAAGAGCGAAGTGAACTTTCGATTGTCGGTCGGGCTGCTAATCGCCCTGATAACCGGTGGACTGCTCTCAGCGCCCGAATTCAGCTGCGCCGCCCAGATGACGCAAAAACGACAGGCGGAGAACCTGATCAAACAGGGAGATCAGTTCTACCAGGACAAGCAATACGAAAAGGCAGTTGAGGCATACCAAGAAGTCCTCACCATGGGTTTCGAAGGCACATCCGTTTATTACAATCTCGGCGACGCCTACTATCGCGAGGGCAAGCTCGGCTACTCGATCCTCTACTATGAGAAGGCCCTGAGACTTTCGCCCGGTGACCCGGACATAATTCACAATCTGAGAATAGCAAACTCGCGGACGATCGACAAAATCGACGCACTTCCGCAGTTCTTCCTTTTCCAATGGTGGGAAGGCCTTCTGTCGACGTTCTCAACGGGCGGCTGGGCCCGCATTGCGTATGCCTTCTATATTCTCCTGCTTCTCTCGATCGGGCTGTACTTTTTTGCGAAGAGACCGCGCTGGCAGAGATACTCCTTCTTCTCCGGTCTGGTGCTCGCGGTGTTTCTCGTAGTTACAGCTTCCCTCTGGTTAGTTAACCTTGACAGGGACCTGTACGCGAAGGAAGCGATCATAGTCCAGCCCACAGTGGTCGTGAAACTGGCGCCCGACCCGACCAGCAACGATGCTTTCATAATACATCAAGGCCTGAAGGTCAGGGAGATGAACAACGTCGGAGACTGGATTGAGATAAGACTGCAGGACGGCAAGGTGGGCTGGGTGCACCAGAGCGAGATCGGAACGATCTGAACTCCCTGCGATGAAAGACTGAGCCTCTGAGGACTCAGAGGTCTCACAGAGACATGACGATCGTCTACCAGCAGGTTTCTATGTGCTCAGACTCCGCGTCCCCCGTGGTTAACTCTCGCGTTCAGGCTGCTTTGTCGAGAACCTGTAAACTGTCGTCTGCCTGTACGTGTCCCCTGGTATCAGGACAACCGGCGGCCAGTCCGGATGATTGGGAGAATCGGGATAATGCTGTGCCTCCAGGCATAGGGCAGTCCTAGCTTTATAAACCACCCCCCCTTTCCCTTTTTGCGTTCCGTCGAGATGATTCCCTGAATAAAACTGCATCCCCGGTTGGTCGGTGAATACCTGAAGGAACCTCCCGGTGGTCGGGTGGAGAACATTCGCTACTTCACGGACCTTCCCGGTGAAATCATTCAATACCCAATTGTGGTCGTATCCTTTCGCCAGTTTCAGCTGTTCAAACTCGTCGTTGATACGTGAGCCGACGGGTGTGGGTTTCCGAAAATCCAGCGGCGTGCCGTCGACCTTTCCTATCCTCCCGGTCGGAATCTGATCCGCAGCTGCCGGTGTGTAAGCATCTGCATCGATCCTCACCACATGATCGAGAATCTCTTTCGTGAAAATGCCGCTCAGGTTGAAGTAAGAGTGGTGAGACGGATTCAATACCGTCGGCTTGTCCGTCATCCCCTCGTAGTCGATTCTCAGCTCGTTGTCGTCCGTCAGCGAGTATTTCACGATCAATGTGACGGTTCCCGGAAAGCCTTCTTCACCGTCGGGACTGACGTATGTCATCTTCACGGCGGAACCGGTCCCGTCCTCAACCGGCTCAGACTTCCACAGCCGCTTGTTAAAGCCGACCTTGCCGCCGTGAAGTGTGTTCTCGCCGTTGTTAACTCCCAGCTGGTAAGACTTGCCGTCGATCAGAAGTTTCCCTTTCGCTATTCGGTTGGCATATCTTCCGACTGTAGCTCCGAGGTATGCGGTTCCGTTCACATATCCTTCCAGGTCGTCGTATCCGAGGACGACATCGGACAATGTGCCGGTGCGGTCGGGCACGATGATCGAGGCCACTGCGGCACCGTAATCGATAATTCTTACTTCCATACCATGTGAGTTTTTCAGGGCATGCATTTCTACATTGCGCCCGTCCTTCAGCGTACCGAAGACACTCTTCTTAATCATTTTAATCCCTCATGCATCTGAACGTTTCCGTCAATTAGAAAATGCCGATGGGTCCCGCACAGGGCCCACCTCCTGCCGTCATCAGTACTCATTTGTGGGACGGCAGTTCCTTCCAAATTCCCGGGTCTTCCGAGCCGAGCACCCAGGAGCAGAACCCCGCGAGGCCTCTCTCTTTCACGAGGTTGTATCTTGCCTCGAAAGTCCGCGTATCCGTGTAGAACACCCACTCGCGCGTGTCTGCCCTGTAGAAGTAGAACCACGCCGTGCGGTCGAACGGGTCCCACTCGACCTTGGCATGATAAGTCTGGGCCAAACGCTCTGCGTCCGGTGCGCTGATGGACGATGCCTCAACCTTTGGCTTCCCGTTTTTACCGTAACCCAGTCCGGCAAACCAGTGATAGCCGTACAACGGGATCCCGAGCATGAGCTTGTCTTTCGGAACATGTTTCATGGCATAATTCAGATTCTCGACCGTCCAAGGATAACCGGCAACCGGACCGGGCGGCGTGAGACCCGTATGCTGATCGTAAGTCATGAGGCAGAGCATATCTACGGATTTCGCGAGCGCGGTAAGATCATAGGCGTTCCGCCAGTCACGGAATATCCAGTAGCTGAAACCGGTCTGCCCGGGATAACCGGGGGCATTGGGAACGGTCGCGATAGACAGTCTGTATCCGTACTTGTGCAGCGAGTCCGCTGTCTGCTCCACGAGATCGGAAAGCGCGTCGCGGTCGGTCCAGCTTATATTCTCGAAATCGATCTGAATGCCTGCGTATCCGTAGAGCTTGCATTCCCGGATGAGTGACTGAATGAAAGGGCCATGTGCTTCCCTATTGCTCAGGAACTGGTGAAACACCGCCGGACCAAAACCCGCTCCCGTTACGATGGGCATTATCTCGACGTGATGCTTCTCGGCAGTCTCGAGGACGAGCGGGTCGGGTCCGCCCCACAACATGCCTTCCTTGTCAACATGGTACCACGTCGGCACGATGATATCGATCTTGTTGTAGTGCGCCAGAAAAGAATTAACAGAACCGGAAGATTCCGTCATATAGAAAAGTGACTTTGGCTGCGCCGCCGCCAACGAGGCAGCCAATATCACAAGCGTAAAAGCGCGTAAGATCTTTCCCATGGTGCATCGTTCTCCTTATTGTCTTCTCCGACTCCCTCTGGTGAAACACGTCTTGTACGACAAATTGGTGGTGGATCATCTTTGGGCTGGTACCTCTTCTTCCATTTCCTTCGAGGGCTGTCGGACTGCTATCCACATCAAGCCAACGCAATTATATTAATGTACACCAGGTGTAAATTCAACAAAGGCCTTAAGAGAAGGACTGAATGAAATCCCGTACTTTTCATAAATTGGATTAAATGAAGTCCAAGACCCCATGGCCCGTTTACTTCTCCGAGCTTATCGGCACGGCGCTGTTGCTACTTGTCGGGCTATCGTTCGTTATCCTCGATTTCGGCAAAGGAAGCTTCGTCGTAACTGCAATACCCGACGCTGGACTGCGCAGATTGATAACCGGCTTCTTGTTCGGTTCGACCGGGGCTGCCATTGCCTACTCGCGCGTCGGGAAAATTAGTGGAGCACACATCAACCCGGTTGTCACACTCGCCTTTCATATTAAAGGCAAGCTTTCGACAGGTAACACTGTAGGTTATATTTTCGCTCAGTTCGCGGGAGCGGTGCTCGGTTCAATTCCGCTTCTGATCTGGGGGCTGGCCGGAAGAAGCGTCGCATTCGGCGCGACCACGCCCGGAACCGGGTTTGCCCCGTGGGAGGCGTTCCTCGGCGAAGTCGTCACTACAATTGGGCTCATAGTGGGCCTCTTCACGTTCCTCGGCCACAGGAAACTCCGGAATTACACGCCACTCCTTTTTCCATTTCTTTACGCCGTAATGGTTTACCTCGAGGCGCCGATCTCAGGGACAAGCACAAATCCGGCCCGAAGCTTCGGGCCCTCGGTCGTCTCCGGGGTGTGGTCGGGCTGGTGGGTTTACTTTCTCGGGCCTCTGGTGGGAATGGCGATCGGAGTAGCCATTCATCGCTACAGCTGGCTTAAGAGATTCGAGGTCGGGGTGGCAAAGATATATCACTTCGAGCATGATCTGTACGGGGTATTCAAATCGGGCCGGTAAAGCAAGTCTCTGTTTGAAATCCTAAGCTCTAAATTCTAAACTCTAAGCAATGTCCAAAATTCAAAATCACAAATGTCATGTTCGCCCTTTTCGAGCTTTGATAATTTGGATTTGTTTAGGATTTAGTGTTTAGAATTTAGGGCTTGCCCTAAATTAGCTCCACCTCTTCAGCAATACGAGGGAGAGGTCGTCGCTGCGGGGTGCGTCGCCCACGAAGGCATCGACTTCGGCAAGTATCCTCTCCCCCAGCCTGTCGGGTGAAATGCCGGCCGATCTTGCGATCACTGCTTTCAGGCGCTGGTCGCCGTAGAACTCGTCTCGCCCGTTGCGCGCCTCGGTGACACCGTCCGAGTAGGCGACGAACAGGTCTCCCGGCCCGAGCCCTATTTCGACTTCCTCGAACTTCGAAGTCTTCAGCAGACCAAGCGCGGGGGCTCCGTGCGGCAGCTCCTCCACCTGCCCGTTGTGAAGCACCAGAGGCGGGAGATGCCCCGCGTTGAGAAGCCGGACTTTTCCGGAATTCTCGATCAACTCAAGATAGACGAGCGTGGCGAACTTGCTCGGCAGGCTGTCCCTGCAGAAGATGAGATTGATGCGGCTTCCCAACTCAGAAAGCGATTCGTACTCGGGCGCGATTGCCCGCAATGTCGATTGAAGTTTCGACATGAGGAGCGCGGCTCCCAACCCCTTTCCCGCTACGTCGCCGAGCGCGAGCCCAAGCCTGTCGTTCTCGAGGTTAATGTAATCGACCAGGTCTCCTCCGACGTCATTGGCCGGACGCGTGAACAGCCACACAGACCAGCCGGCGATTGTGGGATTCTCTTCGGGCAAAAGCGCCTTTTGCACGGTTCGTCCTATCCGCAGCTCGTCGTGCGCAAGGAGCTTGTCTTTCAATTCCAGCATCAGCACGAGAAGGAGTAGCAGGTAGCTGAGAGGGCTGGCGTCGATCGTGATATTGTAGCTTCCGTACGTCCCGCTAGCGTTTCCCCAAAAGAAGAAAATGATGCTCAGCAGGAGGAGAAAACGGCGGGCCGGGTTGAGCTTGAGGATAAGGCTTTTCAGCAGGTACCATGAGATTAGAATGAACCGCTTCACGCGCGGATAAGACTCGAGACTGTGCTGGACATCGGGCTCGATGTAGAACCGATAGAGTTCCTTGAAATCTCTCCTCAACGATTCGCCGATTTCCCCTTTTCTGAAATCGTTCATGATGGTTTGCCTGAGGACGTGATCTCTTCTGCGGCGTCCGGTTCTTGTCGAGTTGTCTTCGATCATTTCATCGTACTTTCAATTGACTGAGAGTAGAAAGTCCTCAAAAGATAACGATTAGCACCGATAGTTGTTTCAGCCAGCAGAGAGGGTGTTGGGGCGGAGTTCGCATGTACAGATCCGGCGGGGCCGGCAGATATGGCATGCCTCATCGATTTTAGGGGTTGAAACCGCTTGCAGGCTCAGTCTCCCCGTTTGCCGATATCAATCGATAGCCGCCTTAAGGTCCCGCTTCCTTGGCCCTTTGTAGAAACTGGCTGTTTGTCCGATCCCCTCTGCATATGGTGTCGCCGCCGTCCCGAAGGTCTTCGTGAATTTTGACGAATCGAAAACGTAGTCTGCCTCGTTCTGGTAAGTCATCTCGTTTATCTCATATATTGTCCTATCGAACAGCCCTCCGACCTTCAGCATCCAGTTGGACAGCACCGAATACGACGGATGTCTGCCGAACTCTTTTGCGGCGAGAGCGGCGAATTCTTTGCCTGTAGGCGGGTCGGGCGCGGTCGGCAGATGCCACACCTGGTCGAACGCTTCATCCGACTTCGCCAGCACGCTCATCGCCCCCGCTATGTCGAGAGTAAACGTGTACGAATGCTTCGTATCGCCGTTTACGAGTATGTTCGGCTTCTTCCCCTCGGTAAGTCGTTTGAAGACGAGCATATTGGGAATTCCAACCTTCTCCGCAAAGGGGCCGTAGAAATCGGCCGCCCTGGTTATCATCGCGTGAAGTCGGCCGGCCTTGACCTCTTCCATCAGGCGGCGTGCAAGCTCAGCACGGATCTCGCCTTTCTTGCTCGATGGATTGTAAGGCGTGGCTTCCGTCATCGGGCCCTCTACTTTTCCGTAGGCATAGACGTTGTCGAAGAAGACGAGCCTGGCACCGCTTTGCTCGCAAGCTTCGATTGTGTTCGACATGATGCGCGGCCAAAGCTCGGCCCATACCCTGCGGTCGTATTTCAGGCCGACGCAGAGGAACACAGTGGATGAACCCTTTACCGCCTCGACCGCCTGATCCAGCATGGCAACATCCGCCTTCATGCTGACCGCCCCCTGCATCGTTCGGCCAGTCCTGGAAGCAAGCCTTACTTCCTGCTTCTCATCAATCAGGATTTTCGCGAGCTCGTTCGCGACAACCCCTCCCGCTCCAAGAATGGTGTTGAGACTCATCGCTCCTCCTGTATTCAAGGTGACCTAAGAAATAACGGTTCTAAAGCACAAGCATCAATCCTACGGCAGCTATGATACCCATGAAGCTGCCAAAATAAAATGTCGCCGATGGACCTATGTACTGCCAGAGTTCACCGGCAATAAACGACGCCGGAAAGAGTCCGACGCCGAGTATCGTGGCGTGCAGCCCGATGGCGGTCGCCCGCACCTCTGCCGGCGCGAGGTCGGTGACAAGCGCCTTCTCGATCCCCTCCGTGAAGCCGCTGTACAGCCCGTAAACACCGAACAGGGTCCACACGAACCAGGCGTGCTGGGGACCTGAAACGAAGGCAAAACCGAGATAAACAAGCCCGTAGAAAACGTATCCGGCGACGAGCAGGCTCTTGCGGCCTACCTTGTCGGAGAGTCTCCCCGCCGGGTAAGAGACGGCGCCATATACGATGTTGTAGACGAGGTAAAGGAGTATGGCCGTCGCGGGAGTGAACCCGATATCCTTCGAGCGAAGGAGGAGAAAAGTATTGGACGAATTTCCCAACGTGAAAATGAACGCGACGATGAGGAAGAGCTGGAGTTTCCGCGGAAGGGCTCTCCATTTCAAGGACGGCGGCTTCCTGGCGGCCATTTCCTTCCTTTTCTCCCTGGCCAGAAAAAGGAGGAGAACCCCTATTGCGGCAGGAACCAGCGACCACAGGAAAACCTTCGAATAGTCTCCCGCGTAATGCGTCAGGAAATAGTACGCAAGGACGACTCCGATCACCGCGCCGCCGGTGTCCATCGCCCTGTGCAGGCCGAATGCGGTTCCCGTCTTCCCGGAGCTGATGCTGTCCGCTATGAGCGCATCGCGGGGTGCCGTGCGTATCCCCTTCCCAAACCTGTCGACAAGCCGGCCGGCAAACACGAATCCCCAACTGTTGGCCATATACAGAAGTAACTTGCCGAAAGCGGAGGAGGCGTAGCCGGCGATCGCGAGGCCCTTCCTCTTCTTGAATTTATCCGAGAAGTAGCCGGAGAATATCTTCAGCAGGCTGGCAGTGGACTCCGCGATACCCTCTATCAGACCGAGGACGGCGGGACTGGCTCCGAGTGTCACGGTGAGGAAGAACGGTATTAGCGGGTATACCATCTCGCTGGCGATGTCGGTGAAGAAGGAAGTCAGGCCGAGTATGATTACGTTAAACATAGACAAAGATAAGGTAAGGATTTCAAATTATCTCACAGGAAATTTGACAATGCAGGTGCTCAACCTCCGGCCCGGTAGTGCGTCAAAGGTGCATCCCGTGGAGGAAAGCGATCCAATTGGAACCGATCGGGGGACGGTTAGACTCAGATATCTGCTCCGGAGGGTGATCGGACAAAAGGAGGGCAGGCAGTCTCAAGGGTTGGCGGAGTACTTTACGATGGATTCGAATAATAAGAATTGTAGGCAAGCCGCTAAATGAGAAAAGGAAGCAGGGTTACTACTTCCTGTTGCGAACGAGCTTCAAGAGGGCATGTTCATCCTAATATCATGGGCAATTCCCTGAGTTCCCTCCTGATTGGATCAAGCGCGAGGCCCAAGGCCTCCAGAGTCAAAACACCAAGGAGAACTGAGTCGCCCTCCTCACCGAAGATAACGTCAGCGACGCCCACCTTATTTCCATATCGGAAAAATGCCCATCCTTTCTTCCGCTGAATCCGAGTGCCGTCAGCCAAGCGAAATTCATGCTCACCGAGCGGTTTCAAGCCGTACTTCTCTAAGATCGGCGTCGGTACGACAGAATAGATGGCTCCGGAATCGATCAGGAAATCAAGCGTGTCTGTCACGTTTGGGTTATCCGGGTTCCCGACTTCAACCTTAAGAACGGTCATTCCCATATTCAATCTCCATATCTTGTTAAGGTTTTAGAACTTCCGCCATCTGTTATAACAGTCCTTCGCACCTTGTCAAGAGTAATATAACCAAAAAGAGGAATTGTACTGCCTGCTTTGTATCGTCCTCATCCACTTCCGAGGTGTTGGGACACCGTCGGCATCAAGGCTGTTCCCAACCGGCAAGCTTCTTAACGTGCTCCAAGCCGAACCGGAGCCGGAGGTCTCATTAAATGGCCGGAGCCTTTGACAAAGGTGACGCACCGGCATCTCTAGTTGATGCCGACGCTGATCATCATTGCCAAACATCGGTAAATGAAAACTAGCGGATCGAGGTTGTATTGTTATTTCGCAACCAATCCCTTCGGCGAGACACGACATCCAACATCGCAACAAATTTGCTTGCCATTTACCCCGGCAATTTCAACCGCCTCAGATCCTCCTCCGTCCATCCGATATCTTCAATGATGGCCGACAATGTTCCGACAGGAAACGTGTCACTCAACTGAGGTAGGCGACGACAACCCTTCGGCCATCTTGGTGGCCATAAATGTGATGGCTACCCCGTGTACGCTTGATCACGAACCCGTCCTGGTGCAGCGCTCGAATCAGCTGACGAGCAGTGATCCCTCGCGGTACCGAAGTCATACATTAATCGCAACGGATGGGGTGGACCACTCCAAAACCCCCGTGCTCGGGTCGGACGGTATCTCTTCCCCGGCTTCCTTCAAATCTTCGATATATAGCTCCACAGCCTCCTGTATATTGGAGAGCGCCTCTTCATATGTATGTCCCCAACTGTGACATCCTTTGAGAGCAGGGCAGAAGGCGTGGAAGGCTTTGTCCCCCTTTTCGAACTTATCTTCCTCAATCATTAGTTCGAAGATATACGATTTCAATGCCGTCTTCTCCTTCTAAAATCCACGTAATATAACAAGAAATCGCTCTGTAAGAACCAGATTGTATTTACCGCCGCCAGATTGTAAACAGAAGCTAGACTCAGCAAGCTACTCGACGAGCGGACAAGGTGCGACAGCTGGCCTTTATATCCACTCCGCCTCAGCGGTCCTCTCGTTCCTCACGTTGCCGGTGTTCAGTGTCGTCTTCGGCTCCAGCAGGAGGACATGGGTCTCCTCGTCCGCGACCGGCATGTGCTCAACTCCTCTCGGCACAACGAAGAACTCGCCCTCTTGGAGCCGTACGTCGCGGTCTCTCAATTTGATGACCAGCGTACCTTTCACTACGAGAAAGAGTTCGTCTTCCTTCTCGTGGGCATGCCAGACGAATTCCCCCTTGAGCTTCGCCAGCTTGACGTAAGAGTCGTTTATCTCGCCGACTATTTTAGGCTTCCAATGCTCGGTAAGCAGCCCAAACTTATTTGCCAGATTCACCTTTTCCATGAGCAAGAGTCTCTCCATTTGGTTGCAAATTGTCAAACAGTTCTTTTCACAGCTTCCCGCGTAGTCCGCCCGGTCCCGTAGAGCACATTTATTTTAGCAAAGCTGCATCGACCTTCAAACTATTTCCTCGGCCGTTCAGTCTTTCGATTTTGCGGAAAGACCATTTCGCGGCTTGCGGCTCTTGCTTATGTCAACCGCGTAGACAACATAGCTATGTGGGCCATGTTTCTATGTGGTTGAAATTCATTTCCCCGAGTTCCGATTGACATTTACCGTGCAAGGGCCTAGATTCAGGTGAGCAGTTGCCGTTCCGTTTCAAGCACCTCATTCCGGCAAATTCCCTCACACCATTGGACTGCCCGACAGGCCTGTCCGGCATCCTGTCTCGCCAGGCTATCAACCGACATAGCAAGAAAATTCCGGCTTTTCTGCGCCGCTGTCCCAAGAGATTTCTGTTGACATTCGCCAGCCTGTCGGCTATATTAAGAATGATTCCTATTATTGTTATTAACAAAATCTTAAAAAAGGAGAAATCTAAGATGACAGAATCAAACGGTACTCAGACAGTCACCGGCCTCCCGAGGCTCGGCGAGCTTGCGCCGGACTTCGAAGCCCCGACAACTCAGGGAACACTCAGACTTTCGGATTTCAAGGGAAGCTGGCTCATTCTCTTCTCTCATCCCGCAGACTTCACACCCGTCTGCACAACCGAATTCGTCGCGTTCGCGGAAATCTACCCGGAACTCAAGAAGCGCAACACTCAGCTCCTGGGCCTCAGCGTCGATTCGGTCTCCTCACACATCGCATGGGTCCGCAACATCGAAGAAAAACTCGGGACGAAGATACCCTTCCCGATCATCGCCGACCTGAACAAAGAGGTCGCCGCGAAATACGGTATGATTATGCCCGGTGAAAGCAAGACCGAGACCACGCGCTGCGTCTTCTTCATCGACCCGAACGGGAAGCTGAGAGCGATGATCTACTACCCCCTGACAACCGGCAGGAACATGCTCGAAATCCTCCGCGTGATCGACGCACTTCAGACCACCGACAAGAACCAGGTCGCCACACCGGCAAACTGGAAGCCGGGAGACAAGGTAGTCGTTCCGGCCCCAAGTACGGCGTCGATGGCTGAAGAGCGTGTTAAGGACAAGAGCCTGGAGGTAGTCGACTGGTACCTCAGCAAGAAGGCGCTGTAGCCATGGCGTGTATCAATCCCGACGGTACTTTGACGGATACGGCTGTTACGCTGATGCGCGTAATGGCCGACCGCCACTCACTCGAAGAAATCGCCTCGACAACAGACATCCCGCTCTACCTCGTCAGGGCGACGGCCAGAGATCTCATAGATGCCGGCCTTGCCGTCGAGCGGGACAATCAATACTACCTGACCGAAGACGGGTTGGAGAGACTGGCCCGGACGACCCGTGGGTCCTCAGGCGGATCGTGAGGACGACCACGACAGATTCTCCCGCCGGTCTGCGCCGGCGGAGCTAAGACGACAGCAACAAAATAAAGGAGACACGATGAGCAATAAGAAGAGAAAGCTGACGACGGCCTCGGGCAGGCCTTACACGGAAAACGAGAACACCATGACCGCAGGGCCGCGCGGCCCGGTCCTGCTTCAGGACTACATCCTTCATGAGAAGATGGCACACTTCAACCGCGAAAGGATTCCCGAACGGGTTGTCCACGCAAAAGGCGCCGGTGCCTACGGAACCTTCACTGTGACGAACGACATCACAAAATACACCCGCGCCAAAACATTCGACAAGATCGGAAGGGAAACCCGTGTTTTCGTGCGGTTCAGCACTGTCGGCGGAGAAAAAGGGAGTGCCGATACGGAGCGCGACCCTCGTGGCTTCGCGGTGAAGTTCTACACAGAAGACGGCAACTGGGATCTCGTCGGAAACAACACGCCGGTCTTCTTCATCAAGGACGCGAAGAAATTCGACGATTTCATTCACACCCAGAAGAGAGACCCGCGGACAAACTGCAAAAGCCCGACTATGATGTGGGACTTCTGGAGTCTCAACCCGGAAAGCCTGCACCAGGTCGTTATTCTCATGAGCGACCGCGGAACGCCGTACAGCTACCGACACATGAACGGCTACGGCAGCCACACGTTCTCGCTTATCAACAAGGACAATAAGCGGTGCTGGGTCAAGTTTCACTTCAAGACCCTCCAGGGCATCAGGAACTTCACGGAGTCCGAAGCGACGGGAATGAAGGGTAAGGATCCCGACTGGGCCCAGCGGGACCTGGTGGAAGCCATCGACAAGGGCGACTACCCAAAGTGGGCGCTCAAGATCCAGGTCATGTCCGAAGAGGAAGCGAAGAGCTTCCGCTGGAATCCGTTCGACCTTAGCAAAGTATGGCCGCACAAGGATTACCCGCTCATAGACGTGGGAACGATGGAGCTGAACGAAATCCCCGCAAACTATTTCGCAGAGGTAGAACAGTCCGCCTTCGCCCCCGCGCACGTGGTCGACGGGATCGGCTATTCCCCCGATAAGATGCTGCAGGGAAGGCTCCTGTCTTACCCGGACGCGCACCGCTACAGGCTCGGCGCCAACTACGAGCAGATACCGGTAAACAAGTGTCCTTACATGGTCGCGAATTACCAGAGGGACGGCTACATGCGCTTCGACGGCAACGGCGGAAGCGAGCCGAACTACTGGCCGAACAGCTTCGACGACATCCACACAGACGACTCGTACAAAGAACCGGGGATCCAGCTCGACGCCGCCTGCGCGGACTGGTACAACCGCAACGCGGAGGGCGAAGACGACCACTTCACCCAGCCGGGAGACCTCTTCAGGCTGATGAGCGATCAGGACAAGAAGAACACGATAAGCAACATCATCTGTTCGATGAAGGGGATTGCCGGCCCGAAGAAGGAAGAGATAGTAAACCGCCAGCTCTGCCACTTCTTCCGTGCCGATGAGACGCTCGGAGCCGGAGTAGCGGAAGGACTCGGCGTGAACGTCGAAGAGGCGATGTCGGCCGCGAGGCACTGACCGGGGAAGGCGGCTAACTTATTCGAAGTCGGTCACTTCCGCTTCAGAATCGATCGGGCCCCGGACGCGCCACTGTCTGCGTTCGGGGCCTATTCCTGATAGCCGATGGTTCCCGTTTCCGTCCTTGTTTGCCGCCGGAGATTATGATAACATGCCCCTGTTGGGCCCTCCAGGCGGCAATGAGATGCACACGGCTAGAATTCCACTTACAAAGGAAAGAGATGCGATGTTAAAAGAAATTGACTCCCCCGAAATACGCCTGCAGGAGAAATACGAGGTATTGCGGGACCTCGAAGGCACAGTCCGTGACCTGATTTCACGGCACCTGTCAAAACGCGAGCTCTGGTATCCTTCTGAGTTCCTGCCCGCCGATCAGGGAACTCGAAACGACAGAGAAATGTCCGATCTTCGGAAACGGGCGGAGGGCATCAGCGACTGTGCGAGAGTAGCCCTTACGCTGAACATCCTGACGGAAGAGGGACTTCCCCATTTTCACAGGCTTATAGCCCACGCTCTCGGTGAAGAGGCACCTTGGAGAGAATGGAACGGCCTCTGGACAGCGGAGGAGGACCGGCACGGGAACATCCTTCGCGACTACATACGAGATTCGAGACTGCTGAAGTTTTCCACCCTCGAAAGGCTGCAGTTCGATTACGTCAGATCCGGATTCCATCCCCACTGGGACGGAGACCCATACAAGATTCTAGTCTACACCAGTGCGCAGGAGAAAGCGACATTCGTTTCGCATATCAATACCGGAAAACTCGTTGGGGGCCGGGAGCCGCTCCTCTACACAATAACCCAGAAGATCGCCCAGGATGAATCGCGCCACTACGCCTTCTACCTGAACGTGTTCAAGGAAATCCTGGCGAGGGACCCCAACCTCGCGCTCGAATCCGCCGCCGATGTAATGCCGAGCATAGACATGCCCGGCATTTCGATGGCGAACTTCAACGAGTATGCCGACGTGGTACGGCGCTCCGGAATATACGGGCCGCGCGACTACCAAAAGATCGTCGAGCAGCTCATAGGTTCGTGGAACATCGGAGTCCTGACGCAGCTGAACGAAATCGGGCGGAGGGCACAGGACAGGATTATGTCCATTCCGGCCAGGCTTCAGAAAGTGGCCGAGTTCATCGAGTCCCGGATCAGCGCAAAAAGCTTCAGCTTCGATGTGATCTTCGGCAGGCTCCTGGAGATGGCTTGAGCTCGCCCATCCGAGATTCGGAGACTTTACCCGAAGGCTCTGCAACGTACCACCACTTCCATAGCGACAGCGCTCACCCGACGAAGCAATCGGGCAAAACAGGCGTGTGAAGCTTCTACACCGGCAGATTGAAACCGGAGGTGAATCTGGCCTCACCCTCTGTGCATCAAATCAAGTGGAAGAGGAAGGAATAAAGTAATGAAAAAATATAAAGTGGTTTTTCATCTTGACGAGGGGGCAAGCGCGCGTGCGAATCTTGTCCTGAATAATATAGAGAACCTAATCATGGACCTTGGTCAGGACAATGTAGACGTTGAGTTAGTATCAAACTCTGAAGGCGTAACGGCATTCCTCAAAGTCCCGAATCTGCATGGAGCAAAAGTAGAGCGGCTTGCCGCAAAAGGCGTCCGTTTCACGGCTTGCGACAACTCACTTCGGCAGTTAGGAATAGCGAAAGACGCGTTATTGGAGCAGGTGGAAATTGTTTCAGCCGGGGTGGGCGAGCTCACCCGAAGACAAGCGGAAGGATGGGCGTACATACGCCCGTAGACCAGAAATTCCGGATATTTTCCTCAAGACAGACATCATATAAAGACTGCAGGCAAGTAGTATGACCCCACTGACAGCGGTAGTATATTCACTCTTATTCGGGCTGTTGCACGGCATTCTGCCGGATGAGCACACATGGCCGATCACCTTCAGCTACGCCATAGGCGGGGCAAGCGGACGGGAAGGAATGAAAGCAGGTCTTTTCTTCTCGGCTGCGTTCACAGTCCAACGGATGCTGCTTGCAGAGGTCGCATACCTGGCACTCGCCCCGTTCCTTCTGTCGCCCACAGTAAACGGGATCGTGTATATGATCGTAGGCGTGGCGATGTCTGCCGCGGGCGCAATCGTGCTGGGCAAGGGCCGCTATCCACATTTTCACATCTTCGGCCATCACCATGACAGGGCGCGCGACATGGGAACATCCATGTCGGTCCTTTCGAAGCATCACAAGGAGTCGAACCTCCCTGCTTCGGAGCCCTTGCCCGTAAAATGGACAATCATACACGGATTCATCGCGGGATTCGGATTCGGCGGCTTTTCACTTTTCGTCAACACTATAGCCGCTCCTGCCATGCGCAGCCCTTGGCTCGGATTCCTCCCGGGGCTCGCTTTCGGTCTCGGCACGATGGCCATGCTGATAATCATCGGATACCTCTTCGGAGCCTCGATGAAATGGACACACCTGTTGAGCGAGCAGGAGGTCAAACAAATCGGCGCTCAAACAGGAGGCAGGACACTCTTATTCGGCGGAATTCTCTTCGTGATCTTCGGAGCAGGGACACTCATGGGCCTCGCCAGCCACCTTCCCATCGACACGGGTTACCTGCTTATCGGTATGTTCATGATCGTGATCGCGGTTCCCGCCTTCATTTACACCTGGAAAGAAGTCGTATCGTTGAGGGAGCAGTAGACTTAGCGGTGATGTCGAACGCGGGACGGCAATCCTCTTCAGCCGGGCTTCGGACACGAAATTAGCACACGTTTGATGCCCGGGCGATATGCAATGCACGCAACACAGGCCGTGCGGGGGCGGGCGGTACGGAGTCCCACTTTAGCTGTTATCGCTTAACTCGATAATCCTGCCGTGCCTGAATCTGAAGACCGATCTTCCTTTAAGTTTAAGCTCGTCGCCCGCTCTGATTTCTTCAGACAGATCCGCTGCAAGTACCGCCCTGAAATTCACCTCGACTTCAACTTCGTCTTCGCCGAAACGCATAGCGGTGATTTCTTGCTTTCTTTCTGCAAATAAGTGGTTCGAATCTTCGGCCCGTTTTCTCAGCTCTTCGATCCCTTGCGTGCGCAAGGTGACTTCGCCATTCGAGACATTCTCGAACGAAATGTCCGGGTCGGCGTCAGCAATCATCCCGTCTACGTCGAAGCTGTTGTAGGCTTCTATGTAGTCCTCGATGATCCTGCGGTAAGAATCAGCTTTCGTTCGATCAGCCGAGGTCAGAAAGCCAAACCGGCTCCGAGTGTGAAGTCGCCGCCGTTGAAGTTATTCCTTCCCGTGACGGGCGTCGAAAAATCGCTCATGAGATTGTAGCCCGCGTTCGCGACAAACTTGAAACTGTTGCTGACATAGAAATCGATGCCAGCCCCGAGCCGGCCGCCGAACGCGTTCTCGGTATGAGCGTTCTGGACTAACGTCATTCCGATCGAGCTGCTTGATTCGGAACCGATATAGGTGCCGACACCAAGAGAGAGAAACGGACGAACTCTCGCCCCCGGCTCAGGACTGGGGACGTAGTAACGGATCCCGAGAAGTATCGGAACCACACTGCTTGACTGCTGACTGACACCCGATGCTCCTATATCGGCGCTTGCCTTCGCCGCCAGTACAGACGCGCTGACGGTAACCGCCATGTCTTCACGGATGCCGTAAGCATACACGAAGCTTCCCACGAACGAACCCGCGTCCGCTTTGGTATGAACTCCGCTCGCGCCGATTGTGTTGGATACGCTTGAACCGCCCCACATCCCGGCGTTCAATTCGATAAGCGACCTGTTTCTCAATGTCAGGCCCTGTCCAAATGCCGTCGAACCGCCCAGGATAACCAACGACAAGGCCGCCGCTGCAATTGAAAGATTCTTCATATCACCCTCCTGTCAAATGATTGAAATGAAGCATTTTATCTGAAAACGTGAGTTTCAGCCGTTAGAACTCAGCGTTCTGTCCTGGTGCTTTTTGACATGGTATGCAAAATCAATCGGATCTGGTTGGTGCAGCCCTCGGTCCCTATCGCTATCCTCTACCGGGGAAAATTTAGTGTCCCTTGATTTGAAACGCAATTCTCCCGAGAATTTCTCCTTATCCGTATCCACGGTCACGCGGAGGGAGCTCTCACATCATTTCCTTTATTTTCACTCGCAAAAGCCACCCGTTTACCGGATAAGCGGTCGCGAACCCTGCAAGCATCGCTATCTGCATCATGAACCAGAAAACGGGACTCGACTTCGGTATCTCGTGATCAAAAATCAGGAATGTCGCGATCGCCATCCAGCCGTACATCCCGACCTGCCAGCTGATGAGCGAGATCGTATCCGCCTTGACGGCCTCCGCGATCCCTTTGCCGAAGGACAGCTTCCGCATCGGCACGATCGTGAAATACTGGAACGCGATTCCGAATACATACGCAAAGGCGAAGTCCAGAGCCCATGCCCCGAAGATCTCCAATCCGAAAATTGTGAATGGGATCAGCACGATGAGCCACTCGGCACACAGGTCGCCGAGCGTGCAGCCGGCTCCGCAGTGTGTTGCCGCCAGGGCGGCGCTCTGCCAGAACGGCCTGCTCATCCCGCCCATATGGCCTTCATGGCGGCCGTTCATATGCATCACCTTGTGGCTCGACGAGCGCCCTATCTTGAAGTATGCCCACAATCCCAAGGGCCCGGAGTAAAGCGCTGTGATGGGCCAGACCAGGTTCATTATCCACATGTGCTGCCTGTACCCCGAGATAAGGTCTACAACTATGATAAGCGCGGACACAACTCCGCAAATGATGGATATGACGGCAAGTACGTTCAGCCAAACAGGCATCGGATCCTCCTTCGTTAACGCCACGCACCCCTTGTTCAGAATCTGCCCGCGGAAATTTCCGATGGGGCCGCCGTGGTCCCGGTTCTGAAGGGTACGGCGTCCGTGGGTCGGGTTTCCTTTCCACAACGGGATTTAGGCGTCTATCGTTTCTGGACGACAGGGTTACAAGCGTCAGCCAACCGGCCCGCCGGTGGAGTGTTCAGGTTCCCGGGCGTTTCAGCCGCGCCCTCAGATGCCTGTCGTACCGCGGATTGGAAGTGGTGCTCATGTGAAGCTCATAGTCTATCGCATTCTCATGGAACCGGAATCTTCTGCCCGATTTGATCATCCGGGCATCGTTCGAGATCGACACGCTTTTGAAGTCAATCTCGATTCCCCCGCCGTCTGCCGCTTTCCCGGCGCCCCTCAATATCTCTACCCGGCCGCTTTTCTGCGCGCTCACCAGCTCGAATATTCCATCCCCTTTGTCGATGATGAAGCCCGATTCCCAGAAAACCGGATCGCCGTCGTTCTTGTCCGACGACTTTATCCAGGTCCGCTGTTCATAATGGATCACAGGATCTTTGTCGTTTCTCGTGAAGAGAAGTCCCTCATCGTAATCGGCAGACGCTATTGTCGGATACTCGGCGAGTCCGGTTCCTTCCCATTTTCCTACAATGAATCCGAGATCTGCGATGGTAACGGCCATTTCAGGTTCCCCTCTTTAAGTTGACTCAACTCAGCTTCCTGTAGACCATTCCGATGTAGTCCACAAAATCCGGTTCGATACCCTGAGAGCGAATGACGCTCTGGATTTGCGCCCGGTGATGGATCGAATGGTAATTCAGCTGAAGCGCGATGTCCTTCAACGGGGCTGTCCACTCACCCCCGTCAGGCCCGACAAACTGTTTCTCCTCGTACATCTGCTCCTCGTTTCTCTCCGTGATATAGTCGGTCCAGAGGCGCAGGCTGTCGTTCCACTTCCCTTCGAGCTCATCGAATGAGTAGACAGGGTCCCACCAGTCTATCTCCGGTGCCCTGGGGTCGCGGACTATCCGCGCCATCCATTTGTACTGCGAGTTGATGAGATGGCTGAAGAACTTGACCGCTGCCGCTCTGTCGGGCAGACCCCGCATCTTTGCGAGGACCATCCTGTTCGCCCGGTCGTTAAAACTGAATGTGTCCATCAAATACTGTTTCATCTCCATACGGGGGTCCCTCCTCCGGCTCGAATGACACTAGCAATTGACCTCCTCGAAACGACATGATGGGCCTGCCGCGACAAAGACCCTGTTGACGTACCCGTTGAAACCGACTGCGCTGCATACCAGGTCGTCTTCGCCGGAGGCCGATGAAGCGAAGGCG
The DNA here is from genome assembly GCA_046705025.1 of Candidatus Kryptoniota bacterium. GTDB lineage: Bacteria > Bacteroidota > Ignavibacteria > Kryptoniales > JAKASW01 > JAKASW01. Next base: position 18,781 of record JBJKQU010000039.1, on the reverse strand, counting down.
AACGAGCCGCTGCGCGTGACTGGCAGCCGGAAAATTTCCGTCCGCAATCACGATCTCGTCGCCATGCCCCATCTCCATCAAAATCTATAGCAGGTCGGGCAACAATATTTTTGGAGTTCCTTTCCGCATTCCGGCGAAAGCACCTCAATCTTACCACACTTTGAGCAATCGAAGACCCGGCCGGAGATTCTGAAAAGGTCCGGGAGTCGGATTGGATTCGCGGCGGCTAACTCCTAAATAGTCTTTGTCGATACTCATCGGCTTGCCGTCAGGTGTCTGATAAGGAAGATCGGGAACCGATGCGCGGCCGAGCAATTGCGATGTCACAATCTTCCGTACACGACCTTTCGTCCAGGACTTGTCAAATCTAAATTGAAGGAATAATCCGCCCGTTTTTTTGATCAAACGGATCATCGGGTTAAAATCGGGTTCGACGATAGGATCCTTTTCACATGAACATGGCTTCGCGCCGTGGAGAAAGACATTTCCTCCCATTTGCATGGGTAATCCTACGCTGTCATACTTGCTCATATCGGCAGCCCCGACAAACAAATTGTTATAATACTTGTCATCTCCGATAGGATTATTGTGGAAACCAGCAATCTCGGTAGAATGCGCTTTCAGATACGGTGTCTGACGCGTGTCAAAGCCAAGCACGTGGATAGCTCCGGCAAACAGATTGTGAACGTAGGCGCCGCCCTGTGAACGGTCCATGAGAGATGCTCGTGAAAGGAAGATGTTGTTATCCGCGAGGAACGGGCCATGGTCGACCTCGACAAATAAATCGGGACCGAAATTGTCGTCGAATAGATTTCTCGACACATGAGTACCTTGCGCCATCCAGTCGAGCCAGATTCCCAAACATGTCCGGTAGATATGATTCCGTGTAATCTTCACGTCGACGGCACCGTGGAACTTTATGCCCGCTCTCTCTGCTCCCATGAGCCATCCTCTCGTGCATATATCGTATATCGTATTCCCGGTGACCGTGCTGAAGGCCTCTCCCATGCTCCCGACGATGCCGGCCTGCTCGCAGTGACATATGATATTATCTTTCACGAGATGGTGGCCCACGTCCTTTTTCGACCAGCCGTGCGCAAGAGCACGTTCGATCGTCTTGACATATCCTTGAGCGGTGTTTTCCGAAGTGTTGTCCCACTTGTCGCCATATTTGCCGAGAGAGATGCCTGCACACATCGAGTACTTGATGACATTGTCCTCGATGATCCATCCCTTGCTCCAGTCTGGTCCGATCAAACCTATCTGCTGAGCCGTAGGGGGTGCCCATTGAGTAGCAGCATCTTCCAGGATGAATCCCCGCACAGTTATGTAATTGATGCCGGTCTTCTCAGGATAGAACACAGTTCGGCGCACATTGATCTCCGCGTCCTCCTTGTCAGGATCCGCTTCGCCGAATTGGCACCAGATCCTGGTACTATCTCTTCCGACCTTCCCAAACCATACGGAGTCGTTCTTAGCCGATACAAGCACGCCGTCCAGGTTGACCGCCTCTGAGAACCAGCGGCCATTCAGATAGACTGTCCCTGTGTGACGCACACGTCCTCTCGGGTTATTCCAGTCGCCATGGACAACATCGCTGTAAGGGTTGAAACTTCCGAAGAATGAATTCGGGAGAGTTACTTTCCACACACCATTCCGGACCCGGATCCAGTTTCTTATTCTGTCGGAGCCCGTGATAATCACCTTCTCGCCGGGAGCAGCCTCGTAAACGATGCGCCCAGAATTAGATGTGCCCCCGCGCGGCGGGCTGACACTTTCGCGATAAATTCCGGCTCGTACGATAATTGTATCCCCGGGCTGTGCCAGGTCTGCAGCACGCTGGATTGTGCGCAATGGAAGTTCGGGTGTGCCCGGATTAGCGTTGCTGCCTTTGACCGAAACGATATATTCCCTTGCATGGACCGCTACCGCTAAAAATGTCAGGACAAGGAATATCCCCGCGCGCGTTTTCTTGCCTTTCCTTTCGATTTCTTGTCCAGCAGGACCGCGAGCACAATTGTCCCGCCTTTCACGATCTGCTGAAGAAACTAGTCCATCTGGATGTTGCTTTCCGCGATGAACGTCGAGATGCGGTAAACGTCCGGTGCGATCTCGGCGACCGTAGTCACCTCAGAATGCCCCTCAGAATCATCGGTGCGAGTAACTGCACACTCTTGGAAGACCGAGTTTCCGGAGAGAACACCTTCTGTTTCTCGCTCAGCAAGCTGCGGTTGACGGCCGGAAATCCGGGCATCATCTTGGCAAGTGTCACGCCCCACCCTTCTCCGTTTACCACTCCGTAAGCCATCTCGATCGTGTAGCCGGTGTAATCTTGCCGAACAATGTCGGAAGGGCCTTTGGCATACCAATACGTAGTCGCATATTGCACGATCCCGTTCATCGAACCTACAGATTGAAGAACCCTGCAGTCGGTGAAGTTTCCGAAGGGAACCGAAACCGTAGCGGTATCGATAAGAGTCTCCTGATCAGTCAGGGTGTTGCTCGTTCCCTGATACTGGAAGGTAGTCACTCTCGTGTACGTCTGTCCCCCGACTAAAGTATCCGGAAGCGCCGCCATCGCGGAGTCAAACATTATTAGCGGGCTGCCGTAAGGCCAGAAGCCCGCGTATCCACTCGGTCCGTAGAAATACTCGTAACCCGTGTTGTCGAGAAGCACCGTGTAATTTGTTCCGTTGATCGTCGTGTCCATATAGAATTCTTCCCATGAGCTGTCGGACCAGACCTTGAAGTAGGTGGAATCGAGACTTATCCCGTAGCCGGTGAGGTCGAATGAATGCCCGGATATCCCCGTTGGAAGCGACGGCGCGGTTGGAGACTGATTGTTCGAGCACGAAGCCAGAAGAAGCGCCAAAGAGAACAGACTGATAATTGCGAATAGTTTCATAGCGTTAGGTCAACATTGATTTGTAATCACTCGTTCCTGCCGCTCGGTCCGGTGCCGAGAAGCTGTATAGTCTGGCACCCCCTCTGCGACAGATACGAAAAGCTAAATGCCAATGATGCCACTATCAAGGGCATGATACGGCAGGCCGATTCTGATGGGCAGATGTCGCCCGTCGAAAATGGAGGGATTACAACTTATCCGTATTCCCGCACCTTCCCGGTTCGTCGGTCTTCGTATCTCCCCGTCAGTCGGACAGTTGCGCAAACAACTCCAGTTCTGGCGGCTCCGGATCATTTGACCCTATTTCAAAAGCATCATCTTCTTCGTGAGCGAGTAGGCTCCGGCTTGCAGATGATAGAAATATACTCCGCTGGCAAAGCGCTCGCCATTGAATGTGACTTCATGCATCCCGGCCGACTGCATGCCGGAGAACAACGTCTCGACTCTCTCGCCGAGTATATTGTATATAGTAATCGTCACAAGTCCCTGCCTCGGTATTGAATATTCGATCTGCGCCGTCGGGTTGAACGGGTTCGGGTAGGACTGATACAGCTTCGCTGTAGTCGGGATAGCCACCGGCTTGCTCTGCACAATTCCCGACACTGTATTGTTTGACTGCTGGCCGAGTACGGCCCATCCCATGTTGTTATTCTCGTGCACTTCCTTGATTTGATTGCTCGGGTCGATCACAGCATAGATTCTCGGATACTGCGGTAAGCCGGAGGGAAAGACCCACCGCATTGATACGTCAGACCAGTACCGCGATGCAATAGTCGACGCCGTTACTACCGAGTCTACCCCGTTCACGCCGGTTATTACCGTCCCTCCTGAGTCCGGGTCGCCAACGTAAAACTTCACCGTTACCGGTATAGGCGTCGGCACCAGACTGAAGTTTCTTACCCTGGCAGTAATTGTAATTGTGTCTCCGGGTTGAGGGCTATTATTGCTGAAGTATATGTCGGTCGTTTCATCTTTCTTCACGGTATCGGCAGGTGATCCCTCCTGCCGAGAATAAAACCACGGAAGAATAAATGTTGGATCTGAATAGTGACCGTACTCCTGCTGCCACCATGTCGAAGGCTGGCCGGGAGAAGCGACATCCGGATCGACAGCATACGACAACACAATTGCGCCTTGCTTCGATCGGTAAGCATAAGGAGTCACGGTATAACTGGCTGCGTTGCCTAAACTATCCACAATGGTTCCGAAGTGTGCGCTAAGATCCCAGCCGCTCAACATCGAGGTCGTGTTCGTGGTCTCGTTTACGTTGTCGCCGGTGCTTGAGAATGTAAGCCCAACATTGATGTTTACATCCCATCCGCTGCTCCATGTCGAATCGAAAGTGGATTGCGAGTAATTTGTCTGGCTTAAATTCCAAGAAGACGTGCCCTCCCCGGAGATTCCCAACCCATAGCTTTGAGACACAGAGACTAGACTCGATTCAATGTTGGGGTTATTCATCGCGCTATCAGAAGGGAGGTAAGACAGCACGTTGCCCAATTCATGGTTGGGGATGTAGTTGTTAGTAACATAAGTCTTGCTGGGATACCACGTGCCGTGTGTTTCGATCGGCGACGCGAAATTGATATAGTCGACCGGCTTGGGATCGTTTCCGTCATAGACCGGGTAAACCCATAGGTTATATGACGTTGTAGTTGCATATATCTGATCATCGCCCATAGCTGAGTACGTTAGACTAAGCGTTTTAGTGTGCGTTGAAGAACTATTACTTGAAAAAGAATGTCCCCAAGTGCCCTCAACTTTTAGTTCAAAATTGGCTGCCACACTTACGCTGACAGTCGCTTCAGCGCCTAAGTTAACCCCATCTTGGGATCCCACCGACACACTCCCGGACAAATCGACACCTGCCGCGTCGGAAACATCATTTTGAGTCTGCAATACCAGGGTGGTAGATGTTGAGGTTTGCTGTTGATAACTCGAAAAGAAGCTGGTGTTCGGGGCCCCGCTAAAATTGTTGGAGAGGTCATACGTGGTCCCGTTCAGTATATCGAAGTGAACGGGCGGGGTATTGAGTACGACAATCGGTTGCACAACATTGTTCACCTGATAGAACGTCGGCGCCTCTATCGTGAACTCGCTGCCGTCGAAAGTCCCGAGGGCTATTGCGGAGTGATAGGAACCTGCTCCGCCATTGTCGGTAGTGTCAGTGTATTCATAAGCGATCACTGAATCTTTCGTCAGGTCCTGCGTCAGTTCATATGCTTCGAGGTCAACATATTGATTGACTGCGTTTCCATAGATGTCTTTCTCAACAACTATGTCCGCTGGACCGTTCTGGTCAAGTTCTCCGACAGCAAGAAAATCGTAGCTCAGCTGATCGTCATCCGGGCCCCCGGAGAGCGCGCCGAAATTCGTCACTCGTGCAATACTCAATGAGTTATCCGTAGAATCGACATAGACCTCGTCGTCCAGGTCATAAACCAGTTCGTCGCGGCCCCCATTATCGAGGTCGCCCGAAGCAATGCTGAAGTCGGTCAGGTTGCCGCCCGTTCCTATGTACATCGAGTCCACTTTTGATGGATCGAAAGTGATGCTGCTCAAATTACTGGACCCCTGTAGAAAGTAGGTCAAAACATAGGCGTTGTTCCCGTCGGACTGATTGGCTGCCCAAACGAGGGCAACCTGGTCGAGGCTGTCGCCCTCGAAGTGCCCGGCAGTTATTCCGAACTCCGGATTCTGGAGATTAGGATAGACATTGGATTCCTGAATGATCTCCTGGCTTGCCTCGGGCAGGATCGAATTACTTCTAACCTCGTAAACTTTCGCGTATATCGCCCCACGGCCGGCATCGCTGACATCTCTGTATGAAAGAATGATTTCATCTTTCCCATTCCCGTTCAAATCGCCCGTCGTAACCGAAAACTGGTTAATCGGATAAAATCCTGTCCACTTCACATCGTTTATGGAAGCAATAAGATGAGGGTCCAGGCTGTCGTCGACCGAATAGACTTGAAGATGAATTGATGAGTCGAGTCCTTCGTATGCAAGGACAACCTGGTCGAGACCGTTACCGAGGAAATCGCCGGTCCTCACGTATATCCGTCCGGTTGCCGGGCCGGGTACCGTCATTTCGCTTGATGATGACCACGCGTTCGCCGTTGAATCGAAATGCGGAATCATTAACTGGATGGTCTGGTTGGGTCCTTCCCACGCGGCAACCGCGTTCTCATACGGGCTTGTTGTAAGATAGCCTGCGGCTACATCCATTTGCTGACCGCCGCTTACATTCGTAGTTGAATCCACGTGATCCACAGTGGCTGACAGCCGTTGTGACGCAGGCAGGTTCGTGCTTTGTTGTATGAATCTGAAAACCTTTTGATGGCTTATGGCTGCAGAAAAGTATTGGTTTTCCTGACTTCGGAGCAGGAATATGTTGTCGGACTTTACTTTGATGGGTGCGGTCCAGTGAATCGGGTCGGTTCCGGATTGTGCGAATGATATTCCAGCCAAGAGAGAAATTGCCGAAAAGAAAACCGTAATAGATTTGAACATCGGAGACTCCTTCATTTTTATATAAAAATCCGGACTTCTCACGCCGGAATGTGTTAGTTGTTGACAGGATGCTCGCCGCGACCCCGGGAATACGCTTTTCAGTTTGTACGTGCGCCACACATAGTCTTTACCTGGTCCAACCGGAGGTTTCCAGATCAGAACAATCCGGTATGTCTTGACAGTGGCCCGGGTCTTAGATGAGAATAGGAGGGGAAACGTCAGAGGGGAGAGTGAGTCGGGAGTATTGTTCCCTAGGAAGGCTGAGTAGGGTGGGGCGATACAGGCAATCGACAGACTTTCGGGCAAGAGTGTCTTGCCGAAATGGACCGGCTCCCTCCATACATGATCGACGGTGTATCTCGTTCGCCGGCGAGGTACGGTTGTCCGCTCTCGCGGACTTGTGCTCCTCCATATCTCCCTCCTCCTGGCCGAGCGTGAGACGCCGAAAGCGATCGCCTGTCCGAGGTACTATTGCGACTGCTGTCGCCTTCACTAGTCGGCTAGAATAGCGAACGTTACGGTTAGCAAACGGGTTCCAGTTCATCCACGGGCAGGATAGTCAATCTTATAAGGTGATGAACCGGATTTACAGTCCGCCGCAGTGCGCGGCGGCGGACTCCGAGCCTCATGGCTATCCTGTCCCGACTCGCATGAAGCGGCGGGGGTTGGCCAGTCGAAGTATCTTTCGCAAAGAGGCCTATCGCTCGGCTGCCGTCACTTTTGTCTTCTAACAGAAAGCGCAGCCGCAGCGACGTTCCGGGCTACCGCCTTGTGAAACGGCTTTTGTTCCGACGCGGAATGTGTTACTTCTTTACCCGGTTAAGCGTGTTTCTGTCTCTGTGCTCGAAGACGCCTTGCTTCCCCTTGATTTGTATCCTCGTCACCTCATCGTAGCTGAAGCTGTCGTCATCGATGATGTTCATTTCCAATTCAAAACCGACCGTTTGGAATTCTTTTTCGAGGAACGGGTTTGAGCAGATACCGAAAGTCCCGGAGCCGCGCCTGGCGGTTACCTTGAACTGTTTCGAGCCGGCCTCGGCTTCGCCGCCGGCTATAAGCGACACGCCTCTCGGAATTGTGACGCACTTCATCACCTGTTTGGCCTGCGCGTCCCATATCCAGTAGCCCGTCTCGTCGTGGAACGGATCCGATTCGCCGATCCTCCACGCCTGCAGATGATATCTCAAAGCGTAGAGCTCCTGTTCGTGATTTGCCGTAAGCCCGGTCGGCTCGAGGACCATACGCTCTTTGAACTTGTTCTCTTCCGTGCCGCGGTCGTCGCCCGGCGCGGTATCGTTTCCTGTAACGCCTTCCCAGGTCCCTGCTAATGAGCGCAGAGGGCCGAGGTTCTTCTGCATTTCTTCGTTCATAACGTCCTTTCCAAATTTTTGGGGTGCCGTACACCCGATAGGATTCACCAAAGGATACGAAAGCGAACGGTAAAGAGGACAGCCGTCATCAGGCACCTTTTACCAAAGACTCTCCGAGCATTGCCTTCAATTCGGCGGGAGTGTATCTCTTCTTGATCTTTTCGATTTCCGCATTCGCAAGCTGGTCGCATCGCTCGTTGCCGGCGTGGCCGTTGTGGCCTTTCAGCCAATGCCAGTTGACGCGGTGTTCCGAAGCGAGCGAATCAAGTTTCCGCCAGAGGTCCTCGTTCTTCACTTTCGTCTTCGACTTTGTCTTCCAGCCGTTGAGTTTCCAGTTGGCCAGCCAGGTCGTCATTCCGTTCTTCAAGTATTCAGAGTCCGTATAGAACTCAATTTCGCATGGTTCCTTGAGAGCGGTCAGGGCCTCTATCGCTGCTTGCAGCTCCATGCGGTTGTTCGTGGTTGCCGGGGCTCCGCCGCTGATCTCGCGGTGGTGGCCGCCGTAGTCAATTGTGGCAGCCCACCCGCCCGGTCCGGGGTTTCCCTGACAACCGCCGTCAGTATGTATCACTACTTTTTTCATCGTTCAACGAGCCGGATTACGTTTCGTATCCTAAAATTTAACAAACACAGGGGTATATTGCCCGTCGAATGCACGACTAAATTGCGGAGGATGTTGGTGCGTTGCTGTTCAGAGGAAAAGGTTAGAGATTGCTCGACCAGTATGCATAAACAGCGCCGTGACGGGCTCTCTCTTTACTGCCCGCCCTTTTTCCTCACTTCCGTTCCACAAAGACGACGGTCATGTCGTCGAGCTGGGGGACACTGCCGGCGTATGCGTTCACCGCGTGCAAAATGGTTTGAAGGACCGACTCGGCAGACCGGGGTGCCGCCTTGCAGACCACATCCATCAGCCTCTCCTCGCCGAACTGCTCTCTTTCCTCATCCATCGCTTCGATGACGCCGTCGGAATAAATGAGCAGCCCGTCACCGGGGCGCACGTCGATTTCGTCTTCCGCGTAGGCCGCATCTTCGCGGATACCCAGGACGAGTCCGTGCCTCCTGAGCACCCGTGGCTCTCCCGCTTGTGGAAAGACAATCGGCCAGTTCTGGCCGGCGTTCGCACAGGAAAGCGAATGCCTCCGGGTATCGAGGATGCCGTAGAAAAGGGAGACGAATGTGTGCGAGTCGGTGCTGTGGAAGAGAAGTTTGTTGGCCCTCTCGAGGCATCTTGCGGGATCTGGATCGAAGGAAGCCTGGCTTCTTATCGTCGCCTGCAGGTTCGCCATGACAAGCGCCGATGGAAGTCCGTGACCGCTGACGTCACCCAAGCCTATCGCAATCCGGTGGTCGTCGAGCCGGATAAAGTCATAGTAATCTCCGCCGACGTTCAGTGCGGGGACGCTCTTCCCCGCGATCTCGTAACCGGGGATGACCGGATCAGAATCGGGAAGGAAGTTCATCTGTATGTGTTTCGCGGTTCGGGCTTCCGTCTCCGCCCGCAAACGCGCCTCTTCGGCCTTCTTCCGCTCAGTTATGTCTCGGTAGATCGCGTAGTCGCCGACCTGTTTGTTGTTGTACACTATCGGCGCGCAGAGTATTGAAACATCCATGACCGTGCCGTCCTTTTTGCTCCTTTTCGACTCGAGTTCGACCCACTCTCCTTTCCTTACCCTCCCGGAGATCTCAGCCGCCTCCCGGATGAACTCGTTCGAAGTCACCAGGTCGTTTATCTTTCTTCCGACCGCTTCCTCTCGCGTGAATCCGAACATTCTCGTAAACTCGTCGTTCACGTTCACTATCCGGTCGTCGTTGTCGTGCAACACTATCGCCTCCGGCGCGCTGTTGAAGAGCCTTTCGAGGTAGGTCTTCTGGAGGAGGATTTCTTCTTCGGCCTTCTTCCGCTCGGTGATATCCCGGTAGATGGCGTACACTCCGATCTGCTTCCCCTCGTGAAAGATCGGCGCCCCCAGAATAGATACGTCGAATACGGTTCCATCTTTCCTCCTGCGCCGGGAGTCGGCGGCCACCCTGTCGCCGTGGTTGACCATATGAGAGAACATCTCGGCTTCGCTCGCGAGCTCCCTCGGAGCTACGAGGTCGTTGATCCTTCTCCCTATGGCTTCCTCGCGCGTGTAACCGAACATCCTCGTGAACTCGTCGTTCACGTTGACGACGACATCGTCGTTGTCGTGCCACACGATTCCCTCTGGTGCGCTGTTAAAAAGGTTTTCCAAATAGGTTTTCTGGACGAGAATCTCCTCTTCGGCCTTCTTGCGTTCGGTAATGTCGCGGTAGATAGCATAGTCGCCGACCTGTTTTCCCCCGCACACTATCGGCGAGCCTATGACCCACACATCGACCAGGCTGCCGTCTTTGCGCCTTCGTTTCGTGTCGGCTTCTATTCGTTCACCGCTTATCACTCTCGTTGAGAAATCAATTCCTTCGGCCTTCAGCTCTTCCGGCACGAGGAGGTCGTTGATGGGCTTCCCGACCGCCTCTTCCCTCGAGTACCCGAACATCCGGGCGAACTCGTCGTTTACGTTCACGATGCGGTCAAGGTTATCGTGCCAGACGATAGCTTCGGGTGCGCTGTTGAAAAGCCTTTCGAGATAGGTCTTCTGGAGGAGGATTTCCTCTTCGGCTTTCTTCCGCTCGGTTATGTCGCGGTAGATTGCGAACACGCCCATCTGCTTCCCCTCATGAATAATCGGCGCACCTAGTATCGAGACGTCCAGCACGGTGCCGTCCTTTCGTCTTCGCTTCGAATCTCCTTCGATCCTCTGGCCATGCAAAACCATATCGGAAAACATCTCCGCGTGTGCCAGGTACTCCCTCGGGGCGACCAGGTCGTTGATCCTTCTCCCTATGGCTTCCTCGCGCGTGTAACCGAACATCCGTGTGAATTCGTCGTTCACATTCACGACGACGTCGTTATTGTCGTGCCAGATGATCGCTTCGGGAGCGCTGTTGAAGAGCCTCTCGAGGTAGACCGCCTGGACGCGCAGCTGAATCTTCGCTCTTTCGAGCTCCGCCAGGCGAGTCTCAAGTTCTTCATAAGTAGGCTTATCCATCTTACACCCCCTAAATGAATTCATTATCAGGGCATGGTGCAAAGAAATCACGCTGAAGTCTGAGGGCGAGGAGCGTCGATGCGATTTCAGAAGCGGACGGTAAAAGGTGCATGTGTTAGCCTCCGACAAAGGAAGCTATCTCGAATGCCACAGAAAGTCAATCACGAAGGGTCTGAAGGTGCCGCTGTAGCCGGCTATTTCGTGTACACCCTCGCCGAGACGAGAGACTTGACGTCGTCGATTTTACTCCCTTCATCCAGTTTGAGGTATACCCACCTTCCTTCATTGAATTCATGGGCTCGGTTCACGGCGTCCTTTGTCGCGGCAGACAGGTGATGCTCGAGAGCCGACTTCACCTGTTCGCGTTTCAGTATGATCTGCGCGGTGAAGCCGTCTTCGCCGGGATAGAGAGCGATTACAGATTTCCCCGACTTCGCGTAGCGCAGCGCCCAGCCGTAGTTGACGCCGTAGAATTTCAACTCTGCTTTAAGCTTCAGTGTCGCGGCGAGGAACTCGTTCAGCTCATTCCAGCTCTTCGCTGACCGGCCAACCGCTTTCTCGATGCCTTTGGCATCCGGCTTCCTGGCCTTGTCCGTGAATATGCCCGTGCTCATGCGGAGCCTCCTGAATGAATGAGTTACGGATGACCCAACAATATCAGCCGGTGTGAGCGATAAAGCAATCCGAGCGGCCATTTAAATGCCCGCTCCGGAGGGATCAGGCCGAGACAATGAACCCCGACATGAACGCCGGGGTTATTCTGGCTTCTCGCTTCTGACCTCCGTCTTCTGACCTGTTCCTTCTAGCCTCTTACTCCTGACCGCCGGCTTCTACCAAAAGTACCCACAACCGGCTTTGTCTACGAGCTTTGTCGCCGAGCCTATTCGATAAATTTCTCAACTCTTACTTCAAACAGCGCCGCGAGCCTCTTACCCATATCTTTGCTGATCGGACGCCGGCCATTTTCCATATTCGAAATATTTTGCTTCGGTACGTTCCCGAGCCTCGCGCCAAGCTCGGCCTGCGTCCACCCGCGCATCTCGCGGTAAAACCTGATATTGTTGCCTGCAGTGATCTTCGTCCGGATATTCTTGTACCATCGACTCTTTGAAATCTCAACTATCTCGTCATCCTCTTCGGTAATCACGTCAACCTCTCCATACTTCTCCCGAAGAAAACTTATAACGTCATCGGGGATGTTTCTCCCTTCCACCTTAATATGGGGCGTCTTCACGACTGCCTGCATAGTACACCTCGATTTCTATTCCTGTTTCTGTCTCTCTCCAGCAGGCAACCCAGCTGTGAGATAAATGGCAATGATATTCATTGCCTTTTAGCTTGCCAAAACCCGGCCATTCTGTCCGCAGAGGACCTTTCATCTCAAGATCTTCGACAAGGTTCGCCAGGAGCTTCTGTTGTTTCATGGGCATCTTGCTTACGCGTCTCTCAATCTTCCTGCGGAAAACCACCCTGTACACAACTCAATGTAATCATTTTTTGATAACCTTGTCAAGTAGACATAACCACGCTGCTGAATCACGATTACCCATTGGCCTGGGGCTCGATGAAGAACCTTCCACTTACCTATGCTTCTCCAGATTCCTGATCTCGCCTCCTATCTCTGGCTTCTTGCTTCTGCCTTCTTGCTTCTGTCTTCTGACCTCTGCCTTCTTGCCTCTGGCTTCTTCTTCAATATTCCCCAATCGGATCCCCCGGCGGAAGCGTTATTGGAGCCGGCACATTATACTTCTCCGGATTCTGCTGGAACTGCTTTATCTGCGAAAGAGCATAAACGTATTGCGCCTTCTGGTTCGGTGACTTGACGGTTTTCAGCTGCGCGCGCATCCAGTTCTTCAGTCCGTCGATCTTGTAGTATGCAATCGCCCTGACCTGTTCCGACGCCCGTGAATTCACGGCCAGGGTCATGAGGTTGTCCAGGACCACGTCGTCGACGGCCCGCTGAATCTCAGCATCGTAACCCTTGCCCGGCGCGGCCTTCCAGGTCGAATTGACAAGATCGTCGATCACCTCGTCCAGGCCTGGGTACTCACTATTTCCCGCATGATACTCCATCAGCCTTTGGTCACGCTCCGGGTCCAATATGAGACTTACGGTCAATTCGGCGGCGCTCTCGGCGGGAGCCAGCGCATCAAATACCACTCCCGTCTTCCCTCTGAAATCTTCGCGGGTTCTCCCGTAACCATCCGGCTGGGGAGGGATGATTTTCAAGAGATTCTGCGGAAGAGTGAGAATGTCCGGCCTGATCGTGTTGAGGAGAGCAGTCAGAGCCCTTCTCTGTTCGGCAGGCGGCACCATCGCCGTGGGCACCTGACCGTCGCCTCTGACGGCGTAAGTGTAGTAGAGTCCGCCCAACACCTTCGAAGCCGCGACCACCTGGTACCTCTGAAACATATATATCGGCACAAGGACATCCTCGAGATGGGCGAGCGGTCTTCCGAGTTGGATGTTGTCTTCGCCGAAGTTCTTGAGGGCTATCGCACGGACCTTCATCACATGGTTGAGCTCGGTTACCGCATCGGCACCGTTGTCCCAGAGATGAGCTGTCGGGCTCGCGCTTCCGGCTGGACGCGCTGCCTCGTCCGACAGAAACGGGACGCCGCTTTTTATCCGCTGCTCGATGAGGCTGTCCAGCGCCTCTTTCTCGTTCGTACCTTTCGGAAACTCTTCATACCCGTACTTTATGGCATCTATATCCCATTTGCCGACACCGACCGCGTAGGCATCCGAAAGGTCGAGCTTGCCGTCCTTGTCTATTTTCACCTCCGGATAGGGGTAATCCATAACCGAGGCACGGTGGTCTGTGCTCGCCGCGAAGTTGTGACAGAGTCCGAGGGTGTGGCCGGTTTCATGTGCGGCAAGCTGGCGGATCCTCGCGAGCACGAACTGATGAATCAATTCCTTCAGATGTTTCCCCTTGGCATACGGGGCCAGGAGCCCTTCGGCGATCAGGTAATCCTGTCTGACCCGGAGGGCACCGAGTGTCACCTGCCCTTTGATAATTTCGCCGGTCCTCGGGTCGACAACGGAGGCACCGTAAGACCAGCCCCTGGAGTAGCGGTCGACCCACTGAATTACATTGTATCTGATGTCCATCGGGTCGACGCTGTCCGGGAGTACTTTCACCTGGAATGCATTCTTGAAACCTGCTGCCTCGAAGGCCTTGTTCCACCAGCTTGCTCCCTGGACGAGCGCCTCCCTCACGTCTTTCGGAGCACCGTTGTCTACGTAATAGACAAGCGGCTTCACCGGTTCGCTGCCAGCAGCTTTCGGATCCTTCTTCTGAAGCCAGTGACGTATGATAAATCTCTTGTGAAGCGTCGAGCCGAGCGGAGCCGAGAAGTCCATGTACTCGATGTCGAAGTAGCCGGCCCGCGGGTCGAAGGAGCGCGGCTTGTAGCCGTCGTCAGGAAGCTTGACGAAGGAGTAATGTTCGTGGATGGTCATCTCGTCAGGACTCGGAACCACTTCAGTTACATACTTGCCGGGTTTGGTTCCAGTGTAGGTCAGAATCGCTTCGAACTCGGAGTTGTCCGGGAAGTCCTTGGTCCGGGGCAGGAACATCGCCGACCGGCTCAGATCGAGCGAATATTTCCCCTGGTTCTCGTCGCTCAGCGTTTCGATGACGTGGTGCCAGTCGTGCAGGAAGAAATCGGTCGCGTCGACCAGGATAGTGTCGCCGCTCTCGGCGCCGACCTTGAACCCCCAGATGACGGATTGCGCGAATGCCTCTCTAACCGCGGCCTTCGCCGCTTCGTCACCTTTGGTCGCCCTGAAGTTCAGGTTCGGCTGGAGCATCAATATCTTGGGACCGCTCCGGACGAACTCGACGATCCGCTCGTCGCCGATCTGCCCGCGATCGAGGCCGATGTCGTTCGAGCCGACGCCGTGCGCGAGGTCGTTCACGAAAAGGAACTCGCTGTCGAGCCTATCTATCTGCAGCCAGACCTTGCCTTCTTTTGCATCCCAGTAAAATGTGAAGAAGCCTGAAAACCTCTTCATGCCGGCGGTCTTTTTTTCTATGGTCGGCATTTGCTTTTTCGTGGCCGCTCGGGTGATAGTGGGAACCTGCGCTACAAGGAAGATTGCAACCAGCAATAACACTTTTTTCATGTGCTGCACCTCCACAGTTTGTGCTTTCGATTGTCGTAAAGAACGATTACCTGTTGGACCTTTTACCGGCAAGGCTGCCGCCGGTGCATTTAAGAATGTCACCGAGCGCTATGCCCTGATCCTTTTTTACGTTCATCAACGAGTCCGTTACACCGCTCCGCTGAACCTGCCAGGTCTGGGCATTCAACAGCAAAGCCGGAAAAAAGAGAAATGCAAATAGAGCCGGCGGGGATCTAAATGACTTCAATTGAACCTGCTCTGCACAGCAGACCTCATAGCTGGTCTTCAGTATATGTGCAGCAACTAACCCAAGCGGTATTTACTTCTTCACCGAAAACTTGTAGATGGTAGTCTGCCTGTAAGTCTGGCCGGGTCTCAGTGTCGCAGACGGAAACTTCGGCTCGTTAGGCGAATCAGGATACAGCTGCGCCTCGAGGGTGAGAGCGGTTCTGTACTTGTAGTGCACTCCATGTTTTCCTATCTCCGTGCCGTTCAGGAAGTTGCCGGTGTAGAACTGGATTCCCGGCTGGTCTGTGTAGACCGTGAGGATTCTTCCGCTTGTCGGATCATATACCTCTGCAACCTTATGCACCTTCTTGTTGTAACCGTTCAGCACCCAATTGAGGTCGTATCCTCCGCACCGCTTCAGTTGTACGTTATCTTCGTTTATGTGGGCACCGATCCTGGTCATTTTTCGGAAGTCCATCGGAGTACCGACAACGGTCGCGATTTTGCCGGTGGGTATCTCGTACTTGTTCACAGGTGTGTATTTATTCGCATTGATCATCAGGTCTTCATCCAGAATCGTTTTGTTCGGGTCCCCGCTCAGGTTGAAATAAGTATGGTTTGTCATATTGAGGATTGTAGGCTTGTCTGTCGTGCCTCTGTATTCGATTCGGAGAGCATCGTCTTTCAAAAGCGTATAAGTGACTGTTACCTTTACCGTACCGGGATATCCGTCCTGGCCCGCTTTGCTCACGTATGAAAAGCGAACGGCGGGACCTCTTGAAGTCTCGAGCGGCTCGGCCGTCCAGACTACTTTGTTGAATCCGACCGTGCCGCCATGCAGGCTGTTGGGGCCGTCGTTAATCGGAAGATGATAGACTTTCCCATCCAGCTTGAATGTGCCATGTGCGATCCTGTTGGCATACCTCCCTATCGTTCCGCCGAAGTATGAATTGCCGTTAACGTATCCCATAACGCTGTCATAGCCGAAAACCACGTCGGCCATCTTCCCGCTTCGATCGGGGACCTCTATCGCGACATCTGTAGCGCCGTAGTTTGTAAGCTTCACCGTCATGCCAGACGGATTCTTCAAGATGTAAAGATATACCTCCTGACCATTAGGGAGCTTGCCGAACGGCTCCTTCTTTACCGGCATGGCAGCATCGCTTTTTGTCTGGGTAAATGCGGCCGTTGACATCATCAACACGGCAACTAAACCAAGAAACATATTCCTCATGATGTTACTCCTTTATTATGGATCCTGTTTCTTCTGTTTCACGAGCTAAGAAATTCTTAAACAATAATTAGAGCTCCGGTTGTCCGGAAACCTCACTTCCATACATGGCCATCGCCGGCTTCGCCGATGACGGGGAAAGCCGATAATCTCAGCCGCGCGCACCCCATGGGTACGAGAGTCAATTTTACGACGGGCTCCCTCGATTCTGCCGGACTTTCCTGCAATGCGCCAACCATGCCGTTGGGCTCCAGCTTCCATTGGGGTATTAACCTCCCTTTGGCGGCTATTTCGACCGGCGCATTCGCGAGACTGAACGGCTGCTTTCCCGCCGGATCCGAAACCTCTACAACCTTGAATGAGGCGGCTGGATTCTCCCTATTTATGACAAGCCCGTAGTTCCATTTAGTCGTCGGGAATACTTCGTAGGCGGGCCATTTTTCGGTGCCTCCGTACTTGACCCATTTCTCGCCGATCTTCAGGGAATAGGCGAGCGGCCCGCGCATCACAGAAACCGAGTTCTTGTTCTTCTTCCACACCTTCACGGAAACCTCCATCGGAAGAACCAACGTGACAACATCCCCCTCTTTCCACTTCCTGTTGACGGCGATCCAGGTGTCGGGGCGCGGCGCGACTCCGGCATCTTTGCCGTTTACCGCGAGTTTTGCGTGCCGGCACCAGCCGGGTATCCTGAATGTCAGCGGGAAACTCACGGGAGAAGCAGGAGATATCTCGAATTTTATCGTTCCCCTGAAGGGATAGTCCGTTTCTTCTTGGATCTTCACTCTTGTGCCGTGTCCCACCTTTGCATCGACGGTACTGGGTGCATAGAGAACCGCCGCCAGGCCGTTGTTGGCGGTTGCCATCCAGACGTTTTCAGCAAAATACGGCCAGCCGAATGCGACGTTGTGCTGGCAGCATCTGTAATCCCACGGATCGTAAGAGAACATGTCGCCTGGGTCTTCTATCATCGGAGCCTTGTTCGCCGTATCGAGCTGAACCTGGTTCGGCGCCGTGAGATAGTGGAGACCTTCGAGATTGGGTGACATGGAGGCAGGAAGCGAATTGAACGCGACCGTTTCACATCGGTCTGCCCACAACGGATTACCAGTTATGCGCGTAAGCATCTCGGTACTGTGCATCATCTCTACCATAGCACAAGTTTCCGTCCCCTGCCTGGGGCCCGTGTATCCCGGCCGGCAACTCTCGTCGGCACCGTACATGCCGCCCGGCACCTGACCGTACGTGTCTTTCACGCTGTCGTAGTCACCGATCGTGGATTGGAGGTAACGCGGGTCGTGAGTAACCTGGTAATACTCGGCCGGCTCCCTGAATCCTTCGGCGATGTTGACGCCGTGCCACGACGGGATGCCTCCCTCCCAGTCGGAAGTCCGTTCGTGATTGACACGCGCGACGGCGAGGAGCCACTTGTCTCCTGTTTGATTGTACAGCCACAAGATGTGTTCGAGGTTGTCTCCGCCCCGCCACTTCTGCCAGCTTCCCGGAAGAATCCTGGCAAGCGGCTGCCTGCTCATCCAGCGGAAGTATTTCGTCATGAAAGGGATGACGCGCTGGTCACCGGTCGCTTCGTAGTAGCTCCTCATCACGAACAGCATCAGCATGTTCGGCCAGATATCGTCGTTGGCAAGATTCGCTCGCGGCCCGAACCATCCGCTCGATTCCTGGCTCGCCAGCGTGGAGTCGATCCACTTTTTCGATTCGTCGATGATCCGCTTGTTGTGAAGTATGTAGCCGAGGTCGGTGTAGCCTCTCAGCCAGTAGGGGAGCTCCTCCCATCCGTAATCTCCCTCACCCTCGCTGTTCGCCCAGGCGCTGACCTTGATGTTGCACCATTTGCTGATCTCGTCAAGATGGCCGGTGAATCCGTGGGCCATATCTTCAAGCTGTATCCTGAGCCAACCCTGGGGCTCGATTGCGCCGATCGGCAGTTTATACAAAGGACTCGGTACGAGTGGAGGCCTGTTGCCCACATAGAAGCTGTTGCGGGGGCTGACGGGAGGTGATTTCAGCACGCGAGCGGATGTGCTGCTCTTTCTAACAGTTCTCGTAGCCGCAGAGGCGGGGAGTACCCACACACAAAACAAGAACAGCGAAAACACACAAAATAAACAATTTCGTCGGAACATTGGTCGACTCCTTATTAGTGCTTTTGGCTGAAATGCTCAGCCGTGAACCTCAATTTTAGGTACTGGCTCAGTTTGATTTAACGCAAAGTTCGCAAAGACAAATAATCGCAGAGACCGCGAAAGAATATAGTTGTTCTGCGTGCTTTGCGCCTCCTTTGCGTCCTCTGCGTTGAATGTTTTTA
>JBJKQU010000038.1:0-6728 GCA_046705025.1 Candidatus Kryptoniota bacterium | reverse complement strand
CGTTTGCAAAAAGTATCACAAAATGATACTCCTTGTAGTTGATAGCTCGCCAGGTCTCTCCACTCTTCTCTCACCCGGACAGCCCCGACTGTCCTACATTAATCTCGTCGCTCAAATCAACCGAGACGCCCAATCGTTGTGCTCATGAACGTCCCAGTTTCCCCGTGTGCCCGTTTCTTCCGTTCTTTGAGATCGGTCTTGTCCTATATATGATTAGCATTCGGAAGAAATGATGAGCAGCAAGTTGCGGAGCCCTGCTTGGAGCGGGGTAGACTCCACGTTAAGAGGCAGGTATCGTCCTCTACCTTTACTCGGAAATGACAAGGCCAGTTTCATTCCACTTCTCATCACGAAATCCCCTTCCGAAAATGGAGTCGCGTGCCCGCGCACCGAAACGTTCAGGTCACCTCAAGAGGCGATTTTGAGAGTCACCTCTGCTCTTCAACCAACACCGTATATTAAAATCGCCTCCTATCATGGGCACGCGACGATTCCGACGAAGTCGGAACCGTTTTCGCGGGGTGTCCTTTTCTTTTGGTTCATTTTCTTTTCGACAAGGAAAAGAAAATGAACGCCCATCTTTGCCGTACCTGGCGAAAGGAGATGATTGGAGATCATGGGTACTCCTTCTAGGCCAACGGGCGGTCTCCGCCAGGACCCATACTTCGTTGGCCGCTCGCATGAGCTTAATCAGATCATCACCAACCTTCTCCAAAACCGCCACACCCTTATCACCGGCGATCGCGGGATAGGGAAGACCCGACTTATGCGGGAGGTGTTTTCAATACTAATCGGAACCACCCGCCGAATTGACAAATCAGGCTTGCCCCACTCATCAGAGTGGGGATCTCTGATCTTTATTGACTCTCCGGCTCCTCTTAGCAAGCTCATCAAATACCTCTCATCAGAACTGATCAGACTCGACCAGCTAAAAGCGGTTAATACGATAAAGGAAGCTGAAATCGCTGACGCCGTCATCAAAGCGATATCCACGTCCGGCCGAAGACCCATCCTGTTGGTCGACAACTTCGACACTGTAACCCCGTCTCACCGGGTCTTTCTCGAAAGGCTCCTGCAAGTGTCCGTCATCTGCGCTGCATCTCAATCTATCAAGCAGCAGACAGTTCTGAAGAAAATCTTCGATTCGTTCACACTGGTTCCGGTCCATCTGCTAACCAACGAAGATGCCGGCGAGCTGGTCGGGTATTTCGTCAAACAGTACAACATCAGAACACTTGATGGACGCATGTTCACCAACCAAATCTCCAAGGCAAGTCAGGGTAATCCGTTTCAAATGAAAATGTTCCTTCATGCTGCAACAACAAAGTCATTCTTGGACAGCAGCGATGTCCGAGAAATCGTTTATTCCGCCAACGACCGGGACTACTTCAACATGGGCCCGCTGTACGCGCTTGGACTAGCCATCTTTTCGCTGTCAAAGATTCTATCCATTGGTGCCTCCAACAAAGAGTTCTACATCCTCATGTCATCGCTTGGCTTCTTGGCTTACCTGGTGTTCCGAATCTTCAGGAGCTTTTTCACATTGAAGCCTAGAAAGAGTGGTTCTACATAGTCTTGTGAACTACTATGCCAAGCGCGTCCCTCGATACATTACTTATTGTGACTTCCCTTAGCAACATCTACATTTCCCTTCTGATTCCATTCGGGATTCAGAAGCGAAATCAATTTCTTCTCCGTCATTTTTCGCTCGTCTTTTTTGGCCCGATGGAACCAAAGGTAAGCACTTCCACCTGAAAGAACGGTGAATAAAATCGCTTTGTTGATTCTGCAATTGGTTAGTTGACCCCCAACAAAACAATTGCGCGGAGAAATATTGCCGTAGCCGGAATTGAATCTAGAAAACAAGTCCTGGCATTCTCCAACGTATTTTACCTCCTTCTCCACGGTCACAATATAAACCCCCGACAGTCCAGCCTTAAAGCGTATCCGGAATCGGCAGAATCTACCCCGGCCGTACTGGTGCCGCCTCAACCCCCGTGCATTTCGGTATCGGACCTGCGGCGTATACGTTTTGACTTTGCCGTTATTCCTCTCTGGATTGATCGCTTCAAGACTCTCGAAAACTACACCTCCGAATCTCTTTCTCATCTATTGCTTTCCTTGGTGTTCGCAATTGCTATTAGCAGATTATCTAGTTCCCTGGGTGAAAGGTCAAACCCGTAATCGTCCCTGATTCGTCCGCGTAAATAGTAGCACTTGCAGAAAAAGGTCGCGTACTCCTTGTCCACCCCGTCCATCTTCACAAAGCTCTTCATATCCTTAGGCACCCTGCTAACGAATCTCCTCAGCGAAGATACAGCACGCGTGTCATGTAGAAAGAATAGATTGGGAAAGTGAAAATGCAGGTATTTAGAACCGAATGATCTTTTGTTGAGATTGGTCTCACGATTCAGGAGGCTCATCAGTTCGTAGTGAATCTGAAGAACCTCTCCGATGTTGGCTCTCGACAAGTTGCTAAATTGGCAAAGCTTTCCCAAGCCAAGGTCGAGATTCGACTCCTTAAAAATTGGGCAAATTGTATCAACGTAGAAGGGGTCCTTGGCCTGCTCCTTGTTCTTCTGTCTTTCAACAGCCACTGCGTACGCTCGCCCGATTAGCCATACTTTAGCAAGGATTTCCTCCGTGTTCTTGTGAAACGGGTATTGCTCGCAGAGCTGGTAAAGGAGTTTATTGCCTAACTCCCAAGGGGTCCCCTTTTGTGCTCTTTCTACATCTTCTTTTTCCGGAAGTTGCATTCAGCGACGCCTCCATTAGACTAGGTATACGAAAGTATACATCAACATCAAGGATTCCAATAGGGTTTTCATTGTTCTATCCCCCTGCATCGTTTCTGAGCGTTTCTAATTTTCCCGCTCCTGAAAAGGCAGTGCCAGTGGTCACTATCCAAATTTCATTTGTTGATTTTGTTTTACCCTGACGGTATACTATGGAAGTGATAGACTTAGGATGCACTATGCCGTTGAATTGTAGCGTACTTGCAGCTCCTGGTGCTTATACCGTCAGGCTAGATAATAATGATGAAAGCCCATTTCTCCACTTAACGATTCGCAAAGAAATTCCGATTATTAGGATTGGAAGGAGAATATTTGATGGAGAACACTGAAGAACGCAAGAAGGATAATTCGGAGAAATCGATCGCAAAACAGTCAAAACCACCGGATCTCTCCGACAATGAGACTGACGCAGTGCAAATCGCCAGGTTCTTCACTGAAATTGGGTTGGGTACCGAAGAAGAGCGAGCTAAGTTCATGTTTAGCGCGTTCCAATCCGCTCAGGTTGAAGAAGAGGAGAACATTTCCTTTAGGGTGCTTGGGAATTCTGAAATCCGAAAAGAGTCCCCATATGCCTAGCTGGCATGATATACTGAAGGAGCTGCAGGACATTGGTAGCGCTCAGGATGTCGTTTGGAGAAAATACCTTCGTAAACTCTACGATAAGACCGGCAGAAACGTCATTATCTATTATTCAGCATGGTTGCAGAAACCAAATATCGCTGGCGCACAGGTAAATGACGCCGACAAGAACGGTTTCATGGCTGCCATCAACGGCTTGGACCGCTCAAAGGGGTTGGATCTAATACTTCATACTCCAGGCGGTGAAACCGCTGCCACTGAGTCCCTTGTCGATTATTTGCGATCCATGTTTGGCACTGATGTCAGGGCCATTGTGCCACAACTCGCGTTGTCTGCGGGCACGATGATCGCATGCGCATGCAAAGAGATACTCATGGGGAAACAATCGAGTCTGGGCCCTATTGATCCACAGTTCATGGGTATACCCGCACACGGTGTCGTCGAGGAATTTAATCGAGCCAAAGCTGAAATAAAGCAAGATCAAAGAAACATGTTTCTCTGGCAGCCCATTCTTGCCAAGTATAACCCCACTTTGATCGGGGAATGCGAGAAATCCATAAAGTGGTCCAAAGAAATGGTAACAGATTGGCTGACATCAGGGATGTTTACGGGCGATGCCAATGCATCTGTCACGTCCGGCAATATCGTCAAGGAACTATCTGATCACGCGCTCACCATGTCGCACGCTCGTCATCTTTCAGCGGAAAAGTGTAAGAGCATCGGTCTCAAAATCAACATGATCGAAGACGACCAGGAACTGCAAGAGGCCATCTTGTCGGTTCACCATGCAGTTATACATACTCTTGGTGAGACTCCAGCATTTAAGATCATAGAGAACCAAAACGGCGTCGCTTTCATACAGGTTGCACAAACGGTTGTCATCCCGGGATCGCCGAGAGCTGCCGAACTAGTCCAGCCAGAACAACCTTCCCCCCTCCCACCTTACTAACTTAGATCTACACTCCCGAAAAACTCGCCTCCTCGCACAAAGGAGCAACACTCTTTTGGCGCACGATTCCATTTCCTGATCTACCCAAGAAGACTAGCGCCTACTTTCTATATTACCTTGCTCCTCAATTGTTTTTTTCCGCCTCATCTGATACTTTTGAAAAGCATTTATTTGTGGGCTGCCGGAGAAATTGGAGAAGAGCATTCAAATTCAAAGTCGCTGTTTCTATCCCATATGGGGAGCGTTCGAACAAATCAGACCCTGTAGTACAATTCCCCTGAACAGGGCACAAAGCACCCCGCACACCTTTATTAGGGGATCCCGTTGAAACTTGAGGAACTCCAGCCCAACGCCGCAATCCGGGGAATAGTCTCCAACGCATCTGTTACCGTCGTCAGTGTGCAATGGCACGGCTCGAACGCGCTCACGCTCATCTACCGTACTCCGGAAGGCCGCGTTGCTGAGGAAATACTCTACCGTCACGACGAGCCACGACTGGATCTCGTTGAAATGGGCAGGCCCTGGGCCTTCGACGGCGACGGCGCAAAGTTTCGACTCGTGTCTGAGGCACACCGCATCAGACTGGCTCATCTTTTTGACCCGGTGCTCGCCGTTCACACCTCACTCGTGGAGCCTTTGCCTCATCAAATCACTGCAGTCTACGAAGCCATGCTGCCGCGTCAGCCACTTCGCTTCCTTCTTGCAGATGATCCCGGTGCCGGAAAGACCATAATGGCCGGGCTATATATAAAGGAACTGATCGCCCGAGGCGATCTCAAGCGCTGCCTCGTTGTGTGTCCCGGTAGTCTCGCTGAACAGTGGCAGGACGAGCTCTTCAAGCGCTTCAACATGCCCTTCGAGATTCTCACCAACGATAAGCTCGAAGCAGCCAGGACCGGTAACTGGTTTCTTGAGAACGATCTTGCCATTGCCCGGCTCGACAAACTCTCCCGGAATGAAGATGTCCAGGCCAAGCTCGACGTCCCTGACTGTCGGTACGACCTGGTCGTATGCGACGAAGCTCATAAGCTCTCGGCATCGTATTTCGGGTCAGAGGTAAAGTACACAAAGCGGTACCGGCTTGGCCAGCTCCTCTCCGGACTGACACGGCACTTCCTTCTCATGACTGCAACTCCCCACAATGGCAAGGAAGAAGACTTCCAGTTGTTCCTGGCTTTACTTGACGGTGACCGGTTCGAAGGACGTTTCAGGGACGGGGTACACCAGGTTGAAGTCTCAGACATCATGCGGAGGATGGTCAAAGAGAACCTGCTCAAGTTTGACGGACGACCGCTTTTCCCGGAGCGCATTGCTTACACCGTCCCGTACAAGCTTTCTGATGAGGAGGCACAACTCTACAAAGAAGTCACTGATTATGTACGAGAAGAGTTCAATCGTGCGGAAGCCCTTGCGAACGACAAGCGGGCCGGCACAATTGGGTTCGCACTCACAATCCTTCAACGGAGACTAGCTTCATCGCCGGAGGCGATCTATCAATCGCTGAGACGCCGTCGGGAACGTCTGGAGAAGCGCCTGCGCGAAGTCGAGTTGATGCAGCGCGGCGCTGCTGTCGCGGAGCCAGTTGTGTCTGGCCCTCAGCTCGATCAGGATGATCTTGACGATCTGGATGAGGCGCCTGATGATGAAGTTCAGAACACCGAGGAAGAAGTCCTTGACCAGGCTACCGCCGCCACCACAATCAAAGAGCTTAAAGCGGAAATAAGTACGCTCACGCGCCTCGAGGATCTCGCTGCTGAGGTCAAGCGTAAAGGACGCGACACAAAGTGGGTTCAGCTTTCTTATGTCCTCAGTGAGCAAATCTTCAGTAAATCCGGAATTGCTAAACGCTTTTCTGAAGCGTCTGTTCCACATGGATCAGGTTCCATTCCACCGCCCGTCCCATCGGCAACTGAGAAGCTTGTAATTTTCACGGAGCACCGTGACACACTCAACTATCTTGAGCAGAAGGTTTCGGGACTACTTGGAAGACCGCATGCTGTCGTGATCATACATGGCGGTATGGGACGCGATGAGCGTCGTAAAGCCCAGGAACGGTTCCTGTTTGACCCGGATGTGCAGGTCCTTTTGGCAACCGATGCTGCGGGGGAAGGTATAAACCTCCAGCGTGCCCACCTCATGGTCAACTACGATCTCCCGTGGAATCCCAACCGGATCGAGCAGCGCTTCGGTCGTATTCATAGGATCGGTCAGACCGAGGTGTGTCACCTCTGGAACCTTGTAGCTGAGGAGACGCGTGAGGGTGATGTGTACCGCACGTTGCTCGACAAGCTGGAACAGGCGAGGCAAACCCTTGGCGGACAAGTCTTTGATGTGCTCGGCAAAGTCCAGTTTGAAGGAGGTTCACTTCGTGATCTCCTTATTAAAGCAATACGCTACGGAGACCG
>JBJKQU010000037.1:0-4727 GCA_046705025.1 Candidatus Kryptoniota bacterium | reverse complement strand
CATCTGCTGGACGTTCAAACACTCTCGGCTGAACTCCACCTCTGGTCAGCCTCGCTATGGCCATGTTTGCCTTCGACCAATCAACCGCAACATAGTTCTCAAATTCTTCGACCCTAACTTCTTTGATTTTACCGCTCTGCTCTTGTAACTTGACCTTAGTCATTGAAGGTCTCCTTTCGTTTTGTGAGTTGTCATTCTTATTCCGGCACTCCCGGAATTACACCACGTTACGAATGTGAGACCTTCTTTTCCAATTTACCGGGATTAAAATGAGTCACTACCCGAAAGCCTCTTTTGAACAAGCCGGCAAGATTCTTAATTTATATCAAGATCAAGGGACGCTTTTACCATTTTCAAGACGAAAGGACGGTCGTGCCATGAGAACTTACGTCGGGATTTTTCTTCTGGTTCCACTCATCTTCTCTTCCCAATATTCATATTCTCAGGGAAAGGTATACATCGTGCTCGGTTCCGATACGGGAATCTGGGATGGTCTGAACGTCGACACTTATCATGATCACTACGGGTTCGAGCTGTATACCGATCCACAGATGAACGGCTATAAGGTAATGGACCCTTCGTTCAGGGATCAAATCACGGACTCATACGGCCAGACCGTGAAATTGACCTGGTGGATAATGGGCGGGAACACGTTCCGCTACGGCACCAACAACGACGTGCCGCTCGACAACACGATGGTGCTTTACCTGATGAAGAAATACCACGGCGATGCGATCGCAAAGTGGGGAGACGAGATTTCCCTGCACTACCATGACTGGATATGGAGCGATTACAACGGCGACGGAAAGTACTACTGGAACCAGTCGACAGATTTTTCTCAATACAAAGAAGATTTTGACCTGATTATGGAACAGGACCTTCTCGAGGAGAACATGTATCCTGTCTGTTTTCGCAGCGGCTGGCATTACATGAACAACGATTGGCAAAACTACCTGAACACGATCATCCCGTTCAGCATGCATGACGATTATCCGAATGTGCGTGCCGACACCGTGGAGCCGCTCGACAACATATATGACTGGTCGAAATCCTCGAGCGAGTTCGTACCCTTTCATCCTTCAAACACTAACTATCAGCTTGCCGGTGACGGGAAAGGATGGGACAACAGGTCGATCTACATGGCGAATATGGATACAACCTTGATGTCTCATGTCTTTTCGCAGGCACAGAAAGGGACAGACCAAGTCGTCTGCATGTGGGCACATCTTCCTGAAGACAATTACCTGGACAACGTAAAGAGGATCAATCAGATACTCCACGAAACGGCCGCAAAGTTCCCCGACGTCAAGTTCCGCTACTGCACGGCAGTCGAGGCGATGCAGCGGTGGATGAAAGCGGCAGGTTTGCCGAACCCCGAGCTCAAGTTTCAATACGAGCAGACCGGGGACAAGATCGATTTTGTCATAAGCATCAACGAACCGATATTTCAGGCCGAACCTTACCTCGCTGTCAAAGACATGGAGGGAAGATACTCGCGCGTTCCCTGCGAATCGGTCGGAACAAACGAATGGAAATCGACGGAATCATTCGACGTTAATTCGCTTGCCAAGGCTGCCGTAGCCGTTACCGACACCGTCGGCAACCTGTCAACTGCGTTCATACGCTTCGTCCCCGACGACATCTATATCGACAATACCGACAGCGGTTATGCCGAGATTAAGGGAAACTGGGCAACATCCTCCAATGCTGCGTGGGGGACCGACTCAAGGCAGGCTGTGCTCGGTGTAAACGATTCGGCTGAAGTCGCCTGGACGCCGCAGATCGGCCAGACTCGTTACTACAACATCTTCGTACAGGTGCCGAAGGTTACTTACCCCGTAAGCCATACTGAATTCCGGATATATTCAGGAGGAAACCAGATAGATTCGACTTTCTTCAATTCTCCTTTGCCCGACGACGACTGGGTTTTTGTAGGAACCGAGAAGCTCGATTCGAGCAGCGTGAACAAAGTGGAAATGCTCGCCTATACCGGGAACAGCACGGGAGCGGTTGCTTCGGCCGACGTGATAAAGATTACGCCCCTCATCAGCGACCGAAGACTGTCGGTTCCGCAAAGCCCCGTCGATTTCGGAATGGTCAGCCAGGACGACTCGGTATCATACAGTTTCGAACTGAACAACTCCGGTGTGAAGACACTGACGATTAGCGGTATCTCCTCGCCGAATTACAAGATTACAACGACTGCCGTGTTCCCGATAACCATATCGCCGATGAGCAGTGTTCATATACCGCTTGTTTTTCATCCCATCGATATGGGCAGTGTACACGACACCCTTTACGTTTACAGCAATGACTCTCTGAACCCGGTGATCGCGGTCCCCTTCATGGTGGTAGTGCGCTCTTACTTCAAGGTAGTCGACAACGGCGACGGCACCGGGTACAAAGAAGTGGGGACATGGAGTTACAGCAACGCGGGAGGCTTTGCAGGGTCCAGCCGCTACGCAAACCTGCACCAGTCACCTCCGGCTTCGGCAGCATATTCTACGACTTTAAACAGAAGCGGTATATATGATATAGAAGAGACCGTTCCGACAACGGTCAATTCCTGCAAGGAGGCGCTTTATGTCCTGAGCGTCGACAACGTCCCGATCGATTCGGTTTATGTCGACCAGAATCAGGGGAGCGGCGACTGGGTGACGGTCTGCCGATCCTTTTTGCCCGGCGGGGTGCCAATCGACCTGAAGATCGTGGACTCGGGCGAAAACACCTCTAACGTCGTCTTAAGGGCAGATGCCGTCGAGTTCTCGCTCGTGAAGGAAATAACTGACGTCAATGGGTCGACGGTCACCGGCTTGCCGAAAGAGTTCCGGCTGGATCAGAATTACCCGAACCCGTTCAATCCGACAACAATGATCAATTATCAATTACCAGTGAACAGCTACGTGACATTGAAGGTTTACGACATACTAGGCAGAGAGGTGAAGACTCTTGTCGAGGGAAATCAGACGGCAGGGATCCACACGGTGGTCTTCAATGGAAGTGCCCTTGCGAGCGGAACTTATTTCTACCGGCTTATAGCGGGTGGCAAGTTTATCACGAGGAAAATGGTGATATTAAAGTAGGGTTATAATCAATTGCACGGAGCGGCATCGTCAGCTGCAGAGCGTACTTGATAATGGGCGTCCGGTAGGTTAAATTGGTGTCCGTAAAGAGGAGTTGTGGCCTATTCCCGTTTAGAAATCCCGGAATGCAACTCTGAGTTTTCATTGTTCATTGTGGTTCTGTTTAATTGATCACTGATTTTCCCGGGGTTGTAGCTCAGTCCCGCGAAACGCGGGATTTCGTCCTGAACTTCGTTCGGGACTCAATTTGGTTGCAGCCCCTTGGTGATGTTCTTTTGAAATTGCTTCTGTCAGCGTCGAATGGATGCTGCATTCGGGGTTGTAGCTCAGTCCCGCGAAACGCGGGATTTCGTCCTGAACTTCGTTCGGGACTCAATTTGGTTACAGCCCCTTGGTGATGTTCTTTTGAAATTGCTTCTGTCAGCGTCGAATGGATGTTGCATTCGGGGTTGTAGCTCAGTTTGGTTAGAGCGCCTGCCTGTCACGCAGGAGGTCGCGAGTTCGAGCCTCGTCAACCCCGCATCAGATTCCCGCAAAACATTTCGGATTGCGGGTTTTTTTTGTTTCTCCACCTCTTCACCCTCCGAGTCAAAAAGTAAAATGCCACAAATATGCCACATAGTTTCTCGACTTTTGCTCCAAACTCCCCGCTTGGTCGCCACCGTCCACTGGGATCTCCGGTAATCTCTCCGTCATCATTCTGCCAGGAGAGTCACAGGATTGTACCATGACGTCAGTCAAGAATTGTAGCTGCCTCCCATTCTAATGTTCGGCAGCAAACGCCATTTGCTGCCGTTTTATAGAATTTGTATATTTTGTGCGTGGAGATGTCGAGATCGCAAGCAGGAAACTAAATATTGACCAGCTGAAAGCTCATTTCAAGAAGCGGAGAGAATTCACGGCCGGCGACATTCTTGAGTTCTTCAGGAAAGCGGAACCGGATATCAAGCGCACGACGGTGAGCTGGCGCATCCATTCATTGGTGCACAATGGTGTTCTCTCGAGAACCGGAAGAGGGAGATTTGTATTAGGAGAGACCAGGCACTTCAAACCTCAACTCTCTCCGCAAGTAAAGAAGATCTATGGGAGCTTACGCAAGCGATTCCCTTATACGCGGATCAGCGTGTGGAACACTTCACTGCTGAACGAGTTCATGCTCCATCAACCCGGCAGGTTTTATACCATAGTCGAGGTCGAGAAGGAGTCAATGGAAGCTGTATTCTTCTTTCTAAAAGAGAAACGTTCCGCGGTCTTCGTAGACCCCACCGCTGACATCCTGAGCAGGTATGTCATTGGAGAAAAAGATGCGATTATTATAAAATCCCTCGTATCGGAAGCACCCCTGCAGAACATTGATGGCGTGCTCGCAATAACAATTGAAAAGCTCCTGGTGGACATTTTTAGCGACGACGTAATCTTCACCGCACAGCAGGGCTCCGAGATGGAACACATTTTCGAAGAAGCGTTCAGCAGATATATAATAAACCTCAATCGATTCCTTCGATATGCCGACAGGAGGAGAAAGAGGAAAAGCATCAAGAACTTACTCAGAAAGCTTGAGAAGTCCGCACATGGAATTAATTATCAAACGGCTCCCGACGCGATGTGATTAACAAAGAGACCTTGACAGAAGAGTGGATCGCA
>JBJKQU010000036.1:0-9977 GCA_046705025.1 Candidatus Kryptoniota bacterium | reverse complement strand
ATGGTGACAAATTCAGTGTCTCCCGAATTTCTCTCGCCAACCCTGCGTCTATCGCTATCTCAGACACTTAACGGATCAGCTCATCTTTTTACCCTTCAATTTCCATGCCCCTATGTCGCATTTCAGGCTCTCCTTCTTCGTTGCATAAAAAGGGGGGGTTTCTTAACTTCTAAATTATCAATCTTCAAAGGAGATAACGATGGCTTATCAACCAATACCGCCTGAAGGATGGCTTAGGACCAATTTTAGGTATTATAAGCACTCCGGAAGCTGGGCCTGGATACTTCACAGGATTACCGGACTCGGCTTGACAGCTTATATCTATGTGCACATTTATGCGCTGACATCTCTGACCCAAGGCCCAAAAGCCTTCGATGACGAGATGAAACTCTTTAGTACGCCCGTTTTCAAGGTCCTTGAGTGGTTGTTGTTTTCGCTGGTGCTTTATCACGCTTTCAACGGCGTGAGAATCGTTCTTGTTGACTGGGCAAACGGAGCGAGATATCACAAGCAGATTCTTGCGGTTGTTTACGGACTTGGAGTAGTTCTCTTCATTGGGATGGGTGTTTTGATGTTCAGAGAGCCGCTCGCCAACATGTTTGCTTCAATAAGGTGAGGTGAGAAATGTACAAACACACTGGATCTCGCGGAAGCGGTGCACCTACCTGGGTGCTCCAGAGAATCACAGGGCTTCTTTTAGTAGTTGTCGTAATCGGACATTACTTTGTTATGCATGCCGACCCGGCAAGCGGCCATACATATGCCGCCGTCCTCGCAAGAATGCATCAGCCTTTCTGGAAGATGTTCGACCTGACTTTCATTACCGTTGGATTGTGGCACGGGCTGAACGGCACGTGGGGAATCTTTCGGGACTACAAGATGAAACCCGCTTTTAGTCTAACAATATACGGGATCATCATTTTGTCGGGAATTGCTTTCTGGGTTCTCGGCGTTAACACGATTCTTTCTTTCTAATATTGAAAAGGAATTTGTAATGATCACACATCAATACGATGTATTAATCGTTGGGGCAGGAGGAGCAGGGCTTCGGGCGGCCCTCGAGATTCCCGAAGGATTCAGTTGTGCCGTCCTCTCTAAGGTGTTCCCGACTCGCTCACACACAGGGGCCGCTCAGGGCGGAATAGGGGCTGCGCTTGGGAATGAAGAGGAGGATAGCTGGGAATGGCACATGTTCGATACCGTTAAGGGGAGCGATTACCTTGGGGATCAGGAAGCCATTGAAATAATGACTAAGGACGCCAGCCGCGCCATTATCGAACTTGAGCACATGGGAATGCCTTTCTCGCGCACGCCGGAAGGCAAGATTGCCCAGCGCAGATTCGGCGGACACACGCGCCCGGAGGATCCTTCCGACCCGGATTCGAAGCACATCGCGGTGAAGCGATCATGCTATTCCGCCGACAGGACAGGGCATGTAATGCTTCACACACTCTACGAAAACTGCATTAAGCAAAAGGTTCATTTCTTCTCGGAATTCTACGTTACGGATCTGATAATGTCTGGGAATTCCTCCGCTGGAGTAGTCGCGATGGATATTGCTACCAGCGAGGTTCACGTCTTTCACGCGAAAGCGGTTATGCTCGCGACGGGAGGCTACGGCAGGGTATTCAGGATAACTTCCAATGCTCACGTCGGCACAGGGGACGGCTTTTCCCTCGTCTATAACAACGGCCTGCCGGTGCAGGATATGGAGTTCGTGCAATTTCACCCGACCGGCCTGTGGAAGCTTGGCATACTGATTTCCGAGGCTGCACGCGGCGAAGGCGGAATTCTGCTGAACAACAAGGGTGAGCGTTTCATGGAGCGGTACGCTCCGACTGTGAAGGATCTTGCGCCCAGGGACATGGTGTCGCGTGCGATTATTACGGAAATCCGTGAAGGGCGCGGGTTCAAGGGAAGCGACGGGACACACTATGTTCACCTCGATGTCTCTCACCTGCCCAAGGAAGTCTTGGACGACAAGCTTCCCGAGATTACTGGATTTGCAAGGACCTACTTAGGCGTCGAGCCTACGAAAGAGCCGATTCCCGTTCAGCCCACTGCACACTACGCTATGGGCGGGATTCCGACTACCGTCGATGCTGAGGTGACCAGGGACAAAAAGAGCACAAAAGTTCCAGGATTGTATGCCGCCGGGGAGGCCGCTTGCGTTTCTGTTCACGGCGCAAATCGTCTTGGGACAAATTCGCTTCTCGATCTGATAGTCTTTGGGCGCCGGGGCGGAAAAGCAATTGCGAAATTCATCAAAGATGCAGAATTCGCACCTCTTCCAGCCGACGCTGCCGACAGAACTCTCGCCAAGGTCGACGAAATTATGAACTCGAAAGGGAGCGAGAAGGTCGGCGTACTGCGTACCGAGCTTCAGGAAAAGATGATGGATAAAGTAGGAGTCTTCAGGGACGAAACCGGATTGAAAGAGATGACTTCCGAGATAAAGAGCTTGCGAGAGCGTTATCAAGAAATCGCAATCGACGACAAGGGGAAAATCTTCAATACCGACCTGGTCGAGGCGATCGAGCTGGGCAGCCTGTTTGACACGGCCGAGCCCATAATCTACGGCGCTCTGGTCAGACAAGAGTCGAGGGGAGCGCATTCGCGCGAAGATTTCCCGAACCGCGACGACAAGAACTGGCTCAAGCATACTCTTCTCTACAAGAAAGATGGCGCACCGAAGATCGATTACAAGGTGGTGTCCGTAACTCGTTTCCAGCCGAAAGAAAGAAAGTATTGAAAGGAAGGCGGAAAAAATGAAAGTCACTCTTCGTATACAAAGATACAACCCTGAGAAAGATTCGGAACCTTATTACCAGGAATTCGCTCTCGAGGCTGGAGACGAGAAGGAAAGGATCCTCGACCTTCTTCATCAGGCCAAATGGAAACACGACGGTACGCTTACCTTCCGGCGCTCGTGCGCGCACGGCGTTTGCGGTTCCGACGGAATGAGAATCAACGGAAGAAACAGGCTTGCGTGTTCCACTCTCTTGAGAGACGTCAACTACAAGAAGCCTATCGTGATAGAGCCGCTCCCCTCAATGGCGATCATTAAGGACTTAGTGGTGGACATGTCGGACTTCTACAAGAAGTACGAGGCGGTGAAGCCATATCTGGTCAACAACTCGCCCCCACCCGAGCACGAGCGCTATCAGAGTAACGAGGATGCCGAGAAGCTGTTCGAATCCGCGAAGTGCATCCTTTGCGCCTGCTGTACGACCTCATGCCCGTCGTCATGGTCCGACGAGAGTTACATCGGTCCTGCCGCACTTCTGAAGGCGTACAGGTTCGTTTTCGATACGCGCGACGATGCCGCAGACGAAAGACTGGATGTTGTCGATACTCCGGACGGTGCATGGAGGTGCCATACAATTTTCAATTGTGTGGAAGCCTGCCCGAAGGAGATCAACATAACGTGGCACATCTCACAGCTGAAGAAGCGTCTCGCCCAGAGAGAGATGTAGCTGCTGCAAAACGGAGTCTATTCCGACCTGCGGGCACATCCGTGCCCGCAGGCGTCTTGAATCGAATCGAAAGAACTATCGGTTTGCGTGAGCCGGTGCACCGGGTGATTCTGGCCAAGATGCTTCCATGAATCCTTCGACCTCCCGGGCCCATGTTATCTCCTGCCGATTTTGTTTTTCCCTTTCTCATTGCTCCATAAGACTTTATATTTAACCATGTCGAAAAGAATTCCGTTAGTGTTCTGCGTAATGCTCATGCTGTCACCTGTTCTCTTTGCACAGGAAAGTCAGGTAAGCTCAGATCTTCAGTTCGGAATGGAGCTGTACAAAAACAAGATGTACGACCTTGCGGAGGAGCAGTTCAGCAAGTTTCTTCAGCAGTATCCTGCGTCCCCATCCGCTTCGCAGGCAAGATATTATCTTGCGATGTCCCAGCACCAAGAGGGTAAGTTTTCCAGCGCGGCTGCCAACTTCCAGGCTTTTGCAGTCCAGTATCCGAATGATCCGCTTGCCCCTACCGCATGGTTGAGTGCCGGTGAATCGTTTGCAAGAGTGAAGGAGTACTCGAATGCGGGGCTTGCATTCGAGCGGTTGCGCGTTTTCTACCCTCAGGACATTCACGCCCCCGGTGCCCTCCTGAAGGCAGCGAAATATTTTGTGCTGGCCGGTGATACCTCCCGCGCCGAAAACTCTCTACTGACAGTAGTTCAGAATTACGCTTCGACTTCGACCTATTTCGACGCGACTCTTCAGCTCGGCAATTTGTATTTCGATTCTGGCGAGCTCTTGAAGGCTGAGAACCAGTTTAGATCGCTTCTCACTTCCAATAACGATTCAGTCAGAGTTATGGGCCTGCTCGCGCTCGGTAAGCTTAACAAGATGCGCGGCATGACGCGACAGGCGCAAGAGTATCTGAGGGAAGCCGCAAAGCTGAATATTAGTCCGCAGAGTTCTGACGCGCTGCTGGAGATCATAGAAATGGATTTGGAAGCCGGTGATTTCTCTTCTGCACGTCAGGAGGCAGTTCAAATCGACACGAGCGGCCTCACGGCCT
This sequence comes from Candidatus Kryptoniota bacterium, assembly GCA_046705025.1. Taxonomy (GTDB): domain Bacteria; phylum Bacteroidota; class Ignavibacteria; order Kryptoniales; family JAKASW01; genus JAKASW01. The sequence goes on along the minus strand of JBJKQU010000036.1, from coordinate 5,447 downwards.
CTCAGAAAGATAGACTTGTGTACGAGAAAGCGTATTCGGAGGTTGCCCTTGGAGATACGTTGTCTTTTACTAACAGGTTCGCCGGGATTATGATCCTGCCGGCCGGCTATAAAATTAGGCTCGCCGACTTCCTCCTCACAAGGTTGATGTACTCGGATGGTATCGCGCTGCTGGGCGGTTTGCCCCCCGGCTACGTCACACGCCAGACATTGAATCTATATGCCGAACTGGCTTTCAAAGCCGGAAGGATGAATCTGGCAGACTCTTTATTATCGCTTTCGATTGAGCGCTCGCGGAATCCTGAATCAGGAAGCGTCATAGAGCTGCTGAACATTGAGAGCAAATACTTGAGGAACGAGGAGACGGTACGACGGACCTTCTCCCGGTACCAGGACGCCCTGCGAGGCCGCCCCGATGCCTTTCTTTATTATGAGGCACAAACGGAAGAGGGGAATGGAAACTACAGCGATGCATTGAGAGACCTCAGGGAAATTTCGACCGATTATCCGTGGTCCGACTATGCTTTCAGTGCGGACAGCATTTCTGAATATATTTCGAATTTCAAGAATATAGATTACAAAGCTGCAATAGTCGGACTGGCCAACGTTATTTCGGGCCAGGCGCTGTCCTCGGGAAGCAGATCGGCTGCACTCCTCCAGCTCGGTAATCTCTTCAAGAATGAGCTGAAGGACTACAGGAAAGCGGCGGAGATATACAAGAATCTTGCCTCTATAGCCACTGGCGACACTGAGAGGATAGCAGAATTCCTGCTCGCGGGTACGCTGGACAAGATTTCAGGTTCTGGTAGCGGGGAAAATTCGAGTGCTTATCCGATCTATCAGAAGTTAGCCTCTGGGTTGACAAACGACTCCATTGCCGAGAGATCCCTGTTCCGGCTCGTGGAGCTTCAGGACGCATCGGCTGATTCTATACAGGCAGAGAGTTCGGCCCTGAGCTTCCTAAAGCGGTTTCCGAATTCACAGTACGCTCCCGAAGCGTACTACCTCCTTGCAAAGAATCTGTATAACGTGGGGGCATACCATGAGGCAATCGCACAGGCAACGCTCGCCGGATCCTTGCCTGAAGCTCAGCTGATTCTTGCACGCTCCGAAATTGCCCTCGATTCGTTGAGTGATGCACGGTTGACACTTCAGAGCTTCTTCTCTTCGCAGCCCGGGAAGAAGTACATGATACCGGGACAACTCCTCTATGCGCATCTTCTGGCGGAGATGAATACCGATGCCGGCCATGCATACTCACAACTGCTGGCTGAGGTGGGCCCATCTGACTTCAAGGACCACATTGCTGCTCAGTTTGCCGACTATCTTTACTCCTCCGGCAGGTATGACAGCGCTTACTCGATGTACGCCTCGATAGGCGCCGACCAATTGTGGCACACAACTGATCCGGCAATCCTTTACAGGATGGCTTACTGCAAGTTGAAGGCGGGAAACCTCACGAAAGCAGAAGACCTCTTTCAGGAAGTCGCGACAAGTTCGGCCGACTCTTCCCAAGTGTCCGACTCTTACTACCAGCTCGGTCAGATATACGCCAGTCTCGGGGACAAGCGGATGAGCGCCTCATTCTTCGAGAAGGCGGGCTCTAACGACATGAACGCGCTCCTTAACGCAGGAGATATTTACTTCAAGGCAGGCGATTACGCGGATGCCAAACAGGTTTATCAGAAGATTTTGAACGGCTCATCTGTAGATACTTTAAGCGCATTTGCCGCGGCGAGACTCGTCGATATGGATTATCTGACAGGCAACGTGAAAGAGGGCGATCTGAAGGCCGCAAGTTTCAGGAGAACTTATCCCGGGGCGGGGGACAGGTATCTCGCCAGGTTCCTCGTGGACAAAGCCGAATACCTGATCCGCAACAAGGGTTACGCGGAGGCCCGGCGGCTGCTCGACAGAGTTAAAAGTGATTACGGCCGGACGCCGTCCTACCCGACCGCCTTGCTGGACGAGGCCAGAATCTACGTTGAAGCCGGCAATCTGGCGAAGGGAGAGGAGAAGCTGAAGGACCTCCTCAAGAAATACCCCTCAAGTCCCGCCTCTTCGGAAGCTCATCTGGAGCTGGGGAATATTTACTACGCACAGCAGAAGTACCAGGATGCAATCGATAACTTCCGCCCGATCTATTTAGACTCCCTCGCAGACCGCAGCGTGCTGCGAGACGCGATGAGCAGGCTCATCAGCTCTTATGAGTCTGTCGGGATGTACGACGGCGCACTGGAGGTCGACAGGAAGTTTATCGCCATGTTTCCCGACGATCCCTCTGTCATGGACAAGAAGATCCAGGTCGGGATTCTTTACGAAGAGATGAGGTACTACGACCAGGCATTGCTGACATTTCAAAATCTCGTCAAGCAGGTGAGCCGCGACCACCAGGCCGAACTTCATTACTATATAGGGGCCATCTATGACGACAAAGGAGAATATGCCGACGCAATTCTCGAATTCCTGAAAGTCCCTTACCTGGTTCAGCCAAATCCGGTCGTCGACTGGGCTGCACAGGCATACTACATGGCGGGTAAATGCTATGAAAAGCTCAACAAGCCGAATGAAGCTATCGCCATGTATCAGAAGATAATTAACAAACCGAATACGGACGCCACGTTCATTGCCGGGGCGGAACGTGAAATCAAAAGAGTGAAGGCATTGCTGAAATAATGTTTGAAAAAGAAATTTCTAATTATGCATTCAACATCACGAAGCGCTACACGAGCGACCGCGTTTCGCTCAGCTCGCTTATGACGGATGTCGAGCTTCCCGAGAGCTTCAGAAGGTTTGCTGAAGCCGAGGTGAAGGAGATCATCGACAAAGAGGATCTGGAGAGGAGCAAGACAGGAAAATTCGATTTCTCGAGGCCTGAGGTCAAGAGCCTGCTGAAAGAGATCCGTCACGTCCTCAGGAACTCGTTCGAGTTTTCAAGGGAGGAGTTCCTGGAGCTGACGGACAGGGCGTCGAAGTTCATCTTCAATTACGTCATTCGGCCTAGATGGACTCTGGAAAAGTTCCTGTTCAAGGGCGAGACCGAGGTGAGCCGGGAGAATATCGAAAAGGCGGCGCGTTTTCTGAACGATTACCCTTACTACCCGAAGGGGATAGTTGAGTACATGGAGTTTCACAACCTGGAGAAGCTGGACGTAGAAACCTGGAAAAAACTGCATGCAAAAATTGACGAGCATCTTCTGAGTACCATTCCTTCCAAGGCAGCGAACCTGGCCTCTGCGCTTTTCAGCCTTTTCCAGTTTTCCACGGGAAGCGAGCGGGTTTCAACAGACGCATTTATCCTTTTCTTTCGGGACAAATCTTCGCCCGAATATGTTGACAGGCTCGAGTTTGCCAAGGAATTGAAGAACGTCCAGTCAATCGACAGCGTGACCCTTTCGATGATTCTTGAGGCGACGTCGAAAGATGTCGATCAGAACATCGCGGTACTTAAGACCCCTGAAGAGCCGCCGAAGGAGTTCCGTTCTTTTGAAAGGCAGACCGTGACAAGTCCGCTTTTTCAGCAGGGAATTGAGCTACCTGGAGAAACGGAGATGGAAGAAAAGGAGCCGGAAGAGACCCAGGCGACTACTCCCGAACCGGTCAAAGGGGAGACTAAACCTATGGATCAGCAGTTATCGCAGGCCCCCGAGCCTGCGCCTAAACAATCCGGGCCGGCGAGCCCGTCCATCAGAAATCTCATGTCTCCAAAGCTCGAAGGAAAGATTGTAAAACGGATTTTCCACGGAAGCAGGTCGGGATACCAGATCGCAGTCCACAAGCTTGATGAAAGTCCCAACTGGGAAGTCGCGTCGAAGATTGTCGAAGGTATTTTCATCGACAATGAGGTAGACCCGTTCTCGAAGTACGCGGTGACGTTTACAGACGTGGTCAGTGCAAAGTTCCGTGCGACCAGGACTGCTGGAACAAGGTTCTGAGCATCTGTAAAACATGGCGCATTTTGTCGACGAAGCTGTAATTCATGTTAAGGCCGGAGACGGGGGCAACGGGTGCGTGAGTTTTAGACGCGAGAAATACGTGCCCAGGGGAGGCCCTGACGGGGGAAATGGAGGCAGAGGGGGAAGCATCATACTTGTCGGAGACAAGAGCCTCACGACCCTTCTCGATTTTCACTACCGTGCTTCCTTCAAAGGGGCACGCGGGCAGCACGGCCAGGGATCCAATAAATTCGGGAGAGGCGCCGACGACGTACCAATAAAACTTCCGGTAGGCACAGTGGTTAAGGATGCAGAGTCAGAGGGGCTCATCGTGGACATAGTGGAAGACGGCCAGGAGTTTGTCATCGCAAAGGGCGGAAAGGGTGGAAGGGGAAACGCTGAGTTTGCAACACCCACCAACCGCGCTCCAAGACGAGCAGATCCGGGCGGCCTTGGAGAGGAGAAGACGCTGAAACTCGAGCTGAAGCTCCTTGCGGATATTGGCCTCGTCGGGTTTCCCAATGCAGGGAAGTCCACTCTTTTATCGGTCATCTCCGCCGCCAGGCCGAGGATCGCGGACTACCCTTTCACAACCCTTGCCCCGATTCTCGGAATCGCGAAGTACGGAGAACGGTCGTTCGTTGTCGCCGATATGCCCGGCTTGATCGAAGGGGCGAGCCACGGAAAGGGGCTCGGAATCTCGTTCCTGAAGCATATCGAGAGGACGAAAGCCATCGCGGTCTTGATTGAAGCTACCTCATCCGATCCTATGGCCGACTTCGACAAGCTTGTGGAGGAGCTGAGGACTTACAACTCTGCTCTGCGGGGGAAAGTCAGGATGGTGATCTTCACAAAGATCGATCTGCTCGACCCTTCTCAGCTGACAGAATTGAAAGAGGTTGACTTCCCACGGAGATTGAAGAGGCACTTCATCAGTGCTGTTACAGGCAATGGGATAGAAGAGCTTCTTAAAATGTTCTTCAGTGCATTGAAAAGTTAGGACTCAATCCTCCCTTCCTTCCTCCGTATTTTTCCCGACGCGCATTCCGGCCGCCGGTCCCACTTATGCAGGGCAACAGGTGCTTCGCTTCCCTGAATTGATCATGCCCGACATGCCCCGGCAAGGTAAACCTGTCTTTTGTCGATGCCCGAAGAGTGGGATAGATAAGCCATTACGATTATGCATTTGTTCGACTTATAGGATTAGGTAGGCCGGAGTTTCTGTTGTTGAACGAAAATGATTGATTGGGTCCATTCAATGACGACATCGGCGGCATATGATCGTTCTTGGGGTCTGCGACAAATTTATAAGACAGATCTCGAATTTGATTGTATTGGATTTCAGCGTTACATCTTTGTCGTACACGATCGCTCTTGGGTACTGGCTCGGTCTGATTTAACGCAAAGTCCACAAACCGAAATAATCGCAGAGACCGCGAAAGAATATACTTGTTCTGCGTGCTTTGCGCCTTCTTTGCGTCCTCTGCGTTGAATATTTTCAAATTGAGCCAGT
>JBJKQU010000035.1:0-5623 GCA_046705025.1 Candidatus Kryptoniota bacterium | reverse complement strand
TGGGGGTGTATGTCCAGACGACGAGCGGAGGCCTGACATCCTCTATGGTAGACAGCCTCCTGATCGACCTTGATAAGACGAGCTGGCAGAGCGGAGGTGTAATCAGTCTGACTGGAGCGGGTATCGGGGGACCTACATCAGCATCGTCGGCAGCGAGGACGGACCTGACGACAAACAAGGGCGTAACGCTCACGACTAACCCGGTCACCAGCAGCAGTTCTACGTGGTCGATGGGAATCAACACTTCAGGTGGAAATCCATCTATCGTGCTCCAGGGTTCCGGGACGATGGACATAGACTGGGGTGACGGGAGCGCCCAGCAGGCAGTCACACTCACGTCTTCCGATCAGACCGTGACGCATACTTACACTACAGCGGGAAGCTATACTGTAAAGTTCTACAATGCGAACAACCTGACTAAGTTCAGGACAACGTCGAACTGCAACTGGTCGTTCGACCTTGGGTCGCTTCCGAGCGGGCTGACGTACTTCTTTGTCACCGGCTCCAATACAATAACAGGTAATCTTTCGAATTTGCCACAAAGCCTTAATACGTTCCGATGCTATGGGACCAACACGGTCACTGGAAATCTGTCGAGCCTGCCGTCGGGGATGGGGAGCTTCTATTGTGCCGGCGCGAACACGATCACCGGGAATTTGTCGAGCTTGCCGTCCGGCATGAGCCTCTTCGCCTGTACGGGTTCGAATACCATCAGTGGAAGCCTGTCTAGTCTGCCTGCCGGCCTTACCTTCTTCCTCGACGAGAGTACCGGCAACACAATCAACGGCTACACGTCCGGTCACGCATGGGCGTCGAATATGATGGGGGTGTATGTCCAGACGACGAGCGGAGGCCTGACATCCTCTATGGTAGACAGCCTCCTGATCGACCTTGATAAGACTAGCTGGCAGAGCGGAGGTGTAATCAGTCTGACTGGAGCGGGTATCGGGGGACCTACTTCAGCATCGTCGGCCGCGAGGACGGACCTGACAACGAACAAGGGCGTAACGCTCACGACTAATCCCGTCACGAGCAGCGCTTATAGTGTGTTATCCATGCGAAAGAGTTACACTTGGTCGGTGTCTATCAATACTGTTTCGGCTAATCCTTCTCTGGTAGTCCGGGGTGTGAATACGATGTACATAGACTGGGGTGATGGGAGTGCGCAGCAGTCAGTAACCTTGGCATCGTCGGATCAGACTGTGACGCATGCTTATGCTGACACGGGCAAATATACGGTAAAGTTCTATAACGCTGATAACCTGACGAAGTTTTGGGCCTACGGTCCTTGCGCCTGGTCTTACAATCTGGCGTCAGTGCCTTCGGGGTTAAAATATCTTGCAATGACCGGCCGGAATGTGGAGGTTACAGGAAACCTTTCGGACTTACCTGAGGGTCTTGATACACTGATATTGGGCGGCTCTAACACCGTGACGGGAGAATATTCATCCCTGCCGCGGGGGCTTTTGATGTACTCAAACACAAGTCTCTCCAATACCGTAGCCGGAAACCTTGCCGACCTTCCGAGGGGTTTAACGTACCTTCTTGATTACTCCACTGCGAACCCGGGGGCAACCGGCGATATAGCGAACCTGCCGACCACACTGACTTATTTTGATCTTGAAGCCGGACACAATACAACCCATGGCGACATTGCCAATTCCCCATCCGGCATATCTTATTGGAATGACCAGGGCAGCAACACTACCTCCGGGAATATTGCGAATTTGCCGTCAGGAACAAGGGTATTCGTCGATTACGGATCGAATACGATAACGGGTGACCTGGCAAATATCCCGCCCAACGACAGCCTCTTTTTTGCAACTGGAGATAATACGATCTACGGCAACCTTGCCTCCGTGCCGGCAAGCGTGAGTGCCTTTCAGTGTCAGGGCAACAACAGCATTAAGGGATACACGGCTCCGCATACCTGGAACGCAAACACGTACCTCTATCTTTTGACGATAAACAATGGCGGCCTGACGTCGGTTCAGGTGGATAGTCTTCTTGTCGACCTTAACAAGTGCAATTGGACGGGTCAGACGGCAGATCACATCGGGGAAAGGCTTATCGTGAACGGAACGGATGTCTCAGGGCCCACCTCTGCGTCAGCGGCTGCGAGAACTGATCTGAAGATAAAGAAGCATGTGAGGATTACTACAAACAAGATTCCGGATAGCTTCAGTCTATCTCAGAATTATCCCAACCCGTTCAATCCGTCGACAGTCATAAGTTATGAATTGCCGACGAGCAGCCATGTTAGTTTGGTCGTCTATGACATCCTCGGCAGGGAAGTGAGGACTTTAGTCAGCAGAGTTGAGCAACCGGGAAATTATTCGGTATCGTTCAACGCAGAGGGCTTGCCCAGCGGTGTCTACTTCTACAAGCTTCAGGCCGGCTCATTCACGAAGGTAAGGAAGTTGATGCTGCTGAAGTAGACAGGTCCCAGCAGTGATGTGCCTCCCGAGGCGGCAACGCTTTGAAGCGGTGAGGAGGGAAGTGGTTGAGGTTGAAGAGCAGTTAGGAGAAAGGAGTGAGGAGCCAGATCGTAAGAAGTTCAGAAGTTCGGAAGATTAGAAGTTTGGACGCTTCGTATGTAAATCCGGCTCAGTGTTTCTCTGTGACTCTGTGCCTCCCGTGGTTTTGTTAGGCTCGGCAGTAATTCGACCACAGAGACACGAGAGACACGGAGGGGCACAGAGTTGTACTACCTATTTTACGCTCAATCTTCCGTGTTTTAGTTCAACCCGGTCGAAACCACGACCCTTGTTTCTCTGCGAGCTTCGCGTTCGTGGGATCTTTTCATATACGACTTGAGGGCCTTTGCGAGCATCGCGGTTACGTCCGAGGGAATTCAACCCAGGAGCACGCAGAGGAAGGCCCAAAGGGAACCTCGATTCATAGGGAAGATCGGGACTAGGCAATCACTCCGATGAAGAGGCCGCGCCGGCCCTCGAGCCGACGCGGCATCGTCGATGTGCGAAAATCCTCAGAACAAATATTCAAGTTTTACGGCGGTGACGTCAAAGTCGGAAGCCGCGGGAGGCGTGTGCGTCGGTCGGGCACTTAGCCCGGCACCCGGAGCATATTGTGCAATCCCAATATTATACCTGGAATAGAGGGCCTCCTCGAGCCTGAGGTTGACGTTTTCCCAGGGGAAGTAGGATGCTCCGATGATTCCGCCGCTCACGTTGATGTCTTTCAGCTGGGCGGAACTCTGATACAGGTATTTGGCATAACATCCTATCGTCCCGTCGTAGTAATAATCTGCCTTTACGCCTAATCCCTGCCTTGAGACCGCTTCGCCATCGCCGGGGAAGCCGGTTAACTCATCGATTCCATAAAATGCACCGTCCTTTTGATCCTGGAATAGCGCGAAGAGCTCGACCAGGTTCTTCCCACCGATGTATTGTGCCTGCAGATCGACGCCGTAATCGGAGTAGTGGTCGATGTATCTTGGATCCGCGAGTGCCGAAAGCTGCGTGGCCGTCATGTTGAGACTGCCGACATATCCGAAAGTTCCGATTTCCGTATAGAGGTTGTTGCCGATCGGGGGGAGATAGTAAGACAGTCTCAGGTATCCGTTGGCCGCCCCGTTTGTACCGTCAAATGAGCCGTCGCCCGCGAGCGAACCCTGCAAGTAGCTGTTCATCGTCTGGTCGACTGACGGTCGATACGCTCCGACGCTGGCGTAGAGGCCGCCTGAGTTGAAGTTGCCCAGCATCCCGAAGAGTTCTCCTCCCTCCATCATCGCAATCCCCGCATCAAACAACGTGTTGTGCGTGCTGAGTCCCATGAGAGTGGAGTTCAGTCCCCATGTTCCTACGGTATTTGAAGGATCGCCCGCGCCGAGGCCATCTTCCGCCCGGATCCCGTAGACGAAATCCATTCCCACCAGCTTCTGACTATTGGACACCAGGGCCAGGTCGAACATTCCCAGACCGAAACTACCTCCGGCATCGTCGACTCCTCCGAACTCGAGGAAGCTTCCCATGTTGGGCGTTATTTCTCCGGCGATATACAAACTCGATCCGGCAACTATGTTCAGGGCATCGTTGCCTCCATATCCCTCGGGAGTCGACATGAATCCCTGTCCTGCCGTAACCGGTCCTGCGGGCACCAAATTGCCGCCGCCCGCCTGATCGTTCCACCTCGACGCGATTCTCACCGACACCATCGGTATATGTGAGATCTGAAGAGCGACCCGCTTAACCATGGTAGTGTCGTTTTTGAAATACACCTTTAGAGCCTTGATGAGCTTCGCGCTCGTCATCGTATAACCGTGCAGCTTGAAGAACCTCCCGAACGGTGTGAGGTGCGGAAACACAGTGTGGCATGAGGCGCATGCGAGCCCTGTCTGCCGCGCAAAGCTCGGAATAGCATATGCTCCGCGCGGACTGCATAGGGCAAATGCTGCTGCAACAAGCGCGGCTAACGTCATTCGCCCCAAATTTTTCCTTTTCATCAAAAGGCGATGTATATGGATTATCATGGTTCCTTCCTTCGTGCTTTTTGTTTTGTATTTAGTTCTCCACCGGCCGGTGTGTGTTCCACTTACCCCAGCTACAATTCCATCTGTGTCCCTCGCCTCCCAATGCGGGGGATATGCCCTCAATCGTGTCTTCATTTCAAGCCCACTTTCTAACGCAGAGTGTGAGATTTCCTCTTTGTCCCTGGGACGCCGGCAGCCTCATCAATCCCGGTCACGGATATCTTCTCACTTCGGATCCAACCGATGTGTCGATATACCAGGTGAGTATGCGTACATTATTTGCCGAATACTTTCGAAATTGCGGAGCTCACCGACCGGGGAGTCGCCGAACGATTCTTCCCCTTTATGTCCCCGGTCTACCCGCGCGGCATCCGCTATTTCTTTGGTGATTACATCATTTTACCTTGGTACTTTAACTGTCTTGAAACTTCAGTCGTTTTATCGCAGGCAGATTCCGCCTGACTACTTGCCAATCGCTTTTCTCCGGATCGATGCGAAACGGAGCGCGCCAAGGATAGTCCATAACGCCAGGAATATCACGAGCGATACGAAGAAAAATGATTTCGGAGCGATACCGGCATCCAGAATCCGGGATCTGTTGACGCCGTTCAGATGCATGACGTATGCAATGATATTGGAAATCTCCGGTTGGGTCAGTGACTGCGTCTTGCCGTAACCGATCATGCTCAGCTGGGGCATAGATGTGGCGGAATTCGGCCCGGGGGCTGGTGCTCCGTTCTGGACGAATCGATCCAGGTTCTCGGAAAAGATGGTCGGATTCCTGTTGAACAGCTCGCTTCTTATCGGATTCAGCGCAGGAACAAGGCCCAAATACGAGCCCGGGTTGGGGACGCCGCCTTTGCCGTCCTGACCGTGACAGCTTACACAATTGATGTCGAAGAGTTTCTTTCCATGTTCCCAATTGCCCACCATATCGGCTGCCGGTCCAGTCGCTCCGACTTCAGACGGAAGTTGTATTGCGCGAACACCTGGCGGCGGTGCGATCCGGTCGCTGTCCGATACCGCAACTACGGCCGCAGTACCGGTGGAACTGGGTGCCTGCGCTGCGATCTTCCCGGTCTCGGCTTTTTGTGCGCCAGGGTGGCTATAGTATCCTGCTATCGTCAGTGT
>JBJKQU010000034.1:0-3843 GCA_046705025.1 Candidatus Kryptoniota bacterium | reverse complement strand
GGCGACAGGCGTTGGGAAGCTCCTGCACCTGGTTCTGTGATCGGGATGTCGGTGTTCTTAAAGGAAATGATTGAATATTGTTGCTGATGCTTGGGGTCATATTCTTGTGTTGCCCCGTTCGTGAGGTGAAGGGTTAAACGACGCGATTTCGCCTCGTTGACCAGGCGTCCACTTTCCGCTAACGTGACCTTCATCTTGTTGCGCTGGCTACGGTCAACGATAAACACGCCACGCCACCTGGCGCCAGAATTGGTGATATCCTTCAAATACAAGAGAAGGTGGGGAAATTGCTCGATGAAGACGCGAGGCTGGATCTCGTAATTGGCTTGAGCAGCAGCCAGGCTGGTCTCGAACCGTTCCAGCTTTCGGATGGATCTAGGTGCAAGAAAGAGACTCATCCACGACGTTAGCGCCCATCCACAGATTGCAAAGATCAGAACAGGGCGCACGAATTGTCCCCGACCGATGCCGGTTGCCCGGATGGCGATGGTTTCACTATCCGCTGCCATTCTACTGAGGCCGATGAGTGTTCCGATTAGCACTGCCATTGGGATGGTGATGATGAGAATGCTCGGCAATGGCAGCAAGAAAAGAGATATGATCTCAGAAGCTGGTAGATTTCTCCTCGCTACGAGCTCAAGGACATGGCTAAGTGGCCTCACATAGAGAACAAAAGTAAACACCAGCAGTCCCAGCAGGCAGTGGGCAAAGACTTCTTTAAGTATGTAGCGAGTCAGAATCCTCATCGATGTTTCACGGGAAACGCTATCAGGCTGTTGTCCACCAGAGGCGGAGTGACTATGCGCAGGACATCCGCTTGCTCTGATTGAACGTGACTTTGCACTCGGGAGAATATTACCTGGCGATGTCGACTAAACAAACCTATCTCATGCTGCTCTGGCACATGCACCAGCCATTCTACAAGGACTTGGTAGAAGGTGCGTACACGATGCCGTGGGTTCGGCTTCACGCCTTGAAGGACTATTTCGGGATGGTTGCCATCCTTAAGGAATTTCCCGCCTTTCACGTGACCTTTAACCTGGTTCCATCGCTCGTTTCCCAACTACAAGAGTATGCCCGAGATGGCGCCCATGAGCAAGCTTTCGAACTCGCTTTCAAACCTGCGAACAGCCTCTCGCCTGCGGACCGCGAGAAATTAATTAACTTCTCCTTTCAGTTGAACCTCAGAAACCTTGTAAATCGCTTTCCGCGACTGCGGGAGCTTTACGACAAAGTCCATGCCGGCACTTCTCAAGAAATCGCACGGCTTTGGGTCGAGCGCGATTTTCTCGATCTTCAAGTTTTGTCCCAACTCGCCTGGTTCGATGAGATTTACCTGTCTTCTGACGAGATTGTACGCAATCTGGTTCGGAAAGGGCGCGGCTATACAGAAGACGATAAGCTTTTGGTTCGCAATAAGGAAGTTGAAATATTTAATGCAGTACTTGAAGAATATAAAAACGCCTCCGAACGAGGCCAAATTGAAATCTCTACATCACCATTCTACCACCCGATCCTGCCGCTGCTTTGTGATTCGAATATCGCGCTAGAGTCTCACCCGGGAATTCGACTACCATGTCAAGTTTACCGGCATCCTGAGGACGCCGTTGATCAGATACGCGAGGCTGTCAAGTTGCATGAAAACGTCTTTGGGAGTTGTCCCACGGGACTTTGGCCGAGCGAGGGAAGTGTTTCCGATGAGGTTTTGCAGCTTGCTGCGAGGGAAGGTTTTGCCTGGACCGCAACCGACGAGGGCATACTCAGAAGGTCGCTCGGAATAGAGTTCAACCACTACGCTGACGGTACTCTTGAGGGAGCCCGGGAACTGTATCGGCCTTATAGCTTCAGCTCAGATGGACGCCTGATCTCTATCTTCTTCCGCGATCATTATCTTTCGGATCTGATTGGGTTTGTGTATGCAAATATGCCTCCTGAGGCTGCCGCGCATGACTTGCACCAGCGGATTCGTACTGCAGCTCGCTTCGCGGGCGACGGCCCGAAGGTAGTTTCGATTATTCTCGATGGTGAAAATGCCTGGGAGTTCTACTCGGGAAATGGTCGGGAATTCTTAAAGAGTTTTTATAGGAAAGTTTCTGAAGATAATGACCTTAAAGCTGTTACGGCAAGTGAAGCATTGGGACTCTGCGAACACGGTAGTTTGTCTCACGTTGTTCCTGGCTCCTGGATTAACGCGAACTTTGATGTTTGGATTGGAGCGGACGAAGACAACCGTGCGTGGGAAATGCTTGGTGAAGCCCGTGATTTTTTCGCGCACGATAGGAATCGCAATGCCAATCCGTCCACTGAGAGCGAAACTGCTAAGCACGACGTCTGGATCAGTGAGGGGAGCGACTGGTGCTGGTGGTATGGTCCAGAGCACTCAAGCGGACACGACGAAGAGTTCGATCTTCTCTACCGCAAACACCTCAGCAATATCTATCGCCTGCTGGGGCAATCGCCCCCGGATAATCTGGCCAGCCCGATCAAGCGCATAGAGTCCCGTGCCGTTAACTATCCGCCGACAGGAACAATTGAACCCGTCGTTGTTGGTGTAGTAACGAACTACTTTGAGTGGCTTGGGGCAGGTCTCTATATCCCGGACACGAGGCATGGCTCGATGCATGGCACGCGCAATTATGTGGATGCGCTGTACTACGGCTACGGCCAACATGCCCTCTACCTACGCCTGGATTTCCTGCAGCTGTTTGTCCAGGGTCGTCCATCTTTTGAAACCCGAATTGCCCTTAACGGTGACGTCAACGTCCGCGTGCATGCGTTGGTTCGCGAAGGGGGCGTCCGGCAGATTGAGTTTTGGCAAGGCAATGAGTCTCTTCTGGTTCCCCTGGCGACAGGAGACAAACTGGAAGCCAATTTCTCGCGGACTTTCGAAGTCCGCTTGGACTATGACCTGATGAGAACTCGTCCAGGGAAACAGATTCAAGTTCAGATTTCGCTCTGGGCTGGTGATCTGCCACTTCAAATCATTCCACAGGAGGGATGGCTGAATTTGGAGCTTTCTGAGGAAGTAGCGAGTTGGTGACTGTAAGGATCGTTTACTGAAGAGTCTATGCTACTTAGTTTAAATAGATTAATAAGATAATGTAAGGTATTAGATTAATGTCTGAGCAGGGATTCTCTGAGGATTTCGAGCCGAGGGTAAGAATCATGGCCGCTCAATAACCTTGTTTGTTCCACTTCCAGCCCGGGATGATTACATCGACCGGGTCCGAGCCCACAGGCAGAACGGTAAGCAGAGAAAGTGGTGAGGCTCGAAGGATGGCCAGGTCGCCAGACAAACTGTCGGCTACGGCCAGGAATTGTTCATCGGGCGTGAGGGCCAGGGATTGCGGTGACACGCCGACGTGGACCGTAGCTTGTACGCTCCTATCAGCAACATCAAACGCTGTAACAAAACCATCTCCCGACGTCACCAGATACATCATCCGCGAATCCTTCGTGAAAACAGCGGCGACAGGGTTCTCCCCGGTGGGGAAGACCTGTTCGATATTGTCATGGTAAGCGTCAATGATGGTCATGGTGGAACCTTCGTCGCTCAGAACAAACAACTCACCGCCATCGGGTTTGAGAACCATTCCGCTCGGCTTGGAACCCATTTCGATGTGTGCAAGGATTGTGCGGGACGATACCTCAGCTGCGGAGATTTTCTCATCTCCTGTATCTGCGACAAACACTTCTGAGCCGTGCAGTGAAACAACCAACGGCCCTGGAGTCTTGCCGACTTTGACTGATCCAAGGACCTTCTGATTTGCAGTGCTCACGAAGAAGAGCTGATCTCCGGATGGGTCGCTTGCAATCAGGGTCTTCCCGTCAGGGGTAATCGCC
>JBJKQU010000033.1:0-39462 GCA_046705025.1 Candidatus Kryptoniota bacterium | reverse complement strand
TCGGTCTGATTTAACGCAAAGTCCACAAACCGAAATAATCGCAGAGACCGCGAAAGAATATACTTGTTCTGCGTGCTTTGCGCCTTCTTTGCGTCCTCTGCGTTGAATATTTTCAAATTGAGCCAGTGCCGGAGAGTACGCTTCCTTCCCTAGGTAGCAGACTCATCAACACTTCATCTGACCGGCCAATTATACCTTCTATTTGTATCAACAAGTGTATATGAGGCTTGCCGGAAAGATACCGGATGAGTTATATTAAACGGCGCTTTCGGGGCGTGGCTCAGTCCGGTTAGAGCGCCTGGTTTGGGACCAGGAGGTCGTGGGTCCGAATCCCACCGCCCCGACACCGGTAGACAAGTACTGTAGACAATTTACAGAACGATCAGCGGAACGCTTTTCTGAGGGCGAAGGTCGTTTAAAATCGGCAGTCCGGTTAGAGCGTGGCGCGTTTCGCGCCAAGGTCGTGGGTCCGAATCCCACCGCCCCGACACCGGTAGACAAGTACTGTGGACAATTTACAGAACGATCAGCGGAACGCTTTTCTGAGGGCGAAGGTCGTTCAAAATCGGCAGTCCGGTTAGAGCGTGGCGCGTTTCGCGCCAAGGTCGTGGGTTCTCACTATGCGATCCTCCGAGGAGCACTCCTTGGCTGGAGGTGGAAGCTTTCGCTCGAACCCTTTTGAGAATTCCCCCCGAAATGCATTGCATTGCCTGAGGGGCGCCAGTGGGCAATAGCCTCATCGGAGAACGGCGATCCGTTGTTGTCGAGGTAACAGGCTCAGCCACAAGTTCTTGACTTTCTTGCGTTTCGCGGCTATATTTTCAACACACTGCGGGAATAGCTCAGTTGGTAGAGCGCAACCTTGCCAAGGTTGATGTCGCGGGTTCGAGTCCCGTTTCCCGCTCGAGAATAGTGAGCTTTTAAAATCTGAGTGTTCCAACCCGCCGATCCCGCGTCGCGGGACGCGGTGTAGGGCGGGTTTTTTTAGTGGCGACGTACCCAAGTGGCTAAGGGAGAGGTCTGCAAAACCTTTATGCGGCGGTTCGAATCCGCCCGTCGCCTCTATCAAAGCTTTGTTTGATGAAAGCTGTTCATGTCGAAGCGGCCGCGTGGAAGCAGGCATTGTGCACGATAGGCTTCCTCGTTACCTTTGCAGGCTTGGTTGTGTCCGAGGACGCGAACACGGTAAGAAATTTACATTGAGCCCCCATCCTCTTCCCCCCATAACGATAGGAGTCTTTGATGAAAACCGTCCTTGTTGTCGATGACGAAAGTGATATAGTCCAACTTATCCGCTACAATTTAGAACGTGAAGGATTCAGGGTGGAATCCGCTACTAATGGCAACGAAGCTCTGCAGAAAGCCAACGACGTCCGGCCGGACCTGATACTTCTCGACATAATGCTTCCCGGCAAAGACGGATACGAAGTAATCAAGAACCTGAACCATAACGAGAAGACAACGAACATTCCGGTTATCTTCCTGACAGCCAAGAGTGCTGAATTCGATGAGGTCCTCGGGCTCGAACTCGGGGCTGACGATTACGTGGTGAAGCCGATAAGCCCGCGTAAACTTGTATCCCGGATTCGCGCCGTGTTGAGAAGGTACGAAAGAGCCAAAACAGAAGAAGGCAACACGATCAATTTCGGGAAAATAGTCATCGACAGAGAAAGTTACATGGTTAAAATAGGAGGGGAGCAGGTCTTTTTCCCGCGCAAGGAGTTCGAAATACTCTTTTATCTTGCATCCCACGAGGGCAAGGTAATATCTCGCGAGACTCTTCTGAACAGGGTGTGGGGGAGCGACGTCTATGTGGGCGATAGGACAGTTGACGTTCATATCAGAAAGATCAGGGAAAAACTCGGTGACCACGCCGAAATGATCGAGACTATTAAAGGGGTCGGTTATAAATTCAAGGCCGAATGAAGAGGATTTTTTCAAATTACAAGATGCGGCTAGCGCTCGCGATAGTTGCAGGAATTGTTCTCTATTTGTTCCTCCTGCTGCTCGAAAACACTTTTTCACTACAGGCCGCTTTCCTGGAGAACCATCTCGTAATCGCGGCGTTCGTCGGCGCCGCGTTGGTGTATATCTTTGAAGAGGTGTTCCTGGCATTCAGGAATCGTCAGACTAAGATTCTCAATACGATAGTGGATGCTCTCCAACGGATAAATGCAGGCGACCTTTCGGTGCGCCTTCCCGAAACCGGGACACCTGAGCTCAGGCGGATCGGCAGACTCGTGAACCAGGTGGTCGGGAACCTGAACGAAGACATCGCGAAACTTGAAAAGCTTGAAAGAGTGAGGAGTGAATTCCTCGCGAATGTATCTCATGAACTTCGGACCCCTATTTTCAGTATCCAGGGTTTCATTGAAACGCTGATCGACGGGGCGATCGACGACGATAAAGTCAATCGTGAATTCTTGAGAAAGGCGTACGAACATTCCGAGCGGCTGAACGTCCTGCTGAATGATCTCATCGAAATCTCCAGAATAGAAAGCGGCGAGATGAGGATGAGCTTTCGATATTTCGATATCACCGAGTTTTTGAAAAACGTTACGGAAGAAATGTCGCCGTTCGCGAAGCGAAAGTCGCTGCACCTGACCGGCAGCATAAATTCTCATGAGGTGCTTGTCCTGGGAGACAAAGACAGGCTCAGGCAGGCCCTTTCCAACCTGATAGACAACTCGATAAAGTATACCGACAGGGGTGGAAGCATCGACGTAGGGTACAATGAACTCGAGAACTCGGTAAGGGTGTTTGTAAAAGATACCGGCTGCGGAATCGGAGAAGAGCATCTCGCAAGGATATTCGAGAGGTTCTACCGAGTTGACAAAGACAGAAGCCGCAAGGTCGGAGGAACCGGGCTCGGGCTTGCCATTGTCAAGCACATTATCGAGGCACACAATAGCAAAATAGAAGTCAAGAGTCAGTTGGGAAAGGGATCGGAGTTTAGCTTTTATTTGAAGAAATAAATTGCAATTTTAACGTCGTCGAACGGTTTTTCGTACGCAGCTAAGGAGAACATTTTATGCACAGACATTTTGAAGACCTGCTGGAGACGCTCAGGTCGAACCTGATAAAAATGGGCAGTCTGGTCGATACCCACCTTGACCTCGCGTTCCGCGCTCTACATGACGGAGACGTGATTGCGACAGGAAGAGTATTTGAGACAGAAAAGAAGGTGAACCAATTTGACAATCTGCTTGATCAGCAGGTCGACGAGATAATGGCGCTCGAACAGCCGGTTGCCACCGATCTCCGTCTCGTAGTTTCTGCCATAAAAATCAACCATGAGCTGGAAAGGATCGGAGACGTAGCGGTCAACATCGCCCAGCGAGTGGAAGCGCTCAAAGATTATCATGACCTCGTCCGACGAACGGCAATACTTGAGATGGGCGATGTCGCGAGACTCATGGTACACGACAGCATCGATTCATTCATACACGGTGATGCAGAGCTGGCCAGAAGGATCTGCAAAGAGGACGATGTCGTCGACGAGATGAACCGGCAAAAATTCAGGTTTGTCATAAGTGAGATGAAAAGGAACCCTGATTTCGTCGAGCCCGGAGCTCATCTGATAGTCGCACTGAAACACATCGAGAGAATAGCCGATCATGCTACAAATATCGCCGAAGATGTCGTTTTTCTGGTAGATGCCAAGATCATAAAACATCACGCAGCCGACAATGGATAATCAATGAATTTCTTGGCTATATTACCAGAGAAGGATAGATAGGGACCTTGCAGCATAATTACGTACCCGGCAGAATCTGTGGTAAGAAGCCTGTTGCTATTAAGTCGATAGCTCAGTAACATATTCTTAAGATCCTACGGAGCAGGAATGTTATTCAAAAAGAATCAAGGTCCCAAAGGCACGCCATCGGTACCCCCCAACAATACAAGACACGAAATTGCAATGCGGCTGCGTACTGCCGATAAGCTAATTCGAGAAGCCAAGTATCTCGAAGCGAAAGAAGAACTCGACGCAGTACGAGCAATAGACCCGAATAACGTCTACGCGCTTGCCCTCGAAGAAAGGCGGCAAGGTTTGGAAAGCGGTGGGACCGAGCCGAAGCATGCGGAGAATCAGAATGTCGAGTCCGCCCCTACCGAAGAGACTATAGAGAAAGGGGAGAAACCACAGGTTGACGAGGCTACGATTAGAGCGGAAATCGAAAAGAGGCTCGAAAGCGAATACAATAAGAAGTTTACCGACAAGATCAGGGAGGCCGAACAGAGAATAGCCGAGGCGTTGAAGAAGGAACGAGAGTGGCAGGAAGCGGAGCGCGCTTCACTGATCGCCGGCCTGGAGAAGGAAAAGGAAAAGTACAGGAAGGAACTGGAAAAACAATCCAAAGAGAACTATGAAATTGAAGTAGAGAAAATGGAGGCTGCATTCAGGCAGCAGCTTGCAAGCGAGCGAAAGAAAGCCGAAGAAGACACCCGCTCTAAGATGAGCTCCCTTTATGAAAAATCGATGCTGGAGCTAAGGGAATCGGCCGTCAAAGAGAAACAGAATCTTCTGGAGAAGCAGCGCAAAGCGATCGAAGACAGCAGAAAGCAGATGGAGGCGGAGTTTCAGCAGAGGATGATGGAAGAGATTGCTAAAGCGAAAGCTTCCACGATCGCAGAACAGGCTAAAGAGCGGGACAAGACAGTAGACGAGGCACGCAACAGGCTGCAGGAGGAATTCGACGGGAAATGGACGGCGGAGAAGAAGAAGATAGAAGAGCAGATCAGATTGCAACAAAACAAGCTGGAACAGTCCTACCAGGAAAAATACAGGGGACTCGAGCAGAACTCACAGTCCGAGTTGAAGAGCAGACTGAACGAAATAAGGAATAACGAGCGGAAGGAGCTTCAGCGAAAACAAACGGATATACGGAGACAACTGGAAAGAGAGTTCCAGGACAAACTCGATGCAGAGCTCGCTACCGAACGCGAAGAGATCGAAAGACGTGTGGAGGAAAAAATCGCAAACCGACAGGCATCGTTGGAAACCGACAGAAAAAAACTCGTCGAGGAAGAGCAGCGCCGGTTAAATGAGACTCGTGCAGCATTGAAGGCGGAAATGCAAAAGAAGCTGGAGCAGGATCTAGCTAACGCGAAGAGTGCACTCGAAATGGGGTATGAAAGAAGGCTCAAGCTCTTAGGTGTCAAACTGCCCGATACCCGGGAGGAGAAGATCGACATATATAGTGCCCGCCTCAGAAAGGCATGGTTGCATCTTCCGATCACAACCGAAGTAGCTCGTGACTTGATGCAGCTGCGAGAGCTCCTGGAGTTGTCGTTCGAGGACCACCTGGATTGCGAGAGCGAAATCAGACTGCAACTATACACCGCCGAAGTTGAAAAGGGAATCAAAAACGGAAGGATCAGGCCCAACGAGGGGGGAGTCGTCGAGGAACTGAAACTCAAATACCAAATTACAAAAGAAGAGTCCTCGAAACTCGAGCCATACATTCTCGCAGCCTTTCAGCGGGCGGTTCTTAAGGCGGTCATCCTGCTCGTGGATGATGACCGGGACTTTCTCGATACGGTCCAGACAGTGCTCGAAGGGTATGGCTACGGAGTGCTGACCAGCGCGAGCCCAACAGAAGCCATGAAGGTTCTGGAGACAACCAGTGTGGACATGATCATCTCGGACGTGATGTTCTCGGAGACAGAAGGCGACGGGTTCTCCTTTTTTGAAGGGGTGCAGAAGATCCCACGGCTGAAGAGGGTCCCCTTTATTCTCATAAGCGGGATGCACGAGAGTTTCTTCGTCAGGGCAGGCATCCAGCTCGGCGTGGACGATTACCTGACCAAGCCGGTTGACCCTGAAATGCTTGCGGCCGTCGTCGAAGGCAAATTGAAGAAATACAGGTCTCTCCTCGGAGAAGAATAATCCCTCTGCTTCCCCGTTTGCTCCCAATGTGTTGGCGACAGTCTTATGGGGAGAGGTCTTGTTTGCGGGCGAGCCATCCACGAGCCGAAACAGTCGAATGGACATCATGAGCCGCCACGTCGCCATATGGCGCGCCGAAACCTTATGCGGAGATCATCGTTGTATCGAGTTGAACCAAGTATTAATTTGCGACGGAGGTTTTTGGCATGAGGAAGTTTTACAGATCAACTAAGGATAAGAAGATAGCGGGCGTTTGCGCGGGATTTGCGGAGATGATAGATGCCGACCCGACCTTGATAAGGCTCGGTGTCGTCTTCATAGGGTTCATCACCGGTTTCGTTCCGGTCATCGTGACTTACCTCATAGCATGGTGGATCGTCCCTTTGAATCCCCACCAAAATCCGGGTTAATCTCTCCATAAGTACTGCAGCTTAATGAAGAATTGTCTTTCGGTTTCCATTAAGCCGTAGGGATTTCCATAGTCCTGCATGCTGTGGGTCGATCCGGCATAGAAGATGGTGAAGGGATTCAGTTTGTAGCTGAAGAGCGGATCGATTTCGAACTGTTTATTGAACTCATCATACTGACCGATCAACCTGACAAATACTCTGTTGCTGAACTGGTAAACGCCTTCAACTCTCGAGATGTACCCGTCAAAGAGAAGTTCTTTGCTGACGACGTTTGTCAAACGGGATCTTGCATAGTCGACGGTTACCGTGAGTTTGTCGGTCGGTTTCACAACTAGTTCCGCACCGATGTCGTGCCCCGTACCGAGCGCCGGCTCGTCTTCGCGATAGATGAACCTGCCAACCGACATGTTCAAACTGAAGGACACGGAACTTGTGGGGTTGGTGTTCAGATTGACCTCCCACCGGTTGACTCCGGTAAAATTCACGGAGTGAAAGAGTTCATCGTTTACCAAAAAGTAGTTGACTACAAGCTGGGTCTGGCTTTTCAAATTCAGAATCAGTGTCGGCATAATCCATCTTTCTTTCCGGACACCCTGGTAGTCGTAGTGCAGGCCCGACTCCAAGTCCACACCCCAATTCTCAATGAGGTCAGTGTTCGGGTAAAACAGCAATGACTGTTCCATATCTGCAGTACGGAGATCATTTGAGAAGACGTACCCATCCTCCGCCTGAAATGTCGGAGAGAAATCCTTATACGTCAGCCTGAAGCTGTAGTGTCTTGCGTCCCTCCTGAAATCCACCTGAAGGCCCGTCCCGTCGTATTGCTGACCGTCGAAGGCCTTTGTGAATCTTGTATTCCCGAAATAAGTGGGGTCGGATACCAGGTTGGTATCGTTCAGCTCGCGCGTATTCGAAACAAGAAACTGCCCGTCGAGCGTGTAGTTCCCGCCGAAGAAGAAATTCCAGTCCAGCCCGCCGACGTAGTTGTGTGCATTGCTGAAATTCCTCGCGGTGCCGAGCGCCCCCACAAATGATTGAATGCCGAAATTGTATCTGGCCCTGAGAATATTTGAAAATGAGCGGAACGGAGTCGCAAAAGTATTGTCGCCGTTGTTGTCGGAGACGCTCCCTTCCTCACCGGCAACTATAAATGGTGAATTCCTGTCCTCTGCCGCCAAATAGGCAATGGACAACGCTCCTGACTTTTGGATCACTTTAGCCGCCCCCGTCGGATCGTTGATCATCCGCGAGTAGTACGACTGAATAAGAGTGCTGAGGATATCGTTTCCATCCATGAAGAACGGTCGTTTTTCGGGATAGAAAAGCGCAAATGTCGTGTTGACACTTATCTGGGCAGCATCCGACTCGATCTGGCTGAAATCAGGATTGACTACGCCTTCGAGCGACATGGTAGGATTTGGAGAATACTTTACCCCGCCTCCGACTCTCCCCTCAACACGCCCGTTGGAAAAGTGTGAGTCCGGAATGTCGCTGTTGTCCGCGCTCCCGGTCTGCACTCCCATCGCATATGGCAGCAGCTCGATTGAACCTGTCGACTGCAGCCCTTTCAGGCCTTTGAGTGTCCCCATCTGGCACATCAGGCACGGATCGTTAAGGTTCAGTCTGACCCACGAAATCTGCACCCTGCTCTCTCGCGGCAGGTTACGGAACATTTCAAGTCCCCAATTCTGGACTTCCGACGAGGGAAAACGCAGACTCTTAAACGGGATAGCTATTTCCACAGTGTATCCGGTGTCGTTTATCGCCGCTTTGGAATACCAGACCGCGTCCCAGCTGGCGTCTTCGTTGTTTCCGTTTCTCATGAGGTCGCCCTGAATTCCATGGGGGTTGACAAAGAACTCATAAGCTCTCTGGTGGTCGTCATAAGTGTCCAAAATTACTCCGACGAAATCATCCTGGAAAATATTGTCGCGGTCGGTGATGTGAGCACGGATCCTGGATGGGTCGGTATCATGGCAGATGAAACCGAAATAGAGATACTGCGAATCATAAAGAACCATGACCGTCGTTCTTTGGGGCGCAGGCGTGTTGTCGCCTGGTTGTATTTCATAGTTGATCTCGGCACGCGGTGCCAATTTCCAGTGTGGATCGGTGAGCTTACCGGTCATGGTTACCTCCCCATCTATCCGCACGGCGTCGACCACGAACCGTGAAGAATTGGTCAACGTGTCTTTTTGCTCAGCAAAGAGAGATGAGGAAGTGAAAACAAGAATGATATATAGCAACATCGTCCTCAAGTGCATTTCCTTTTCGTAGGAATACGGAGGCACTTGAGGCTCGTTACAAAACGCAGGAATAATTTTACATAAGGTAAAGAGGTAATTCATAGAGGGAGCACCTCATCGGGTGCTCCCTTGTGATTCGAGATCCCGGCTCTATTGATCTCTTGCTTCTATCGATTCAATCGCTCTTCTTGCCATGTCCACAAGTCTTCCGTCCGGTTCGACTTTCATTCTCTCCTTCAAAAGCGGGATGACCGATCTGTTGCCTATTACTCCCAGCCCGTTAATCGCCCCCGCTCGGGCCCAGATGTAAGGATCGGAAAGATATTTCGAAAACAAAGCAATCGTCTTGTCGCGTTTCATATCAAGCCTGGTCAGGACGGAAATACCGGTCGTTCTCAGGGCTTCCGGCTCGCCGTATTTAGAGTAATTCGTCGCAATCAGATATGCCATGTCGGGACGGACCTTAGTCAGTGCGTTGAGCGCTGCGGTACGTATGACCTCGTCGTATGAGTTCCTGTCCAGCGCCGTGTAGATGACATGGAAAGCGGCGGCTGAATCCACATCGCTCAATGCGGTCACGGCTGCCGCTCTAATGAAGTAATTCTGCTGTCCATAGAAGACCCCCGAGAGGAAATTTTCAAGCTCTTTGTTGCCTTTGAAATGACCAAGCGAATATATGGCCGCAACCCCGACACGTGAGTCACTGTCATGCGTCGCTTGCACCAGCGCTGTCTGAGATGATCCGTTGGTGCAGTTCCCGAGCAACTGAGCGCATGTGCGTCGGACGGCCCAAAAATCATCATTCTTCAGCGATGCGATAATGGGGGCTTCTGCATCTTGCTTGTAGTGAGACTCAAGCTGTTCGGCGGCCCAGATTCTGCCGACGACATCCGAGTCGTTCTTAAGCTGGTAGACCAACTCGTCCTCGCTTTTCCTGAAGTGCACTTCGTCCAGAAGCCAGTGGCCCTCATCGAAGTTGACCATCAACGGCTTGTCCGGAGCGCTGAAGCTGTACGTGTTCGAGAGAGAATCGACCCATACCCTCCGTTCGAACCTCTCAGTCGGCGTGACTACGCAGATATTGACGGGGGTCTTGAAGACGGGCGTGAGGCTGTCCACCGTCTGAACCTGATCCACTTTCATCACGATTCGTTGCGCTGTAGGATGGTATTTGTAGCTCACGTCGAAAACCGGATGCCCTGCCTTGTAGAGCCATTCGTTGAAGAACCAATCGACGTTGTAACCGGTCGCTTCCCTCACGGCATCCGAGAGATCCCGCGTATCGACGTTGCGGTGTTGGAATTCTTTGACGTAGTGTCGGATCGCTCTGTCGAACAACCGGTTACCGAGGAAGAAGCGCAGCATGTTCAGCACCGAGGCGCCGCGCCCGTAGATATACGCATTGAACACTTCGACCGGGGCATAGTAGCGGTCGTAGACCGTCGGTTGTCTCTTGATGTTGTCTGCGGCTACAACCTGATTGTGGGTGAGGTATTCCTCATATTCAAATGCCTGTCTGCCGAATGCATGCTCCCGGTAGAGCTGTTCGAAATATGTTGCGAACCCTTCGTTCAGCCACGCGTTCGCCCAGTTGCAGGTAGTCAGGAGGTCGCCGAACCACTGGTGCGCTGTTTCATGGGCGATCAACGGTACGCTGGAAATTTCAGGCTCGGCCAGCTGATCGTGCAGGGTCCTGTCCGTAAGCGTGATTGCCGAAACGTTTTCTTCCCCGCCCCATGTAAAGTTGGTGACGGTAGTCAACGCCAGCTTCTCCCACGGAAAAGGATGTCCGGTAATGTGAGAATAGAATTTCAGTATGTCCGGCTCCCTTTTGAAATTCTGCTCGATAAGGTCGCCGTATTTCGGATCCGAATAGAAATAGATAGGTACCTTGTCGTAATGAGTCTCGAACTTCTTGAAGATTCCCGCGATAATAGAAATCAGGTAAACTACATGTGGACGGGCTTCGACCCAATCGAACTTCTTCTCCTTCCCACCGTCAACCAAGGACACTTTCTTGAGAACGCCGTTCGAGATGACCGTCCAGTTTGCGGGGACTGTGGCGATTACCGAACTGCTGGTGAAATCGTCAGGGTAATCATGGCACGGGAACCAGTATCTTGCATCCTCCGGCTCACTGTTGCTCCAGACCTCGGGGTCGCGATGCGGGTAGCCCTTGTCCGGCGTTACGAAAAATATTCCTTTGGTCGGCTGTGTGGAGTACGTGATCGTGTAGGTAAGACGGCTGCTCGGGCCATACGGCTTGTTCAGCATCACCGTCAATATCCTGCCGTCGTAGCGATAATCCAGCGGCCTTCCCATCATTGTAACAGAGTCGATATTCATGTTTACAGCATTAAGATGGATGGAATCGAGTCTCGCTCGGAGAGGTTCGATTGTCTCGGTCGCTTTGCCGAAAAGAGTCTTGCCGGACATGTCGAACTTCAAGTTCAACGTTATGTTCTTCATATGGAATTCTCTGTTCGGGGCGTGATGTACAGGAGGAAGAGTCTGAGACTGTGCAGCAGAAACCAATGCAATTGCAAAAAGGGCAATGAGGTACTTTTTCATCACTATGCTCCTCGATTTGTTACTTCATAGTTAGAGCTGACCGTGCCCGGATTCTAGACCTTGCCTACGATTAAAGCCACCAGCCCGAAGATCATCATGAGTTTGTACCCGAAACTTGCCTCGGAGAAGCTTCGTCTCGTAATCAGCAGGTATGTTATGTAAGCGCCTATCGGCAATATCGTAAGCCCGCAAACCGTGAGGAACTGGATTGGCAGCACCCGAAGATGGTATGCTTCCAAAACCATTAGCAGCAGTATTGCAGTCAAAACAATTGATATGCGCGAAGAGACCGCCGTACCGTACTTCGTTGCGATCGTTTTCACTCCGATCTTGCTGTCCCCTTCTACATCCTCCGCGTCTTTGATTATCTCCCGGATAAGGTTCGTCAGGAACGCGAAGAGTGCCGCCGGATAAACGTCCCTCAAGTCTCCGACAGCAGTGCCGCCGTACACGAAAGCAAGTCCCGTCACGACAGCGACGGTAAGATTCCCGTAGAAGATTGTCCGTTTCAACCTGTAACTGTAAAGGAAGACCATGCCTGCTGCTACAACCGCGATGATGAAAGTCGGCACGTTTATGAAGATACTGGCGGCCAGCCCGATTGCAGTAACGACGGCATAAAACACTTTCGCCTGCCGCGGGGAAAGCCTGCCGGAAGCAAGGGGACGCCGGGGACGATTGATCTTATCGATGTCGACATCAAAAAAGTCGTTGATGGCGTTTCCTCCTGCGGTTACGAACGACGCTGCAATGGCCGCCGCGAAAACCTCCCAGCTGGACGCTATATTGATCCCGCAAAGTATTCCGGCACACTCGACACTAACGAAGGCAATTATTACGTTTCCGATTCGGGCCAATTTGAGATACTGGATCATCTGAACCTTTCCAAACTTCGACTTTCGACTGTCACTATGTAGGGCGTGACTGCATTCCGTCTTTTCAGTTGAACCGCCGACTCATCCGCGCTGCAAACGGAAGCCGGGCTCGCCTCACTTCCTCGAACACCATCTTCCCATCTAAAAGTCCCAGGTCGATTCCGGATTTTCATTATTCTCCGCAAGGGTTCACACCGATCTCAAAACTGGTTGACGATTCCAAAATGAATCTTGCCCTGAGCGAACGAGTCGCCTTTACCCAGAGCGAAGCTCGCCTTCAATATGCCCAACCCTGTTTCAACCTGTGCACCAACACCATATCCATAAACTGACAATGAACTGGACGGCAGGTTCGCGAGCGGGTCGCTTTGCATATAAATATAGCCGGCATCTATGAATCCGAAGAAGAATGATTCACGGCCGGTAGCGAACCGGTATTCGATATTCGTCCAGGCTGCCTTGGTCGCAAGGAACTGGTTTTCGAGATACCCGCGAATAGTGTTTGTTCCGCCGAGGCGGTACATGTCGCTCTGGTCGAGCTCCGTCCCGGTGACCTGCTCACCATGGATTCCGACGGCAAGTATTTGCCGCGGCAGGAACTCGTGAAAGAAAGAGAGACCGACACTGAGGTGCTGGGTGTAGCTGGTCAGCCGCGTGTCTGGAGTTATCAGCTGATGCGGGCCGTATATTTTTTTCTGCCCGAGCTGGAGCTGAGTCTCATAAAAAACTCCCCTGGTCGGACTGTAGACATCGTTTCGAGTATCATAAGTAACTCCGATACCGAGATTGAGCACGCTGCTCTGGTAAACCGAATAGTAACTGCCCGCATTCAACAGTGGAGTAGTCGACAGAGTATTCAGGGACAGGTTAGCATTGAAGTTGTCGCTGAAGAGGAATATCCCGTTTACACCGAAGTTTCTTGTCACCGAGGTCGAGTCTTGCTCCCTCTGCGAGAAATCGAACTCCGTGTTGATCGGCAACCCGAAAATGTAGGGCTCGGCATAGTCAATCTCCAGCTGCTGGGTAAGCTTGGTTTCCTGGTGCCACATCGCACGAAACTTTCGTCCCGTACCGAACAGGTTCGTCATCGAGACGTCAATCATTCCGGTAAAATATCCTGATTGGCCGAGCTGCGCCGGCACGTAACCAATTACACCGTCGAAGGTGTTGGTATTCCCTTCCACGACTTTCACGAGCAAACCCGTTGTATCGCCGCTTTGAAATATCTGCGGGTCGCTAACGCTCTGAAAGAAGCCGAGTTTTTGCAGGCGCTGTTTGGCCAGTTTCAGCTCATTGTCATTGTAATATGTTCCTGGCTTTATCTGCAATGCACGCATGATAACATAGTCTTTCGTTTCCGTGTTGCCTTCAATACGGACAGCCTCAATCTTGATCCTCTTCCCTTCGTTGACGTTCAGTGCGATCCCGAGGGAATCGGAACCATCCCCGCTGTAGACATAGAAACTGTCGATAGAAATTTTTGCAAGAGGAAATCCCTTCTCGTTATACCGCTGAAGGACATATTTGATGTCGCTCCCCAGCGCTGCCTGATCGAACGGCCGACCTGTTCGGGTATCGAAATCGCTCGTAATCTCGGAGTAGGTAAAGAACTTGTTGCCAGTTATGTCTATTCTGCCGAGGAGAAGGCGCGGGCCTTCGAGAAGATATACAGCGAGTACCGCTTCCCTCAATCCCGGCAGGTCAGTTACCTGAAACGAGTCTGCCCGGCAAAGCAGGTATCCGCGTGCGTAGTATGCCTGCTGCATCCGGACAATTCCGGCTTCTATGCGAGAGGTATCGGTCGCGGGGAAACCGAACGGGTTGAAGTAATCCGCAAGGTCGGATTCGGTAAAGACCGTATTTCCTACAATCTTCACCGAGGTAATCCTGGTTTGCGCTTTTAATTCAGTGCCGAAAGTCAAGCAAGCCAAAACCAATGAACCAGTGAACAGAAACCTCATTTCCAATTAGAAAATAAGAAGAGAAGACGAGAATTTACAGGAAGGTGACCCGCAGGTGCATAATTGAAGGGGCCTCCAGTCGATTCAGAGCGGACTACCGGCGGTTTGCGCAACGGACCCAATTCAGCAAGACACAGTTGATAAATTCACGCATGCTATCAAGGCAACGCCGCGACGGAAGATTTCAAACAGATCGATGGAACAGCTGGATTGGTTTGACATCCAGCTCCCCACCCTGCAGGGACCTGATGGCCTTGACTGCGGCAGAGGCCGCCGAGAGTGTGGTCGCGAAAGACACCCTGTGTTCGATCGCCGCCCAACCGATAGAATACTCGTCGTATCTCGCTTCCTCACCTAGAGGCGTGTTGACGATAAACTGTATCTTCCCGTTCTTTATGTAGTCGACGATATTCGGCCGGCCTTCGCTTACTTTAAAGATTTTCTCGTTTTCGATTCCGCTTCCGGTGAAGTATTTCGACGTTCCTTCGGTGGCAATAATTTTGAAACCCAGGTTGACAAAATCCTTTGCTATGTTGACGGTATTCTGATTCTTGTCGTTGTCGTTCACGCTGAAGAGAACCGCGCCCGTCTTGGGCAGAGGATTTCCCGCAGCGGCCTGAGACTTTGCATACGCAGCGCCAAAGTCCGGATCTATCCCCATGACTTCTCCTGTCGATCGCATCTCCGGACCGAGGAAGACCTTGACGCGAGTAAAACGATTGAACGGGAAAACAGCCTCCTTAATCGCAATGTGTTCGAACCTTCCGTTTACTCTGGCCAGGTCCATATCTTTCAGCTTCTTGCCGAGCATGATCTTGGCCGCTATCTTGGCAAGGGGGAGGCCGATGCTCTTGCTCACGAACGGCACAGTTCTGCTCGCACGAGGGTTCACCTCGATTATGTAGACCACGTCATCCTTCATCGCAAACTGGATGTTCATCAGCCCGATAACCTTCAGCCCGCGCGCCAGCATGTTGGTGTATTCCTTGATCTCGCTCAGACATTTATCCGTTATCATATAAGGAGGTATGACCGCGGCGCTGTCGCCGGAATGGATTCCTGCCTCCTCGATATGCTCCATAATGGCGCCGATCATCACATCTTCTCCGTCCGCCACAGCGTCAACATCGAACTCGAAGGCGTCCTCAAGGAAGCGGTCTATGAGGACCGGCTTGTCGGGCGATACATCAGCCGCTGTCTGCATATAATTCCGGAGGGATTCTTCATTGTAGCATATCTCCATCGCCCGTCCACCGAGCACATATGACGGACGCACAAGCACCGGATAGCCGATTAGAGAGGCAACGTCCACTGCTTCGGCAACCGAATAGGCCGTTCCGAATTCAGGGTGGGGTATCTTCAGCCGACGAAGCAGCTCGCCGAACCTCTTCCTATCCTCGGCGATGTCGATCCCTTCCGAGCTCGTCCCGAGCAGTTTCACTCCGGCACCCTCCAGAGACTTTGCAAGCTTCAGCGGTGTCTGTCCACCGAAGCTCACGATGAGACCCTCCGGCTGCTCCGCTTCCACAACGTTCATCACGTCCTCGAACGTCAACGGCTCGAAATAAAGCTTGTCTGCAGTATCATAATCGGTAGACACTGTTTCCGGGTTGCAGTTGATCATGATCGCTTCATAGCCTTCCTCGCGCGCAGCGAGAACCCCGTGGACGCAGCAGTAGTCGAACTCAATTCCCTGTCCTATACGGTTCGGTCCGCTGCCCAGGATAATGACTTTCTTCCTGGGACTCCGGATGGATTCGTTCTCCTCCTGGTAAGTAGAGAAGTGATACGGCGTCTCGGCTTCGAACTCTGCCGCGCAAGTATCGACGGTCTTGAAAATCGGCGTCACTCCCAACCTGGTTCTTAGTTCACGGATTCTTGTCTCAGTCGTGTCGAATATCTCGGCAAGCTGCTTGTCGGAATAACCCAGCTGCTTGGCCTTGCGGAGTGCCGCTTCGCTTATTGGGGCCTTTTTCATCTGCTCAGGGCTCAATGCAATTTCTCTCGTTCTTCATTCGCTTCACTCCACGAAGAAGTTCTGGCGAAGTTCGTTCTCAAAATCCACTATCTCTTTTATATTTCTAAGAAACCACGGGTCAATCTTCGTAAGCTCATGGATCTCCTCTACTGCAAGACCCGCTTGAAGTGCTGATCGGAGGTAGAAAATATTGTCCGGTTTCGGCTGCTTCAAGCGGTTGGCGATTGCTCTTTTTGCCTCACGCAGCTTGGCGTTGCGCAGCTTCGCGATATCGTAGACGTCCTTCCCGTCTCCCCCGATGCCGAAGCGCCCCTGTTCAAGCGATCTCAGGGCTTTTTGCAGCGCTTCCTTGAATGTGCTGCCGAAGGACATCGCTTCCCCGACCGACTTCATCTGGACACCGAGCGTGTCGTCGGTCCCTTTGAATTTCTCGAAATCCCACCTTGGAATCTTAACCACGACATAGTCGATGGAGGGTTCGAAGGAAGCCGGGGTCTTTTTCGTAATATCGTTCGGAATCTCGTCAAGCGTGTATCCGACTGCAAGCATGGCCGCTATCTTAGCGATCGGGAAACCTGTGGCCTTTGAAGCTAACGCGCTCGACCGGGATACGCGCGGGTTCATTTCAATCACAACGAGTCGCCCGTCTTCCGGATTGACCGCAAACTGTATGTTCGAACCTCCGGTTTCTACACCGACGGCGCGGATGACCTTCTTGGCCCAGTCGCGCATTTTCTGATATTCGCGGTCGGTCAGCGTCTGGGCCGGCGCTACGGTGATCGAGTCGCCCGTATGCACGCCCATGGCATCGACATTCTCGATCGAACACACGATTACGACGTTGTCCCTCTTGTCGCGCATCACCTCGAGCTCGAACTCTTTCCAGCCGAGAACGGATTCCTCGATGAGTATCTCGCTGATCGGGCTTACGGAGAGTCCGTGCCGGGCAATCCCTTCAAACTCCTCGATGTTGTACGCAACGCCGCCGCCCATGCCTCCGAGCGTATACGACGGCCGGATGATGGCAGGAAAGCCGACATGCTGTATGATGTCCATGGCCTGTTCCATCGTCCTGACGAATCCGCCTTTGGGCACGTCGAGTCCGACAGATGTGACGGTATCCTTAAACATCTCGCGATCCTCAGCCTTCTGAATCGCGTCGAGCTTCGCGCCGATCATCTCTACTCCATTTCGATCAAGAGCACCTGACTGTGCGAGGCTCACGGCGATATTCAGCGCGGTCTGTCCCCCCATCGTGGGAAGAATGGCATCGGGTTTTTCAATTTCAATTATCTTCTCGACAAACTCCGGCGTCAGCGGCTCGATGTACGTGACGTCCGCCAGATCGGGGTCGGTCATTATCGTCGCCGGGTTACTGTTGACGAGGATTACTTTGTAGCCGAGCTTTCGTAACACTTTGCATGCTTGCGTACCGGAATAGTCGAACTCGCACGCCTGTCCGATTACGATAGGCCCGCTTCCTATTATCAGGATTGAATTTATATCTTCACGTTTAGACAATGACTGCTCTCTTCGTTTTCGAGACAAAAGTTAATTATATGGAGGAGGGTAATCAAGGTAAACCGAGAGTCGAGTCCGAGGTGAATTCCGTATCAGCCGATTCCTCTTCGTGAATACTACAAACAGGCGCCGTCCTCGATCAGTTTGACCGAGAACCTGATATCGACTTTCGCGCTCAGTGGAGTGCTGCTCATCAATGGAAACAAACAGAGGCTGAATCAGAAACACTTGTTCTGCCTCAGTATTAAGAACTCGATATAAGTGCCGGTTTTTATCGAGGTTGCCTTCATCCCAATCAAACCCTTCAATATCTTCAAACGATTCCATTTCGTCTTGTTCCG
Organism: Candidatus Kryptoniota bacterium; assembly: GCA_046705025.1. GTDB lineage: Bacteria > Bacteroidota > Ignavibacteria > Kryptoniales > JAKASW01 > JAKASW01. The sequence continues at coordinate 21,669 of JBJKQU010000033.1, read as the reverse complement.
TGTACAATAAATACATACAGAGATCACCCTACCGCCAAGCTCGGCTATCGTCTCGAAGCTTCCTCCCCAGATGGCTTTCCGTCCCGTGCCTGTTTATATTGAGCCATAAAGAAAGTCGGGAGGCTATAGGCATGGATAATCCGAGGCGCGATGCGCTGAAAGTCGTGAAGGTTCTGGAGGAATTTCGCAGTCCGGAAAGTCTGGAAGGGATGTCCAGGTTCGGCATCAACGTGAAGAACACGCTTGGAATCCCGATCCCCATCCTGAGAGATCTGGCCAGGGAAATCGGGAAGAACCATTCTCTCGCCCTGGAATTGTGGAAGACCGGCCTCCACGAGGCGAGAATCCTCGCCGGATTTGTCGATAAACCGGAAGAGGTCACGAAAGCTCAAATGGAAGAGTGGGTCAGTGAGTTCGACTCCTGGGATGTCTGCGATCAGGTCTGCAGCAATCTTTTCGACAAAACGAGATTCGCCGTTGAGAAAGTAAAAGAGTGGACAAAAAGAGACGAAGAGTTTGTGAAAAGAGCCGGTTTCGTCTTGATGGCATCCATCGCAGTACACGACAAGAAAGCCCACAACAGCCTGTTCATATCTTTCCTTCCGAACATAAAGCGGGCGGCAGACGACGAGCGGAACTTTGTCAAGAAGGCTACCAACTGGGCCCTTCGCCAGATTGGCAAGCGCAACCTCACATTGAATAAAGCGGCACTGAAGACGGCGAGACAAATCGAGAAAATGGATTCGAAGGCTGCCAACTGGATCGCGATGGACGCGACCAAAGAACTGATGGGAGCCGGTGTCCAGTCCAGGCTACGGAGGACTTAGTTCAACGTAACGGGCCTGAGAGGACCAGTGCCCGAAGGTTCCTTTTAAGACCGCAGCGAGGAGGCTTTATGGCAGAGTTGAGGCAGAATGTCGTAACCAGGGAATGGGTAATCATATCTCCGGAGCGGGCAAAAAGGCCGGACCAGTTCGCTGCCCCCGAACATGGGAAGAAAGCACTACCTGCCTACGTCCCCGATTGCCCGTTCTGTGCCGGAAACGAGAGTCAGACCCTTAGCGAGCTTTTCCGCACTTGCGACGGCAACGACTGGAAGGTAAGAGTCATCGCAAACAAGTTCCCGGCCCTATCCCTGGAGGGCCAGAGGGTCAGAACAGTCAACGGCATTTACCGATCAATGTCTGCGGTCGGCTTCCACGAGGTGATCGTAGAGCATCCATTGCATAATATCACCACCGCACTCATGACAGACGAAGAAGTAAGTGATATACTGCGAGCGTATCTCGAACGATACAGGGAAATCCGCAGGGATGAGCGGGTCGAGGCTATCGTAATATTCAAGAACCATGGCGAGTCCGCCGGTACATCGATCGCACACCCGCATTCGCAGCTTGTCGCAACGCCTATCGTCCCGAGTCAAATCAGATCGAGGATCGATGAGGCAATCAGGTATTTCGACGACACCGGCGAGTGTGTCTGCTGCAGGACGATAGAGGATGAGATCAACGCGGGTCAGCGACTAGTATACATGAACAACAGCTTCGTCGCCTTCATCCCGTACGCCGCCCTCTCTCCTTTCCACACATGGATTTTTCCCCTGAGGCACGTTTCATCCTTCGATGAGATAAACGGCATCGAGATACTCGATCTAGCCAAATGCCTGAGAGTCGTTCTTGCCAAGCTTTATTACGGGCTGAAGGATCCCGATTTCAACTACTCGATCCGTTCGATTCCGACACGCACCCCCCGCGCCGAATTCTTCCACTGGTATCTCACGATTGTGCCGCGTGTATCGAAAACCGCGGGCTTCGAGATCGGGAGCGGGATGTACGTTAATACTGCCCTGCCTGAAAAGAGTGCGGAATTTCTGCGGCAGGTACCGGTACCCGACTGATATTTCTGCGCGTTCAGGCGAACAATACGATCCTCCGAACCTCTTTCATTCAAACAACATGGTTGCCGGGTCTTCCATGTACTCTTTCACCTTGACCAGGAATTGAACCGACTCCCGCCCGTCGACTATCCTGTGATCGTACGTGAGAGCGACGTACATCATCGCTTTGACTGTAACCTGTCCGTTTTCGACTACCGGCCTCTCCGTAATTTTGTGAAGCCCGAGGATGGCGACCTGAGGCGGGTTAAGAATCGGCGTGCTCATCATTGAACCGAACACTCCCCCGTTCGTGATCGTGAAAGTGCCGCCGCGCAGGTCGTCAAGAGTCAGGCTGCCGCTGGCCGACCGTTCAGCATAGTTCTTGATGTCCATCTCGATTTCAGCAAAGGACATCAGGTCTGCGTTCCTCAGCACCGGAACTACCAGCCCTTCTTCCGCGCCGATCGCCACCCCGATATCGTAGTAGTACTTGTACAGAATATCGTCTCCGTCGATCTCCGCATTTAACCTCGGAAATTCTTTCAGGGCAGCTAAAACCGCCTTGACGAAGAACGAGACAATTCCCAAACTGACCCCGTACTTCTGCTTGAAACGCTCCTTGTACTTTTTCCTCAGCTCCATAACGCGGCTCATGTCAATCTCGTTGAAGGTGGTCAACATTGCAGCAGCCTGCTGGGCTTCGACCATCCGGCGGGCTATCGTCTTTCTCCTGAGAGACATCCTGACCCGTTCTTCCCGCCCCTTCCTCTCCACCGGCACAACTTTGGGCAGCGAGGAGGCGGCCGGCTGCTTGCCGTTTCCCGGCGCCGGTGCCGCAGGTTCGCTCCTCTTGGAAGGTGCCGGCCTGCTCTTCTGAGAAAGAAAACTCTCCACATCGCGCTTTGTGACTCTTCCGCCGACACCAGAACCCTCAACGGCCGACAATTTGAGGCCGCTCTCCTCAGCGACCCGCTTGGCTAACGGGGTCACCTTCTCCTTCGCAGTTGATGCAGCTTCTTCCTTTTCCGACCGATCCGCAGGCTTTTCCATTACAGTTTCGAGCCCAGCCGGCTTCATTTCCTCCGGAGCCTCCGAGACCGTGGCCTGAGCAGATGTCTCTATTTCGCCGATGACGTCACCGATATGAACAGTGTCCTCCTCGCGGGCGCTGATTTTCGTCAGAACTCCGGCATCCTGCGCGGCGACCTCGACATTCACCTTCTCCGTCTCAAGCTCGACAAGGACGTCGCCGATTTCTACTCGCTCGCCTTCTTTCTTCAACCAGTGTGCTATTCGAGCCTCGACCACCGACTCGCCGAGTGCCGGTACTACAATCGAATTCTTCATCGCCTGTTTCCTCTCGTACTGTGAACCTCACTGTCTGTATGTCCGGTAGGAGCAAGCTCACCCATTACTGCCTCCTCCTTCGCCTCCCTGCCGGGCTTCATGGAATCGCCCTGAAAAGCGCGCCCTACTATTTCGGCCTGGTGTGCAATGTGCAGTGCGGTCGACCCTTCGGCGGGACTTGCATTGGGCGTCCTGCCGACATAGCCGATCGGGAACCTGGCATCAAACAGATCCTGAAGGCGCGGCCTGACATAGCTCCAAGCCCCCATGTTCTGCGGCTCTTCCTGTACCCAGATCACTTCCCTGATCTTCTTGTAGTTCTTCGCTACATCTTTAAGTTCCTCTCCGGGAAAAGGATACAGCTGCTCCAGCCGGATTATGGCTGCCGTATCGTTCGATTGCCTGAACTTGCTGTCGATCAGATCTACGTATACCTTCCCGCTGCAGAAAATCAACCTCTCCGCCTTGTCAATCAGTGACCTGGAGTCAGGATCATCGATGACAGGTCTCCACCGACCCTCGAACAACTCACGGGGAGAGGAGGCAGTTCGAGGATGACGCAGCAATCCCTTCGGAGTCATAACTACAAGCGGCAGAGGATCCGTCTTGAGCAGAAGTGCCTGCCTCCTGAGCAGGTGAAAGTATTGAGCTGCTGTAGTACAGTTTGCGACCCGAGCGTTCGTCTCGGCCGCCAGTTCAAGAAAGCGTTCCAGACGTCCGCTCGAATGATCCGGTCCCTGTCCCTCGTAAGCGTGCGGCAGGAGAAGGACAACCGACGGAGTCTGACCCCACTTCGCCCTCGCGGCAGTAATAAACTCATCCACCATCATCTGAGCGTTGTTTATGAAATCTCCGTACTGCGCTTCCCAAATGACGAGCCTCTCAGGTTCCTGAACGTTATAACCGTATTCAAACCCTACCGCAGCATTCTCTGTCACCGGAGTGTTATGAATCTCAAAACCGGCTTTTGCTGCCTGGAAACTCTGCAGCGGCGTGAAGGTGTCGCCGTTCTTGATGTCGTGATAAGTCATGTGCCTGTGGCTGAACGTCCCACGGTCCGAATCCTGCCCGGTGAGACGAATCGGGATTCCCTCTTCAAGTATAGATGACATCGCCAGGGCCTCGGCTGAAGCCCAATCTACTGTAAGGCTGTCCGGATCTTCGAAGAGGTGTCTGCGCTTTTCAACGGACCGGGCCAGCTTCGGATGAATGGAAAAATTGTCCGGAAAGGTCACCAATTCTTCGTTGAGCCTTTTGAGCCTGTCGAGAGTGACCTGAGTCTTTATCCGATTCGCCAGGCCTGAAGGTGGAGCGACCGGGCGTGTCTCTATCAGCGCCTTGTCGGGCTCGAGTGACGAGAGTACCGATTGCAGCTTCTCGAACTCCGATTTTACAAGTCTATCCGCCTCGCCTGACGGAACAACATTTCTCTTCTCAAGGGTGCCGGCCCACTTCTGCCTGACAGTGGGCATATTCTTGATCGTTTCATACATCAGCGGCTGAGTGAATGTCGGTTCATCGCTTTCGTTATGACCATGTCGACGGTACCCGACAAGATCGATGAGAAAATCCTTGTGAAATCTCTCCCTGTATGCAGAGGCTATCCTGATAGTCTCTATACAAGCCTCAGGATCATCAGCATTGACGTGAACGATCGGTATTTCAAATCCCTTGGCCAGATCGCTGGCGTATCGGGTGCTTCTTGTTTCCCCGGGAGAAGCGGTATAGCCGAGCTGGTTGTTCGTGATAATGTGGATCGAGCCGCCGGTCGAGTAGCCGTCCAGCCGCGAGAAATTAAGAGTCTCGGCGACGATGCCCTGTCCGGGAAAAGAAGCGTCGCCGTGAATCAAAATGGGGAGTGCAACGCTCGGATCAAACTTCGGTTTTCCAATTTGCTGTCGATCCGTTCCCGAAGCACGTGCCATTCCTTCAACTACCGGATCTATGGCCTCGAGATGGCTCGGATTCGGAGCGAGAAAAATCTCAACGTCACGGGGTGAACTGTTTTGCTGGATCGTGAACGCCCCGCGGTGATATTTTACATCCCCCGTCCAGTCGAGGTCGACACGGGAGTTCCGGTGACGGGCCGGGTCCTTGAACTCGGCAAAGATCGCGGCATATGGAAGCTGGAGAACGTGGGCGAGCACGTTCAGCCGTCCGCGATGTGCCATGCCAATTATTATCGAACTTATCCCCGAATGCGTTGCCAGCGTCAGTAGTTCGCCAAGCATCGGGACGAGCATATCTACGCCTTCAATCGAAAATCTGAACTTGCCTGGAAAAGCCCTCTGGAGAAACTGCTCGAATACTTCAACCTCCGTCAGGTTTTCGAGCAACCGCTTTTCGTCGATGGGCATCCTGGTGCGTGAAAACTCCCTGCTTTCGATGACATCCCGAAGCCATGTCCTTTCGTCCACCTCGTGAACATGTTCAAAATCGAACCCGATAGTGGACGTGTATACCTTCATCAGGTCATCTACGGCCTCACGGGCGTTTGCCGACCGCGCGGCGATCGGTCCCCCTATCGTGTCCGCAGGGATTGTGGACAGAATTTCGTCGGTGAGTCCGTGAAACCCCTTTTCGAGAATCGCGGTGGTTTCGGGCAGCAGACCCAGCGGGTCAAGCTGTGCGGCGAGATGCCCGAATTGCCTTATATCCTGAGCCAGGCTCGTAACGGCAAGTACAACCTTTCTTTCCCCCGCCGAGCCGCCGCGGGGCTGAAGAAACCGTGACGGGATCGAAGCAGATTGAGCCTTTGCTTCTGCAAGCTCATGGCCCAATGTCTGAAACGTTCTTCTTGTCTCCTCATCAACGGAAGAAGGGTCGTCAAGAAATCTATCGTAAAGTTCTAAGACATATCCTGCGTTCGGTCCGTAGAACTCTTTCAATATGTCCATAGTGCGCAATCAATTTTATTTTTTTAATTTGGCAGACGGCCGCCTTGACCTCATCTTCATCTGACTTAGACAAGGAATAATGAGGCAATCGGACCGTTTCTTGGTCGTTAGATGAATTCTCTGTTAGTTTTCGTCCATCGTAATAATAACAAAAAATCAAATTGGATTCACCTTCTCCAAGCCGGGCACACCTGGCCGAGATTTGGTTCCAATTTGGCTTAACAAAGGCGGGGGATATGCAGTTTCTTGCGGTCCTGGAACCCTGAGAGGGTTTTGGGGAGTAGGGGCTGGATTCGGCGTAAGGCCGCTATCATGCATAAAACTGCGGGATTGCCCCAAGATTGCAATTCAACCCCCAGAATGATAACTTGGCTAAAATCCAGTCCCGCCATGCGAGACATAATTCAAACGTACACAATGCACAATGCTACGCGGCTTTTTCAATAAATTCGAAAGCTTCATCCGCAAGTACCAGCTCGTTTCGGAAGATGATAAGATCATCGTGGGCGTCTCGGGCGGAATCGATTCCGTCGTACTTCTCGACATGCTAATGGAGCTGAAGAATTCCTTCCGGATCGACCTCGCGGTTGCCCATATAAACCACCAGCTCCGGGGGGAAGAATCCGATGAAGACCAGAGATTCGTCGAGAAACGAGCACAGGACTACGGTATCGAGTGTTTTGTCCACAGTGCAGATGTGAAAGCATTCATGGTAGAGCACAAGGTTTCACTCCAGGTAGGCGCGAGAGAAATCAGGTACAAATTCTTCGAGACTGTAAAAATTCTGAAGAACTTCACCAAGATCGCTACTGCACATAACGCAAACGACAATGCCGAGACAGTTCTTCACAACCTTCTGCGAGGGTCGGGTGCCGGAGGCCTCGGCGGGATACCGGTAATCCGCAACGATATAATCAGACCCCTTCTGTTTGCCCAGCGGGACGAAATCGAGCAATACGCGAAGTTGAGGAGCCTCAAATACAGGGAAGACTCGTCGAACCTGAAAGACTATTATACGCGAAACTTCATACGTCACTCCCTCCTCCCCCAGGTCGAGGAGAGAGTCAATCCCGGAATCATCGGTACCCTGAACCGCACTGCTGCGATATTCCAGGAGCTCAGTTCTTTCGTCAACAATGAGACGAGGGTTTTATACTCAAATGTGGCAAAGAAATTCGGGAGTAAAATAGTCCTCGACATTTTCAAGTTGAAGAATTCTCTTCTTTTCATACAGGAAAACATAATCATAGCCGCTCTCAGGGATTTTGACATGGGGGAGGTGGATTACGCGAAGGTCCATGCGGTGATGGATCTCCTCGACTCGGAGACCGGCAGCTCTATCGAGATCGGAAACGGGCTGGTCGCCTACAAGGACAGGCGCAATCTCGTTTTCATACAGAATCCAAGGGAACCGGCCGAATTTGTCGCCGAAATCATTCCCGGAAAGAAGTATGAATTCGAAGAGTTTTACCTGAATAGCGAGTTCGTGGAACGCGGAGACGTGCACTTTTCGCTTTCTCCCGTTGTTGAATTTGTAGATGCCGATCTGACAGGAGATGTCCTCACTTTGCGTACCTGGCATGCAGGCGACTCGTTTTCACCACTTGGCATGAAGGGCCACAAGAAAGTCAGTGATTTCCTGATAGATTCCAAGATACCTGTATACCAGAAGAACAATGTGCTGGTACTCGCAAACAAAGACAACATTATATGGGTCTGCGGCCTTAGAGTCGACGACCGTTTCAGAATGACAGAACAGACAAGGAGAATTCTGAAGCTTGAATTCGGTTATAAATGAACCCGTGCAATTCGTAACCGTTAATAATGAACGGTTCCGAGTATTCATCAGTGAAGAAGAAATCAGAAAACGCGTTAAGGAGCTGGCGGGGGAGATAAACCGGAAATACGCCGATAAAACCCCGATATTCATAGGAGTGCTGAACGGTTCCTTCATCTTCTTTTCCGACCTTATCCGTGAGGTAGACATAGACTGCGAAATCGATTTTTTCAAGCTGTCCAGCTATGGAGACGCCAAGATTTCATCCGGAAACGTGAAACTTTTGAAGGACTTGAATTGTCAAGTAACAGACAGGGACATCATAATCGTGGAAGACATCATCGACTCGGGTCTGTCCATGGATTTCATCAAGAAGCTGATAACCAGGCAAAATCCCCGCTCATTTTCGGTAGTAACGTTGCTGTACAAGAGTGATTGCGTTAAAATCGATTTTAAGGTAGATTACATAGGATTCCAGATTCCGAATCATTTCGTTATTGGCTATGGATTGGATTACGCACAGAAGGCAAGGAACCTGAGAGCGATATATATCTTGGATAAATAGTTCATAGGAGTTTCTTTTAATGCCAAATTCACAAAACGATAGAAATAAAAACGGCCCACCTAAACGAAGAGTTACGCCGCCCAACTTGAAAAGACGCCCCAACCAGCCGCCTGAAGAGGATTTCAACTGGAAGACCGGCAGAATAATAATCGGCTGGGCAACGATAATCCTGGCGGTTTTTATCGTTATGACGCTGTTCCGTGGCAACGACAATCCGGAAGCTGAAATAACATACAGCCAGTACCAGACTTTGCTCGATTCGGGGTTGATAAAAGAAGCGGTGATAAAGAAGTCCGAAATAAACAACTATGATTTTCACGGAACGTTGAAAGAGCCGACGGAGATTACCACAAGTACGGGCAAGAGGACCAAAATAGAGAAGTTTAAAGTTTTCCTGCCGCAGGCGGGAGACCCGAGTGTAATTGCGCAATGGCAAAAAGAGGGTGTGAAGTTCAACTTCGTAAAGGAAAATGATCAGTGGGTAAACGGCTTGATCAATTTCCTGCCGTGGGTATTGCTGATAGGCGTATGGCTCGTCTTCATGAGAAGGATGCAGGGCAACAACACGAAAGGGATTTTCAGCTTTGGAAAGAGCCGAGCGAAATTGATGACAGAAAGCCAGGTCAAGGTCACGTTCCACGACGTGGCGGGAGCCGACGAAGCCAAGGAAGAGCTCGGTGAAATCATAGAGTTTCTGAAAGAGCCCGCAAAGTTCCAGAGGCTCGGCGGCAAGATTCCACGCGGGGTTCTGCTGCTCGGCCCTCCGGGAACGGGCAAGACGCTCCTTGCAAGAGCGGTTGCCGGTGAGGCAAGCGTTCCTTTCTTCTCAATCAGCGGTGCCGATTTTGTCGAGATGTTCGTGGGCGTCGGCGCAAGCCGCGTACGCGACCTGTTCGACACGGCAAAGAAGAACGCACCTTGTATAGTGTTCATAGATGAAATCGATGCCGTCGGCAGGCACAGGGGTGCAGGCCTCGGCGGCGGTCATGACGAGCGCGAACAGACTCTGAACCAGCTCCTCGTCGAGATGGACGGGTTCGAGCAAAACAGCGGCGTCATCATAATTGCCGCGACCAACCGCCCGGATGTCCTGGATCCCGCGCTGCTCCGCCCGGGTAGATTCGACAGGCAGATCGTCGTAGACAGGCCCGACGTGAAAGGAAGAGAGGGAATTCTGAAAGTGCACACTCGCAGCATTCCCCTCGCGCCGGACGTCGACCTGACTATCATTGCCAAAGAGACACCGGGCTTCGCGGGTGCTGAGCTCGCAAATCTCGTCAATGAAGCGGCCCTCCTTGCGGCAAGAAAGGACAGCACAAGCGTGACCATGCCGGACATGGAAGAAGCTAAGGACAAGGTTATGATGGGCCCGGAGAGGAAGAGCACGATAATCTCTGAAGAGGAGAAGAAGGTAACCGCGTACCATGAGTCCGGACACGTTCTAGTGGCAAGGATGGTACCTGAAGCCGACCCGGTCCACAAGGTTACGATCATCCCGCGCGGAAGAGCACTGGGGGTTACCACCTATCTGCCGATAGACGAGAAACACACTTATTCCCGCGAGTACCTGCTCGCCATGATCACGTATGCGCTCGGCGGCAGAGCGGCCGAGAAGATTATTTTCGGCAAGTTCACTACCGGCGCAGGCAATGACATTGAAAAGTCAACCACCATTGCCAGAAAGATGGTCTGCGAATGGGGAATGAGCGACAAGCTCGGACCGCTGACCTGGGGAGAGAATGAACAGGAGATCTTCCTCGGCCGCGAAATAACCAAGCACAGGAATTACAGCGAAAAGACTGCGATTGATATAGATGAAGAGATCAGAGGAATTGTTCTGAAATGCATGGGTCGGGCGGAACAGATCATTAACGATCACAGGGATGCCCTGGACAGGCTGGCAACCGCCCTACTCGAGCGTGAGATACTCGATGCAGAGGAAATCGACAAGTGCATCAAGGGTGAGGAACTCCCGCCGTTTGTGAAGCCCAACGGCGACGGCAAGAGCCAGCCCGAAGTATCCAGCGGACAAATTCCGGCGACGCCGCAGAGCAAAAACTGAATCTCGTATTCTTTCTATGACAGGATCGCAAATTGCCGGCACAATGAGCGTACCTTTTCTCATGTGCTGTTGAATATATGGGAGAAACCGCCGTTCAGGATGCTGTAGATTTTCGCGGGGAGCTGATCAGAAAGGGGATCCATCTATTCTCGCTGGTGATTCCGGCAGTCTACTACTTCATATCGAAAACGCTTGTCCTTGAACTGCTCGTCCCCGTCACCGTTGCCTTCGTCGTCGTCGATCTGGCTCGCTACGACGTACCGCTCATATCCGTAGCCTTCTACAAGTTCTTCGGATTCCTTCTTCGCAGGCATGAAGTTGACGAGAAGAAGCATGCCCTGAACGGTGCGACCTACATGCTCATCTCGGCAGTAATCTGCGTTATCATTTTTCCCAAGTATATCATGATTACCAGCTTCGTCGTTCTCATCCTCGGCGACGCATCTTCGGCAGTGTTCGGCAAAAGGTTCGGAAGGCACAAGATACCGCTCGGAAGGGATATGCCGAAGAGCTATGAAGGGTCGCTCGCCTTCATAATAGCAGGCATAATCGGGGTTGCCCTGACACCCAAGATAGACTACCTGTTCGCAGAATATCTGATCGGCATTGCGGCGACGGTGGCTGGATCGATGGCCGAGGTAGCGTCTTACAATATCGTCGATGACAACATAGCTGTCCCGATTGCCTTCGGATTAACGATGTGGGCGTTGTACATAATCTTCCTGCCGCATCTCAACGTCTTCTTCCTGCACTAGATGCCTAGCCGAGAAGCCAAACCGCAAAAGGCGCAAAGGAGGCGGTAGAGTTCGCGAAGGGAATTTCATAGCCAAATAATATCTTTTCTTTGTGTTCTCGGGGTTTCATCTTTTTACGTGCGGCTTTCTGCCGCGCTTCTAACGCCTGCTGAGGAACTCGCTCCCCTTCAGAAAGAACCTCCATTCGACCTCCTTCGCCTCCCTGATTCCTATCCTTGTGGACCGGCCCACGGCATCACTCCCGACCCTGTAGCCGTCATCAGCCAGGAACAGCCGGGTGCCGGTAAGCGCTTCACCGTTCAACGCGCGGTCTATGCCCATCGCCTGGCACAATTTTGCCGGGCCATTGGTCAGGTTGTGGATGCTTTCGATCTTTCTCCGTTTCTTCATTTCTTCGATACCTTCGAGCGGCTCCAAGGCACGGACGAGCAGCGCTGCCGGGAAGCCTTTCCTGTCGGTGACGATATTGAAGCAGAAATGCATCCCGTAGGTGAAATAGACGTAAGAGACTCCCCCTTCTTCGTACATCACCTTGTTTCTTTCCGTCATGCCGCGCGCGGCGTGGCTCGCGGGGTCGTTCCCCATGTACGCCTCGATTTCGACAATTCTTCCGGTCAGTATGCTTTTCCCCGTGTTTCTCACAAGTACCTTGCCGAGAATCCTGGGTACGAGCCGGAGAGTATCTTTCCTATAGAATTTCAACGGGAGAGGATTGTACCCGCCGGGGGCTTTAGGACGGGATATCACAGGTCTTGTCTTTGAGTGAATGGTCAAAGGTCAAGGCAAAAGGCTAAAGGGAAAATCGAAATGCTGTCGGCAGCCGGGAACGGCAACAATGCGGCGGCGGTGGAGATCCCTCGCAGCTGCGTGGTGGCCTGGGAATACACCTGTGGAAAGCTGTCTGGCTTCAAGGCCGGCTCAATCGTCGCTGCTGTCTTCGGATCGTTCCACCGGAAGCTCCATTTGGAGAGAAGATGCTTTCCGCTCTCTGCCGAGGAGCTGATATGCCTTCTCGGTGGCTTCCCTCCCCCTGAGGGTTCTTCTCAAATATCCCTTTTGCAGCAGGAAGGGCTCGTACACTTCTTCAATCGTGCCGGGGTCTTCGCCCACCACAGCGGCAACTGCGTTTACGCCGGCCGGGCCGCCCCTGTAATAGTCGATGACTGTCAGGAGAATCTTCTTATCCATCTCGTCTAGGCCGGTCTTGTCGACCTCCAGCTGCTGCAACGCGTGCCTGGCGATCTCGAGCGTTATCTTTCCCTTGCTCTTCACGTCCGCGAAGTCGCGGGTGCGCCTCAGCAGCCGGTTCGCTATTCTCGGGGTTCCCCTGCTCCGGCGCGCTATCTCGAAAGACGATTCACTGTCGATGTCGACCTTCAGAATTGATGCCGAGCGCTCGACTATGTTCTGCAATTCCTCATCCTCATAGTAGGCAAGACGCTCGATGATGCCGAACCTGGATCTGAACGGATTGCTGAGTAGACCCGCGCGGGTTGTAGCCGCGACTAACGTGAACGGGTTTATACTGAGCTGGACGCTCCTGGCTCCCGGGCCGCGGTCGACGACGATCGAGACCCTGTAATCCTCCATGGCTCCGTACAATATTTCCTCTACGGCAGCGGGCATCCGGTGGACTTCGTCTATAAACAGCACAACGCCTTTCTGCATGCCGGTTAATATCCCCGCGAGGTCGCCCGGCCGTTCGAGAGAAGGTCCCGTCGTAGATATGAGCTCCGAGCCAAGCTCGTTCGCGATGATGTTCGCGAGAGTCGTCTTGCCGAGTCCGGGAGGTCCCATTAACAGGACGTGGTCGAGCGCCTCCTTACGCTTCCTGGCCGCCTCGATGAAGACCTTGAGCTTGCCGACGATCTTCTTTTGACCCACGAACTCTCCCAGTGCTCTCGGGCGGAGTGCCCTGTCGAACTTCGCATCGTCACCCACCTGCGCAGCGGCAACGCCGCTTCGTCTTTCAGAACTCTTTGCGCTCTTGTTCTTTTGGTTACTCATTGCGTCAATTTATCATCACGATGTAAGAAACGCAATTTGGTTAACGGTCAAAGAGGAAAACGAAGTATCGGCTGGGCGGGAAGGTCAAAGGTGAAGGGTGAAAGGCTAAGAGTAAAAACGAAGTGTTTCCCGGGTGCAGCGGGCATGGCCCGGTTTCATTTCGTCTGCATCACGAAGACGCCGTTCCAATCGACCGGCGGAGGGTCGGCCTGGAACAGCCCGCAGCGCTCGAGGTACATCCTGGACGGATAATCGTCGGGATCCAGCGAAAGCGCCCTTTTGAAATACTCCGCTGCACTGCTCCATTCCCTCTCACGGAATTTCGACAGCCCGTCGAGGTAAAACGCGACGGCCTCCTCCTTCTTCTCGTCGGCATATTCGGCAGAATCGGAAATAAGCTCATATATCTTCACCGGCCGGATCCTCCCCTTCACGACTATCAGATCGAGCTCCCGCGCAATCATGTCGCCTTTCACTGCCCCGTAAGTGTACTCGCTTAACAGGATGTGTGTCCGGTATGTCTTGTTTGCCGATTCCAGCCTCGACGCGAGATTGACGCTGTCTCCGATTACGGTATAGTCGAAACGCTCCTTCCCGCCGATGTTTCCGACCACCATCTCGCCTGAATTGATGCCTACCCTGAAATTCAATAGTGGAAGCCCTTCGTCTCTCCACTTGGCGTGGAGCTCACCGAGCTTCCTTCTCATCTCAAAAGCAGCGCGACAGGCCTGGTGGGCATGGTTCTCCACTTCAATCGGTGCTCCCCAGAACGCGATGATAGCGTCGCCTATGTACTTGTCGAGGGTCCCCGAGTGTTTGAAGATCACGCCGGTCATAGACGTCAGGTAATCGTTCAGATGCGAAACGAGCCTCTCGGGGGCCAGCCCCTCGCTCACTCCGGTGAAATTCGCTATGTCTGAAAACAGGACAGTCATTATCTTCCGCTCACCGCCGAGCTTGACGAGTTCCGGGTTTCCGACGAGATGGTTCACGACCGACGGGTCGACATACCGGCTGAAAAGAGACCTGATGGCCGTCTTCTGTCTCCGCTCCGAGGCGAACTGATAGACAACGGTTCCCACGTAGCTGAACCCGAAGGCCAGGATAGGATAGATAATCTGCATCACGATTCCCTTCTCCGCAAAGAGGGTAAACGCCCCTTCATAAGAGGCTGTTGCAATGACTCCGGTAACGAGCAGCGGGACAAATGCAGCCAGAAACATCCTGGAATGACGCGCCGATCTGAAAAGGAAAGAGGTGCACGCGATTATCAGCGCCCCGATCAGCATTTCGATGAAATTTACCCATGGACTCGCCGGCTTCAGGAAATCACCGTCGAGGACAGTCTCTATCGCGCTCGCGTGGACCTCAACTCCGTAGGCGAGATTGCCGCTCATTGAACGCTTTCCCCTGGAAAAGGGTACCGGCTCCAGATCGTGCGACTCCGGGTACATGGCGCCGATCAGTACTATCTTGTTTTTGAAGACACCTTTCTTTCTCAAATACTCATAGTAGTTGACACGAACTCCGAAGCGCGTTTCATCGCGGGTGGTAAAAGCTGAGTCGTCCATCACCTCCCAGAAATGATAGGTCCGAAAATTTGATCCTGCCGGGCCGGGATAGTTTATGAGCATCGACGACTGGTCATATTTCGGAATGCGGATGCCCCCAAGCCGGAAATACGACTTCTCATCGGTTGCCGTCTTTCCCTTCAAATTCAAATACCTGGAAACGAGAGCTAACCCGAAAGAAGGGACGAGTCCGAACTGCTCAGTCCCGGTGTCAATGATAGGCATGTAGCGGCGGCAGACTCCATCGGGGTCGTTCAAGACGTTTACAATGCCGACCGAACTGCCGCTTCTCACAAAGATGTTGCTGAAGTAGTTTTCGCTCATGAGAATCTTGTATTTCTGCGTATAGTCGCGCGGAACGCGTCCGGCGAGGACCACCTGCCTGTGATCTGCAACAGCAGCTGCAAAAAGGCTGTCATCGGCTCTGTTGTGAGAAGAGTCGTCCATGACAATATCGATACCGACTGCCTTCGCACCTGCATCATACAGATTTTGTATTGCCCTGGCATAATACCGTCTTGGAAAGGGATAACTGATCGGCAATGCCTCCAGAGAGGGTTCATCTATGGCGACAATGACAACCTTGGAGGTGTCTTTTATGTGGAGAGGACCCCGATACTCAAACCGCTGGTCGATCGTCCTTAACTGAGCCGTCCTCAGGAAAGGAATCTCTGTCGGGATGCCGATCGAGAGCAGAAAGGCAATTCCCGCTGAAGCGAAAGCGATTGTTACCGGTAATACAGCCCTTCGAATTACAAGTAATCCGCCGCGCGCCGACATGCCTAAATGTAATGTCAACTCTCAACAAAATCCATCGGTCAACCGAATCGCCGGCAGGCGGCAGGAACGGTCGTGGCCGCAATTGAGAATCATCTCAGAAGTCGATGTCGTAGACCAGGTAGCCGACAAAATCGTTGTAGCCGCCCGTCCCGAAGTAGTTCAAGCTGAGATTGAGCGATTGAGCATTCGCTAGCCGATAGGTACTCGTAACGGTGTACGAATTCCTATAGAATGCACCGAAGGTAGGCGTGTAGTTGACTCCGATCGACAGCCAGTCGTTCAAAAGGCCGTAAGTCGCACCCAGAGTTATGAATGTATAGTTGAAGGTCTGTATGTTTTGGATTATCATCATCGCGGAAGTATCCTTCTGGGCCGTCTTATTGCCGTTTATATTGAATCCGACTGTCGTCCTCAACGGGATCGTTCCGCAATCCGAGTTAAGAAGACACGAGACGTTAAAATTGTTCAAATCGGTTCCCAGGAGAACCCGGTCATTCCGCCTGCTTATCCCGAAACCGGCCGACAGGTTATGCCTCACAAGGAGTTTGAATCGGTAGCTCGACTCTATAAAATATCTGTTTGTAACGTTGTCCACTGAGTAGGCGGAATCCGGTGATAAGGTGTTCGAGTTGGCATACTGTGAGAAGCCGACCGTTATGTTGGGCAGATCCGCCATCGGAAAATAAGATGCCGAGATGTTCGAGTTGACGTAGTTTGTCGTCGCAAACTTGTTGTGCTGAAGGTTGTCAAAAAGCGACTCGCACGACAGGGACAGAAGTATCTGGTTATTCATCAAGCGCGGTCTCAGGAAGAAATTCACTCCCCTGATATCGGTTCTAATGAACGGCTGGCCGAAGGAATTGTAGTCGGGGCCGCGGTACACATATCCTACCCTTGCGAAGGTGCTGAAATAGTTGAGACTGAGGCCGACATCCCAGGCGAGCGACGAAAGCCTTCTGGGGTCGAGCGGAATAAGGTATTCGTTTATGGTCATGAATTGTTCGAGTGTCGACAGCGGAATCACCCTGTTTATCTGTTCTCCGGCATCCGAATGGGTAATGGAGTCTATGTCGGCAATCGACCGGTTTCCGGGAGCCGTGTTTTGATTGAGTGCACTGATTGCCGCTTCCGCAATAAAGTTGATCCTCTGCCTGTCGAAATTCGCCGAAAAATCGGAACCCAATACGAGGTTCTGGGCCGGTGAATTTCCCAGCGTAATTGAGCTGATCGCGTCGGCGGATTTCAGGTATGTGAAGCCGAGCCTGGCATTGCTGCCGAAACCGAAAGAGGGGCGAACAGCAAGCAGGTTCCGCGAGTAAGTCCCGTAGTTAGCATTGACAAAGGTTGAGTCGTTCAGCCTGACGTAGCTCGCTCCTGTGAGCTGTATCGGCGATGTCGCGGTGACGACGGTGGTGTCGAGGTACCGCCCGTCGATCCCCCGCACAGTCTGCCCGTATGCGGCCTCAACCCGTAAAAAGCCCGCATCGAGCTTTCCGGAAATGCCGCGGACGCGAAGACCGTTCATGACCAGGTTGCTAAATGCAGGATAGCTGTCGCCAAAGTTCAGGCGAAGCCATGAGGTAGCCGCATAAAGCCCGTATCGGTCCTGCGGCTGCCGGTAGGCCTTCTCTTCAGACGTCAAATGAAAGTTCGCCCCTAAGGATGCCCCGAAAACGCCGCTTCCGAAGTTGAGGTCACCCCGGTTGTACCAAACGGAATTGTCGTTGAGTGTCTCATTCCTGAACTCGACCCTGCCGGTCCCCCTGTAAGTAAACCCCTGCTCGGCTCCCCCCTTCCCGGACGACAGGATGTTGAAGCCCCACGACAGGCTGCCACGTTCGGTTCCGCCGCTGTTGTACAGTACGACTCTTGCTACATGTCGTCCCGGCGAAATGCGTTCCGGCATCTTCGCGGGGGAATACACGATGATATCGCCGCTGACAACGGCATCAGCTGTGATATCTGTTCCGTCAAGGAAGAGCCTGGTTTTCTTTCTGTCCACAGATTCAGGCGCGTAGAGCATCGAGGCGGCAATCAGGAAATTATCGCGGAGAGCTGCCTTGTCCCGTTCTGGACTGATTATGAGTATGTTACGGCTTCCCTCCGAGGACTTGACGGCTATGCGCACAGGGTTCTCTGTCGGGTTTTTCGCCGGGTATGTTTCGACCGTCCCGTTCCTCATCATTATCCTGATGTAGACTTCCACATAAGGGGCAAGTGCGCCGCGTGCGGGCACGGTGCCGTTCAGGGTCATGGACGATTCGTCAAAGGCCATCTCGACCTGCTGAAAGTCGGTCGACTCGCCGTTCTTATAGAATAGGAGCGCCTCCGAAATATCGGCCAGGCTCTTGACGCTCGCCCTGACAGCCAAGGGATTATCCTCAACCGCGTCGGCCGAGCCCGTGACGTTGATTATCAAGCCCTGCTGGCCGTACGCGGCTGTCGCACAGGTCAGCAAGCTTAACGCAAATAGGAAAGGTAAGGATACAGACACAACTCTGCCCTGTGTCTTCCCGCAAACGAGATCCATGATATGCCCTCCTGCCAAGTTCGCCCGCAATTATGTCCGGACTTTCTTACTCCTTTGTTTCGATAATTATCTCATGTTCCTTACCGTTGCTATCCCTGAACCACATCTTCAGCTTATGAAGCTGGCCGAGCTGGCCGTCAAGCTGACTGAGCCTGTCAAGGTCGGCCTTGGTAGATTTGCGAACGGTTATGGTGCCGTTGTTTGACGACGTGCCCGTTTGACCGGCGCCGACATTCACCGTATCGTGCGAGATTAAATTTATCATTTGCACAAGCCCCTGGAGAATCGTCAGGAAGTCCGTTCCGTTGACCTGGGCGATCAGCACTCCATCGGTTCCGCGGATTGACGCGACGCTTGTAGGTGTTATGAACTCAAATTGTCCCGTTTCGCGCTTTTCCATTTTGAACCCTACCTCCCCCTTTTGTACGGTCGCCTTCCCCGGCACCCTCTCGCCCTGGAGCTGTACTTCGGCGTTTGGCCCTATCCGAAGAGTGCTGAGGTCGGTAAAACTCACCAACGTGAAAGACTTGTCGAAGGTCCTGACATAGTCGTCTCCGTAGAGCACGTCACCCTGTTTCGCCTTGACCCATTTCTCTTCCGTTTTGCCTTTCTCGACCCTGTTCTTGATTATCAGAAACATGGCGATGGGGTTCGGCGGCCCGGCCTCCACCAAGGCCAAAGACGTGACAAAAGCGAATGTCGCCGCCAGATAGACTAACGTCCTCTTCTTCATGGCAGCCTCCTCAATTCTGAACCGTGACGTTTGTTATCTTCGACTTCTCGATACTGTTCAGCAGACGGATCAGTTCTTCAGTGCTGATGTTGTTGCCGTCGTTCGTCGCGTCGCCGCTGAGCATGTGAACCTGCCGAAGAAGACCCTGCCATTGCGTTCCTTCAAGGAGGCTCTTCAGGGCATCCGTCGCTGCCTGATTGATATTGCCGGCAATATTCCCACCGCCACCCGGAGGATTCGCAGTAGTATCCGATGTAACGGTAGTCCCGGTAGTGAAACTCCATATGTCGCTCCTGATGCCACTCCCGCGAGTCGCCGAGGCGGGAATCTCGACATACCAGTAATATGTCCTCCCTACCTGCAAAGGCCTCACTCTCGGGCTGGAAGGGGGATAGTCTAAAGATCCGCGCGAAGGGGAAGATGGATTAGGGATTCTCTCACGAAGGAAAGGAACTCCGGAGACAACGTCCTCCGGGGTCTGCTGGTAGGGCTCTTTCTGGAATATGGAAACGACCACCGTATCGGCGCTGGATGACCACTGGAAATGTGGAAACAGGGTGGTCACGCCTGTCATGTCATTCGGGAGACCGAGCTCAACCCGGCTCGGGTTCGTCACGACGATATCCGCCTTTCTGGAACCGGATATCGGTTTGTTCTCCAGGTCGAGGCATCGCACGACAAACTCGTATACTCCGGCGGGTGCCTTTCCGGTTGCGAGCGCGACATTCTTGATTCTGTCGAACTGCCCCTGGTCATAGTCGTACTTCTCGAGCGCAATCCGGGGGTTATTGCCCGAGATGTCGACATTGGTGACGACAATGACCTGGCCCGGATTCAGAGTGATCGGTTCGGTTGTGGCCGTCGCAATCTGAAACGGAGATTCACCCGCCAAGGCTATGTTCACGGCAAGATCGAGCTTCACCTGAATCGGGGTACCGGCAGTTGACTGCAGAGTAGCAGTGAAAAGGATGCCGGAGCTTTTGACATGCTCGATATCAAGGTCGGAAGCAAAGAGTTGATTGTAATAAGGCACCTGAAGCGTCAAGATGACTTGATCCTGCGCTTGGGCATTGCCGGCAAGGAATGCCAGCATGATAGTCAGCAATACGTTGCGCAAACAGTGCATAAATGCCTCCCTGAACACTTACAAAGTAACCTTGAAACCGGGATCCATTTGTTGACCGCCGTCACGAAGCAAACCGTGACAACTTGGCCTGGAAGCATGCCCGTATGCTTTCACGGCCTTCGGCTCGCGGCAGGACGCTCGCACCCAGCCAGTCGCCCCGCCGGAACCCGGTCACCAGGTAATGAAGTCCCGGATCAGAAGTGCACTATATCGTTGTAGATTATAAATGCCATGAAGAGAAGCAGGATAGCGAATCCAACCTGCTGCGCGAATATCTTGATCTTGGCCGGTACCTCCCGTCTGAAGATAGATTCGTAGACAAGGAACGCAAGGTGACCGCCGTCCAGGGCCGGGAACGGAATTATGTTCAGGACCGCAAGACTTATGCTCAAGAGCGCCATGAATCTGAGGAAGACCACAAATCCCATCTCGGCACTCTGCGTCGCCAGCTGCGCTATCTTGATCGGACCACCGAACGTCTTACTAAACGATGCCTTGCCGGTCACGACTCTCACAAGAGACTCGATGAGCAAAGCGGTATATCCGGTCGTCTCCTGAAATCCTACAGTAGCCGCCGACAAGACATTATACTTCAGCTTCTGGATAGGCCCCGTGTATGCCAGGCCGAAGTGAATGCCGATCATGCCGTCCGAGTTTGGCGTAACAGAGAACTGTTCCAGCTTGTTATTCCGCCTGATGCCGAGGTCAATCGGTTTTCCCTTGCTCTCTTTGACGAGCAACACAAGCTGACTGTCCGCCGAAACCGGCTGGTTGTTAATCGTCAAAATCACATCACCCGCCTTCAAGCCTGCTTTAGCAGCAGGCATTCCGGCCTGTACGTCCTCGATGACCTCGTGCATGTGTGCGGGATAAATCCCAATTTCTTTGTCGGGCCCTATTGTGCCCTTCGGAATCTTCAGCGTTGTAATTTCGCCGTCGCGTTTTACCTCCACCGCCAATGGCGAAGCCGCGTTGCCAAGGTAAAGGTCAGCTTCAATCTCTTCCCAGTTCTTGACGGCCTTGTTGTTTACCGAAAGCAGATCGTCACCCTTCTTGAATCCAATTTCTGCCGCTACGGAGTTAGGCACGACGATGCCTACTGTAGTAGTCGCGTTAAATGTTCTCCCGCTCGCAAGGATTATGCCGTAGAGAATCCCGAACGTCAGCAGGAAGTTCATGATAACTCCCGCCGAAACCACGATCATCCTCTGGTACATCGGTTTCGAGCGGAATTCGTTGGGCTCCGGCGGCTTCTTCAGAAAGTCCGTATCGAAACTCTCGTCGACCATCCCGGCAACTTTGACATAGCCGCCAATCGGAATCCACGACACGCAGTAGTCCGTATCACCGATCTTTTTTCCAAACGCCCTTGGCGGAAACCCGACCGAAAATGTATCGACCTTCATCCCGAACAGCTTCGCTGCAATGAAGTGCCCGAACTCGTGTACAAGAACCAGAACGCCGATTGTTATAATGAAATATAAAATATAGGTCATACTATTGTCTCAACTCTGAGCTAGTGTTGTGTCTCGGAAATAAATTGACAAACTCTTCTGATCTTGTCCAGTATTGAATCGGGAGTTGCAGTCCAAGAGAATGGATGAGGATGCTTGTTATAGGACTTGACATACAACTCGATTTTA
>JBJKQU010000032.1:0-12313 GCA_046705025.1 Candidatus Kryptoniota bacterium | reverse complement strand
TCCTTGACGGCCTTATAGAACAACGGGTACTGCGAATAGGAAGTTTGCAGCATAACATCCAGTCCGGCATCATATGCCTTCGCGGCAGCTACGGCGTAATTGCGTGCAGTGAAATGCAAATCGGTAGCGCCCGGAACCGCTCCGGCGTCGGATACGACAAAGCCTTTGAATCCCCATTCTCTTCTCAATACCGTTGTCAGAAGCCAGCTGTTCGCGCTGCACGGAGTTCCGTCGAAAGAATTATATGACGCCATTATCGACATGGCGTGCCCTTTTTGGATGGCGGCTTTAAAAGCGGGAAAGTAGATCTCATCCATGAGTCGCTTGCTGAAGTTTATAGGATAACTGTCTCTCCCACCGGCGCCGATGTTGGCGACGAAATGCTTCGGCGTGGCAACCACTCCCATTTTTTCAAACTGGGAAACGAATGCAACAGCCATCGAGGAAGTGAGGAACGGATCCTCTCCGTAAGTCTCTTCGGTCCTGCCCCATCTTACATCGCGCGCTATATTGATCACGGGAGAAAACACCTGCCTGATGCCCCTGGACCTGGTCTCGGAGGCGATCGCGTGCGCGACCTGTCTCATGAGGGGGACATCGAATGTCGCGGCCAGTCCGATGGCTTCCGGGAAGGCTGTAGCGCCGGGGCGGACCAGCCCATGAAGCGCTTCGTCGAAGGGAATGATGGGAATGCCCAGCCGCGTGTCGTTGATGAAATATTTTTGGACCGCATTTATTTCCTTTGCCTCGGATTCCGCGGTTCCGGAATTGCTGTAGTTGAACATTTGTCCGGCGGCATTGTGTGACTTTGCTTCCGTACCGAACTGCAAACCGAACACTCCGTCCCTGTATTTTTCAAGCCCTCCTTCAAAGTCGGGGGGTACCATGAAGAGCTGCAGGAATTTTTCTTTCAGGGTCATTCGGGAGAGCAGATCGTTTACTCTTTCATTTATTGGAAGTCTGGAGTTCTTGTAGGGAAGAGTCTGACAGAACGCGGCTCCTGCAAGAAGGCCGAGAAGCACAGTGACTGGAAGCTTTTTCATGATGTCGGATCCCTCTTTCTCAGTTTGATGGTGTACCAAATTACTCTCTCTACAAATATAACATTGCAGGGATAGCTTGCGAAGGCAGGCTTGGCTGGGTGTTTGTGGGATGCTGATGGGAAATCACTCATCCGTCCGCGGATTTGTCTCCTCGGGAAGTGTGACTGCCGCCAAAGTGAGATGGAACGCGGATAAGGCGTGTTGGACGGAACGTCACGGATTTTCTATTCATCTGTTTTGGTCCGTGAGAATCCGTTGCATCTGTAAAATCCGTGTGCAGGTCTTCGTGGTCGGCTGGGTCGAGTTCAACCTCTCACCAGCGGTGCACGGCCCGCGAACCGATGCCCGGGCTATCTACGTCCATTAAATGGCCACCCGCTCCCGCCATTTGTCAATCCCTACGCCCCTGACCAGCAACCACAGGCTGACGGAAAACATGCCCACGGATATCAAGAGGAGGTATGAAATGCCTCCCACCCTTGCGTAAACCTGGGGCGAATGTTCAACCGTGAGATTTCGCGTCTGACTCCTCCGTGTTTTTTACTCCATTATGCAATCAGCACATGATTCGACTACGGAGTGTATCATCGATGGTTTCCGGCCGAACGGCCTGCTTCCCAGTGAGAATGGATTACGAACGGACCGTTCCGTCGGAATTCCACGGGCATTTCAGTCAAATACTGCGGCCCTCGGGAATCCGTCAAATCCATGAAGTCCGTGTTCTGGTTACTGTGTTTCGGATCGGTGATAATGTGGTGACGAAGGATTTCGCCACCATCAACTCACTTCAATAAGACAAGCTTTTTCAACGATGTGTAGCTCCCTGCGGTAAGTCTGTAGAAATAAACTCCGCTCGGCAGATCGGCCCCGTCGAATGTGACCTGGTATTGGCCGGGAGTCCGTTCACCATTGACCAGTGTCGCCACCTGCCTCCCGAGCACGTCGTAGACCTTCAACGTCACCTTCGAAATCCTCGGTATATCATACGAGATGTTCGTGGTCGGGTTGAATGGGTTCGGATAGTTCTGATGCAATTCGAAGCTCTTGCTGACGCCGCCTGATATATCGTGAACGTCGGTAGTTATCGTATTTGTCCAGGAGTTCACTGTGCTGACGGTATCCAAGCCATCAGTTATCCGCTCGCTGATTGTATAGACACCTGTTCTGAAAAGCGTCCCCGGGATGGTAATGACCGTGTCGGGCGATGTGATCAGTGTGTCCGAAGAGCCGTCTGCAGCCTGCGCATATACACAATAAGTCAGGCTGTCGCCGTCGATGTCGATGGAGGATGAAGAAACGACAACGACATTGCCCTCCGGCAAACTGACACTGTCCGTAACACTGAGTATCCGATTCTGAGTGGGAGCATTATCCATGACGCTGAACCGGGAAGTATCGGACACGCTTGAGAGTCCGGTGCTCGAAGTGGCGTAGACGAAACACAAGTAAGAACCTCGTCTTAGACCGCTGATCGATAGGGAGCTGTCAGGAGTCACTATGGTGGTATCTGTCGGGCCAACAATATTGAGTTTGTATCCGACTATGCTATGGTCACAGGCAACGCACTCGTGCCACGAATAATTCACGGGATTAGCGGTTAGAGAACCGCTGCCGGGACTCAGAAGATTCGGCCTGGGAAGAGCAGTTATGGCATTGCTCACTATGACAATTGAGGTATCATAAGCGGACGATCCAAACGGGTCCGTCCCCTTCAAATAAACATAGGCAGTGCCCGTGAACCCGGAGACGGGAATAGCAAAGAGCGAATCATTCGACAAAGTCACAGTAATCCCGTTCGATGAGCTCACAGTGTAAGAGAGATTGTCGCCGTCAGGATCGGTGATGTTACGACGAACGTCGGAAGAGAGGAGGACGCGTCCGGAATTTTCAATGACGTTTACGTCCGGAACACGAGCCGTTACGGCAGGAACACCGTCGGGATTGGTCGTACCGCTGAATGCAGCTGAAGTTGAAGTCAGGCTGCTGTCGCTGGCCGCGACGCTCCAAGTAAATGACGCTCCCCTGGAAAGGTAATTAGCAGGAATGGTGACGGAAGTGTCATTCGTCGAAATCGTCGTATCGCGGGCGCCGGCCATCTTGTACACATAATAAACATGATTACTGTCGGGGTCAGTGCTGGCATTCCACCTGAAAGTCTCGGCCACATTCGCGTTGATGGTCGAACCGTTGGCGGGAGATGCGAGTACGGGAACCGCAGGAGGCTGGTTGGCGACGGTCGTGAACCTGCTTCTGCCGGACCATGGACCCGTACCGGAGCCATTCCCGGCATTGACGCGCAGGAAATACAACTGACTCTTCTTCAGACCGGAGAGATTGAAACCGGTGTTCGACACCGTAGTATCCAGGTCGGTACTGGCGAAAGTGGAATCACGTGAAAGCTCGAGAGTGTAATGCAGAGCATTAGCGACGTTCGTCCATGCGACCGTCACACTTGTCGGCTGATTGACAGAACTATCGACCGGAGCGGTAACAGACGGAGACCCGGGAATGGGCACAGCGGTCGTGAAACTCCACTCAGATGAGGCAGCGGTCAGGCTGCCGTCGGAAGCTGTGACATTCCAACTGAACGAAGAGCCGGCCGGCAAATAACCGGCGGGAAGGGAAACGGATGTGCCCTTTGCGGCAATGGTAGTGTCCCTGGCGCCGGTCAGAGAATAAGTGTAACTGACAGTATCACCGTCAGGATCCGTACTGGCACCCCACTTGAAGGACTCGGCAATGGCCGGATCTATACTTGAACCGGAAGCTGGGGACGTCAGCACCGGAGTTGTGGGCGGAGAGTTGCCCGCCTTTTTGGTGGAGGTGATCGTATTCAGAAGCGTGATTTGCTTCTGGCCTTGAAGCTGGACATTCACGGAGGATGTTCCGTATGTAGGAGCTTCGACAACCACCTGATATGTTATGTTCGTATTCTTGCCCGCCCATCCGCTGAAGCTGTACTGCCCGCTTGCGTCGCTGTATTTCCTGGCGGCCACGATTGTGTCGCCATCTGCAATTCTCTCCAGGGTTACCCGTGCATTGGGAACCGGGTTGCCGCCGGTGTCGACTACTTTACCAGCAACCTGCCCGAGGTACGGGTAATACAGACTATCGAGGAGAGGAGGCATTGCAAGCGAATCCCACCGCGACTGGGATATGTATTGCCGGCAGAGCAGCCCTTCCTGAAAGAGCATCATGCCGCTGATTTTTCCCAGCTCATAAAGGCTGTCCGAACTCGCGATCAAACCGTCGATACCGGCCGGACCTTTGGTAAGATCTGCTCCGGTAAGTACGGCCGTCCCGGGGTACTTCTGTCTCACCGTATCGATATACTTGGCGAGATTCACGTAATTCAAATCCTGATTGTTATCGACCCATAGGTTGACTCCGTCTATCAAAGAGTCGATAGACGGTGAGTAGCTGTTCTCACACGACTGATAATAACAAATAAAGAGTTTCAGATCGGGCGTTGTCTCCGGGGAGGAATCTACGACGACACCGTTGGCATCGAGCGACTTGCCGCGCAATGCCTCCCGTATCTGAAATAACTGGGCGCTTGTCAACCCGTAGAAGTCATCGAGGATGACACCGGTAATTTGCGGGTATATCTTCGAGAGTCTTGAAAATCTGTGAGCGGCCTGGACCATCCCGGGTGCAGAGGCGTTGGGAGTGTAAAGGGCGGTATCTGAAGGCTGGTTGAATACAGAGCCGTGTTCGCCGGCAATCCAGATGACACCGTATACCTGGTTTGCGCCATATCGGGTGCAAACGCGGGAAATTGTTTCCTGAAACGTAAGGCCGTTTAGTATGCCTCCGGAGTTCACCACTCCATAGATTCCGAAGGGGAAGGCTACCTGAACAGAATCATTGTAGTTCAATCCCCAACCGCTGTAGACTGTTCCGGGATAGTAAATGTAGGACCCGATGAATCCAGGATATTTGGCTATAGCTGTATCTACTTCCGTCGAAGCCGGAAGGTCCTTGTCATTTGAAGACCTTGCCGGCGAACTCTTTGCAGTAGTCGAAAACAGGAGCCCCGCTGTAATAATCAGAATGAATGTGTTCTTCATGATTGTCATTGTTACCCAACCTGATTCTGGCTAAGACTATGCCGAAAATCCTCCAGCCGGAACGAGGCTTACCGGCAGCACAATCGTCGAGTAATCAGGCGAATAGCCGCAGGCTGTCAAACGAGTCAATCCAGGCCGA
Source organism: Candidatus Kryptoniota bacterium (assembly GCA_046705025.1). GTDB lineage: Bacteria > Bacteroidota > Ignavibacteria > Kryptoniales > JAKASW01 > JAKASW01. The sequence continues at coordinate 7,061 of JBJKQU010000032.1, read as the reverse complement.
TGTGTCATATGGGCAATTCTTACCGACCGGCCAGAAATAATTACCGGTGCATGGCGAGGCGGGAGTGCCGGTCGATGAGATACTTACCGAACGGAGATGAGATTGGTTGGGAGTTGAGCGTCGTAAGATTTTGTGTCCTCTGATACTTCCTCCGCTGCGTCTTCGGACTTCCAAGCACGGCGGGCCAGACTGGGCTTGAAAGCTTCATAGCAGAGGCTTCCGATTGAGCGGACGTCTTGGGAAGAAGGTCCCCGCCATGCGGCCCCGGCAACGAAATCACAAAGGGTTGATTGGACAGGCCTTCCTTTTCCCTTCGTTTTGTGATGATCTGGGATTGTAAGAAATAAGTCCAGATTAGTGATGTAATAATGTCGATAAAAAATGGTATTTATGACTATGGCGTCCCGTAAAGATTCGCGCTATCTTCTGAAAATCAGGAACCGTGGCATTTGAACCGACGTAGTAAATGCCGTCTTGGGAGCGGGCCAGGATTTGTGAGTGAGCAGTTCGGCAAAATCAGAAGTATTACGACAGAATCATCAACAAATATCGAGATCTGAGGTAAAGGTTTCTACGAGGGAGAATATGGGAGATTCAGGTACGTCCCGATATTCTCTTTGTCCACGATAGACTCCCGACATCGCGATCGAAGCTTTTTTGAAAACAACATGCAGTAGCACAAAAGGAGTACCCGGCGATGGCGAACGTAGTCATAGTGAACGCATTTCCTGTCTCGCGAAAGGGGATCAGGGACACCCTCTGCAAGAGCAAGAATATCTCCGTCATCCTTGAATCCGTCGAGGAGATGGAGATAAGACAAACCATAATGAAGGAGAAGGTGGATCTTCTAGTGCTGGATCCCGAGATTCCAAAGGGGAATGGATTCGAGATCCTGAGAATGGTAAAAACCATGACTCCCGAAATCCCGGTATTGATACTGACTTCGCTTCCCGAGGAACACTACGGAGTGACGGCATTCAAGGATGGCGCAGCCGGCTTTCTGTCAATCGAATCCGAAATCGAAGAGATATGTCTCGCCGCTGAAAGGCTGCTGGCCGGCAAGAGATATGTCTCCCAGAGGCTGGCCGAGAGGCTTGCGGAGTTTGTCGAAACAGGCGGGAAGCATCTTCCTCACGAGCGGCTCACGATGCGGGAATTCCAGGTAATGCTCATGCTGGGGCAGGGATTGAGCACGAACGAGATTTCGGATAAGCTGTCATTGAGTTATTCGACGGTTGCGACTCACAAACAACGCATACTCACCAAGATGGGGCTTGCCTCCGTCGCCCAGGTGGTCAGGTACGTCTCTACCGAAGGGTTGCTGAGGTAGCAGCAATTACTACCTATCAATCGTACTTATAATCAGTAATCACTAAGTACAGATCATCCTTGCGACCAAGTTAAAATCATCGCTGCTATTATTGTGGCCTGCTGGAGCCCCGGTTAGATTGTCACCGGAGTCAACGTTGGTGCGTTGGTGTCAAACATCGTAGAGCATTTCTTGTCTTTCTGATTTTCTGCGGAAGGTGTATCGAACACCGGAACAGAGTGGCCGCAGACAGGACACGGATGTGATACGAACCCGATGCTCCTAACTCAGTTGAGTGACGCCGTCGATGTGCGGTGTCAGAGAAAAAATATACTTTTCCCGTGGGAGGGTGTATGGGATCAGACGACAATAGTTCGAACGGAAATAGAACGAACGGCAACGGCGCGACCAGGAAAGGTGTGAGCCGCCCGAGAGCTTTGTCCGCCTCGAACGCCAGCGAGTCGATATCCATTCGGGATATAATCGGCAAGGTCTACGCGCACAAGCTGGTAGTGATTCTCGCCTTCGTGGCCGTCGTAACGGCCGCGGCTGCCTACACTTTCACACGCAAACCCGTTTACGAGTCTTCGACGGAGATTCTCATAACCAAGACCAATACGGCGCCGCAGTCGATGATAGGCCAGCTAAGCGATTTCCTTCAACCGATGGGGTCGGATCAGAGGAGGATCACGGATGAGATGGCGATCCTGAAGACGGCCCTTCTGAGGAACATTGTGGCGCATGACCTCATCGAGAATCCCATTTTGAAAGTCGGCAATCGCAGCGACACTCTCCAAATAGATCTCTCTTCCAAAGCCGACAGGAGGAGAGGAGCGGGGCCGTTCGCTGCTCTGGGTGAAGTGGCAGGCCGGTTGTCCGGCGCCGTCAAGTTCACCAACGATCCGAATTCGGACATCGTTGATGTTACCGTGCGGAGCCATTCCTCTCAGGAGGCCGCTTATATAGCCAATGTTTATGCGAGAGAGTATTATAATTTGAATCTCAGCTCCAGCCGCACGCTTGCAACCAACCTGCGGAAGTTTCTCCAGAAACAGCTCGGCGATGCGCAGACGGCGCTCGCGTCAGCCGAAGACAGTCTCCGTATTTACATGCAATCCCAGCACATCGTCTCGCTAGACCAGGAGTCGAATTCGCTCATCAACGCCATGAGCACGGTTGAGGCACAGAGGGATGACGTTGTCGTTGAAGTGGAGAGCGATCAAAACGTTCTCGATATGTACCGTGCCCAGCTGGCGAAGGCACAGAATTCCTTCTCCTCGCACGTCTCGGACGCACTCGATCCATATATCAAGCTCCTTCAGCAGCAGATCGCGCAGCTTCAAGTGAACAGGGACGTTGCCATAGCGCAGAGTCCCGAGAATGCCAATCGCAGGTACTACAACCGGGCAGTTGCACAAGTCGATTCCCAGATAGCGAGCCTTCAGAGGAAGCTCAGAGAGAAGACGACAGAATTCCTTAATTCCCAGGTCATCTCGGGGCTCCCTTCTCAGCAGGGACAAAGCAGCGGAAACGGTGGGAGCTACGACCCGACGGGATACTACACAGATCTGAAATTAAAAGTACTACAGGCCGAGATAAAGCTTGGCTCCGCACAGGCGCAGGAGAAAGCGCTCGACGGGATAATCGACCAGTACAAGGGAGAATTCTCCAAGATTCCAAAGCAGTACGTGAGTCTTGCTGAGCTCGAGCGGACGGAGAAGAGTCGTTCAAAACTGTTTCTGATGATACAGGACAATTACCAGCAGGCCCAGATTGCCGAGCAGTCGCAGTTCGGCAATGTGCAGATTATTGGTCCGGCGTATCCGTCGGGTTCGCCTGTCAGCCCGCGGGTTCCAATCTATCTCGCTGTCGGAGTGATCTTTGGCCTTGCCGCCGGTGTGGGGCTCGCAGTCGCGCTCGAGCAGATTAACGGCGCGATTAAATCCCCTGAGGATCTCGAGAAGAGAGGTTTCAATGTCTTGACGGCCATTCCATTGATCCCCCAGGCGAATGAGACCCGCGGGAAATCGAAGATGGAGAAGTCTGTAGTCGTCAGCGGCAGGAGGGTCCCCCTGAGGCTCGTCACGATCCATTCGCCGTCAGACCCCATTTCCGAGGCCTATCTCTCGCTTCGGACGACCATCCAGTATTCCCCGGTCGTAGGCAAGGTGCAGTCGCTTCTTGTCGTCAGTTCGGTACCGCGCGAGGGAAAATCCACTACGGTTGCAAATCTATCCGTAGCTTTGGCGAATGCGGGATTGAAAACTCTTATGCTCGATGCCGATCTGAGGAAGCCGATCCTCCAGAAGCTGTGGGGAGTGGAAAGGAGACCGGGACTTGTAGAGTACCTGAAGGGGAAAGCCGAGCTCGAAGAAGTGGTCAAGAAGACCAGCGTCGAAAACCTGTATGTCCTTCCGGCTGGATCAATACCGCCGAATCCGTCGGAAATGCTCGGCTCCGACCTGATGAAAGCCACCATGGCCATAATGGAAACGAGTTTCGATATCGTGCTTATAGATTCGCCGCCCGTTTTGGCGGTGACAGACGCGGCCGTCCTTTCCCGGCTCTCGGATGCTGTACTGTTCGTGACTTCGGCCAACAGCACCAGGCCGGACATTGTCGACAAGGGTTCTGAAGTGCTCAGGAAAGTCGAGGCAAATGTGATCGGGTACGTGCTGAACCAATTCGATTACAGGAAAGCATACGGCGCATATTACGGCTACAAGTCTTATTCCCAATACTACAGGAGAAGTGAATCCATGAAAGTGAATGGATGAACGCGACGTTTAGCGCGAGAATACCCGTGGTTGAGATTAGAAGATTCAACAGGTTTTAATAACGAGAGATTTAATCGAAGAAGAGTGTAGAAGGCAACATGAAATCTGAGACGGCTGGTCCTGAATATGATGAGAAGTTGAGAGGGGCAATTTCATCGCGGGAGTCTCCCTTTGTGCCGCCTAAAAACGGTCAAACTCCGGTGATTACTACGCCAAGTTGAGCGTTGGCAATGGTGTCTGAGTGAACCAGCATGTTCACTGAAAACCGATAGTCTGGCCTTCAACCAATAAAACTGGACGGTCCTTTCCGGCTTACATTCGCCGGAGACAAGGCATTGCGTCTGTCTTCCGGGATGAGTGCGCACAAAAGGGCGAATGCATACTCCGTTGAATGGGACTGAGATGGCGAAGCTGTAGGAAAAGGGACGAAAGGAGGGGAAGAACGAAAAACGGTAGAAACGGAGAAAGGATCACGACCCATGAACAATGTACGACGAACCATGAACTACGAAGCATCATATACCTACCGTGTGCTTTTTGATCAATGCTTTCATAAAAATGTTAACTACCTGGAATTACTGACATGGAACTAAAAGAGAAAATAGAATTGAAGCAGGCGAATGTCGGCGTAATCGGCTTAGGCTACGTCGGCCTTCCATTGATTATCGAGTTTGTAAAAGCAGGATTCTGCGTTACCGGATTCGACATAGATGAAACCAAGGTGATTTCCCTCAAGAGCGGCAAAAGTTACATCAAGCACATAAATGCGGAATCCATAGAGACCATTCTCGACAGATTCGAGCCGACGACGGATTTCTCAAAACTTCCGGACATGGATGCCATAGTGATATGCGTCCCGACCCCATTGAACAAAAACCGCGAGCCCGACATGAGCTATGTCTTCGACACGACGCGGACGATTGCGAAGTTCCTGAGAAAGGGGCAACTGGTCTCGCTCGAATCGACGACCTATCCCGGCACTACCGACGTCGATGTGCGCGGAATATTGGAAGAGACAGGCTTGAAGGCAGGAACCGATTTTTACCTGGCTTTTTCTCCCGAGCGTGAAGATCCTAACAACAAGGATTTCAGAACAAGGACAATACCTAAAGTGGTGGGTGGATACAACCGTGAGTCTCTCGAGGTGGCGAAGGCGCTTTATGATCAGATCGTGGAGAAAACAGTCCCCGTTTCATCCACGCGCGTGGCGGAAGCAACGAAGATTCTCGAGAACACCTTCCGGGCGGTCAATATCGCGCTCGTGAATGAGCTTAAAGTGACCTTCATGAAGATGGGTATAAATATTTGGGAGGTAATCGAGGCGGCCAAAACGAAGCCTTTCGGATACATGCCTTTCTATCCCGGACCTGGACTCGGCGGTCACTGCATTCCGATAGATCCATTCTACCTCACCTGGAAGGCCAGGGAGTACGGAGTGTCGACTAGATTCATCGAGCTCGCCGGGGAGATCAATACTTCCATGCCCGATTTCGTGGTACAACGCGTTATGGAGGCGTTGAATGCATCTGGAAAACCCCTTAAAGGGGCAAAGGTGCTCCTTCTCGGCCTCGCCTACAAGGCGAATGTCGACGACTATCGCGAATCACCTTCGTTCCAGCTGATGGAAAAGCTCGAGGAAAAGGGGGCGATAGTCAGCTACAACGACCCGTACATACCGGTAATCGGAATGACGAGGGAGTACGCGAAGTTCGGAGGACGGAGATCGGTCGGGATATCGGGCGACTTCGACGTCATACTGATCGCGACCGCGCACGACGACTACCGATCGGTCGATTTTTCTGGAATCGATTGCCCGATCGTGGATACGCGGAACCTGGTGAACGGCAGAGCCTTCAAGGCATGACCTTTTTAATCACAAAGTGAGAGAGAGTGACTGATGGGGAACACGAATGAGATCGGGCTGGGAATTATCGGATGCGGGCGGTGGGGAATGAACCATGTGAGGACGGGGAGCGCTCTTTTCGGCAGAAAGCTCATAATGGTTGCGGACGCGAACCCGCTCGCGGCCGGGAAAGTGAAGGAAGTATCGCCGGAGATTGAGTTCACGACGGACACGGACAGGATCGTCGAAGATGACAGGATTGTCGCCGTGATTGTGGCGACCCCCGCCGAGACTCATTACGACCTGACGAGGAAGCTGCTTGAGGCCGGCAAGAACGTGCTCGTGGAGAAGCCGATAACGCTTCTTTCCGGGCAGGCCCAGGCACTTATAGATATCGCAGAAGAAAATCATCTGAAACTGATGGTCGGCCATGTCCTACTGTACCATCCCGCAGTCATGAAGCTGAAGCAGCTTTTAGACGAGGGTAAGATTGGAAAACTGCAGTACATCTACAGCAACAGGCTGAACTTCGGAACCGTGAGGACGGAGGAGAATATTCTCTGGAGTTTTGCGCCGCACGATATTTCAATCGTGCAGATGCTGACCGGGTCGAACCCGATCCAGGTCGAGGCGCGCGGGGCATCGTTCCTGCAGCCCCTCATCGAGGACTCCACCTTTACATACCTCACATATCCGGGAAACGTGCACGCGCACATTTTCGTGAGCTGGCTTCATCCTTTCAAGGAACAGCGGCTCGTGGTGATAGGCGACAAGGGGATGATGGTCTTCGAGGACAGCGTGCCGAAAGACAAGCTGAAGTTTTACCCAAAACGCTTCACGGCGAACAACGGCACGATCGAAAAGTTCGACGGCGCATTCGAAGTCATCCCGCATGAAGAGGGGCAGCCGCTCGCCGAGGAGCAGCGCCACTTTGCAGAGGCCGTCATGTTGGACCGCAAACCGCTGACCGATGGAAAGCACGCATTCGAAGTACTCGAAATTTTAGAACAGGCCGAAAGGAGTCTCAGGCGAAATGGTGTGGCAATCGCCGAAAAAGAATTTCTATATCAATGAGCACGCCGTCGTCGACGAGAACGTCGATATTGGCGAAGGAACGAAGATCTGGCATTTC
>JBJKQU010000031.1:0-14244 GCA_046705025.1 Candidatus Kryptoniota bacterium | reverse complement strand
TTCCCACCAAAATCCTGACATCAAACCCCTCCTCTCCGATCTCCCAACCCTCGTCCCCAATCTTGTAGTTAACAGCCCCGTCCGCCCCAAAAATCCACCGACCCACTTCCCTATGTCGGATTTCAGGCAATTTCGTGCGTGAGTGAATTTTCCAGCTCCTCAGAGACCTCTTTGCTTTTTCTGTGCCTGGCACATAAAATACTGCATGTTGCCGGAGACAGCAGCTTCATGACTCAAACATACCAACAATCCGAAAAGCCTGCTTTCATCCCTCCCAGTGTATTGCTCGGAGCGTATTCGATCGGCTATTTCCCTATGGCCGAGAGCGACGGTAAAATCTCCTGGTATTCGCCCGACCCGCGTGCGATCATTCCCATATCCTCTCCTCACATTCCCCGCTCGACACGACAGCTGATCAGAAAGAGGCTTTTCAAGATTGAAATTGATCGACGGTTCGAAGCCGTCCTGGACGGATGCGCGAAAAGGGAGGAAACCTGGATCAATCAAGAGATAAAAGAAAGCTACCTCAAGCTTCACGGACTAGGATATGCCCACAGCATAGAGAGCGTCGACGAAGACGGTCTGGCCGGAGGTCTGTACGGTGTAGCCCTCGGCTCGGCGTTCTTCGGCGAATCGATGTTCAGCCACAGAAGCGGCGCCTCGAAAGTTGCACTTGGGTTTTTGATCAACCATTTGAATGAGAGAGGCTTCACGCTTCTCGACACCCAATTCATCACCCCGCATCTGCAAATGTTCGGGGCCACGGAAATTCCAAGAAAGAAATATAAGGAGCTACTCCGGTCCGCCCTGGAAAAGAAAGCCGAGTTCGTGTAGTTATCTCAGCCTATCTGAAAAATAGAACCGCTCTTCATTTATGATTCCGACGGCACTGCCTCTGAACTTCCATCCCTTGAAACCGGTGTTTCTGCTCTTCGATTTGAACTTTTCTGGCTCTACAACCCATTCGTAATCGGGATCTATTATGGTCAGTTCGGCCCGCTCTCCCAGTTCAAAGCCCGGGACGGGCAGGTCGAGGATCTTTCTGGGATTCACCGAAAGCAGTCTCACGATCTCATGAATGCCCAGCACTTTTTCGTGATATAACTTCGTCATTACTGCGCCCACGGTCGTCTCGAGCCCGATCATGCCGAAGGGGGCGGCGTCCAGCTCAACTTCTTTTTCATGTATGGCGTGCGGTGCATGGTCGCTTGCGATCGCATCGATGACTCCGTTTTTCAAGCCTTCCACGAGAGCGGCGCAATCGTCCTTTGTTCTCAGCGGAGGATTTACTTTATAGTCCGAGTCATAACCGGAAAGCATGGAATCGTCAAGAAACAGATGATGCGGAGTAACTTCGCATGTTATCGGGAGGCCGCGCTTCTTCGCCTCGGCCACAATGCTCACCGAGCCTGAAGTTGATAGATGGCTTGCGTGATACTTGCCTCCGAAAGCTTCCACTAATTTCGAGTCGCGCATCAGTATGAGCTCTTCGGCGAGGCGGTGCTGGGTCTTCAAACCGTACCTGATCGTATTGGCACTTTCGTTCGCGAAGCCCGACCTTGTCAGGTCCGGGTCTTCGCAGTGCTGCATTATGGGTTTATTAAGCATGGACGAATATTCCAACGCGCGCCGCATCACCTGGGAGTTTGTCACCGCAGAACCGTCGTCGCTGAACGCTATTGCTCCCGCCTCGGCCAGGTCTTTCATTTCCGACAGATGTTCGCCCTTCCGCCCTTCAGTTATGGCAGCTACCTGATGAAGATTGACGAGCCCGGATTGCTTCGCCCGGTCCAGTACATACTTCACGACGTCGGCGGAATCCACGACCGGGGCCGTGTTGGGCATCGCGGCTATACCGGTAAAACCGCCGTTTGCGGCGGCAGCTATTCCCGATGCGATGTCTTCCTTGTATTCCTGGCCAGGTTCCCTCAGGTGAGTGTGCATGTCGAATAATCCCGGGACTACGAACTTCCCTTCCAGGTTGATCTCATAGTTCACCGGATTTCCACCCAGCGAGGTACCGATATCCTGTATTCTTCCGTCTACTATCAGGATGTTGAACAAGCCGTCGAGACGACCCGAGAGGTCGACGATTCTGGCATTTTTCAAGAAAATCTTCATGAGGACTTCACTCCTGTCAAGAATAAGACAGCCATTCTGACTGCCACGCCGTTTGTAACCTGATCAAGTATTAGGGACGTTTCCCCGTCGGCAATGTCTGCGTCAAGCTCGACACCGCGATTGATGGGGCCCGGATGCATAATCACGATCGGTTTCTTTATGCGCTCGAGACGAATCCTGTTGATTCCCCAGTAAAGTCGATACTCCCTAATAGAAGGAAAGTCTCCCCCGGCTTCTCTTTCCAGTTGAATCCTCAGGACGTTCAATACATCTGCCCATTGAATTGCCGCATCGATATCGTAAAACACTTTGACGCCGAGCTGCGGCAGGTAATCCGGTATCAGCGTCCTCGGTCCGCAGACCGCCACATTTGCGCCGGACTTGGTCAGGCCAAAGATATTCGAGCGCGCTACCCTGCTGTGGGCGATGTCCCCCACGATGCAGACGTTAAGTCCCTTGAGCATTCCGAATTTTTCGCGTACGGTGAACATGTCCAAGAGGCCCTGGGTGGGATGCTCGTTGATACCGTCTCCGGCATTGATTACCGGCGATTTCAGGAAACGGGAAAGAAAGTGGGGCGCGCCGGTTGACGAATGTCTGATGACTGCGACGTCTGTCTTCATCGCCTCGATATTGCGCGCCGTATCTTTCAGTGTCTCTCCCTTCGACACGCTGCTCCCGCTTGCCGCGAAATTGACGACGTCGGCACTCAGTCGTCTCTCTGCAAGCTCGAACGATATTCTGGTGCGCGTTGAACTCTCGAAGAACAAGTTTACCACCGTGGTTCCCTGAAGTGTAGGCACCTTCTTTATTGGCCGCTCCAGTACTTCCCGAAAACTCCGGGCTGTGTCGAGTATCTCGACGATCTCGTCCGGAGAAAGGTCTCTAAGACCCAATAGATTTCTAATTCCCTGTCCCATCTTCCTCCACCAATAGTATTTCGTCGCTTCCATCCACCTCCGACAGATGGACGACGACCGATTCTTTGATTGACGATGGCTGATTTTTGCCCACGTAGTCCGCGCTTATCGGAAGTTCTCTATGTCCGCGGTCGACCAACACAGCAAGCTGAATCGTGGTCGGGCGCCCGATGTCAATGAGTGCATCGAGTGCCGACCGGATGGTCCGTCCTGTGAAAAGGACGTCGTCTACCAGGACTATGTTCTTGTCCGTAATGTCAAAAGGAACCTCGGTCCTCTTAAGCTCAGGGAGTTTCATCTTCTGCCTGACATCGTCGCGATAGAGCGTGATATCGAGGGTCCCGAGCGGAACGTTGAGCTTTTCGATCTCCGATATCTTCTCGGCGATTCTCTTCGCCAGAAAGTCCCCTCGTGTTTTGATGCCGATAACACAGAGGTTAGCGGCTCCTTTGTTGTGTTCAATTATTTCGTGGGCAAGACGTACGACTGAACGCTCCATCTGACGGGCGTCCGCAATTTTCGCTTTGACTCTCATGTTCCCTCCAAGTGAGTGACAAAAGGGCCTTTGCTTCTATGAGGTGGATTTCACCGGCAGGACCTTGTCCACCTCACAGGATGGATTTAAAGGCGTATGAAGTTAAGTTTCGTGTACGAGTATTGCAAGCCCATTTGCAAGCCTCGACAGTATACCGACTTAGCGTGCCTCCGGCCCACCGTTTCCTTGATTTTACTGCAGGTTGGGTTTATATTTCACCGAATTTTTCATCAAGGAGCTTCAGACACTACATGCTAAAAGCCGTTATAATGGCCGGCGGATTTGGAACCCGATTGCGTCCGCTGACGAGCAAGATTCCGAAACCGATGGTGCCGATCATGAACAAGCCCATGATCGAGCACATTGTAAGGCTGCTCGTTCGACACGGCATAACAGACATCGTGGTCTTGGTCTTCTATCATCCGAACGTGATAAGGAATTTCCTGAAAGATGGGCATCAGTTCGGTGCCTCCATACAATATGTGAAGGCTGATGCTGATTACGGGACTGCCGGCAGCGTTCGGAATGCATATGACCTCTTGAAGGGTTCCAGGATCCTCATAATCAGCGGCGACGTCCTCACAGATTTCGACCTCAAGAAAGCCATCGGGTACCACGAAGCGAATGGATCGAAAGCCACTCTCGTCCTTACGCGAGTCAATGATCCCTTACAGTTCGGCCTTGTCATAACCGAGGGCGACGGCAAAATAGTCAGGTTTCTCGAGAAACCGACGTGGGGTGAGGTCTTCAGCGACACGGTTAACACGGGCATATATGTTATTGAGCCTGAAATACTCGAGATGGTCCCCTATCGTGAGGAATACGATTTCAGCAAGCAGCTGTTTCCGCTGATGCTGATGGAGAAGATGCCTCTTTACGGTTACGCCGCAGAAGGTTACTGGCGGGATGTCGGGAATCTGAACGAGTATATCGAGGCTCAACTCGATTGTCTGGACAATAAGGTATCCGTTACCACAGAAGGCACGCTGCAGGATGTCGGGAATGCAAAGCTTTTTGCCCCCGCCGAGTTCGAATTGCCTCCGAATCTCTCACTCGGAGGGACTGTAGTCCTTGGCCACAATGTCACGATAGGTGAAAGCGTCACACTGGCCGATGCGATCATCGGAGACAATTGTTCGATAGCTTCCAACTCGAGCATTCACAGAAGCATACTCTGGGACAGCGTTCTCATAGGAGCTTACTCAAAAGTTACGGGAGACGTGCTCGGAAGCAACACCATAGTCGGCGAGCACGTGGAAATAGAAGAAAACGCGTTTATAAGTGATGATTGCATAATAGGAAAGCGTGCGCATATAAGGCCTAACGTGAAACTCTGGCCGAAGAAGGTCGTCGACGCCGGTGCGACCCTGTCGAGGAGCCTTGTCTGGGAAGACAAATGGCTCTCGGCGATTTTTACCGACGCGCGCGTAACAGGGACATCCAACATCGAGATGAACCCTGAGTTCGCGGCAAAGCTCGGGGCGGCCTTCGGTTCCCTCATCGGCATCGGGAAGTACGTCATCTCGAGCCGGGACTCCGACACCGTGAGCAGGATGATAAACCGGGCGCTGATCGTCGGCTTCATGTCGGCCGGAGCAAACGTTTATGACTTGCGGACGGAACCCCTGCCCCTGGTGAGGCATGAACTCAGGAGCGGAAGAGCCGCAGGCGGCATACACGTGCGTAAGAATCCGCTCGATCCGGACCTGACCGACATAATTTTCCTCGGGCCGGACGGTCGCGACCTTCCTTCAAGCAAGGTGAGGGTGGTTGAGCGGCTCTTCTTCGGAGAGGAGTTCGCCAGAGCTCCGCACGACCAGGCCGGCGAAATCTATTTCCCCCAACGGACCAATGAGAGTTACCGGGAGGACTTCATAAGGTCCCTCGACATCCAGGTCATCAGGGACCGGAAATTCAATATGGTAATAGACTATTCGCACGGCGTTACATCTACGCTGTTTCCGACCATAATCGGTTCACTGAACGTACGGGTGGTTGCGTTAAATGCCTATCTTGATCCCAAGAAGCTGACGAAGACACAAAGGCAGCTGGAAGACGATTTGCGGCAGCTGGAAGACATCGTGAAGTCACTAGGTTATGACTTCGGTTTCATGTTCGACGCCGGCGGCGAGAAGGTATTTACTGTCACCGGAGCCGGAGAATTTGTCAATGAGGACAGACTTCTCTCTTTGGTCACGAAGTTGTTTGCGGTTTCGGAACCTGGCGTGAAGCGCATAGCGGTTCCGTTCTCGGCGTCCCGGGAGGTCGACCTCATCGCTAAAGAACATAATCTCGAAGTCGTGCGTACCAAAGCGACACACCAGGCACTCATGAATGCGGCATTCGAAGGAAATTTTGATTTTGTCGGGGGTACAAAAGGCGGCTTCATCTTTCCCAAGTTCATGTTTGCCAGCGATGCCATGTTTTCGATCGCAAAGATACTCGAGCTGTCGGCGAAATCCGGGCTGACATTGATGGAGCTCGACAAGCAGATTCCAAAGCTTCACATGGTTAAAAAGAACCTCGATTGTCCGTGGAGCGAAAAAGGGGGCATAATGAGAAAGCTTATCGAGCTCACGAAGAACGAAAAGCGGGAAACCTTAGACGGCATTAAGGTTCACTACGATGACGGCGCCTGGGTGCTCCTACTCCCCGATAAGGAGCGTCCGCTGTTTCATATCAACGCTGAGTCCGATAGCAAAGATGTAGCCCAGTCCCTTGTCGAAAGCTTCGAGTCGAGGATTTCGTCCTGGCTTTCGGAATGGGCTGACGGAGGCAAGAGGGAATCGAAGTGACCTGAGAATTCAGTTCCGTTCCCAAAGCGGTTTTCCGCTGTACACTTGACTTTTGCACGCTTCCCAACAGAAGTTCCTGTTTAATGAAATGGAGAAAATTAGAATATGAAAATTAGCGACATACTTCAAGATGAGTTTGTGTCGACAAAATTGGCGGGTAAGACTAAAGATGAAGTCCTGAACTCGATTATAGATCTCCTCAAGAACTCGAAAAAGATCAAGGATCTCGAAAAGGTCCGAGAGGCAATCTTCGAGCGAGAGAAGATAATGTCCACCGGGGTCGGAAAGGGGTTTGCCATCCCACACGGAAAGACCGACGCAGTAAACGACATTGTGGCTGCTTTTGCGGTAACGGGGGAGCCTGTGGATTTCCAGTCGTTGGACGGCGAACCGGTCAGGCTGCTCTTCCTCCTGGTCGGCAGAGACAACATGGTCGGACCGCACATAAAGCTCCTCAGCAGAATTTCCCGCCTTATGAACAAAGACGAGTTTAGAAAGAAACTCCTGACGGCAAAGACTTCGGCGGAAATAGTCCAGTTTTTCAAGGACGAAGAGGTAAGCTACTTCGACATCTAAAGCTGAATGGCAAAGAAAAAACCTCCTAAAGTACACAGGACCGATTCGGCCGTTGAATTCAAGCTGCTGATAGAGCCCTTTGAAGATCCTGTTGCGAAACGCTCCGGGATAGCGTTTCTGTTCAGGACGACGGAAGAATTTCAGAATTTCGTGTATGAACTCGTATTGGAGACCGAGCTGACCGACCGCAAGATCTCCTTCGACATCGTCGGCCTCAAGACTCCAATGTCCGACTTTCCCCGCCCCGGTCCGGCAATGGGAAGGTATGAAATGCAAAGTCCGGCACCTGGCGAGTACACTATCATCGTCGACCGGCGTGGGAAGAAGGCCAATCAATTCAAGGTCGACATAGGCGATGCAGTGAAAATCACTCGCACTACGAAAGAAGGTAAGTTCATCGAAATCCTCACCGATCGCGCTGAATGGATGAGGCGGGCCGAGTAGGTGAAATGCTAAGCCGAATACTGAGCGATACAGTTCGCCCCATCCTTTTCAATATCGGCCCCCTCGATGTTTACAGTTACGGTTTGATGATGGGGATCGGATTCCTTGTTGCCAACTACGTGGCCGTGAAGGAATTCAAACGAAAGGGACTTGGAGTTGACTTCGCGAATCAGGTGACCCTCATTGCGGTGGTATTTGGAATAGCGGGCTCCAAGATACTCTCTCTGATCGAGAACTGGGGAGACTTTTTAAAGGACCCTCTGGGAATGGCATTTTCACCCGGTGGTTTGACATGGTACGGTGGGTTCGTCCTTGCTGCAGTTATTATCCTTTGGGCTGCAAAACGAAAGGGCTTCAAACTGGCCAGAGTAGCGGATGCGCTCGCACCGGCGCTGATAATGGGATACGGTGTCGCGAGACTCGGCTGCCACTTTTCCGGGGACGGGGATTACGGCATGCCGACGAGGCTTCCATGGGGCGTCGATTACTCGAAAGGGATCGTTCCGCCATCCGCTGCCTTCCAGGGCTTCCCCCAGATCGAGGCACACTATCCGGGAGGAATCGTCCCTAACAATACACTTCTCCATCCGACGCCGATCTATGAATTCCTCGCCTGCCTTCTGATTTTCTATATCCTTTGGCGCATGAGGAAATCATTCAGTACGGACGGCAAACTGTTTATGGTCTATTTGATCCTTGCGGGGACAGAAAGACTCCTGGTGGAATTCATACGGCTCAATCCCCGGCTCCTGTTCGGACTTAGCGAGGCGCAGCTGATTTCAATCATACTTATAGCAGTCGGGATAATCGGCTTCAGTTATTTCCAGCAACGATCTGAAGCGGTGCATACATGACGAGAGTGCTTCTGTATAAGAAAGAGAACTGCCATCTCTGCGACGAGGCCGAGGAGATCCTTGGGGGACTGAAAAAGGAGAAGAAATTCTTTCTCGAGAAGATTGTTCTCGAGGAGAACACGGATTTGTTTGAGAGATTCGGGAACAAAGTGCCGGTCGTTTTTATTAATGATAAGCTGGTCTTTGAATTCAAACTGGATGAAGAAGCGTTCCTCAGAAAGTTCTCAGAGCTGGCTTGAGGTTTTCGGGGGATTCGAGTCGCCGTTCAGCTTAATTTTTGTTTATCCCGGTATGCATCTAATGTAGAAGGAATCTTAATTGACTGAAGAGAAAATAATCGGGCGCAATGCTGTAACCGAAGCGCTGAAGGCTGGCTCGAACATTTCAAAGATATACATCCTTTTTTCCGCTCACGGGGGGAGTCTCGGCGAAATCCAGGCGTTGGCCAAAAAGAAATCGATCCCGGTCTCGCGGGTGGATTCCAAACAATTCGCCGAGTTGACATCTGGCTTTCCCAGGAATGTGTCTGCTCAGGGAATCGTGGCAACCTTGAGCAAAATAAAATTCCTCCCCATTGGGTCGCTCGTCGAGAGTTCTCTACGCAGCAAATACCCTTTATTGCTGATACTTGACAGGATCCAAGACCCTCAAAACTTCGGTGCGATACTCCGGACTGCCGCATTCTTCAAGGTGGACGGGGTGATCATCGCGAAGGAAGCACAGGCTCCGCTCAATGAAACGGCTATCAAAGCGTCTGCGGGAGGCGCCTTTCACGTCAGGATCTCCAGAGAGGCGAACCTTCACCAGGTGTTGATGTATTTGAAGGAGAGCGGTTTCTGGATCGCCTCCAGCGCCGTGAACGCCCCGCTTTCCGTTTCGGAGGTGGACTTGAAAATTCCGGTAGGCGTGGTCATTGGAAATGAGGGGGACGGCGTGAAGAGGATCCTGCGAGAGAAGTCCGACATGATCTTCTCGATTCCGCAGATCGGGAAAATAGACTCTTTGAATGTCTCCGTCGCGGCCGGAATCATATGCTATGAAATCCTACGACAGCGAGGAAATGCGAAATGAAAAGACTGTCCGTTAATATCGATCACGTGGCGACACTTCGCCAGGCTCGCGGCGAAAATGAGCCGGACCCCGTAACGGCGGCGCTGCTTGCTGAAATTGCGGGTGCTGCCGGCATCGTAAGCCATTTGCGGGAGGACAGGAGGCACATCCAGGATAACGACGTCCTCTTGCTCAGGAAGCTTCTTAAGACGAAGCTGGACCTCGAGATGGCCGCCACCGAGGAAATTGTCGATATTGCGCTCGATATAGTACCGGATCTCGTCACACTGGTTCCTGAGAGGAGACAGGAGTTGACTACCGAAGGCGGTCTCGATGTCGCCGCTCAGATGCCCCGATTGAAAGAGGTGACAAACAGGTTTCACAATAAGGACATTCAGGTTAGCCTTTTCGTCGCACCGACTGAAGCCCAGATCAGAGCCTCCAAGAATGTCGGTGCGGATTTTGTCGAGCTTCATACCGGTGAATATGCAAATGCAAAAGGGCCGGAAGTCGAGACGCAGCTGGCCCGGCTAAGGAAGGCGGCCAAATATGCCCGCAAGCTCGGATTGAAGATAAACGCCGGCCACGGGCTCGACTACAGAAATCTGAAGCCTGTTGCCATGATAGAGGAAATCGAAGAGTTCAGCATAGGACACGCCCTAATGGCCCATGCGATATTTGTCGGACTGGAGAGGGCGGTAAAGGAAATGCTGAATATACTTTTTGAGGCATCGACGGAACGGGAGGACTGAATTGGCACACAGCAAATCAACGCGAGCAATTCATGGAAGGAAGGACAAACTCTATCGAGGGGCCAACTTCCCTGTTTACCCGAGCACGACTTTCGCGGTCGAAAAGAGCGATGACTACGACAGGTTTATCGGCGACGAAGAAGAGTTCTACATCTATTCACGCTATTCAAATCCGACCGTAAGAAACGTAGAAGAAAAGCTGGCATCGCTTGAAAATGCCGAAGATGCAGTTCTTTTCTCAAGCGGCATGGCTGCAATTACGACGACATTGCTGGCCTTCGCGGGGAGCGGTGACGGTATCGTAGCCGCCAGACGGCTTTATGGCATGGCATATCGGTTCCTACGGGACATTGCTCCTAGATTCGGGATAGAGACTCATTTCGTAGATGAGTCTGAACTGTACTCGATGGACGAGAAATTTCCGAGCGCCAAAATCGTCTATTTCGAGACGCCGGTCAATCCGACGACAGACTGCATATCTATCACAAAAGTTGCGAAGGCGGCCAGGCGCGCCGGGGCACTGAGTATCGTAGACAACACCTTTGCCTCGCCGGTGAATCAAAACCCTATCGATTTAGGAGTGGATATCGTTGTTCACAGCGCCACGAAATATATCGGCGGCCACAGCGATATCATGGCGGGTGCGGCCATCTCGTCTCGCGGGTTTGTGAAGGACATCCGGGAGGCAATGAAGGCTTTCGGGGGATGCATAAACCCGATTGACGCGCACATGCTCGACAGAAGCCTCAAGACGCTGAAGGTGAGGGTCGATCAACAGAACAGAAGCGCACAGCGGCTTGCCGAGTTCTTCTTCAGGCAAAGGAAGGTCTACAAAGTCTTTTACCCCGGCCTTCCCTCCTCCAGGAGCTACAAGATCGCCAGAAAGCAGATGACCGGATTTGGCGGGATGCTGTGCATCGAGCTGGAGAACCTGGAAGCGGCGAAAAAGTTCTGTGACGGCCTGGAACTGGCATTGAACGCGACGAGTCTGGGAGGCGTGGAGACACTCGTAAGTATCCCTGTGCTGACTAGCCATATCAAAATGAGTCCCGAAGAGTTGAAGGCGGCGAAAGTTACGGAAGGAATGGTCAGGATATCTGTGGGGATCGAGGATACGGAGGATCTCATACTTGATTTTAAGAGGGCTCTTGCAAAGATTTAATTATGACCACGCGAAAAAGCGGAAAGTCGGCAAAAGTCTTCAGCTCGTACATCCAATCTGACATAATAAGCGCGAAGATGATGCTTGAAAACGCGGAGATTGGGTATTACACACAGAACGAGGATTTCGCCGCTTTGTATCCCTTGCCGGGGGTCGGCAACGTGGACTTCTTTGTGGACGAGGCGGATGTACGGAAAGCAAGGCAGGCATTGGATCTTCTAATACGGGGTCGAAAAGCCTGACTCCCTACTTAAGGTTTTTCCGAAGAGCGAAGTGCAAATTGAGCGCCCGGGCGTAACTGGCCCCATAGAGACCAAATTTTCCTGCTGAACCTGCGAACGCCTTCAGCGTCCGCTCTGCAACCTCAAAATATTCCTTATTTTCGGTAATCGAGAACAATTTGTCGAATAAGATCGCGGCTGAAGAGTTTCCCGACGGCGTCGGTGTATCATCTATCGGCTTGCGCTTGGCAGAGAGCACCCCTTCTCCGGCGCTGTCGTGAGGTCGGTCGAAAAATCCGCCGTTCTCCGTGTCTTCGAAACCCTCCAGAAGAGCTTGCGCAATTCTTTCGGCGGTCGAGAGATGGCTGTCGTGTCTCATCACGTCGAACAAGTCAAGGAGAGCTATTCCGAAGTACACCTGGTCATCCAGCAGACCCTGATAGACCACTCCCCCATCCGAGAAAGCGTGAGCGACTCTCCCCTTTCTATCGATCATATGTTCGAGCATGAAATTTGTCGCCGCTTCTGCCGCCACGAAATATGATCTCACGTTGAGCTCGAGGGATGCCTCAACCAAGGCACTTATCGCCAGACCGTTTCTGTCGGCGAAGAATGTCCTGTCGATGAGAGGGGCGGTTCGTTTCTCACGTGCATCGAGAAGCTTCGTTTTAGAGCTGGCAATCAGAGCAGTGATCTCGTCGGGAGATATAGCGAGGTCCCTGGCAGTATCCTCGATCGAGAGGGCCACCCTGAGAACATTCTTTTCGGGCAATCCGTAGAGGTCGTTCGGCTTTTCTCGAATGTCGAGATAGAGTTCGATTGCCTTCTTTTCCTGTTCGCTCAATGCCGCGGCCGCCTCCGCAAGGGTCCAGGTCCAGTAGCCCCCGTCGTCGTTCGGCCCAATGTCTGCGTCCTGGTGTGAGTAAAACGGCCCGTCAGGCGACTTCATCGGACCGGTTATCCAGTCGGCGATTTGTCGGGCGACTCCGGCATACGCTGGCCCGTCGCCCAGTTTGGACGCCGCCAGGTACGCCTTCACTAACAATGCATTATCATACAACATCTTCTCGAAATGAGGCACATGCCAAAATCTATCCACAGAGTACCTGTGAAATCCGCCGCCGAGCTGGTCATACACCCCCCCATGCATCATGTTCTCCATCGTGAGCCTGAGGAAGCTGATGAGGTCATGGTCTTTTTCCCGTAGGGCTTTCTCGATCAAAAGCTGCAAGGCCGTAGCCGTGAAGAATTTCGGCATACTCCCGAATCCGCCGAATTGGCCGTCCATTTTGGAGCGCGCGTCCTCGACAACCATTTCAACTATTTCGTTGCTAAGTTCTCCCGGCTGGCCGGTCTGTCTTTCATAGTCCCTGAGCTGCTGAAACAGCCCGTCGGCGCTCTTGTAAACTTCACTCTTCTGCTTCTCGTATACCTCGGCAATCTGGGGAAGCATTGTCAGGAGGCCGGGTCTCCCCTGCACGTCGTTTTTCGGGAAGTACGTACCCCCGTAGAAAGCCTTGCCTTCAGGGGTGAGAAAAACCGTCAGCGGCCAGCCGCCCGTGCCCGCAAGTGCCCCGACGGCTGTCTGGTAGCGGGCGTCAACGTCAGGCATTTGGTCCCTGTCCACTTTAACGGGAACGAAGCTCTTGTTGATAATTGCGGCAACTTGATCGTCAACGTATGACTCATTATCCATGACGTGGCACCAGTGACACCAGACGGCACCGATGTCGAGAAGAATCGGTCTGTCCATTTCTTTTGCAACCCGAAATACGTCGTCCGAGTACGTTTGCCAGTGAACCGGCTGCCGTGAAGCCTCTTGAAGATATTGGCTCTTGCTCCGCCCTAGTCTGTTTTCCAACTCCATAATGTCTTTCCTTTACTGGCCGAGCCCTGTATGTGAAGGACCGGGGATATGTTTTGTCAGGAAACGGCGACGTTCCTTCTCTTTGCCGCCCAGAAGATTATTACTCCCACCGCCACGAAGGCCAGTGACCTCCCGAGGCTCTTCGCCAGAAACAGCAGCGGGTTTCCTCCGGCTTCACGCGGAAATAACGTCAGGAGAATCGCAGCGGCTGTCGTCAGTCCTCCAACGCTGCTTGCAACAATCTTAAACAAAGTTTTGCTGCCGGGCGTTTCTCTTCTCTCCCTCCTGAATATCCGGATGGCGGCCAGGAATATGTAGATGTAAGGGATGAAGTAGACGATGATCGTCGCATCGACGAGGACGAGGTAAGCCTGTTCCGCGCTCGCGCCGATAAAGCTCATGAGCAGGAAAGCAGTGGCAATGACCCCCTGGAAAATGATGGCAATGTAGGGCGTTTTCCATTTGGGGTGAAGTTTAGCGAATACGTGCGGCAGGTAGTTGTCTATACCGGTAACGAACAGTATCCTGGCGCTGCCTGCGAGCCAGGCTCCGGCCCCTCCAATACCCGCGAGAGTTATGAGAAGCGCGCTGATGTTTGTTAGGTACCTTGTGCCGGTTTCTAGCTCCAGTTTGTGGATCGACTGCACGAGCCCTGTTACCAGGTTAACATCCTTTGACGAAAGTCCAACCAGCAGGGCGACTGTCCCGACGAGATATACGAGCACTATGGCGATTCCGGAAAGATACGTCGCCTTTCGAATGGTCTTTCCGGCGTCTACGATCTCTCCCGACATCACGGCTGCCAATTCCAGTCCTGCGAGTGCAAAGCACATAGATGACCAGAAGGACAAGGTGCCGTAGTCGAGCTTGGTGGGAAGTATGTTCGTGAATGAGAAATGAGTCTGGGATTTCCCGAAATAGATTATGACTCCTGCCAGCGCTGCGAT
>JBJKQU010000030.1:0-64181 GCA_046705025.1 Candidatus Kryptoniota bacterium | reverse complement strand
AGATGTTGCTGCTGAAGTAGGATTACTCACCCCCCTAACCCCCTCTCTAATATTAGAGAGGGGGAACGGGAGCGGTATAATGCGTTACCGGGATATCATCGAAAAAGCAAGAGGATTCAAGAGAAATCAGACTTCTGCAGAAAGGGCTTTGTGGTGTGTGCTTCGAAACAGGAAATTTCACGGCCTGAAGTCCCTCAGGCAACATCCCATTGGGTACAAACCCACCTGAGCCCTGAGCTGTGAAGGAGTTGAACTCCTGAATTCCGAAGCCCCCCTGCATTACGGAGGCCGTGTGAGTCGATGGAAGGTTATAGACGACGTTAGTTTGTATTTCATTACGACAACTATTGTTGAATGGGAAAACGTTTTCGTGTCAGTCAGAATGTCTGACAGTATTATAGAAAGCTTGAGTTATTGCATGTCGAACAAAGGCTTGCACGCACACGGGTATGTCATTATGCCTACTCACGCACACTACATAGTGTCGTCCCAACCTCCGAAGCGTTTGTCGGGAATTATGCGGGACTTTGGTCGGTATACTTCGCAGCGGATCGTTGCGCTGCTTGATGAGATGGGTTGTTACGATATTCTTGAATCATTCCGTAACGCGGCAGCGAAAGAGGGTCGCGGTAATTTGCATAAAGTGTGGCAGACCGGATTCCATCCGATTGCAATCATGACTGAGACATTCTTCTTAGAAAAGCTGAACTGCATTCATCAGAATCCGGTTCGAAAAGGCTTTGCGGAACGACCGGAATATTGGAAGTACTCAAGCGCGAGAAATCATATCTTGGACGATCATTCGATTATTAAGGTGGAGTGTTTGCAGTGAGGAAACAAAGAGCAGGGAGGGCTGAAACTCGGGGGTATAACTCCCTCGTAGCCGGGATAACCCGGTGGTCAGAGATCTCAATGCTGCGTTACTCCATGCTTCTGCTTCTTCTCCTTCTTACCCTCTCCGGCTGCACGAAGCATTTCTCTTCCGTGGTATCCGGCAACCTCCCACCGAAGACCTTTGTGGCGGCTTTTCCGTTCAGGGATTCGACAGAGTCGGGGAACTTCAACCCGCAGTCCAGCCGGCTCGAGGTCCACTGGTGGGCCAATGACGGCGACGGCCTCGTAGTGGATTACATCATCACTTTCGACAGGAAGACATGGACTTGTACTGCCAAGACCGACAGCACGTTTTCTCTTCCCCTTTTCAGCAAAGACACTTCATATACGTTTACCGTTGCAGCAATCGACAATAGCTTCGACGGAGTGCTCCATGAAGGAGACACAGTAGTATTTACCGACGCTAACGGCAACGGGAGGTGGGACAAAGGCGAGCCTTTTCCGACTCTCGGCAGAGCCGTCGACCCTGATCCTGCTTCCATAAAATTTCCCATCGCTAACACTCCGCCGCAGGTAATCTTCGTCATGAACAGCGGTCAGTTCTCGACGCGGCCGGATATTCCCGATACTACTTTTACCGTTGCGTCCTTCGGCTGGCAGGGTTCGGACGTCGACGGAGACAATACTATCACCAACTATTACATCGCCCTTAACGACACCGTATCTCCATCAAGCTGGGTGCAGCTGCCGGCGCAGGCGCGCTTCGTCACTATCGAGGCGAGAATCTCCGAAGCGCAAACGGATACATCTACTGTCTCGTGCGACATCTACGCGAACACATATCCGGCAATGTCGTATTCACCCTTGAAGGTCACCCTACCGAATATGAAGCTGAACGGCGATAATGTCTTTTATGTAAAGGCACAGGATGTCGCAGACGCTTACAGTCCGGCTGTCCGCATGCCGGATTCGACGCACACCTGGTTTGTGAAGAAGCCCAGGGGAAATGTTCTCATCGTGAACGATTACGGCTCACAGGATCGATCGCTGTCCTTCTATCGAAACATATTCGACAACCTCAACGGCGGATCTTTGAAAGGTAAGTACGACGTGTGGGATATAAGGAGTGGCATGGTCCCCACGAGTCCGAAGAAGGGAGACCTTGTCCAGCCTTGTATCGTTCCGTCTTTTCAGGAAACCCTGAAGCTTTTCAAATATGTCTTCTGGTATTCCGCCGACTACAAAGATTTTGATATCGCTCAGGCGGCGATAGGCGGTTACAGGAGCGCGGGCGGAAAAATATTCTTCAGTTATTACGCCCTCGACACGACTGCCGACAGGGCATCGCTTACGCAACAGCTGCGCGACTTCACCGGCTCTGTCGATAGTGTCATGTCCGACATTCTCCGGGGCTCTTCGTCGGCAAGCCCCCCGATAACATCGACCGGATTTGTCTTTTCGGGAGCAACAGTAGTCCCGACAGATTCCACACAATATCCTGAGCTTGTTCGCGACGGCCCTGCTTCAAATCCGGCAGACGGCGGCAAGGCCGTGTGGAACCTCCGTGGGGTCTTCCCGAGTTTAGATGCAACCGTAATCTATCGCGTTGAACCTTACGGTTCCTATGGGCCCGACAATCCTGCACCTGTCCTCGGCATCCTGAGCGGTGACAAATCCATGTTCTTGCTCGGTGTGCCTCTTTACAGATTCAACGGGAACGACACACCGCCCTCGGCGAACACGCGAGCCTCCCAATTGATCTATAAGGTTTTCAAGGATTTCGGAGCATTCTAATGAAAGGCCACAAACACCAAAATCCTGAGAGAGTCCCTCGGACAATTTCTGCGCAACAGGCGGCGGCAAAGAATGTACATCCGCGAACTCGCCGATCCTTATCCTTTCTTTTATTTGGTGCTTTGTTTTTGTTTGGAACCTGTTCTTTGGAGCTTTCCTTTTCGACTGCACTTGCGCAGGAGCGCGGCAGCATACAGGGTAAGGTTATCGACACAGCGACCAAGGAAGGCCTGGTTGGAGTGAACGTCCTGATCAAAGGCACGTATTACGGCGCAACGACGGACATGGACGGGAAGTATGAAATTAAGAACGTCTCCGCGGGGGTATATACGCTTTCGTTCCGTCTGATCGGATACAAAGAGGTCGAGCACACCAACGTAAAGGTCGAAAAGGGAGAAGCAACGACTGTCAATGTGCAGCTGGAAGAGACCGCGCTGTCGCTGGGGCAGGAGGTGGTTGTGATCGGCGAGAAGCCGATGATGGATGTCGCTGAAACCCAGAGCACCAGGACCATTTCTTCGGATGCCATAAGGATCTCTGCCGTAGAAAACGTGAAGGAAGTGGTCTCACAGCAGGTCGGGGTTGTCGCATCGGACAATGAGATCCACATACGGGGCGGCCGCTCTTACGAGAACGCGTACCTTCTGGACGGCATCTCGATCCAGGATCCTCTCGCCGGGACCGGGTTCGGGCTGCAGCTGAGCGCGAATTCTCTGAGCCAGATGGAAATAATCACCGGCGGGTTCAATGCCGAGTACGGCCAGGCGACAAGCGGAATCATCAACGTCAAAACTAAGGAAGGCGGCGACAGGTATGACCTGTTTGTACAATACAAAACGGATCACTGGGGACTGAACAAGAATTCCCCGTCTAACTTCAACTCGGATGACTACCAGGCGAACATCGGGGGACCGGAGCCGATAACGAAGTATGTCCTTCCCGCTATCGGGATAAAGATTCCCGGCGAAGTCACGCTGTTCGGAAGCTTCGCGGCAGGGTTCAGCGACGGACAAGCTCTCTGGGCCCAGCGCTACCAGGACGGGCAGGTCGTCTCGTACAAGATCAATCCTCCGAACAGGTTGAACTCATCGATATTCTACGGGACGCGGTTTGCGCCGCGGCTCGACAACGAATGGTACGGGCTCGGAAAAATCACGTACAAACCGATGCAGACGCTCAAGATTAGTTATTCTTACAATCAGAGTGTAGGCATAAACGAGAACACACAATCGTTGCAGACGAATCTCGAGTATGTCGAGCCGAGCCCAGGATACCAGTATAATTTTCAGAATATTCTCGGCAGCGCGGATGTCTACACGCACAACAGCATCATGCAGGAAATAGACATCACCCAGACACTGAGCACGAAGACATACTACGATTTCAAGCTGGCCCACTTCTTCACGCAGCTCCGCGCCGACGCAAACGGACTCTACTGGACACAGTATCAGCAGCCGATCGACGTCGTCACGCTTCCACCGACTTATTACAACACCTCCAGCGACACGATCGGAATTATTCCGGGTGACGGCTTCTACGATTTCGGAAATGCAGACACCTGGCACGATCACTACTTCATCAATAACGAGGTGAAGTTCGATATCACTTCATTCTTTACCGAGAAGAATAAGTTCAAGGCCGGCTTCGACATGAATTTCCAGGAGATGCAGCTGATCGATATTTATGATCCGTGGGTCGGTGTTATGGGCCTCAACAACGACATTTACAAGGTGTTCCCGGCTACAGGTTCGGCTTACTCGCAGGAAACTATAACCACCAACGGAATGATACTGAACTTCGGTCTGCGCTTCGATTACTGGTTCCCCGGTAAGTACGTCGATGATGCAGTAAATAATCCGCAGGTCATCACAATCCCGCAAGCGATACGCGATAAGTACTATCAGGATACTTACAACTTTTTCGGCCGACGATGGAAGGGACGGATAAGTCCGCGTCTGGGAATTTCGCATCCTATATCGGATAACCAGACATTGTTCTTGAACTACGGACACTTTTCAAAATGGCCGAGGCCGCAGTTCGTTTATGCAAAACTTGCTCCGAGTACCGCGATGTCCACGTACCAGGCTTTCGGCAACCCGAACCTAAATCCCGAGACGACGGTTAGTTACGAGCTCGGGCTCCGCAATCAGTTTACCAACGACGATGTCCTCACAGTTACTGCATACTACAAAGACATCTTCGATTACGTCCAGACAAAACAGGCGCAGATATATTCGGCAGGGCTCATCGGACAAAACTTCATAACCTATGTCAACTCGGATTATTCGCGCGACAGAGGGATCGAAGTCGAGTACAGAAAAAGAATAAGTAACTGGTTCAGCGGAACCGTGAGCGGCTCATATTCTGTCTTCACGGGGAAATCGAGTTCGGCGGACGAGGGAGTCCTCGCGGTGCAGGGACTCATCCAGGAGATGATGAACGAGAGCTATCTTTCGTGGGACAGACCTCTCCAGCTCTCCGGCAATTTCTCTTTTTATAATTCGAAGCAGAACGGCATCTTCGGTTTCGGCAAAGGCATACTCGACGATTTCGAGGCCTACTTCAGAATCTTCTTCGAGTCAGGAAAGAGATATACGCCGTATTACTTCACCGGAACTTATGCTTCAAACGGTGAACCCTTGTATGCACCTGACAATAACAACCAGTATGGTAAGATAGGTGCGAACTGGTTCTGGGTGGATTTCAATTTCGAAAAGTACTTCACGGTCGGCGGAGTCGAAATGACGTTGATGGTCAATGTCCAGAATCTTCTCAATAACAAAAACTCCGACATCATAAACCCCGTAACCGGTCGTGCCTACGAACTTGGCGACATGACACCGCCCAGCTGGAACAACCCCTTGTACCCGGAGCTCAACGCGCCGATAAGTCCGTTCCCGCTGGACCAGTCAAGATACCTGACACCGCGGAATATAAAGATCGGGGTATCGGTCAAACTATGATCCCGGTTCAAGGGCTAAAGGCAAAAGGTCAAAGGAGGATTTCAGAGGATCGAGAATGAATAAGTACATTCTTTCAGCGCTCCTCGTTCTTGGGATTGCTTCCGCTTCACAGGCACAGCTCTTTCCCGTGCTCGGCTCCCAGCGGGTCGGGATAACGACTGCGGAGTTTCTGAAGATCGGTGTGGGGGCCAGGGCAAACGCTATGGCGGAAAGCTTCGCCGCAGTGGCAAACGATGCCTATGCGCTGTTTTACAACCCGGCGGGAATTTCAGAGTTCGACAAGAATGATATCGCCTTCTCTCATTCGACCTGGTTTGTCGGGCTTCAGCATGACTTCATCGGCGGCGTCTACCATCTCGACGAGCAGAACAGCGTCGGCATTTCTGTAATCTCTCTCCGTTCCGAGGACATGCCGGTCACCACCGAGCTCCAGCCGTACGGCACGGGTGAATATTTCAAATACGGCGATCTTGCCGTGGCCGCCACCTACGCCCGGAAGATGACCGACAGATTCAGCTTCGGCGTCAGCGTAAAGTATGTCGACGAAACGCTTGCCGCTCTCTCTATGCGGGGCGTGCTTGTGGATTTGGGAACATACTACTGGACCGGAATCGGATCGACGAGATTTGCGGTTTCCGTCAGCAATTTTGGCGGACAGATGGCACCGTCAGGATCCGTGCAGCTGGTGGACGGTACCACCGTCTCCAGCTTCCAGGGGTTCTCTCCTCCCACAATCTTCCGGATCGGCTTTGCGTTCGAGCCCTATCAGGACAAGCAGAACAGGGTGACGACATCCGTGCAGCTTAACCACCCCGCCGATAATTCCGAGAATGTGGCGCTGGGGGCCGAATATTCTTACGCCTCCGTGTTCTTCCTGAGAGGCGGCTACAAGGTCAACGTGGTGGAGCAGAGTTATTCGCTCGGCGCCGGCGTCAGGGCAAATACGAAGTTCGCGATAATTGCGTTTGACTATGCTTTTACCCCTTATCAGCGACTGGGCGATGTTCACAGGTTTTCAGTGGAGTTGAGTTTCTGAGATGAAAAACGGGCTACTTATATTCGTTGCGCTGCTTCTTCTTTGGGGCTGCAACGAAAAATCGAAAATCGTAGACCCCTCGACGCTCCCGCAAGCTTCGCAGGGTCAGGTAATCGGCGATACCAGTTACGTTCAACTTCAACCGATCTGGAGCGGTTTCTATAAGCCGAAGGGAATCAGAGTCGGTTATGACTACATATTATACGTGACGGAGCCCGACAGCAATCGAGTCGAGATGGTCGAGTTGTCGGGCACGAAGGTGGGCCACTCTCAATATGTGAAGGATCCTGTGGCGATAACTGAAGACAGGAGATTCAATCTGATAATCGCGTGTGAGTATGACACGACCGTCGGCTCACAGACCGTTACGCTTGCAGCCATCGCGAAGATACGGCTGTTCGACTATCAGCACAACATATCTGCAGCCCCGGTCGAGATCGTTCACCATGAGACCGTGCAGAGACAGATCATCCGGGACGGGAACGGCAATCTCATATCGGGGAGGGAATACACAGGGGTCGCGGTTCTTCCCGACAACAGCTACTACGTCACCCGCCATGGAAACAGCAACGCCAGCCCGGTGGACCCGGATAACATGGTCCTTCACTTCACCAAGGACGACCAGCAATATTCGAGCGATTATATAGACCTTGTGCCGAGCCTCGTGCCGACCGGGACCGGGTTTGCCGCCATTAACCAGCTCAGCGGCATAGCGACATTCGGGATGAGGCAGTACGGAACGGATTTCGTCGTGACTCAAGTGGATCCTGCCAATGCGTTCAAGGTGAAATGGTTTTCCTTCAGCCCCGGCAGCGAGCTCGTTGCACCGAGCTGGAGCTCGCGGCTCAGCCTTGATCCCGCTAAATATGCAGGCGGCAAGCTGCCCGACTTGTTATCGAACATTTTCAAATCTCCAAAGGCCGTTATGGTAGACGATAGGAGCAACATTTACGTCGTCGACGGCGGCCTCGACAGCCTCATGAAATTCGACCTTACAGGAAAGTTGCTGCACGAGTCGTTCGGTCCGTCGAAAACGGGCGGAGCACTTTCCGACCCTTCCGGAGTGACCTATTTCAACAAGATTGTTTATATCAGCGACACAGGGCATAACAGAATATTGCGGTATGAACTGTCGACCGACTTCAGGTAACGGTCGGCAGAAAAACAAAAGCAGCGAAGGGAGGCTGTAAATGAAACATCTGGCGTTCCCGGAGGTGCTTATCGTCAGGTCCGCCGCCTTTGTTTTGCGGGGCTGTGCGGCCCGTGCGGTAGCGCCTGTGACGGGCTACGTCTATTCTGATATGCAGTTCGGATTCACCGCCACGAACAACGAGGGAGCTTCCAAAGTGGGCATAGCCTCCTCTGAATCATATTTCGGCCTGATCGCCGTGGGTGATGCCGGCATCGAGGCGGCGATGAAGAACGTCGGTATCACGAAAATCCAGCACTTAGACTTCCACACATACAGTGTACTCGGGATTTACGCGAAGTTCATGGTGAAGGTGTACGGGGAATAGTCGCCGGCGCGTGGATGTGACCGGAGCAACAGTTGCCGCTGTCACGCCACACGGGTCTTTTTCGCATCCCGGCTTTTACCTGTCCGCGTTCATAGGCCGCAACCTCCCCGATTCTTGTTCTCGCACCGGAGCCTTTTTATATTGTCAGAACAAACCTTCAAATGAAGAGAAGAAACCCGAACGTCCTCGTCAACGTCCTTCCGGCAGCATGCGTTGCAATCCTATCAATTGTGATTTTCGGATGTGCCGGATCTTCGCCGCGATTCTCTTCCGGAAACAACGGAAGCAAAACGAGTTCGGCACGATTTACATATGATCAGACTCCCGAAGAGCTGAACATAGAGAGGAGTGAGGCAAGGACCGAGGACGATCATCGGGTAAGCATAAACAAAATGAAGTCGGAGATCGACAGGATGGAACGGCAGCCTGTGGCTAACTCTGCACAGTCGATACGCGACAGGCTTCTCAATGTTATCCTTGCTTATATGGGGACCCCGTACAGGATCGGCGGCGAGAGCCACGCGGGGATGGACTGCTCCGGTTTCTCCATGGTGGTGTTCGACTCGGTATTCAAAATGGAACTGCCTCACTCAGCGCGTGAACAATCGAGGCTCGGAAGCAAAGTACCGAAGGATGACCTCAAAGTTGGGGACCTGATTTTCTTCAGGACTGTCGGGCGCCGGATTAGCCATGTCGGCATCTATCTCGGCGACGACCTCTTTGCACACGCGAGCGTGACGGAGGGGGTGACGATATCATCATTGGAGAGCACTTACTACAAACGCAGGTATGCGGGCGCCAGGGAATTAACTAAAACGGGAATCTCAAATGGCCTTCAATAATCTCAATGAGTTTATTCAATTCTTAAGGAAGAAGCACGAACTCAAAGCAATAGATACGGAGGTCGATGCTCGGCTGGAGATCACCGAGATCGTCGACCGCGTGGTCAAGTCCGGCGGCCCCGCCCTCCTTTTTACGAATGTGAAGGGGAGCAGCATTCCCCTGGCAATCAACCTGTTCGGCACCAGGCAGAGGATGGCGTGGGCGCTCGGAGTGGAGAGCCTGGACGAGATCGGCGACAGACTATCCGAGATGTTGAATGTGAAAGTCCCGGAATCGCTGCTCGGTAAAATGGCTATGATGCCGAAACTGATGGAAATGGCTAAATTCCCGCCAAAGCTCGTGAAAAAGGGCCCATGCCAGGAAGTTATTATTAACGACAAGGAGGTGGACCTGTACAAGCTTCCGATTACCACTTCGTGGCCGCAGGACGGCGGGCCGTACATCCTCTTCGGGCAGGTTGTCACCAGGGACCCCGAAACGGGCACGCGCAACATGGGACTTTACCGCCTACAGGTGCTCGACAGGAACACGACGGCGATGCACTGGCAGCGGCATAAGGGAGGGGCCGCGCACTTCAGGAAGGCCAAGGAAAAGGGAATGAAGAGGCTTGAAGTCGCTGTCGTGGTCGGCTCCGATCCCGCTACTATGTACAGCACAAGCGCCCCCTTGCCCGAGAGTATCGAGGAGTACCTCTTTGCCGGTTTTCTCAGGAAGGACCCGGTCGAGCTTGTCAAGTGTAAGACTGTCGATCTCGAAGTTCCGGCAGAGTCGGAGATTGTCCTGGAAGGCTATGTGGATACCGAAGAAGAGCTGCGTCTGGAGGGACCTTTCGGTGACCATACCGGCTTCTACTCACTGGCTGACTATTACCCGGCCTTCCACGTCACTGCGGTTACGACACGGAAGAAGCCCGTGTTTGTCTCTACCGTCGTCGGCCAGCCGATCATGGAAGACGATTGGATGGGATACGCGACCGAGAGAATTTTCCTCCCTCTCGCCAAGCTCGTGATGCCGGAACTTGTCGACTACCACATGCCGTTTGAAGGGATCTTCCATAACCTTGTGTTTGCCTCGATTGACAAGCAGTATCCGGGCCATGCGTTCAAGGTCATGAACGGCTTGTGGGGGATGGGACAAATGATGTTCGCAAAGGTCATCGTGGTCGTCGACAAAGATGTCAACGTTCAGAATACTTCGGAAGCCTGGTGGTACGCGCTGAACAACATCGACCCGCAGCGGGACGTCATCTTCACGAAAGGACCCGCGGATGTGCTCGACCATTCTGCCCAGCACTTCAGCTTCGGGACTAAGATGGGGATCGACGGCACCCGCAAATGGCCGGACGAAGGTTTCACGCGTCCTTGGCCGGACAAGATTGTCATGTCGGAAGAAATTAAAAGACTGGTGGACTCGAAGTGGAAATCTTACGGATTCTGAACTCTGACCGGTATACCGGGCATTGGATTATTCCGATATTGTTATTGATGGCAATATCGATTGTGTCCTGTTCGAAAAAGCCCGCCCAATATTATGATTTGGGAATGAACGCCTTCAAAGCGGGTCAATACGCGAAAGCACAGGAGGACTTCGCGGACGGGATCAGGAAGGGCGGGAACACGAATCTGTATGCCGGATTCATCGCGGCCAACCTCGTGACCGGAAAATATCCGGAGGTAAACTCCGCATATAACGGACTCTGCGACCACATCCACTCATCCCTCGAACAGATGTATGGGCCAAGGCTGATAAGTGTAATCGGAATTTCGTCTAAACTCATTCCATATAGTACCAAGGGGGGCAACAAGATCCCCTCCGATTTCCCGGAGACGATCGCACTACAGAGCAACGTAGATTATCAGGGGTACCTCGCGGTGAAGCAACAAATCGAAAACGCGATCAAGAAATGAGTCCGCACCGTGTCAGCCGCAACGCGCAGGCAGACATCATCGGATTCCATTTTTCCGACTTTCCATTATTCCTGGCAGCCATGTTATTGGCCGCCGAATGTGCGCTTGCTGGAGTTGCTTTCTCCCAGACCCCTGCCACTCGGATCGCGGACTACGCAATCGATGTAAGTCTGAATCCTCATGACCACACACTCGAAGGGAGCGAGATCCTTACATGGCACAACACCTCCACCCAGAACATCAGCACACTTTACTTCCACATGTACCCGAATGCCTTCAAGAGCAACCGGACAACTTACATGCAGGAAAGCGGCAGGAAGATTTCCTCCGGGGCACGCGGCTGGATCGATCTCCTTGCGATGACCGATATGAGAAGCGACGAGGATCTTCTGAGCAGATCAACGTACGTCCAACCTGACGACGATAATCCTTTCGACAGCACGGTTCTTATGGTGCAGCTGACCGAGCCGATAGCGCCGAAAGATTCAATTAAATTGAAGATTCGGTTCCATGAGCAGCTGCCCGAGGGATTCTCAAGGAGCGGCTGGGCGCCGGGGAGGCAGTTCTACTTTGCAGCACAGTGGTTCCCTAAAATCGGGGTTTTTGAGGGAGGAAAGTGGAATTGCCATCAATTTCGTGCGTTTACGGAATTCTTTGCCGACTTCGGCACCTACGACGTCAACATTAGCGCTCCTCTGCAGTATATCGTCGGCGCGACCGGTGTGCGAGTCGGCGAGGAGATGAGTCCCGATGGAACGATGATTTATCACTATGTGGCCGACAGCGTTCACGATTTTGCCTGGACTGCATCTCCGGATTTTGTCTATCGTAGGAGATTGTTCAAGTGTCCCGGGCTCCCGCAGACGGAGGTAATTCTCCTCCTGCAGCCCGAGCACATGCGGCAGGAAGACAGATATTTCGCTGCGATCGATACCGCGATCAAGTATTTCGGACTTTGGTACGGTCCTTATCCTTATCCGGTTCTGACCGTCGTCGATCCTCCTCGAACTGTGGGTGTAGGTGGAATGGAATATCCGACTCTTATTGCTGCCGGTACCGAGGATTACACGCTGAAGCATTTCCTCTCGCCCGAAGTCGTCACCATCCATGAGTTCGGTCACCAGTATTGGTACGGGATGGTTGCCAGCAACGAATTCGAGGAGGCGTGGCTCGACGAAGGGTTGA
This sequence comes from Candidatus Kryptoniota bacterium, assembly GCA_046705025.1. Taxonomy (GTDB): domain Bacteria; phylum Bacteroidota; class Ignavibacteria; order Kryptoniales; family JAKASW01; genus JAKASW01. The sequence goes on along the minus strand of JBJKQU010000030.1, from coordinate 52,102 downwards.
ATTCCTATTCGACCGGTAAAGTCCTCGAGAAGGCCTATGGACCAAACGCTTCCGTTTATCGTGTTGACGAAGTGTATCCGGTCTATTTGTACCCGATTTGGGAAGTTGCCGGTGTACCCCTAGCTGCGCTCATCGGAAAGGTGTGGATTCACGAGCCATATAATCGGCTTCCTCTCTATCTGCAGTATGCCAGGACGGATGCAATATCGGAGTTCGGATACAAAGCGTATGACCGCGGTGCATATCGGACGATCGCATACAACAAACCCGAGCTTGTCCTCAGCACTCTCGAAGGTGTTCTCGGCCCCCAAACGATGGGAAATGTTTTGCGGACCTATTTCCAGGAGTTCAGGTTCAAACATCCTGCGGGCCAGGACTTTGAGAAGGTATGCGAGGAGGTATCAGGGAAAAAGCTGGATTGGTTCTTCGACCAGTTCATTCGAGGAACCGGCGTCGTCGATTTTGCAGTCAAGTCGATCGGTTACTACAAGGAAACCGACCTGAATAGCGGTGCGTCGACCTTTGTCACGACAGTCGTAGTTGCACGGAACGGAGAAGTAAGGATGCCCGTGGACCTCAGGCTTTCTCTTTACGACGGGAGCTCCGTTGATACGGTATGGAACGGTCAGAGCCGCTGGCAGGCTTTCCATTTTCGAACGAGTTCCGCGCCGAGTTACGCCCAGCTCGACCCGTTTCACAAGATTCCGATCGACATCGACTACGCAAATAACAGCCTGACCGTGAGGGAACATCTGACCCCGGTCCTGAAATGGGTTGGGAGGATCTTCACTTATTTCCAGCATGTCCTGCTTAACATCGGAGTGTTCGATTGACCATCAACACCGGCGCGCGCGAGGCTATCGGCATAGGTATCGTCAGGGCCGTCAAGGGCTGGCGGCTTTTGCTCATATTTTATGTCTTCAATTTCGTTTTTGCCGCCGTTCTTACCCTTCCGATAGCGACGATTTTTGCCGAAGATGTCTCGCGAAGCCTGCTGGGAGATGAGCTGATGAAGGGCTTCAGTTACAGGTGGTATGTCGAATTCATTCACGCAAACGGCGGTTTCTTCAATTCTCTTTTCCCGCAGGTGGTTGCTGTGTTTATTCTTTATTTGTTGGTGGAAGTGTTCTTCGCAGGCGGTTTCTATTTCTCTTTCTCAAACAGTAAGAGAAAGACACCGGGGGAATTTTTTGCGAAAGGAGCTTCATCCTTCTTTCCGCTGCTTGGCATCACGATCGCCGAAGTGGGCGTTTTGGTCCTCCTTTACGAGGGTAATTCGATCTGGGCATCAATTAATTCACAGGCTTCGAAGACGGTCTTGTCGGACTACCTGATATTGCGCGCCGATCTATGGAGGTATGCAGCCGTCGCGGCGGCGTTCATCGTGATCAGCGCCGTCTCGGACTTCGTGAGAGTCGCGGTCGCGACGGACGACGACTACTACTGGGGCAAGGTAAGAAGCGGTTTTGAATTTGCCGTTTCGCACCCTTTTTCCAGCCTGGGTGTTTATCTGGGATGTATGTTTATGAGCGGGGCAGTAATTGCGGCCTACTTTTTCTTTAATTTCAATACTCATGCAGATACGGAGGGTGCTGTCTTACTCGAAATAGTTGTAGGCCAGATTTTTGTTTTGCTTAGAATTGTTTCAAAACTTATTTTTTACGCTGGTGAGGGAGTGCTGTACAAAGAAAATCAAGTTGAGGTAATTAAAGTCAAACCCGAAATGCTGGAGTGATTCACTATGATAATGCCGATCTACTTATATGGAACACGAGTATGGAACAGTCCGCCGAAAAGAATCACGAAGTTCGACGGCAAACTCGTGGGGCTGATACGGGATATGTTTGAGACCATGGAAAATGCGGACGGGATCGGTCTTGCAGCTAATCAGGTAGGGCTTCCTATATCCCTCGCGGTGATGGATATCTCGGTGATGGACGATTACAAGGATGAGAAACCGCTTGTCGTGATTAACCCGGAGATTCTGGAATCGAGCGGAGAATATGTTATGGAAGAGGGCTGCTTGAGCGTTCCCGGTGTCCGCGACGAGGTGACCCGCGCCGACTCGATAAAGGTGCGCTTTACGGATGGCAGCTTCGAGCGCATCGAGACGGAGCTCACGGGTATGTGGGCACGCGTGTTCCAGCATGAATACGATCACCTCCAGCAGAAGTTCTTCATTAACCGCCTGTCGGGTGTCAAGAGGCAACTCCTCAAACCAAGGCTCTCCAGAATAAAGCGAGGCGATGTCCAGACACATTATTCGGTGGTATCTTCTGTCGACGAGGGAAAATGATTGCTCTCTACCGGCAGGTTTGCCGGTGGTAGTGACAGTGCGAGGGGGCGAACCGGGCTGGGGCTTCGGGGTCCAGAAACGAGGGGCATCCTTTCCTTACAGCAGATGCGGTAGTGCCGTTTTCTTGATCTTCTCCGCGTAAACGCAGACGGCGGGGGGGCACTTTCGGTCAGAATCGCGTAATCTGACCGGGGATCAGTTTTGTTCCGTTATCTGAAACTCTTTTCCACTGGGTCGAAGCCGGTTGTACATCGCTTCGAGAGCATGATACGCGGTCTGGCTTCCACGCTGCGCACATTCCCGGTAGAGCTTGACCGCCTCCGGCGTGCTCTGGGGCACTCCTATTCCGTTTTGGTAGCAATAGCCGAGAGCGACTCGAGCCAACAGCGACCCATCGTTCGACGCAGAACTGAGGATGCCGATTGTGTCTGCGACAGAAGAGTCTGTTGAATTGCTGTCGGCAATTATCGCCGCCGCGGCAAGTCGGATCTTGGCCTCGCGGCTCCCAAGAGCAACGGCGTGCAGCCAGCACTTCCTGCCCATCACCGGATCCGGTTTCGTCCACTGCCCAGTGTAATAGCAGCGCCCAAGCTCGATAAGCGAGGGAATGTTGCCGTGGTCTGCTGCGCCGACGAGGAGGTGGAACGCCTGGCTATCCGAGATTCGCTGATCGAGTCCGAGCTCGGTTAATCCGACCCATACAAATGCAGCGTCGTTGTTTCCCTTCTTCGCCAGCGACTCGACTTCCTCCGGGAACCCATCCTCGCGTACAAGGTGAAGGAGAAGTGTGAGGGCGTGACGGGAGTCCATTCGTGCCGCACGAAGGTATTCCTCAGCGGCAAGTATCCTGTCCTTCGGGACGCCGACCCCTTCCTGGTAGCATCGCCCGAGAAGTACAAGCGCTTCAGGGCTTCCCACATCGGCTGCCTTTTGAATGATGCTGACGGCGTCAGCATTTTTTTCGTTGCCTTTCTCAAACAGCGTAGATACTCCGAGCGCTTTCCTGATTTCCTTGCTCCCCTCGCGCAAGGCTTCATTCAGCAGAGTCAGATCACTGACGTGAGACGTGGTGTCGGACCCGAAGTTGATGTAGACAAGCTCGAACGACTTGACCGCTCCGCGCGAAGAGGTGTCTCTGACAGCGTTAGGTGCCGTAGCGTTAACGCTGTCAACCGGTACGGGAATCCGCCTGCGGGCGAACTCCAGCAGTACCTGCCGCGCAGGTTCGTATTTTTGATCGGCGGCCGCCTTCAGCCAATGATAAGCGGTATCCCAGTTCCGGTCCACTATCAGATTGTCGGTATAACAAAGTCCCATCGCAAACTCAGCGTCCGGAAGATGCTGCGCGGCTGCTGCCTTGAATTCATCGAATGCCTTGAACGGGTCCCATTTCACTCCCCATCCGTTGTTGAGGAAGACGCCGAGGTTGTATTGCGCGATCGACATGTTTTGTTCGGCGGCCCTTCGTATCCAGTATACTGCACGCGCAGTGTCGACGGGAAAACCTTTCCCCACGAGGTAACGCAGTCCCAGCTCGTTCTGGGCCGCAGGGTCTCCGTCGTTTGCCTGTCGCACAAGAACGAATCCCTCCCAGAGCTGGTACACAACATCCGATGGCCGGACGAGCTGACCCGGACCCGGCGGCCTGTAATCCTTGAACACGGGACTATTTTGGCGCACCTTGGCGGTGTCCTGACTCTGAGCCAGGAGACCCGCAGGAAGCGTGATCAACGCGAGAATTACAAAGTAGAGATACCGCATTCTCATCTGAATACTACTGTAATGTAAGATAATCGCAACAATCAAATCGACGCCTGAATGCGGTTCCTGGTTTGATTGCATAAAGGATATAACGAAGACGCAGCCCCCCTGCCGGTTCTGATGATGCTGTCTGTGAAATGGTTGAAGTGGATCGGGTAAACAATGCGGTGCCATCACCCTTCCCGAAACCGGGAAGGGTGATCACGAGCCGGGTTACTGCAATTCGCTCGACTGGACAAGCTGATAGTTGCCGGTCCCGAATTCGTCGAGGAAGACAAATTCCAGTCTGAGCGAATAGTAATACCATATCTGATAGGGCGGTGAATTGAAGTTATTGCTGTGGTCGTCAACTTCGTCAGGCGGACCATAAATAACGTAAATCCTTCCCCTGTCAGAGCGCCAGCCCTTTTCAGGCCCGCCGTTGAAGTGCTCATTAGCGAAGTCGACTCTCCTGTAAAACTCGCCCCGCATAGCCTCCGCGGCTTCCTTGTTTCCGTCCGTGCGGGAAAGCCAGAAGTCAAGGAATCGCTTCTGCCGCTCCTTGAACGTTCCTTCTTTCAGTGAATCCAACTCGTCCGAAGTCGCGATGTATATCAGGGGTGTGATCGCCTGGTTTAGTTCCGCCGATGACAGCGGGACTTTGCCGCGCAATACTTCGAACGTCGCCTCCGACGAGTTTCTCTTCCCCTTCGCTTCGACGGTCACCCTGAAATCGTATGTGCCGGGCGCGAGACCGCTAATCTCGATTGGAAGGCGGTACTGCTGGACGTTCCTCGTCTGCCGGAGTTCGTAAGTCGTGTCCATAGCCGTCGGCACCTCGGCAGACCTTGCCGTGACGCCCAGCCGGACGTTTGCGGGGATGTCCTTAGCCGTAACGAAAAACCTCGCGATGAGACTGTCGACACCGCTCTTTACTCTGCTGACCGGGACCCCGGTCTGGTGCACATGGGTGTAGAGCAAAACATCGCTGATGTCTACCGGATCCCGCAGGAAATCCTTGAATGTGTGTTCAAATTCCCGAGTCGACGAATGGTTAGTATTGAAATCGTACAGCTTCAGCACGACGTAATACCTTCCCGGAGGAAGGGTCATCTGGTCCTCCAGAGTGTCGAACATCGCTGTCGAATTCGTTTCCGCGTAAGCCGGCACGTTGATCTCCCGGTTGAAGATCTTCGTGTACATTAGCTGCGAAAGGTCTTTATCTGCAAAGATGTTCACGGAGAACTGGTAGTGCGCTCCGAAACCGGAGTCCGTATGCACGAAGACTATGTCGTCGTACCTGATCCTGGCGTACAGATCGCCCCTCGACGAGTCAGATGATATTGAAGGATAATTGATTATGAAGAACCCGAACCGGGGAGGGAAAAGTGTGTTTTTGAGATCGGGTGCAAACGATCTCATCGCAGGTGCACATCCGGACACGAGAATAGAGGCTCCGAGCAGAGCCAGAGACACGATTAATACAGGCTTGAAAAGCGGATTATTGCTTCGTTTTTTCATTGTTTGAGGGACTCCTATCGGAGAACACGTCCGATGCTTCAAGAAGTTTTTCTATTGTTATTATTCCGTAAAGTACGCCGTTCTCCTCGACGGGAGCGACGGTCACGTTTGATGCCCGCATCGTGCTGAGAGCTTCGGCAGCAGTCTGTCTCGTCAATATCACCGGGAAATTCTTCCGTGCGATTTCCCCGACCATCTTGTCGTGCAGGTGGTTGTGCAGAGACTCGATCACGGAAGATCGGGTAAGGATGCCTACAAACCTGCCGTTATCCATGACGGGGAAGTCGTTCTGAAATGTATGTAGTGATTTATCGACGACGGCGGTCAAGGGTTCATTGGGCGAGATCGTCTTGAAGTCCGTGATCATTAGTTCGCTTACCATAATTTTTTCGAGAGCTGAAGAGACCAGTGCAGCTTCCGCCTCTGAATTCGCCCCGCTAAAAATGAATATCCCAATCAGGATCAGCCACCAGTTATAAAAGAGGCCGACCACGATGAACCCGATCGCAAACATTTTTCCGATATCGGCTGCGAGCCTTGTGGCTTCACTGTATTCCTTGCGCATGGCGATGAAGCCTCGAAGTATCCTGCCGCCGTCCATAGGATATGCGGGTATAATGTTGAAAAGTCCGAGCATTATGTTCGCCCAGAAGAGGTCGACAATCACGCTGCCGCTCTGGAGCGATATTTGCGAGAATTGCAGCGAGGGGTCGAGCAATTTTCCGAAAAACAGCAGAACGCCGGCCAGCACGAAATTGACAATCGGCCCCGCGATAGTCATCCCTACTTCCTTGACGGGATCGCGCGGTATCTCGGAAATCTGTGAGACCCCGCCTATAGGCAGAAGGATAATGGATGTGATCGTGAGTCCATATGATTTTGCCACGAGGCTATGTCCGAGCTCGTGTAGAAGAACACAGATGAAAATCAGCGTCCAGAAGGCCAAGCTGCGCAATCCGGCTTCCGGACCGCTCATAGAGGATTCGAGGTACCAAATAAATCCTAGCAGGACGAGGAAAGTGAGGTGTACTCTTATCGGGATGCCGAAAAGCCTGCCGACGGGGATCGACCAACGCATGTCTGTCCAGTTTTGTTCTTCTCAATTTAATTCTCTTCATTGTAAATGACAATCGGCCCAAATTCGTTCCTAGAAAGCGAAGAAGTGCCTCTTTTATTTGATTACGAAATGTACATCATGGTTTAGTCGGAGAAGGAAGAGACTATGCGCGGCGGGTTATCTGCAAGGATTTTTCTTTCTTCTGTAACAAACGGGAAATTGGGTCGTCTAAGTAAGTAGCCAGCACTCAAAGAAGGACCTACCTAGAATGCCTCCTTCTACCCGCCCCTGCCCAGGGCGGGTTTATTTTTATTTGCTCGTCAGGAACTCCGACAATTTCTGCATGTAGTCGGCTCCCCCTTTTTCGAGAACGTCAGCGTGACCCGCTCCCGGAACCATCAACAGCTCAGCTCCTTCGTTCAGCTTCACCAGCTCTTCTGAGTATTTTGTCTTTACGGTCTTGTCCTCCTCGCCGTGGACGATAAGGACCGGCACCTGGACTTTCTTGATGTCCTGCGCGGGAGAAACATCTTTAGCTTCGAACTTCGCCATCCGCTCCGCGCGGCGCATCATGAACTTCAGAAGCGAACTGCTCCTGATTCCGATCTGGTGGAATTCGTGGTCGAGTGCTATGGAAAAAAGGTCATAGAACGGGGCTACGGCGACCACGCGCGACACACGCTTGTCGATGGCGGCTGTTTGTATTGCGATCGCTCCCCCCATTGAAACTCCGATAAGCGTTATCCTGGTTCCCGGGTCGCGACTTACTATTTCGTCGATTAGTCTGACGATATCGTGCTTTTCGTAATATCCGTAGGTACAGTACTTGCCTTCGCTCTCACCGTGGCGCCTCATATCTATCAGGAAGAACCTGCGGCAGGTTCCGGCAAAAGCCTTGGCATAATTTAGACCGCTGACTTTTGAGTCCGTAATCCCGTGCAAATAGATGATCGCTTCCTTCGTACCGTTACAATTCGGATTATCGACCCTCCAGTAGCGAAGCTTGTAGCCCTCCGGTGTGATAAGAGTCTTATTGGCGAATTGAAGTCCAATTTGAGAAGGATGGCTGAAGCCGAACTTCTGTTGGTAATATTCGGGCTTTCGGCGTTCCGGCATAAGGAGCTTCTTGGGGCCGCTATATATGGCTAAGGCTGCGGCGATTAAAATCAGAGCCAGCGCAACGACTACCGTCAGGATCATTTCACAAAATTATCGTACACAAGCTTGGAAATCCTGGCAATGAAGATTTCAGACTTGTTGTCTGTGATCCAGCGCTGATCGGCGTTGTGTGTGGTGAAGACGCAAAGGACATAATTCACTTTCGGTGTGTAGATGATGGCGCAATCGTTTCGCGTTGCGTTCAGAGCGCCCGTTTTGTGGGCAATTTCGATCTTCTGGTCGTAAGTCGGAAGGAAACGCGGTATGCTCGTGTCATAGAACTGATATTTCATCAGGTTTACCATCGCCTCGGAACTCTTCCTGCTTACTATTTCGCCCTTGTAGAGCCCGGTCAGGAAGATCCCTGTCTCCCGGGGAGTGGTGACTCCGATTCCGTACTCCTTCCTGAGGGTTGAATCGCTATAGACGTTCTTGTCGAAAATTCTTGCCAGTTCTGCCGTATGGGTCAAGCCGAGGGAGCGTATGAAGCGAGTTACTGTTTCGACTCCTCCGACCTCGTCGGTCAGCAGATTTGCCGCTACGTTGTCGCTCATATTGATCATTAGCCAGGACAGGTCCCCGAGCGTGAGCTTCAAGCCGTCATGCATGAACAGCAGAATGCCGCTGCCGGGTACTTTGTCGGAATCGTGGAGGACGACCTGGTCGTTCATCGACAGCTTCCCTTCTTTTATGTCCTGGTACAATTTCGCGAGTACGTAAATCTTTATGACACTTGCGGTAGGGAACATCTTGTCAGCATTGTAAGCAATGGTCTTTCCGTTCTCGAGATTGATTGCATATATGCCTGCTTCGCCCTTGTAATTTCGTGCAAGAGCGTCTACCGAATCCTGAAGGGTTTGTGCGTTTGCGGCTGCGGCGAGTGCGACCACCACCATAAGGGCAGAAAGGATTTTCATTTGTTCTCCGTTTTTTACAATTTGCATGTTTCCTTATAAAATTCCATGCATTTGGGAGGGATGAGCCATGAGGGGGCAGCCCTGCGGGGAGCCGGCTGCCCCGTGATTACTTCGGAGAGAATTCAGAAGCTGTAGTCAACTCCTACTGCAAAAGTATAGAAGCCGAAGCCTATCCTTGCTTCCCCGGCCCAGCGTGGGGTGAAGAAATAGCGGACTCCGGCACTGCCCCCGAGGATGAGTCCCGAACTATAGGGAGCCGAATATGGAGCTATCCCCGGTGCGCTCCAGGTAACGGACTGATATCCCAACACGAGTCCCAGGAACGGGTCGATCTTCTTGTTGTCCAGAACGAAGTGGTACATTCCGGTTACCCCCAGGTCCAAGTATGTCAGGGTTCCCGACTCCGGCGCGAAAGCGGGGCCGTAAGTGTAGCCGTACGAATATGAGTAGTAGTCGAGAATTCCTCCGATTCCTATGATGCCCGGTCCGGCTTCACCTACTCTGGTTATTCCGCGTTCGTAGTCCAATCCGAGATCGAATGCGCCTCCGCTGGCTCCTATCCCCAGATGCACTCCGCCGTAGTTCCTTTGATTCAGGAACTGCGCTTTTGCTTGCGGCACAAGGAATGTCGCCACGGCAATGGCAGCAAACGTTTTCAAGAGTCTATATGACATTTTCGCCTCCATTTTGATTGGGTTTATTGGTTGAATGCACGGTTCGACTCGGGCTCCTATAGTAATGCTCCGAAAAGCAATGGGCCTATACAGAAAGAACAGAAAAACCGGAATATAGTTTCAGTGTCACCCACCTTTTCCTCGATTCGCGGAGCGAGCCCCGAAACGGGCGATTTTGAGTACCCTGATAGTGATTGCCTTTCGTGGCCTTTGCACTTAAATTTTTCGAGAGCTTTGAAATACGAGATATATAATTTCGACAAGATCGACTCGACAAATTCCCGCTTGCTGAAGCTTGCCGATGAAGGTTTCCCCGAAGGGAGTGTCGTCGTTGCCGACGAACAGACCGGGGGACGCGGCCGCTTTGGAAGGAAATGGGAATCGGAGCCGATGTCGAATTTACTGTTCTCTCTCCTGCTCCGCCCGGTCTTTTTGGAGAGGGATGAGGTGTTCGTATTGACCTTTTCCGCTGCAGTAGCAGTCGCCGAAGCTATTGAAGATGCTGCGCACGTCCATCCGGAGTTGAAGTGGCCGAACGACGTTCTGTTAGGATCAAGGAAGGTCTGCGGCATACTTCTCGAATCGAGTTTCGATTCCGACAGGCTGAATTACGTAATCCTGGGAATCGGATTGAACGTGAACCAGACTACTTTTCCGGATGAGATAGCGTCCAAAGCAACATCGTTGTATCTCTTTGCCGGCCGGAAATACGATCGGAATGAAATTCTCTCGACGATACTGAGCAGATTTGATTCGGTTTACGAAACGGTGCGTGCCAGGGATTTCTATTCCGTGATGAAGAGGTGGCGTAACAGGTCAAAGATGTTCGGCAAGAAAATCAGGTTGAGGTTGGCGGACAGAGTTTATGAGGGGGTTTGTGACGAGGTTACGGATGACGGTGCGTTAGTGATTCAAACCGGGACAGGTTCGAATGTGTTCACCGCCGGAGAAATAACAATCATAGGAGAAACGAGCTGATGCTTCTTTGTATAGATGTCGGAAACACGCACACACAGTTTGGCGTCTACGACAGCGGGGAGTTAAAGAGGGACTATCGGGTTGCCAGTGAAGTCGTGCGGACTGAGGATGAGATTGGGATCGTCGTCTTGTCTCTCCTCAAGCATCACGGGATCCGGGTCGACGACGTGGAGGGGGTGGGAATCTCATCCGTCGTACCCAACCTCACCGGCATTCTGGAAAGGATGTCCGAGAAATATTTCAATTGCCGGGCGCTGCTGGTAAACGCAGGCTTGAAACTCGGGATTAAGATAAATTATGGAGAGCCGGCGGCGGTGGGCAGCGACAGGATCTGTAACGCAGTTGCGGGTTACGGGAAATACGGCGGTCCTTTGATTATCCTGGACTTCGGTACGGCCACCACGTTCGATGCGGTTTCGAAGGACGGCGAGTATCTCGGCGGCGCCATAGCTCCCGGACTCGAGACCGGCGCGACCGATCTGCAGAGGAGAGCGGCGAAGCTGCCGCGGATCGAGCTCCGTTTCCCGGACGAGATAATCGGCAGGACAACGGTTTCAAGCATGCAAAGTGGAATAATGTTCGGAGCCGTCGATGCCATGGAGGGGATGGTCAGAAGGATGAAAGGGGTGCTGGGTGCTGAGACGAGGGTGATTGCAACAGGGGGATACACGGGAATCATCGCTGCGAAGACCGGCGTGATTGATTACATCGAACCAACACTTGTCCTTGATGGAGTGCGGATTATTTATGAAGCAAACCGAAAAAAAATCTAGGAGGTCACACGCCAGGTCGGGATTATCCCGCAAGGCGGAAGAGCCGCAAATCGTCGTTCGCCGTGCCAAATCGGGCGATCTGCCCAGTGTCGTAAGGATGAGCAGGGGCGTAAGAGAAATAGAAAATTATCCCGGACAGAAGATGAAGCAAGACGACTTTGTCGGGTTTGTGGAGGGGTACGGGGGACTCATGCTTGTTGCCACAGTGAAAGAAAAGGTGGTCGGTTACGTGACAGTATATGAATCCGAAAATTACTTTTACCTCCCTTACGCGGTGACTGCAAAAGCCTGGAGGCGCCGTGGTGTTGCCGGTGCCCTGCTCGACGAAGTCGAACGACTGGCGAAAAAGGAGAAGGTCGAGTATATTTTCATGAGTGCTTACCTTTACAACTCGGCCGTGCATTCTTTTCTCAAGGGCCGGGGATATATAGCCAGCAAAAAGTTGATTCAGTATTCGAGAAAGATCGGAAGCAGAGGCGGTAAATGAGTAAGTTGATTGTAAGCATCTCGGGGCTGCGCGGCATAGTCGGCGATACGCTTACACCTGAAACTGTCATAAAATACGCGAATGCATTTGCGAAATATGCCAAACGCAAGAGGATAGTCGTAGGGAGAGACGGGAGGTACCACGGCGAGATGCTTGCCGACGTTCTTGTCGGAACCCTGTCCGCGAACGGATGCGATGTGGTAAACATCGGGATTTGTCCGACGCCCACAGTTGAGCTCGCCGCGGAGCATTCGGACGCCGCGGGAGGTGTAGCGGTTACCGCCAGCCATAATCCGATGGAGTGGAACGGGCTTAAGTTCATCAGCGAAAGGGGGGTCTTCCTAGACGCAGACGAAAACGAAAGGTTATGGAAACTCGCGGAAGAGAAGCCGCAGTATTCGCCCTACCAATCGGTTGGAACAATAGAGAACGGCGATTACTTTCTTCGCGATCATGTCAGGCGTGCCCTTGCCATAAGGGGAATAGACGTCGAAGCGATCCGAAGGAGGCATTTCAGGGTAGTCGTGGATTGCGTCAACGCGGCCGGGTCGGTAGTCATGCCGGAACTTCTGCGTGAGCTGGGATGCGTAGTCACCAGGGTAGATTGCGACGCAACAGGACGATTCACCCGACGCCCGGAGCCGCTCCCCGAAAATCTGGGTGCGACTATGGCGCGGGTCAGGGAAGAAAAGGCGGATCTCGGGATCGTTGTCGATCCGGACGTGGATCGTCTCGTGCTGATCACGGAGAAAGGTGAACCCTTCAGCGAGGAGTATACGGTCGCACAGGCAGTGGCGTTCGTATTCAGGAAGATGCCCGAAGGAAAAAGGATTGCCGCAGTGAACCTTTCGACCACCCGTGCGGTAGACGAGATAGCTCGCAGCCTTGGGGGGCAGGTGTTCCGGTCTCCGGTGGGTGAAATCAACGTCGTCAAGAAGATGAAAGCTGTGGGTGCAGTTGTGGGCGGAGAAGGAAGCGGCGGCGTCATCCTTCCCGAAGTACACTACGGCAGGGACGCTCTGGTCGGCGTCGTTATCGCACTGCAGCATCTTCTTGAATTCGGCGGAACTCTTTCGGAATTGAAAGACTCCCTCCCCAAGTTCGAAATCGTCAAGAAGAGAATAGACCTCGGGAAGGAAAAGCCGGAGAGCATAATCGGAGCGATCAAGAAGCAATATTCCAAATACGACCTGAATATGGACGACGGGTTGAAGATCGAGGCGCCGGATTTCTGGATTCACCTGAGAAAGTCGAACACGGAACCCATTATCAGGGTTATCGCGGAAGCCGCTTCACAGAGAGAAGCGGAGTTGCGCGCCTCGGAAGTGGTGAGCTTTGTCAAAAAAATATCGAAAGTCAAAAAGCGCTGATGCAAAAGGTCCTCTTGATTGCGGACGATAATCTCGACAATGTTCTGCTTATAAAGAGGATAATGAAACGTTCAGGACTTGATCTGAAATATGTAGAAGCTCACAGCGGCAGAGACGCTTTGAATCTGGCGATAGAAGCGGTTCCGGATCTGATACTGCTCGACATGAAGATGCCGGATATGGATGGTTTTGAGACGGCTGCAGCGATCAGAGCAACCGACGCGACCGGAGGAATCCCTGTAATCGCAGTAACGGCACAAGCAATGGTGGGCGACAGGGAAAGGGCTTTGAAGGCGGGATGCGACGAATACATTACCAAGCCGGTTGATCCTGCTGTTCTGACCGATTTAGTGAGAAAATATCTGTCCGTTGGATCTCGCACCGGCGAGTAGCCTCCGGAAACCTTTGGAGAGATTAGTGAAAAACAGAAAGGGTCTACTTTCTCTGAGCCTCGGAGTAGGCGGGGCCGGAATTTTTGCTTTCGTGATCGTGCTTCTTGCGCGAACGTTTAGGGCTTCAGTGACACCGGACCTTTTTATCGACTCCGTTTTCATTACCAACATGATTTCCGTAGCGATTTCCCTTTTCGCTTTCTCCCGTTATATAGTCTATAGAGAGAGGCTCCTTGAATTCATAGCGTTCGCTTTTCTTGTCGGCGGCTTCATAAGAATTTCAGGCATCGTAGTTTCTGACCTCGGAATTCTGGGATCTGCCGAGCATGCCTTCTCTTTTCAACTTCTGATGTGGCAGGGCGGAAGGCTTCTGTTTGGATTGATACTTGCGATTGGCACCCTGATCGTCTGGCTGCATCCAAGATCGAAATCCGCTGTGTCGGATATCTTCACAGCAGTTGTTATAGCTGCTGTTTTGGTTTTTATTCTGATCCTCTTTTCAGGCGGGCGTAATCCTGAGAAAGGTACAATTCTTCACCTCGGCTCGACATTGCTGGCGTTGGCAGCTTCAGGCTTCTTCCTTATATCCTTCGTCGGAGTAAGCCGGAACTACTTGAATTATCCGACGCTATTCAATTACACGATAACCATAACGCTCTTCCTGCTTATGGCGGCGGAGATCGTCGGATCGTTTTCGATATCCTTTGTCGATACGGCGTCGGCGGCTCGTATCGGGTTGACGCTTGCGGCTTATGCTATCGGCGCGGTAGGGAGCCTTGTTGACGTCGGCCAGATCTTCGGCGAATACGTGCGTAGTTCCGAGGGGTTGAAGCTGGCGAATCAGGAGCTTCTGAAATATCAGGTCTATCTCGAGAAGGTCCCGGACCCCGTACAGATCATCGACGAGTACGGCTCCACGCTTTATGTGAACCCCGCGTTCGAAAGAGACTTCGGCTATGAACTGCCGGAAATTAAGGGGAAGACGATGTACGATCTATACGACCCCGCCGACCGGGAGAGAGCCGAGGAATACGGACAGTTTGTCGATCAGGGGTTGAAGAACGAGTACGAGCTCTCGGTTCTGACCAAGGGCGGGTCCAAGATAGAAACGCTGTTGAACTCGACGCCGATCTTGATAAACGGCAGGAGAATAGGCCGGATTACCATCTTTCGCGATATCACGAGAAGGAACGAACTTGAGCATCGCAATCGAGTCCTGAGCGCTGCAGTTGAAAACACGGATGAGGCTATTGCGCTCACCGATGCACAGGGTAATGTCACGTACCTCAATACAGCCGCCGAAAGGCTCTTCGGGTATACCCTGAATGATCTCCCCGGCAGGAGTCTTTGGGCGCTTGTGTCGCCCTCCTTCGGATATGATAAGGCACGCGATATCTACCTGCAGACGATGCGCAACGGAAGCTGGAAGGGAGAAGTGCTCAACAGGCGAAGAGACGAGACCGAGTACTACATCTCGCTGAGCACCAGTTCCATAAAGGATTCCGGCGGGAATGTACTGGCACTGGTCGGCATATGCGAAGATATCACGGAAAAGAAGTGGGAAGAAAAGAGGAAGGAGGCGGCTTATAGAGTTGCCCAGCTTGCAGTCTCGAGCGGGAAGGTCCCTGAGCTTGCCAGGGCTACCGTTGAGCTGCTGTCGGAGATCTTGAGTTCTCCTCTGGTCGTTCTGCACGTTTATGAAGAAAGCAGCAAGACACTCGAGGCGGTAGCACATCACAATGCAGGCGGGAACGATTTCAGACTGCCACGCTTTCAGAGGCTCGAACTGGATCGCGAGACCGACGCCCTTCGGGCCGTGAAGACCGGCACACCGGTTTTTTCACGGTCGCTTTCGGAGACTGAATATGCGGGCTTGTCGGAGTTGCCTCCTTTCAAAGAAGCCGATGGACTGCAGACCATTCCGCTTGTCAGTTCGGGGCAGCTGGTCGGTGCGATGCAGTATGTATCTGTCGCTTCACGAGGCAATGCTCGGTTCGAATCTGAATTGGCCTCGGCCGCGGCGTCTGAGCTTGCGGTGGGCATGCAAAGGCTGAAATTGGGTGCGAGGGTTGCCGAGCAGGCTGATCAGCTCGAAAAGATCTTTGCAAGCGCCGCAGAGGGAATTGCACTAGTAGACAGGCACGGTAAGATATTGTTGATGAATGAAGGGGGCAAAGAAGTCTTCGGGATAAGAGAAGTCATGGAAGTTGGATTCGAAGAGTACGCCGATACTCTCAACATGAGGAAGCTTGACGGTTCTCCCCTGTCCGATGACGAGAATCCGATAAGGCGGTCGGCTATTGACGGCAAGAGCGTTCGTAATTTTGAGTTTACCATTACCAGATATGGAAAGGACCGTATCCTATCTATCAGCGCGGCACCGCTTCTGGAAACAGGCGGGGGTATAAACGGGGCAGTGGCTATCTTCAGCGATATAACTGAGAGGAAGAAGAGCGACGAGCGTATAGCCTACCAAGCGATGCTGCTAAGCGAGGTGAACGATGCAATCATAGCTTCCGATCATGACGGGCTAATAACGTCCTGGAACCCGGCGGCTGAAAGATTGTACGGCTGGAAGGAGAATGAAGTAATCGGACTCCCACTGGAGGAGATAATACCGTTCGGGTTCAGTGGAATAACGAAGGAAATGCTGCAGGTGGAGATGCAGAAAAAGAGCCTGTGGCGAGGAGAAGCCGTCAATTATTCAAAGGACGGTCGCCGGCTATACATCGATTCATCGATGGCATTAGTCCGAAGCTCGGACGGAGATGCGACGGGAAGCGTATTCATCAACCGGGACATAACCAGCCAAAAGGAAAATGAATTCGCGATCAGAAAACAAAACAGAAGGCTTTCGGTAATCAACAGAACCGCTCTGGCGGTCAAGGATGCCCTTGATGTGGTGGAAATCCTGAACAAGAGCCTGACAAGCATGACCGAGTACGAGGAGATTACCGCCGCTGCCGTATACCTTTCCGAGAGTGACTCCGGAACGTTGATGTTGTCCTCCTCACTCGGCTTCGGCAAGTCCTTCGAGAGGGATGAACGAGTCAGAGACCTTGCCTTAGGCGAAGAATTTTTTGCGGACGCATTAAGATATGGCGAACCGGTCATAATCCCGGAAATTTCAGAAGCAAGTCGTCAGCCGAAGCTCTTCAAGGCTTTGCGCGAAGAATGGATCCGGTCGGTGATTATTGTTCCGATTGCGGGGCGCAGAGAGCTGCACGGCCTTCTGCTGGCCGGCTCGAAAGAGCGAGTTGCTTTCAACGAGACCGACAAGGAATTCTTCCTTATGATCTCGCGGGTTGTCGGAGCCGCAGTCGAGAATGCGTTTCTCTATTCTGATGTTGTGGAGAAATCCCGGGAACTTGAAGATTCCAACGAACAGCTGAGAATGTCGAAGATCTGGGTTGAGGAGGCTAACGCTCAGCTTGTGCGGGCAAACCAGCAGCTGGAAGAGGCAAGCCGTCTTAAGAGCCAGTTTCTTGCCAACATGAGTCACGAGCTGCGGACCCCGCTTAATTCCATAATCGGGTTCACCAATTTGATTCTGACCGATGATACCAATCCTCCGACAGAAGAACAGAAAGAGGGACTCGAGATCGTTTTGCGGAACGCGAAGAATCTTCTTGCGCTGATAAATGATATTCTGGATTTGTCGAAGATCGAGGCCGGAAAGCTGTCGATCACCCCGGAGCAATTCGGCATCGAGATGGTTGTGGGGGACACACTGGCAACAGTGGAGCCGCTCATAGCCGACAAGTCGGTCATGCTGGTGAGCGAAATTGATCCGGGTATCCCGATGCTCTATTCCGACCCCGCGAGGATAAAGCAGATCGTCCTGAATCTGCTGAGCAACGCAGCCAAGTTCACCGAGAAAGGCCACATAAGGGTAGCTGCCAGGATGCTCGATGAGAACTTCGTTTCCCTTTCAGTAGAAGACAGCGGTCCGGGAATCCCATCTGAATACCTAGAGGTAGTATTTGAGGAGTTCAGGCAGGTGGACGGTTCAAACACCCGGAAGCACGGCGGAACGGGACTAGGGCTGGCTATTTCTCGCAGACTGGCGAGAATGCTGGGCGGGGACTTAACCGTCAGCAGCGGGGTAGGAAAAGGCTCGACGTTCACTCTTACCGTGCCTACAGTCTACCGGATCTCCGAAGAATCTGGTGAGAAAGAGCAGGTGCCGGCTCCTCCTGCCCCTACTGTATCGTCGCAAATGAGCAACCTGGTCGTATGCATCGACGACGACCCTGAGGTCCTCCTCCTGTTGAAGAACCATCTTGTCGCAGAAGGGTTCGAGTTCTACGGGGTGAGCGATTCGCGCGACGCGGTCGACATCGTCAGGCGATACAAGCCTGTGCTCGTCACTCTCGACATCATGATGCCGAAGAAGGACGGCTGGCAGATTCTGCAGGAGCTGAAGTACGATCCGGAGCTGAAGGATATTCCCGTGGTTATTCATTCGGTGGTCGAGAACAAGGCTCTGGCGATTTCGCTGGGCGCCGAATCGTATCTGGTCAAGCCTGTCGAGGCCGAGAAGATAATTACGATCATAAGGAGGCATACAGGTACAGAAGGTGGCGAGATACTCGTTGTGGATGATAACGAAGATTTCACGAATTTCCTTCGCAATCTTCTGGAGAGGAGTCGGTTCACTATTCATACGGCGCGAAACGGGCTCGAAGCAATCGATGTCCTCCAGAATACCACGCCATCTCTGGTTTTTCTCGATCTTTTGATGCCCGAAATGGACGGGTTTGAAGTTGTCGAGAAGATGTACGGAGACGAGAGGCTGAGGGAAGTCCCGATAGTTGTCCTGACGGCGAAGGAGGTAAGTGCCGACGAGCGTGCGAAGATCACCTCAAAGATTAAAAATATTGTCCGAAAAGAAGGATTGACGAGAGAAATAATATTACGCGAGGTGAATAAATTCATTCAGAGAAAGAAATGGAAAAGCGACAACGCATCTTAGCAGTAGACGACGCGCTCGACAACCTGATCTTGCTGGACAGGCTTCTGAAGAGGCAGGGGTTCGACGTCGTCAGTGCGTCAAGCGGAAAGGAATGCCTGTCCCAAAGCAGCATGCTTCTTCCGGATTTGATAATCCTGGACGTCGCCATGCCGGAGATGGACGGCTTCGAAACACTCAGGCATCTCCGGGAAAACGAGATGACCAAGGATATCCCGGTGATTATTCTTACAGCGAACTCCAAGGATGCCAAGAGTATCGAGCAGGGATTTTCGCTGGGCGCGGACGAGTATCTGACGAAGCCGATTGAACAGGATGAACTCATTGCGAGAGTCCGCTCAATCCTGAGGATCGTCAAAGCTGAGAAGCAGGTTGAGCAGTTGAAGGCCGATTTCCAATCC
Organism: Candidatus Kryptoniota bacterium; assembly: GCA_046705025.1. Classification (GTDB taxonomy): domain Bacteria; phylum Bacteroidota; class Ignavibacteria; order Kryptoniales; family JAKASW01; genus JAKASW01. The sequence goes on along the minus strand of JBJKQU010000030.1, from coordinate 33,366 downwards.
ATGCTAGTTCATGACCTGCGCAGCCCGTTGTCGGTGATCATCGGTGTCCTCGAACTGGGAGTGAAGGGCGAGTTTGACGAGCATCCGCAGGAAATGAAGGAGCTCCTCGAATCGGCGTTGAAGAACTCGCACAAGATGTTAGGTTTGATAAACAATATACTGGACGTCGCGAAATTCGAAGCAGGGAAGCTGCAATTGAACAAGCAGCCGGGCGATTTTAATGCGGTAGTTGTAGGTGCTGTCACTCGTCTGAGAATGCTTGCCCGAGACAAGTGCGTGACTCTTGTCATGGAGGAGGGTAAAGATATCCCGGTGTGTGAGTATGACAGCGACAAGATCGACCAGGGCGTTACGAACCTTGTAAGCAACGCTATCAAGTTTACCCCGAAGGACGGAACCGTAACGGTGCGAACTTACGTCAAGCATTTCGACGACGAGCTCCCGACACTCAAGGGAGACTATGCAGCGATGGACGTCGAGGACACCGGAGTCGGGCTGTCAGCCGAGGAGATCCCTCTTATATTCGACAGATACAGGCAGGTGCAAAGCGGCAGGTCGACTCGCCAAAAGGGCACCGGACTCGGATTAACGATTGTCAAACGTGTGGTAGAGGCGCACGGCGGCAGAGTTTTCGTGGAATCTACCCTCGGGAAAGGGACGAAATTTACAATAGTCATTCCTGTCGATCACGGGGACTCGTAGCTCGCTCCGTTGCTCTGGTTCCAAGAGCTTCAGTATTGTTTTATCATAGAAGGCAAGGCCATCAAGAAGGAAGCTGGTAAACACCGTATGGATGTCAGGGCGCTGTTGGGTCTGTCGATGGTGCCGGGTATCGGTGCCACAAGGATGCGTGTACTTGTGAATCACTTCGGCGACCCCGAGTCAGTTATTGCCGCCGGTGAGCGTGAACTCATTGCCGTAGAAGGTATTGATCATAGTACTGCTAGAAAGATAATCTCCTCGGGCGGCTTTGAGAAAGAGATACAGACCCAGCTCTCCAGGCTGAACAGGTCGGAGGCCCGGCTCATTACTTTTTGGGACAAGGATTACCCGGAAAACCTGAAGAGGATATACGATCCTCCCGTGTTACTGTTCACGAGAGGTGCGATCTCAAATGTCGATAAATATTCGATTGCTGTTGTTGGAACGAGGAACCCTACGACATACGGCAAGCGCATAGCCGAAAAGTTTGCGGCCGAGCTTTCCGAACAGGGGATCACGGTCGTATCCGGACTTGCACGGGGAATCGACACTATCGCGCATTCTACTTCGGTGCGCTCCGGAGGGCGGACGATCGCCGTACTCGGAAGCGGAGTGGACGTTATTTACCCGGGTGAAAACAGGAGGCTCGCAGAGCAGATGATCGTGTCGGGCGCGCTAGTGTCCGAGTATTATATGGGTGCCAAACCGGACGCAATGAACTTTCCGCGGCGGAACAGAATCATCAGCGGCATGACACTCGGGACGATTCTGGTCGAGACAGATATTAACGGCGGTGCAATGATAACCGCCGGCACTGCGCTCGACCAGAACAGGGAAGTCTTCGCAGTTCCGGGAAATCTGCTCGAGAGAAAGAGCCGGGGTACCAACAAGTTGATTAAAGAAGGGCAGGCAAAGCTGGTCGAGGATGTATCGGATGTGATAGACGAGCTTCGCTACAAGTTGAAGCCGCTATTGAAAGTATCACCAAAGCCGCAAACGAGGGTGCAGCTGACTATTTTTGAGCAGAAGGTTTTCGATGTCCTCACTGAAGAACCGTTTCATGTCGATGTCCTGGCAGAAAAGTGCGGCATGACCATATCCGACCTTTTGGTGCAGCTTCTGAGCCTGGAGTTGAAAGGAGTTGTCAAACAGCTTCCCGGTAAGTATTTTACAAGGTATGATTAGAAAAAAGGAATTAATTAAATGATTATCGTAACGGGTGGCGCAGGGTTCATTGGCAGCGCAATTATTTGGAGACTGAACCAGCTCGGCAAGGACGATATCCTTGTCGTTGACAATCTGAGTACGGACGAGAAATGGAAGAACCTCGTTCCTTTGAAGTTTCATGATTACATGGAGAAAGACGAATTCCTGAGTCTCGCCATAAATCAAAGGCTTGCTGCGAGGCTGAGATCCGACAGAGAACCGATAGAAGCCATAATACACATGGGAGCTTGCTCGTCCACGATGGAACGCGATGCAACTTACCTTGCGCAGAACAATTTTGAATACACAAAACAGCTCGCTGCTGTCGCGGTCAACGAAGGCTCGCGATTCATATATGCTTCCAGCGCTGCGACGTACGGCGACGGGAGTAAGGGATTCACCGACGACGAAAAGCAGGTGGATCAGTTGAGACCGCTCAACATGTACGGCTATTCGAAACAGATGTTCGATAAATGGGCGATATGGCATGGCCTGTTCGACAGAATAGTCGGACTCAAATTCTTTAATGTCTTCGGGCCGAACGAATATCACAAAGCGGACATGCGGTCGGTTGTGCTTAAAGCCTTTGAACAAATCAAGGCCTCGGGCAAGATGCAGCTCTTCAAATCATACCGGGCGGATTACAAGGACGGCGAACAGGTCCGGGATTTCATCTACGTGAAGGACGCCGTTGAGATGACTCTCTTTTTCCTCGACAAGCACGACGTCGGCGGGCTGTTCAATGTCGGGAGCGGCCTCGCGAATACGTGGAACAAACTCGCTTCGGCAATCTTCAGCGGGCTGGGGAAACCGAAGAACATCGAGTATGTCGAGATGCCCGACTCAATTCGTGACAAGTATCAGTACCACACTCTAGCGGATATTTCAAAGATCAGGAAAGCGGGCTACTCCAAGCCGATAACGAGCCTGGACGAAGCTGTCTCGGACTATGTGAAGAACTACCTTGTTCCGGGGAAAAGACTGGGGGAGTGACTGATAGCACGCACGCAGGCGGGCAGGAACTGAAGGAAACCGAACGGGAGTCGAGACCGCCAAAAAGCCGGGGTCAAAGTATCTGAGGAGGCCGTCCGGCGGGCTTGGATCCCCCCATAAAGGGAGTTTAGTTTGACAGGTGCTCTTCTTGCCCCCGTTGCCTTTTGCCCCCTTGCGATTTGCACTCTTTTATCGACATTGTTAAATTGTAATTGGAATTACTACAGACTGTGCGTTTTTCGGCAGAAAACAAGCGTTCTCCGAATATCGCAAAGACAGTGCGGGGCAGTAGCTCAGTTTGGGAGAGCGCCAGAATCGCACTCTGGAGGTCGGGGGTTCGATCCCCCTCTGCTCCACGTTAGAGTTTTTAAATCGTTGAGGGCTAAGGAATAGATTTTTGAGGTCAAGTCCTGTGCAACGGAAAGTTGCCGAACCCCGCCAGGTCCGGAAGGAAGCAACGGCAAGCGTACTGACCGTGTGACACAGTAAGCTTGGCCTCATCTTTTTCACAGCCTTATTTCTGCCGTTCGGAGGAGCAGCCTGGATTTGGCTCTTTGCCGAACAAGGGCATATGTGAAATGTGTTCATCATTTATCGGAAAGTTCCGTGCTAAATATTTACAGCGCTGCGGGCCACAAGTTAGAGGAGGACAAATTGGGGCGCGTGTTTGCTAGCTCGCTGGCAGCTGTGCTGTTTATCCGGTATTCAATTTCAGCTTTTTGGGAAGCGGGAATCCTACACCGACTATCGTCGGATCAAATTTCAAAACTATATTTCAAAACTATTGGAGTCGGTAAAGACTGTATCCAGGGTTTTGCCAAGAGTGTGTCGAGTGTTTCGGGAAGAGTGTCTGAGGGCTCATCCGGCAGAATGGCCGGGGAACCGCTCATTAGAGAGGATTACATTTCGCTCTTCCTGATTTTAATCTTTGCGGCGGCAGGTTCGTATCGTATCCCCATCATTTACGGAGCCAATTTAACCTGCAAAGGGATGACAATAAGGGCAACGGAAGGCGACGACCCGCCCGGGCGCCGCTTACATTGGCACTCTGACGATCTTTCGGCAAATCGGGATCTAGTGATACAGCGTAAAACTCTGGAAGGCAGTCCGAATCTTTCTCCGATTAAAAAGATTAGAGCAGGTCTTTATGAAAAAGGAGATTATAATCAATGAGACTGCCGACCAGATCCGGATCGCTATTACCGAAGACGGAAAGTTGGCGGAGATTTTCGTCGAATCGCCCGGTAAGGAACGGATGGTCGGGGACATTTACTTCGGCAGCGTTGCCCGGGTTATGTCCGGTATCCGCGCAGCCTTCATAGACATAGGTCATAAGCAGGATGCTTTCCTGCATTTTTCCGACGTCGACCCGAACATAGATGAATACTCTTCTCTGATTGGAGAGGAAGATTCTGAAATCGATGAAGAGGATGACGAGGATACCGAAGTTCCCACCAGGGTTTCTGAAGGGGGGGCAGGCGCGCGCGATTCTTCCTATTCGGGTTCGACCGGGACACAGACAGCCCATCCAAAGGTTACCGAGGGAAGGCCTCAAAACGGTTCCCGCCAACAATTTTCACAGCGACCCCAGCGATTCCCTCAGAGGGAAATCCACCTGGAGCGAGGGAAAAGTATCATCGTCCAGGTAACAAAGGAGCCCGTCGGCAAGAAGGGGGTTCGTGTAACAAGCAAAGTGTCTCTTCCGGGAAGGTACCTTGTGCTCCTTCCCTTCGACGGCCGTATAGGGGTATCAAAGAAGCTGTACAATTTCAGGGAGAAGAAGAGGCTTCGCCGCATCATCAGAAGCATGCTGCCCGAAGGATTCGGGGTCATCATCAGGACCGTCGCCGAGGGGAAAGAAGAAGAGCTCTTGAAAAACGATCTCGAACAGCTGATTAAGACGTGGCGTGAGATTGAAAAGAGTGTGAAGACTGAGCAGCCGCCCGTTTTGCTCTACAAGGACCTCTCCACTGTTTCCAGCGTGATCCGGGATTTGTTCAACAACGACGTTCAGAGGGTCATCGTAGACTCGCGAAGGCTATACAAGGAAATCACGACCTACGTGAAGTGGTTTGCTCCGACGCTCGTCGATAAAATAGAATATTATCGCGGCAAGCAAGCCATATTCGAAGTGTTCGGTGTCGCCAAGGATATGCAGGAGTCGTTGGGTCGTCGCGTGCCGCTGAAGACTGGCGGTTATCTCGTGATCGACGTTACTGAAGCGATGACGGTAATAGATGTCAATAGCGGCCGGTACGCGGCGAGTAAAGAGCAGGAGCAAAACTCTCTGCGGACTAATCTCGAGGCATCTCGTGAAATCATACGGCAGCTCCGGCTCCGCGATATCGGCGGCATCATCGTCGTCGATTTCATAGACCTTGAAGACGAGAGAAACAAACGAAAGGTATACGAAGAGCTTCGGAAGGAATTCCGCAGGGACAGGGCAAAGGCCACTGTGCTTCCAATGACGGAGTTCGGCCTCGTACAAATCACAAGACAGCGGATCCGGCAGAACATAATGCAGTCTTTCAGCGAAACCTGCCCGGTTTGCGCCGGAACAGGAATCGTTCAGAGCCGTGCGACGGTATTGACCGAAATCTCGGGATGGCTTGGGAAGTTCAAGGAGGAAGGCCGGGGCAGGGTGCTGAAATTCACGGTTCATCCCTATCTTGCTTCATACCTGCGGGAAGGCAGTCCGAGCCACTTGTTTTCGCTGATGTGGAAGAACAAGCTGATAATCAAGCTGGAATCCAACTCGACGGTTCCCGTGAACTCGTTCAAGGTGTACTCGAGCGGCATGAAGCGGGATGTAACGGAAGAGTTCAAGTCGTAGTTACCTGCACGCCGGAGACTTCACTGCTGCCTGCGTGCTTTCCGCAGCTTCGTCCGAATGTTTACAGGTGCGGGGGCTTGCGAATTTAGAAGTGTCCCATCAAACACCGGTAAATTCCGGAATACCGGATCGAATGTTTTTATCTTGATGCCGGAGAAGCTTCCGCTTTTTCGGCTGCCGCTCCACACAAGCAGACTCCACCACAATGAGGTATATCGCATATGAGAACTGAAGAAATCAAGATGTATCCGAAGAAAAGGATTGCCCTGGTTGCGCACGACAACAAGAAGGAAGAAATGCTGCAGTGGGCAAAGTACAACGTGGGTGTTTTGAAAAATCACGAGCTCTATTCGACCGGGACAACCGGCAAAATGCTGTCGGATGCACTCAAGATAAAAATCAAACGGATGATGAGCGGTCCTATCGGCGGTGACCAGCAGATCGGTGCAAAAATAGCGGAGGGAAAAGTCGACATACTGATATTTTTTTGGGATCCGCTCGAGCCCCAGCCTCACGATCCCGATGTCAAAGCACTTCTTCGTATCGCAGTCGTATGGAACATCCCGGTCGCTTCAAACAGAGCCTCGGCAGATTTCCTTATCTCCTCACCTCTGTTCGAGGCCGAGTATGAAAGAAAGATCGTCCTGAATATCCGTTGACGAAATATCGCTCTAACTTTAAAGTTGCCGCTATACTTCATAAATTTCCCTTGATCTAATTCAACGAAAAGGAGTAACTGTATGCGAATTGGTATTCTCACGGGCGGGGGTGACGTACCGGGGTTGAACCCTTGCATAAAGGCCGCCGTGTATCGTGCTGAAGACGCGGGTCTCGATGTGGTCGGAATCAGACGCGGTTGGGCCGGTCTCTTGTACTACAACTTGGATTCTAACGAAGGAAATGACGATCGGGTTGTGCTTTTGAACAAGCAGAACACACGTACCGTGGATAGATCCGGCGGCACGTTTCTTCACACGTCGAGAACAAATCCGTCCAAGGTCAGGCCGAAAGATGTACCTGAATTTCTCAAGGACCCCAAGAGCCCTGCGAAAGAGGAAGGTGCGACGCTGGATTTTACGCCTCACGTTTTAAGAGTCCTCGAAAAATTGAAAATCGACGCCCTTCTGCCTATCGGCGGCGACGACACGCTGAGCTACGGACTGCGTCTTCATAAAGAAGGTTTTCCGGTTGTCGGTATCCCTAAAACAATGGACAACGACGTCTTTGGAACCGACTATTGTATCGGTTTCTCCACAGCGGTCACGCGCAGTGTGAACTTTATAACTGCGCTCAGGACCCCGGCCGGATCGCACGAGCGCATTGCGGTGGTGGAACTCTTCGGCAGAAATTCCGGGGAGACGTCGCTCATATCCGCCTACCTTGCCGGCGTGGACCGGGCTATCATTTCGGAGGTACCGTTTGATCCCGAGAAGCTGGCGGCTCTTCTCCTCGAAGACAAGAAACGGAACCCGAGTGATTACGCCATCATGACAATCTCGGAAGGTGCCCAGATGGTGGGCGGCAAGATAGTGGAATATGGGCAGGCCGATTCTTACGGCCACAAGAAACTCGGCGGCATTGGCGCGCTTACCGGTGAAGCTTTGAAGAAGATTACAGGCTCGGATATTATCTACCAGCAGGTTGCCTACCTGATGCGAAGCGGTGAGCCGGATGCATTGGATAGAATGGTTGCGATCAGTTATGCCAATCTTGCAACTGACCTGGTGATCAAAAAGCAGCTCGGTCAATTGGTTGCCTTGAGAGAGGGTAAGTATACACATATACCGATGGACACCATAGCAAGCGGTCTCAAGAGAGTAGATGTAAGCGAGTTGTACGATGAACAACAATACAAACCTAAAGTAGCTCACCTGCTCGATAAGCCGATGTTTTTATACTAGACGATTGGGAGCCCAATTTTGCGGTTTTTTTGACGGACAAACATGGGGCTCCCTGTCTAATATTGCCCGCGATGGGGAAAAATGTGCCAAAACAACAACATTTTAGCGGGCTTTCCGAAATCCAATTCCATGTCCCTTGCAAATTTGTCGGACTGACATACCTTTTGCTTCGGTGCCGGCGGCATCCTAATTGCAGGTAACGCTTAGAGCTCACGTCAGGGAGCTTCTAAACTAAAATCGCAAGTCAGCAAACTAACAAGGAGATGTTACCATGGGTAAGTTGTTTACCTCCTTCACCATGGCCTTATTGACGGCTGGCATCGCGTTGTCACAGACTCCGACTCCGAAAATCGAAGTGGTCGGGATGTCTGGTTACCAATTCTCCAAGATCTACGGATCACAGGGGACAAGGACGACTACATCCGGGTTGCCGACAGTCGGTAAAGGCTCTATCGTTTATCTGTCAGCGGTCGATTTGGGCGGGGGTCAAATCACTGCTGTCACATGGTCGTTATCAAGCAAGCCGACCGGGTCGAAAACGGTCATCGATAGCGTTAGCGCTGCATTCACCACTATGAAAGTAGACACCAATGGGCAATACGTTGTGCGACTGAGTGTGACCACATCTGGGGGAACTGCTACTACTTCAGACACAATTACTTCTGCCTACTACCAGGGAGTAGGTTTCATGGGCGGAGGCGGCGCCTCAATCCAGGATCCGAAATGCGGGCTCTGCCACCTGCCGATGGTACAGGAGTGGATGCAAACTCCTCACGCAGTATTGTTCGAGAACGCAATTAATGGTACGGATCCAAGGCAGACACACTACGGCTCTAGTTGTATTACCTGCCATACTACGGGATACGATCTTAATGCTAGCAACGGCGGATTCGATGACCTCCAGGCTCAGTCGGGATGGACCTTTCCTTCTGCATATGTCGACACGAATTTCACTCACTTGAACAATGTATCCCACCAGCTTGCACAGCTTGCGACGATCGGGTGCGAGAGCTGTCACGGGCCAGGAAGCGAACACAACGGTCAACTGGGTAGCAACAGGATAAGCATATCTCTCGATGTGAAGGTCTGTGCCCAATGCCACGACACTCCGACACATCATATGGTCGTCAGGCAGTATGAGACGAGCAGTCACGGAAAAAATATGGTACAGGAGGAAGATGCGGGAGTAAACGCCGCCTCTTGTGCAAAGTGCCATAACGGTACGGGCTTCTATCTCTCCGCCACATCACAGACGATATCGGGCACTCAAGCAACGATGCCGATAGGCTGTGCATCATGTCATGATCCCCATTCTGATCAGAATCCTCATCAATTGAGAACGGTCACTGCAGGCAGTCTGATGAACGGCTACAAAATAACCAGCGGCGGGGTCGGACAGCTTTGCATGAATTGCCACATGTCAAGAAGGAACGCAGCCACTTACACGACTAAGTGGGCAAGCCATTACAGCCCGCACTACGGCACTCAGACCGACATGTTCTTCGGGCAAAACGCTGTTCAATTCGGCGACAAGTCGATTACGGGTAATACCACGCATACGCAGCTGCAAGACGCTTGCGTTACCTGCCACATGTCGACTGCAACCGGAAGCATGGCTAATCTACTCGGCGGCCACACATGGAATATGAGCAGTCCGGACAGTTCTGGGACGAAGATTGTCGAGAACGCCGAAGTGTGCCAGGGTTGCCACGGGCCGATAGCGAGCTTTGACGACATTCAAGCGGCTGATGATTATGACGGCAATGGGAAGACTGAGGGCGTGCAGACCGAAGTCAAAGGGCTGCTGGCAAAGCTCGCCGCTGTATTGCCGAAAGACGCTACAGGGGCGGTTGCTACGGATTCCACATCGATCGCCGGCAATCCGAACTATCTGGGGGCCGTATATGATTATTATTTCGTCGTGAACGACGGAAGCTACGGTGTGCACAATGCCAAGTACACCTTTGCCATCCTGACCCGTGCACTTGGCACGCTTACCGGAGTTGAAATGGTGACAAACAAGGTACCTCAGTCATACGCCCTGGACCAGAACTATCCGAACCCGTTCAATCCGACGACTATGATAAATTTCTCCGTACCGAAATCGGGAAATGTCAAGGTTGTCATATACAACTCCGTCGGACAGGTCGTCAACACGCTGGTGAACAACTACTTCACTCCCGGGACTTATAAAGTGCGCTGGGACGGAAGGAACTCCTCAGGGTTAATGGTTTCCAGCGGTGCTTATTTCTGCAAGATGACGTCGAGGGACTTTGCGTGGGTGCGCAAGATGATGCTGATGAAATGACGACATTTGGTGTTGCAGGCGGCGCAGCCCTGCGTTGCCTGCAACGGCCTTCAGAAAAGGGGTTGAGAATTCTTCTCTTCATGGCACGCCCCCGCAGCAAAGTTGTGATCTCGGGTACTTTCATATGAATACCGGGAAAGGATTAGATGAAAGAGTTGAACACAAAACTGTCCCAAAATGCCCGCAATGATGAGCCGAAGATTGCCTTCATCTGCGGGTGTAGATTTTCGAGAGGCACTTAATGGCGTTTTTCTTCGAATCTTGAGGGGTTAAAGACTCTTCGATTGGCATTCGAGTTGCACATACTGTCTGGAAATTTAACTTTGAGTTTCCTGTTTCATGCCAAAAGCACTAGAAAAGGAGAAATAGCTATGAGGAAACAAATTCTTACCAGTTTAGTGGTTGTATTCCTCGCAGCTGGATTGGCTTTCTCACAAACAGCAGCACCGAAGGCTGGCATTCAGGTAGTTGGGATGACCCCCTACACTTTGGATCAGCATTACGGTTCTGCCGGGAGTGCGATGTACCCGACGACGGGTTTGAACACCGTTGGCGAGAAAACGATAGTTTATCTTCAAGCGATCGATTCTACGGGAGGTCCAATTCAGTCAGTAACTTGGTCGGTTGTTGATCCTGTTGGTGGACATGCAAAGATTGACAGTGCATCTGCTCCATTCACAACGATCACAGTTGACACAACGGGCGAATATACAATCAATCTTCAAATTAGCACCGCCGGAGGGGCCTCACAGGCGTCTACCGTGATCACCTCGGCAGATTATGTCGGCGTCGGTTCTATGGGCATCGCGACGCTGGACAGCGCAACGGCTAAAGTCCCGCAGTGCGGAGTCTGTCACCAGGGATCCCTGACCGGATTAGGTCTCGATCCGACGGCAGACTACTCTCATTGGATGGGCACAGCACATTCGTGGTTCTTCAAAGAGAACATCAACGGCGTCGGCCCAGCTGGAAGTGGATACAGCGCTCATTGTATCCAGTGCCACACTACGGGCTACAATCCGGGAGCTGCCAACGGCAATTTCGCTGCCGTCGCAAACAAAGTCGGCTGGACATTTCCATCGACACTTGCCGACACCAACTTCGCTCACCTGTATCATACTTCCGCCCAGCTTGCACAGCTGGCGGCTATCGGATGTGAAAGCTGCCACGGTCCGGGAAGCGAGCACTGGGGAGATCCTTCCAAGATCTCGGTTTCACTGAGCGCTTCGGTCTGTATGCAGTGCCATGACGAGCCGCCTCATCATGCAATCGGTAGAGAATGGACCAGCAGCCCGCACGACAGTGGGATGATCGCGATCCAGGGTATGGAGGGTGGTCACGTGCTGAGCGCCCCGTGTGCACAGTGCCACACCGGCAGCGGCTTTGCCGATTATGCAATTAACGGGCAACTGAGTCAATCAAAGTACGATGCGATGCCGCTGACTTGCGCCGGATGTCACAATCCGCACGACGCAACAAATCCATATCAGTTGAGGAAATATTCTGCTCCTGCATTGACCAACGGATTCCAGATCCCGGGCGGCGGAGCCGGTCAGCTCTGCATGAATTGCCACCGCGCTCGTTCTGCAGTCAATGGTGCTGTTGCGGCGGGTTATAAGTCGTACTTTGGACCTCATGAAGGGCCGCAGACCGATATGTTCTGGGGCCAGAACGGTTACGATTTCGGAGACAGCTCCATTACCGGTTTAGCCACGCATACTCAGCTCACCGATGCTTGCGTGACATGTCATATGGCTTCCGATACGCTCGATGCGAATGCTGCAATGACTCTCGGCGGTCATACCTGGGCAATGAGAGGACCGGATGCGCTGGGAGACACGGTGGACAACACCACTGCCTGCCAATCCTGCCACGGACCGATCACCAGCTTCGATCAGATCCCGGCACCATATGATTATGCCGGCATCGCCAACGGCGGCCCGATACCGGGTGTCCAGACTGAAGTGAAGGCACTTCTTGCGAAGCTAGCCGCCTCGCTTCCGGATTCTCTGGTCAACGGCAATATCAGCGCAAGCGGAGCCGCGAAGCTGACGCAGAATCAGCTCGGTGCTTACTGGGATTATCTACTGGTGTCGAAAGACGGCAGCTACGGTGTTCATAACGCTAAGTATACCTTTGCGCTGCTGCAGAGAGCTCTCGGTATCGTTACCGGAGTCAAGGTAGTCAGCAACAAGGTTCCTACGTCTTACGCGCTAGACCAGAACTATCCGAATCCGTTCAACCCGACAACGACTATCAACTTCTCGGTTCCGAAGACGGGAATCGTGAATGTGTCGGTCTATAATTCGATCGGAGAACTCGTGAAAGTGCTGACAAACTCTAATTATGTACCGGGCACTTACCAGCTTACGTGGAACGCGAGAAACAACGCAGGCGAAGAAGTCGCCAGCGGAGTCTACTTCTACAGAGTATCCGCGAAGAACTTCGATAAGACGATGAAGATGGTATTGTTGAAGTAATTACGAATAGATACGTTGATCGAAACCCCGCTTCGGCGGGGTTTCTTTTTATATCCTCACTCGCGTATCAATGATTTCAGCGATTCCCTGGAATGCTTCTTTCCGGAACCTATAAGTTCCCGTGCCGCATCAACTTTTCCCCATGTGTTCCAGAGAAGTACCCCTCTTACGAGTCCGTCCCGCAGATAGTAGATTACGCCTTTGCGGAATTCCTCTTCCCAGTCTTCGATTGTATCCAGCCGCGAATCGAGGTCTCCGGCTGCTTCATAGCCCAGGTCGAAGAGGTCGGAATAGAAGAATGGAAGGTGGTGATACGGTTCCGACCGGCCTGCCATATTGTGACCAGCTGTCAGTCCCATCATGTTTGCATTATCCTCGTGTTCCACCCGAGTTCGCCTGCCGAGTAGATAATTAGGAAAGTTTGCTGCGTCACCGGCCGCGTAGATGTCTTGGTTAGCTGTCCTCAACATTTCGTCCACAAGAATCCCGTCCTCGGTTAAGAGGCCGGCTACTCTGGCGATCGCGTCATTGGGAGTGATACCGAGACCTGCCACGATTGCATCCGCTAGGACCTCTTCGTCTCCCGATATCTTCACGTGCATCTTCCCGTCTTTCTTTTCGATTCCCTTCACCGATTCGCCGCTAAGGATATTCACACCCTTTTCCATGTAGTAAGAGACAAGGAAGGACGCGAGGCCTTTCGGGTACACGCGGGCACCGATTTTGTCCTCCGGGAATATCATGGTTACCCGTTTACCGTTCATGGTGAGAGCAGCCGCCACCTCGGAGCCTATGAACCCTGCACCGATGACCACGAAGTCGGAGCCGCGCTCGGTCAGCGAGCGAAGCCTTCTGTAATCCTCGAGGGTTCTGAAATAAATGACTTCGTCGCCGCCGAAGGGGAAAGTCTTGGGCCTTCCACCGGTTGCAAGGAGGAGCTTCTCGTAGTGGTGGGTCGCCCCGTCTCGAGTTCTCACTATTTTCTCGGAAGTGTCGATGGCTGTGATTCGCGTCGAAGTGAAGATCTCGGTGTTCCTGTATTCGCCTTTCCTCCACACGGATTCGATGGGGTCACCTTTCCACAGTCCTTTTGAGAGCGGCGGCCGGTTGTAGGGCCGGTCCTTCTCTTCGCTGAAAACCGCGATGGAGCCGGAGTCGTCTACTTCTCTGATTCCCTGGACTGCAGAATCTGCGGCCAAGCCACCGCCCGCGATTACATATTTGTAATTGCTCATTTCTATTCCTCCGAGTTGATAATATGGTGCGATGAGTCATTAGACCTAAACCGAAAGCAAGCGGATAAGTTCCGTGCGGGGAAGCTCCTTTATGGACGAATTGACCGAGTGCGGGGGTGAACAAGCGTTGGTTCCTTCTGCGTTGATTGCAATTTTACCGTGAAGACTTTAAACTACTTCGCAGTCCCATGAAAACGGAATATCTCGAACGCGCAAATCGCATTGCCACCGACAATATCTCGAGTGCGCAGCAAGTGTTGAAAGACACTCTCGATCTGCTGTACGATTTCAGCGTAGAGAATTGCAAGGCGGAGGCGTTCATCAGAGAGTTGAAGTCGCTTTCTACAACCCTTTCAAATGCGCAATCTCAAATGTCCGCCTTGTCGAACATTTGCAGACTCGTGATTTCGGCATCGGACAAAATGAAGCCCGAGGAGATGTGTTCCTATCTGGATGTCCTGCTCCGAAAGGTGGGAGAAGCCGCTCCGAAAGCGGCTGAGCAAGCATCGAGACTCATTGCCGATGAGGGGCAGTACGCTACGTTGAGTCAAAGCGAGTTTGTTTTGCGGTCCTTTGAGCGTGCAGCCGCTCAGAATAAGTTCACCACAGTCTTCGTGATGGAGTCGCGCCCGCTCTTTGAAGGGAGGCAAACGGCGCGTGCACTGAAGAAGATGGGGCACAGGCCGATCCTCGTCTCCGATGCTTCCATAGGAACATTCATAACTCAGATCGACGCGGCGCTCGTCGGCGCTGATGCCGTCCTATCGGACGGAACTCTCATAAACAAGATAGGTTCATTTGCGCTTGCGGCCGCTTGTGCGACATCCGGGAAGAAGTTTTATGCGATCACGAGCGTGCTGAAATACGACTCGGAAAAGAGTGCGGAGACTTTTGTCAACAAAGAGGAGGGTGCACACGAGATTTTTGCCAATCCGGAATTTGAGGTAAGAAATCTATATTTCGACAAGATCCGCCCCGGGTTGGTCACGGCCTTAATGACCGAGATCGGAAGCCTTTCGCCTGATACCGAGATCGAGAAATTAAGTGCCGCCATGCGGGAAATGTATGGCTGAAAAGGTCTCTGCGCTTGAGCGGGAAGTCAATGCGACGACTATTCCCCTCATAGCCTTCGGAATCGCTCTCAACATCGTCGTCGGGCAGGCAGTCCAACTGATCAAACTTCCGCTGTATCTCGATTCGATCGGGACGATATTAATCGCTTGTGTCGTGGGCCCGCTCGCGGGCATGCTGACCGGCGCGTTCGCCAACCTGACTCTCGGTTTCTTCTTCAATTACGCCTTTATCTTCTTCGTACCCGTGACGCTTGTTATAGGTGCCTTCAGCGGTTTCGTGGCGCGTCTCGGCGTTTTCAAGCGGTGGTACCTGGCACTGCCGGCGGGTTTAGTACAGGGAGTGCTCAGCGCTGTCGCGTCGGCGCCTATTGCCGCGTTCATGTTCGGCGGAGTGACCATGGGAGGGACGGATTTCCTTGTGCTGTACTTCCGTGCGATAGGCAAATCGATTATACAGAGTGCCTTCCTTCAGGGCATGGCCGCCGATCCGGTAGACAAAGCCGTAAGCTACTTGATAGTATATTTCTTATTGACAAGAATTCCACGCTCGATACGCCTCCGCCTGCCGGGATATGCAAACACCTGAGTCGTTTAAGAGAGAGTACAATCCGCTGAATCACTATCTCACACTGAGCATCGTACTCGCAGCCTTTGCGTTCAGACTGGAATGGCAGCTTCCCGTTTTGATTCTGCTGGTAGCAGCAACGCTTGTTTCTCCGGACAGAAGAAAAATTTACCGCGGATTTTTGAAGTTCGTTCTTCCGTTGATCCTGATCGGGTTCTTCATAAACGGCATCTTCTTCACGGGCAACGTGGTCTTCTCACTGGGACCCTTGAAGTTCAAAGACGAAGGTCTACTGTTCGCGTCGCGGGTGGCGGTTCGTTTGATACTGATCGTTATTTCTATTGGGTACTATTTTTCAAAGGTAAAAACCGAAACGATTTCTGAGTACCTCGCGGCAAGAGGTGCCGACAGGCGATTCGTTTATGTATATCTACTTTCAGTCGCGATGGTTCACCTGATGCATGACAAGCTGGAGAAAATTTATGTTGCACAGTCTGCCCGCGGGCTCGACACTAACAAGAACTTCATTGCCCGCGCGCGATATCTGTTGCCGCTCCTTGTCCCGCTGTCGTATTCGTACATTGCGGAGAGCCTTGATCGCGGAATCGCGCTTCAGGCCGCGAATTTCTCGGGCAGCAGGTCGATCCGGGAAAGAAAAGTGACCCCGCTCCTGGAAATTGAAGTAAACAGAGGAGGCTTGATACTCGGCAGAGGCGTCCTTCTTGTGACGGCCGCCATTTCATTCTGGAGGCTTATCGCCTGATGCTTATTTCGTTCAAGGATTTCACGCTGGCCTACGCCCAGGGTGCTCCACCTGCCTTGAAGCACATCAACCTGGACATAAGCGAAAGGGAATGTATCGTCGTAAGCGGAATGAGCGGTGCAGGGAAATCGTCTCTGTGTTTCGCCGCTGCCGATTTCCTGAGGTCGTACCCGGCCGCTGTTACGAGCGGAGAAATCTTCAGGAAGGAAACCTCGGGTGCGGCCGGCGGAATCGCAATCGTCATGCAGAACTTTTATGCTCAGATAACTTATCTGCGGTCAACCGTCTTTGAGGAGGTTGCCTTTCCATGTGAGAACCTCGGTCTGCCGCGGGAGGAGATCGGACACAGGGTTGAAGAGGTACTGAAGAAAATCAGGATAGAACAGCTGGCTTTTCGCAATCCTCTTGAGCTATCGGGCGGTGAGAAGCAGAAAGTGGTGCTGGCGACTGCCCTGGCTGTGAAGCCTCGCTTGCTGATTCTGGATGAACCCCTCAGCCAGCTAGACCCTGAGAGCGCTTCCTGTCTGGTGGATGTACTTGCCGAGTTGAAGGCGGGAATGACCGTTCTTGTCGCCGAGAACGATCCGTATCTGACACTGAAGTTAGCAGACAGGGTCGTCGTTCTATCCGGTGGAGAAATTATTGCCGACGGTCCGCTCAGGAATATTCTTGATCCGGCAATCGAGGAGCATATCGAGCTACCGGCATGGACGAGAAGCGTCTCTGAGGCAATAAGGGAAGGCCATCTCGTAGATATTGCCGAGGAGCACCGGTACGAGCTGAGTTACAAGTGTGCAATCGAGGCGCTGAGAGGTGTCAAGTGAAGATAGAATATCGTGAAGTCTCATTTTCGTATGATTCCACACAAGCTTTGAAAGACGTTTCATGCCAGATCGAGTCAGGGTCCAGCGTGCTCGTGGTAGGGCATAACGGCTCCGGAAAGAGTACCTTCCTGAAACTGATGAATGGGGTATTGAAGCCGACCCGGGGCGCTGTACGGCTGGGAGATGTGAAGACGGGGGACAAGCGGGTCAGCGAACTGGCCGGGCTTTGTGCACTCAGCTTTCAGAATCCGGATGACCAGCTTTTCGCTTCGAGCGTCATGAAAGAACTCCGGTTCGGGGTGGAGAATATAGCCGGAGACGATTCGCTCGTCGGGGAAGTCGCAAGGATTCTTCACCTCGAGGGCTGTCTCGATTCCAATCCGCTATCGCTTACATACGCGCTGAGAAGGCTCGTGACAATCGGCGGATCGGCGGCGATGAACACACCTGTCCTCGCGCTGGATGAACCGACAGCCGGGCTATCCCTGCGCGAGAAAAACTACCTCGGCGACCTGGTTTCTCTGGTGAAGAGCCATGGCAAAACCATAGTGATAGTGACGCATGATCTGAATTTTCTTCTTCCGTTTGCCGACACGTTACTGATGCTCTCTCACGGAGGCATCAGGTACTTCGGCAGCCGGGACGGATTATTTGACAGGCGGGACGTGAAGCAATTTATGGCCGGATGCGGAGTGAAGTATCCTATCTACACAAGAATGTCATCGACGCTAGGGGTGACGGCGCATTGCTTCGGTCCGGAGGAGTTGGTTGAAGAGTTGGTAAAAAGGAAAGCTGGCACCACCCGGCGCACAAACGGGCAGCACCAGCTCGAGGGGGCATAAGCTTGTTTATAGAGTCACCGCGCTAAT
Organism: Candidatus Kryptoniota bacterium; assembly: GCA_046705025.1. Classification (GTDB taxonomy): domain Bacteria; phylum Bacteroidota; class Ignavibacteria; order Kryptoniales; family JAKASW01; genus JAKASW01. The sequence continues at coordinate 15,614 of JBJKQU010000030.1, read as the reverse complement.
GTCCGGTCGTATTCAACTCTGCCAGCAGCTCGCTTTTCGTAAAATTCCTTCTATCTATGAAACTGACTTTACCTTCGTAATCATTTCCCAGTGTCCCTGCGGCCAGAAGTTCGGAGACCGCTCTTATGTCTTGCGGCTCGGTGAGCAGCAGAACCTTCGATGCGTCCCGGCACGCCGAGATTATACCGTCGTTCAGATTTTCCGGAGAAGCATCGATCACCCAAACCGTATCCTCGTTCGCCTCTTTCACTTGTTTTCCGACGAGCTGCGGTTCAATTCGTTCGAGTGTGAACCCCATCCCGTCTACTACGGTGGCGAGCAGGTCGAAAAGATGACCATCCGCCGTCACGAAGAATACCCGTTCCTTTTCGTTCTCTCCGGGCCGTTCCACTTTGTTTTCTGCAGCCCCGGCAGGGCAATTCGGCAGATATGCGACGACCGTCGTTCCGCTTCCATACTCGCTGTCTATCCATATCGCGCCGCCGTGGAGTTCTGCCAGTTTTCTCGTCAGCAGCAGGCCAAGCCCGCTTCCGCCATCCTTTCCGTTAAGCTGGGAAAATGGCTTGAACAGCCTGTCTATGTCTTCCTTCTTAATCCCCACACCTTTGTCGACAACCTTCATTTCGATTCCGTCTGCGGAACGCCCTATTTCCAGCCTTACGGCGCTCCCCTGCGGGCTGTAGGTGATTGCATTGTTCAATAGGTTGTACAGAATCTGTTTGAATTTCACTGTGTCCGCAATAAAAACGTCGAGTCCTTCCTCGATTTTCGTCTCGAGGTTGACCCGTCCCTTGTCGAGAAGCGGCTTGAGAATTCTTTGAACACTTTCGACGACCTCGCTGATAGAAAATTCCTGCAGGTCCAGTTTCATCTTCCCGGTTTCCACTTTCGTCAGGTCGAGGATATCGTTGATGAGGCTCAAAAGGTGCTTTCCGGCCGCCACGATATTTCCGCTGAATTCACTCATCAGCTCCCGGGGGAGGTCTTTTACTTCGGTATGAATTATGTCTGCAAATCCGATTATTGAATTCAGCGGGGTTCGGATCTCATGACTCATGCTGGCGAGAAACTCGGATTTCAGCTTGGTCGCCTCGTCGGCCCGCTTTGCTTCGGCAAGATATCTCATGTTTTGCAGATGGACTTCGTGATTCTCTCCCTGCAATAGGTTATGCGCTTCGAGGATCTTTGCCCCGACTAACGCTATCTCGATTGCCTCTTCGCTCGGCTTTAAGGCTATCAGCGCGTCCGTTACCTTATCGCCGTCTTTCATAGGTATGACGAGGTAACCCTGGGCATTTATGAAATCTCGCGTCGGCAAATCTTCGAGAAGGAGCTGGGGTACGTTGATTATGAATCCAACCTTTTCGCGAAGCTCGAACCCCTGCATGTCGGGTGTCCTCCTGGCGAGAGCAACACCATCGGAACCGGTCGCGTCTCTGATCTCTCTAAGGTACTGCCGCACGTCGCCCGTGGCGTACAGGTGCTGGGCAGCGTCGAGGAGATGTCGATAGGATGATGTCAGAAAATGGGTGTTGTCGACCGGCTCGAAAATTATAAGGCTGGATTCGTCGGGAGCTTTGACTATCGTTAGCCGGGCTCTGACCTTCAAGCCGTCGCGGCGCATATACGAAAAATTCGTGATTGAATGGGAGCCCCCGACGGAGAACTTCTTCATGTCGTCCGGGCCCATAGCAGAAGTAAGAATCTCTTCCACTTCATCGGACTGCGAGTTGGAGCCATCCAGTCCGAATATTCTGTAGAAGGCCGTATTTATCTTTGTGATTTTGTATTGGGTGTCCTGCCTGCGTTCATCCCTGTTGAGAAGGACCATCCCCATACTGAAATCATCGAGAGCCTGATAAAGCAGAGATTCCATTGCACCCACACTCCCCCGCTCTTGTCCTGAGCGATCGTGAGGAAAGAAGGCCGCAAAGAGCCCCCTGTCGACCCGTCTGACCAAAACCTTGCGCTTGCTCTTTTCGGCGGTAAAAAGAATCTGCTCTCTCCCGACGGCGCAGAGACTACCGATGGCTTTGGAAAGCTCACTTTCATCGACGTCGGGCAGCCCTACTTCCAGCCCGTTGTTAAGGAGCTGCTTCCCGTTGATGTCGAGGACGGCGTAGGGGAGCTCGATCTCCTCTAGTGCTGCCTTTGCGGTCCGATTGATCTTTTCATATATAATCCACGATATTTTCTCTCTCACCAACTCCTGTATATGCCAGTATTCACTGTGAGTCGGCGCGGTTCCTCCGTTCAAGTCAATACGGCAGGAAAAGTCTTCATCGTTGACGATGAAAGCGATATGTCCTTCCTTTGTCTCGGGATATCTTTGAAAACCTTTTGATTGTTGACCGGATTCTTTCAGGTCCTGCTCTTCGTTTTTCAGGAACGGAAACGGCTTCCAATCCTTGCTTCCGAGGGTGATCGAGTGGTCGCTGAAAAGCTTTCCGTGGAATTCCAGCGTTCCGCCCCGCGACGAGTAAACGCGCATTAACGTTGTCAGTATCTCTCTCAGGATCTCTTCCAGCGAGTAAGTCTTTGCCATCCGGAAACCCGCCAAAGACTCCACACGCCGTGCTGACCGCACCTCCGCTTGCAGCTTCTGCTGTTTCCTCGCTGCCCAATAGATAACGGTAAGCAGAAGCGAAAAGAGTGCTGCGACAAACAATATTGCCTCGTTCAAAAGACTTGCCTCCTCAGTAATCGGATCAGCTGGAATATTCCAGCGCGTCGATTATCCAGTTGATGTAGTTCTTGCGAAGTAGTTTTTCGGCCGCGGTCTTCATCCTGTCGGCCTCCCTGAACGCGTCGGTCTCTTCGGAACCATCATGAATGTATTCCTGCTCGACCAGCAGCGTCGGTATATGGTGCCTGATGGAGTTTACCTTCTCGTCGCTCGAGAATTTCGAGTCGACGATGAACATATCGGTTTGGTTTGAAAAGGCTCGTGCGGTAGCCTCTTCAAGGTTGTCCACAAATTCCAGCTCATATTTGGGGTGCGGAAAAGCTTCTGCGACAATCTTACGCATTTCCGAGTTCTCCAACAATACGAGGGTTTTGCAAACCAGAGACATCTTTCGTTCCTTTCAAGGTTCAGAGTAGCAAAAGTGTGCCACGATTGGAGATGGCGCGGGGAGGTAATGCCGCGCCGGTAACCATCAGAAACAAAGTCGGTTACGGGTATGGCCGGCTAACACTCTTGGGGACGATGTGGGATGGAGCGTGTAAAGATTACTAGAAGCTTTGAAATATTTACCTTGAAATCGGAGGGATTTCCGGGGTGACGAAAATGACTTCTTCCCGGTCCAGCAGAACTGCCCCGGGTTTCCCCTTTGCCTTCTTGACGAATTTTCTCATCGTATACGAAACAGGAACAATCTTGCTGGCTCTTGCCTTGCTGTAATATGCGGCAATGCCGGCGGCGGACAGCAACACGTGTTTCTGGGGATACTCACGGGACTTGTTTCTAATGATGACGTGTGATCCGGATACTCCGCGAGCGTGAAGAAAGACGTCGTTCGGTTTCGAAAAACCGAATGTCAGTTCATCGTTGTTGGCGGCATCCTTTCCAACGAATATGTTGTATCCGCCGATTTCAAAGTGACGAAAGGGAGTTTGCGGCTGACTCTCCGTCCTCTCCTTTTTCTCGATAAACCCCAACGCCCTAAAGTCCGTTTCCGTCTCCACTCGCTTCAGGTCTTCCTCAATCTTGCACAACTGTTCTTTCAGTTTTTGTCTTCTGGTGATAGCCTGACGCTTTGACTCGCGGGCCTTTTTCGACTTTTCAAAATACTGTTGCGCGTTCCTCACCGGAGCCAGTCTCGCGTCAAGAGGGATGCAAAGCGGCGTACCGCCGTCACGTGTCTCGAAAGTGGTTCGTCCCTTCTCAATCTCGTTTAGGTGCTGCATCAGGGCCATGCCATATTGCCGGTATTTCTCCTCCCGGTCCGAGGACATATCGTCGTCAATCTTTGAAATCGTTTTTGTCAGTTCGTCCCTCTTCCTCATCAACCGGTTTAGCAGCGTATTCTTCAGTTCAGACTTGCCGATATGCTTTTCGGATTCCGAGACAAAATTCCGGATACATGAGTTGACCGACTTATACTCCACCTTATCGTAAGTTTGAAGATGCTTCATGTCTATCAGGCTCATAAGGATAGGTACACCGTCCTCGAAGTATATCCGGGGCTGCGGCGACTCCAACTCCTGCCTAATCTCACGGATTCTGTCGAACAAAGAAGAGATCTCCGTTTCATCGAAATGCGATTCCTCATCGGTCGCGGGTGGTCCCTCTTCTCGCCGGCCCATCCTGTAGAGGGTTTCCCTGGCAAGCTCGGTAGTGAAGGTTGGGATGATCCTGGAGAGCCTTTGCCTCGGTCTTCCTGCCGCTGCAAGGAATCTGTCCTTGAATTCGCCATCGTCCGCCGGGAACGCGGGGCTCTCTTCCGTACTGTCGCGACGCCGCGATTGCACGGTCTTACGCTTGAGGAAGCGCCCCATGATTCTTTCCTCCGGATCTTTCACAAGGACATTGGCGTGCGTGCCGAACAGGTTTATTATGATCGAGCTCCGGCTAGACAACGTAAGGACAATCGTCCTGTCGTTCTCCCGGACGGATACTTTGCTTATCCTTGTCCCCACCGCTTCAGAGAGGACATTTGCACCGCGGAGCCTCTTCTTCGCGCCTCTGTCGAGGAATACATAATTCATGCGCGGGTCGCAAGAGACAACGAGACTCATCCGGCTTTCATCGGGTTTACCGAGGATAATTTCAAGCACGTTAGAGGTGTTGGTTACGCATGCGCATATTTCGCACGATTCTATCTCCTGTCTGATTTCCGCGGCAAGTGCGGCTAACGTAAAGTGGTTATTGATCATCCTGCAGCATTTTTGATTGAATCAAGTTAACCATTAGGCCGGGCGGGTTGCAAGTGGACTGGGGCGCCATACCCATATCCATACAGGGGACTTCGCGGTTTGAGTTCTGAACGGACTTTCACTCTCGTCCTCGCGCTCTCCCTCTTTCTGTTTGTTCCGGCAGGATGCAGTTCTTCCGGGCAGGTTGCCCGGATCGATGCGGACACAGTTACCGATCTGAGCGGCAATTGGAACGATGCCGATTCCGGGTCAGTTGCAGAGGCCGCCGTAAAAGAGCTTTCAATCCGCCTTCGTCCGCCGAGGCGGACTCCGGCGGACGGGAGGCTCGGGTCTGATTCCCCGCCGCTTCTCCGCAGGACCACATTCGTGGCGGCAGAACAGGGTTCGGGGCTTGCCCCGAGGTTCAAACCAATGATTGGCTCCCCGGTGCTGAACGACAATCTGCTCCCCTACGAAGGAGAGGATTTCGAGAAAGTATACGTGAATCTTATCCTGGCCCTTAACTATGACCCTATTTTACTACAGGCCGACCATAGCCTCCGGCCTTATTATCTGCATTTCAGAAAGCGTTCTCTATGCTCCTGATCCTGGTGGACTTGCCCCGCACTTCTATCACGATCACGTCGAACCTGAATTCTGCTTCTTCCAAACCCGGTTTGGAGATGTACCCTTCCGCGACTTTGCGGATCTGTGCCTGCTTCCTGACATCCACGGCATCTTCTCCTGCACCGAAAGCGGAGCTCTTTCTCGTCTTTACTTCACAGAATACTATTAGATTCCCCTTCCGGGCTATCACATCGATTTCGCCGCGGCCGTACCTGAAATTCCTTTCGACGATCTCGAAGCCTCTCCGGTTGAGGAATTCGGCCGCGAGCCGCTCGCCTCTGGCGCCGAGCACTTTGTTTAGAGACATCTTGTTCAGATAGATATTGTGAAGCTTCTGCGGTGGATGGAGGAAAGGCCGTGACTGCGGACAGCTTCCAGATGTTCCTCCGTGAGGTATCCCTTGTTCCTCTGGAAAGCATACAGTGGAAACTCCTCTGCATACTGCCGCATCAGAGCATCACGGGAAGTCTTTGCCAGGATCGACGCGGCAGAAATCGAGAAGACGGCCGAGTCTCCCTTGACAATCGAAATGCAGGTCCTGTCTTTCAGGTTCAGAAATTTTCCGTCTATCAGGATAACGGACGGTTTTATTTCCAGAGATTCGACGGCCTGCATTACGGCCAGCCTGGTCGCGTTCAGGATATTGATTTTATCTATCGTTTCATTGGGAACGTGTGCCACAGCGAAGTCGAGCGCCTTTTCCTTGAGAGCCCCTGCGGCAAGTTCTCTCTGGTTCTCAGAAAGGGCCTTCGAGTCCCGGACCAGTGGCAGCGACGGAACGCTCCGGCCTTCCCGGCCTGCGTTAAACGATTCCTCGATTAGAGTTCGAATCGGCAGGAGAACGGCAGCTGCGGTTACCGGTCCGGCGACGGGTCCTCTGCCTGCCTCATCTACACCCGCTACAAATTCCATCCCTTCGCGAAGAAGCATGCCTTCGAGTTCGAGAGTAGGGGATTTCTTCATTGCTGGTCCAATTTAGTGAATCTTTGCCAGAAAACGTTGCGATTGATAATTGAAAAGGTTTGTGTTAAGATACTGGCGTGAAAGCGAAGCTGATTCTTTTTGCATTGGTGCTGTTCACGGGAGCGAGGCTGTATGCGACCGAAAAAGTCATCCTGATTCGTGTTGATGGGACCATCAATCCGGCGACTGCAGACTACATAGTCAGCTCCATCGATGTCGCCGAGAAGGCAAATGCGGCCGCTATTGTTATCGAGATGAACACACCCGGCGGCTTGCTGGAATCCATGAGGCAGATCGTCCAGCGTATTCTGAGCTCGTCGGTTCCCGTGATAGTGTACGTGTATCCAAGCGGTTCGCGGGCCGGTTCTGCGGGTGTTTTCATCACCCTTGCGGCAAATATAGCGGCGATGGCCCCGGGAACGAATATAGGTGCAGCACACCCGGTCGGGGGTGGAATCGGACACGACACTACGTCTGTGGAAGCAGTCAAGATTACTAACGATGCCGCCGCATTCATTCGTGCGATTGCCGAGAGAAGGCATCGTAATGTGAGGTGGGCTGAAGATGCGGTTCGCCGAAGTATATCGAATTCCGAAGTCGAAGCGCTCAAGGATGGCGTGATCAATCTCATCTCGCCTAACCTGGACTCCCTGTTGATTCAGGTAAACGGGAAGACCGTAGAAACCAGCAAGGGAAAGGAAGTCTTGAAGACGGCCGATGCGGATGTAGAGTTTGTTCCGATGAATTGGCGCGAGGAATTTCTCGGTGTTATCAGTGATCCCAACATAACCTACATTCTCATGATGATCGGGATCTTCGGCATCATGTTCGAGCTGTTCAATCCCGGAGCCATACTCCCGGGAGTTGTCGGGGCAATTTCACTGATACTCGCATTCTATGCATTTCAGACCCTGCCGGTAAACTATGCCGGACTCGCTTTGATAATATTCGGGGTGATTCTGTTCATTGCGGAAATCAAGATCGTCAGTCACGGCATTCTCGCAATCGGCGGGGTAATTTCGCTGTTCCTGGGATCTATGATGCTGATTCATTCGCCGAGCCAATTTGTGACTATTTCGCTGAGTGTCATTATCAGCACCGTTCTCGTTGCGACGGTATTCTTCCTCTGGATCATCGGTATGGGGCTGCGGGCTCAGACTCGGAAGACAGAAACCGGGTTGGAAGGAATGATCGGGGAGACGGGTTCGACGATGTCTGAGATCGCTGCAGGCTCGGTCGGACAGGTCACTGTTCACGGAGAGATCTGGAGAGCGACGTCGGATGAGAGCCTCAAGCCGGGGGACAAGATTGTGGTGGAATCGGTTTCGAACTGGGTTTTGAAAGTTAAAACTAAGCAATAGGTGAACTCATGGACACATCTTTCAGTCTTTTCGTTATAATCATAATATTCTTGATCTTTTTTCTGGCAAGTGCCATCAGAATTCTCAGGGAATATGAGAGAGCGGTAATATTCAGGCTGGGGAGGCTGATCAATACAAAGGGACCCGGTTTAATCATTCTTATTCCCATTATCGACAAGATGGTGCGCATCAGCCTGAGGACGGTAGCGCTCGACGTCCCGCCCCAGGACATAATCACACGCGACAACGTTTCCATCAAAGTCAGTGCAGTGATATACTTCAGGGTCCTCGACTCGAGGAAGGCGGTCGTGGAGGTTCAGGATTATCTGTTCGCCACCAGCCAGATGTCCCAGACTACCCTTCGCAGCATTGTCGGGCAGTCGGAACTGGACGAGCTCCTCGCCGAGCGTGAGAAGATCAACAAAGAAGTGCAGACCATAATCGACAGCCATACTGAACCCTGGGGGATCAAAGTATCGAATGTCGAGGTGAAACAAATCGACCTGCCTGTGGAGATGCAGAGCGCGATGGCGCGTCAGGCCGAGGCTGAACGGAACCGCCGTGCAAAGGTCATCAACGCCGAAGGTGAGTTCCAGGCGTCGCAAAAGCTCGCGGAGGCGGCAAAAGTAATAGGGGAATTCCCGGCGGCGATTCAGCTGCGGTTCCTGCAAACCATGTCGGAAATCGGCACGAGCAACAACTCGACTACCTTCTTCCCTGTGCCTATCGATATTCTCGCACCGTTCCTGGAGAAGAAAGCGGAGGCGAAAAAGTAGCCCGATAGAGCGGCGTGTCCGACAATTCATACGGATACGCCCCCCGGCTCGGGGTCCCTCAAGGAGCCGATCTCGGGGACCTTTTCGTTCGCTGCCGTGCCCGGGAGGTGCCATGTTCTTGCCGGACACCGAACCTGTTTCTGGGTGGACGCATTTGCTCTCATTAAGGCATCAATCGCAAGAATCGTCAACTAACGGGCCGCTCAGGATTCCGAAGCGGGATACATGCTGTCCTCCCTGCCGACGTCGCGTGACCGTCATTTATAGTAGTTGCCTTGTATTAAACCGACAGCTAAATTTGACCCGGAGGAAAAAAGCATGAAATGGCTCATATCGGTATTCTTGTTTGTCGCATTCTCTTCTGCAATGGCGCAGGAAATCAATTGCACCGTTACTCTGAACTACGACAAGCTCAACGGCACGGACCGGGAGAACGTGAAGAACCTCGGGCCGGCCATTCAGAACTATGTCAACAGCTACAGATGGACGGGGACCGACTTCAAGGGTCCGAAAATCCAGGTTACTCTGGACATTTATCTCCTGTCGGCATCGGGCGGGGTATATAACGCTCAGGCCTTCATCGGCAGTCAGCGCCCGATTTACAAGTCCACCAACACCTCGCCGATGGTACGGATTCTTGACAACTCCTGGCAGTTTAGTTACACGAAGGATCAGGCGTTGTATCACGACGACTATCATTTCAATTCCCTCACCGGATTCATAGACTATTACATGTACATCGTCCTCGGCTTTGACTATGATTCTTACGACCCGCTCGGCGGAACGAAGTATTTCCAGGACGCCTCGAACATTGTGACCCTTGCTCAGAACGGGAATTTTGCACAGGGATGGCAGCCCGGAGGTTCGGGGAACTATTCCAGATACTCGCTGGTGAACGATATCCTTTCAGGGAAGTATGACCCCTTCAGAAAGGCATTTTACGAATACGAATACAACGGAATGGATTTACTCTCAACTGAGAAAGACACGGCCCAGGCCACTATAGCGAGTTCGTTGGACCAAATTGCAAACCTTGTAATACAGTCCGGAACGAGAAGTACTTTGATCAAGGTGTTCTTCGATGCGAAGTACATGGAAATCGCTCAGTCTCTCCAGGGCTATTCGGGGGCCAAGGCGATTCTACAAAAGCTGTCGGTGGTTGATCAGGCACACCAAAATACCTACGAAAAGTACATGAACTGACAACCCTTGCCGGGGGCAAAGCGGTAGGCATAGAGAGGCACTTGAGGAGTACATCAATGCCTTTTGTGTCGGGAGCCTAACCCCTGACAGCGTTCAAGTTGCTCTTCCAGCACGCACCTCTTGCAGGAATACTTTCCTGAGTCAGCGCTGCCTCCTGAACGACTCGATCATAATATTTTGAAAGGGTGTTTAGGTGATAATTGCGGGTCGTACGGTCCGTCTGAGCGCAGTCATGCTGCTGTTCCTCCTGGAAGCGGAGGAAGCCTACGGCGGCTTTGAGCGCAGGTTTATCGGGTCACGCGCTCTCGGCACAGCCGGTGCTTTATGTGCTTTCGGGGAAGATGCGTGGTCCTTTTACTACAACCCTGCACACTTCACCGAGACAGGGAAAATTAGCTCGTTTTACGCTCCTTCCGTTCTGGGTTTGCAGGAAGTCAGGGCGGAGGGAGTGTCATTTCGAGACCACACGCTGGGGTTCGATTTCGGGATCGCCGCCCATAGTTTCGGCTTCGATTTGTACCGTGAGAACGTATTTACTCTTAACCTCTCCAGGTCCATCTACGATTTCCTGTTCCTCGGCTCGAACGTGAACGTCAACCATCTTTTCATCAAGGATTATGGAACCGACGCGGATATCAGTATAGATGCCGGTATAAAGATGCTTCTCTCCGACAACTACAGGGTGGCATTCAGCGTAAGTAACCTGAATTCGGCGTCGATGACCCTATCCCGCGACAGGCTCCCTCAAACCTTCACCGCCGGAATCGGCTACATGTCCGACGGATTCAATCTTGGTGTCGAGTACTTCAAAGAGATAGGTTTTCCGTCGGCGATCCGGGTCGCAGCTGAATACTCTCCCGTCCAATTCATGACGGTCAGAGCAGGCACGGCAAGCGGGACGAATTCATTCAACGCCGGGGCCGCATTCCGGTTTATGTCTTTCATGATCGAGTATGGTGCGGCCTTTCATCAAGTCCTCGGAATCACCCACTCCTTCGGCGTGTCCTTCATAATCTGGAGCGGGGGATAGAGCGGAAATGACCGTTCGTTCTGAAATATGATGCGGCCGACAAACCGCATCGTCGGAGGACGGCTGAAGACTTCTTGTATGAAGCTTATCACAGCAATCATCGCTGCGTGGAGCCTCGTTTGGCTTTTCGAGCCCGGCCTTGTGTTTTCACAATCGTCCGAAGAGGAGATCAGAGAGGAGAATTTCCTTGAGGCGGTGCTCACTTCCGCGGACGATGTGCCGGAGATATTCGAGACGATGGATTTGAACAAGGCGTCAAGTGATGACCTGCTTACCGTTGCCTGGGTGGACGAGAAGTTTGCTTCCTCGATTGTAGAATACCGCAGAAGGGTTCGGTTCATTCACAGGATTGATGAATTATCCCGACTCGATGGAGCGACGTCCGATGCGCTGGCGGCGCTAAGACGGCGGGTCCGGATCGTGGAAGGAGATAATTTCAGGGTCGAGGCAAGGTCCTACTCCAGCATCTCGCCTCAGGCCTTGCCGCTGTATCAGGAGGCCTGTGGCGAAAACGGCACCAGGAACTTTCAACGACTAGATCTGACTTTTCGCAACTATGAAATCTGTCTCGTAACGGACAAAGACCCCGGAGAAAGGAACTTCCTTGATTTCTACTCCCTTGCTGCCGCCGTAAAAGGCGTCTCGATATTTTCCGCGATCAATGTGGGTAACTACAGGCTGAGTATGGGAAACGGGTTGCTCTTTTCGAGCGGAGGCGTCGTGTCGAAGGCGGCCGAGGCGGTCACCCCGCTCTTCAACCGGAGCCCGTACTCACTCAAGCCGTACAAGTCAAGGGCTGAGACCAGGTATCTAAGAGGAGCTGCATTCGAGATTCCACTTGGGCACTGGATGCTGACCGGGTTTGCCTCGGCAAAGGAATTCAGCGTTCATCTCGACAGCCTTCAAAGAGTGACGTCTATAGATTATAGTGGCCTCAATTTACCGCCGAGCAGCACGACGTCGGGCAAAAAGCTCTATGAGACAATTGCAGGTGGACTGCTCCATTACGATGGGACCTGGGGATCCTGGGGGGTCTCCGGTGCCTATTTGTCGTATGACCGTCGCTTCTCCAACTACTACAAGCATAAGCAGCTTGCAGTCAATACGTTCCTGCGTGCACACTCCGAGAGGCTGGCATTCTCCGGTGAAGTCATGATCGACAAATTCTTCTCCTTTACATCGAACCTAGGAATCGACTACGATCAGGCCCGATTTGCCGTCGGCTTGCGCAGTCTCAGATCGGGAATAGTATCGAACTACGGCGGAGTCTTGTCGGAGAGTTTTCCGACATCGCCGGAACAGGGAATTTATTTCGGTGCATCTCTCAGAGCAGCTGATATCGCAAAAGTGGGCTGCTATTATGACAGGTTCAGGATCGTCTCCATTACCGGCGATCCCGATAGGAACGGGGAGGAAATATTTGCCGATTGCTACCTGTCACTTTCGCGGTACAAATTATTCGACGGTTCCGGTACGCTCGTCTATCTGCGTTACAGGTATAAAACGAAAGAAGATTACTACCTGCCCGAGAGCGATTTTCCGGTAGCTCAATCGACGCTTGCAGGCTCCAAACAGAGCTTCAGAGTGGAATTGAGGCATAGGTTTTCCGGCGCCTTTTCACTTCGGACGCGATTCGAAAAGAACTTCCTCTCAACGGGCGAAAAAGGGGAAATGTTCGTCTTCGACTGTTCTCTGAGGGCGAACCGCCTTTCGTTGAGCCCCAGAGCCTGCTTTTACAGCACCAATTCGTATAATTCCGCATTCTACGTAGTGGAAGGGGACCTGCCCGGGATTGCACTGTTTTCCATTTTGTATGGGGAAGGGGCCAGAGTTTCATTGTCGACGAGTCTCAGAATAAACGGTTGTTTATCAATGGGAGGTAAAGTATCCAGAGACATTTTCCACGAAGACAGGGAGATCGCGGTGAAATCGTCGTCAAGGATAGTTCCCGGCCTCACCACCTTCAGCGTAGAATTGAACTACGTCGTCGACTAGTCAGACGAGTATCCGAAAGCAGAAGTCTCCCGTAGTATCCCTGCGGGAACTAAAAAGCAGGGGGCAGTAAGAAGTAGGTAGAAGGTGGTAGGCGCTCGGCGAGTTGCGCAGGAGCTACAGCGTCCGCTTCGTGGGGCTCATCGCTTTGGGACGAACCGGGTCCCTTGCAAGGTGGGGTAGCGGCCCGTAGCAGACTGGATATCACATTTTACAGGTCGCTCCTACGGAGCTTCGTGGGGTTTTATGTGCGATCTCTATAAACGGCCCGTCCCTGACGGGACTAAGGCGGGTCTCAGAAACGGGTCATGATAGATGACCACCTTCCCATAATGTTCAAAGGGAGCCCAGCTCCCGCGCCCCCGGTCCCTCAGAAGCACTTCCCAAAGCTGCGCAGGAGTTGTCGCGTCCGCGTCAAGGTGCTCTTCCATCCAGATTGAACCAGCTCCTTTAGGAGCGTGCTGTTTGTAGAAATGTCCCCTAACCGAGAATCCTTAGCTCCGCCAGGAGCGGCCCGTCCGTCTGTATCAAAACCGAACAGCGAATGTAGCAAGACCGCACGCTATGCTGTGCTCGGAGTATTCAGACTATTGAAAACGGCAGAATTTCAACGATATCCAGGTGGCAACGTCCGGCGCGGCACTTGTGGACAATTGACCAGACAAACGACCGTTCTCTCTTGCACGTTACGGATTATCGGATGAACGGTCAGGTTATGCGCAAGCACAGTCAGGAGGATAACGCGATGGGACTGCTTCAGAATTCGCTCTCAAAGCATTATATAGCACCCTTTTGGGCGATTGCGGAACAAAACTGGAATATGTTAACTTATGCCGACTAAAGCTTTGATCAAGTGCTTCTCAAGCTCTGACTTTCGAGGGGTTAAAGTAAATGTCAAATGAGGGTAGCATAGGGAATTTGCTGATGAACAAATATGTGCTTCTTAAAGTGGCAGCATGCATCGCAGTGGTACTAAGCTCCTGTCAGCACAACCCGGTCAGCCCTGTAATACAACCGGGGGCAACGGATTACGTATGGACACTGGACACACTTCATACACTTTTCAATACGATAACCGGGCTTTGGGGGGCATCAGCGACTAATGTATGGGCCGGTGGGGCTGGAGGAACCGAAGCGGATTTCCTGTGGCACTATGACGGCACAAAATGGATACCGTGGTACGCCACTTACGGGGGGAGCAAGGGACTTGCGTATTGTAGTGCCAGCGCCATCTTTGGCTTCGACTCAAACGACGTTTGGATAGGCGGGCAGTCTTTTGGGGATCCAGGTGCTGGATTGTGTCATTGGAACGGTAATGGGTGGGGACAATATTTTGTTTATAATCCGCAACCGGATAGTTTCAGTGGTGCTCTGGTAACCGACATTTGGGGAACTCAGGCTGATGATATATATGCTTGTGGGTTAACGCCTTACTCCCTTGAACTAGTCCCCCAGGGTACCTCGGCCAGAGGATTTCTCCTTCAGTATGACGGAACATCGTGGAGGGAGGTCTGCAGGGGAGATTCCGGTTACCAGTACCAGTTCGTGGACATAAAAGGGCAGGGCGGCAATATCTTTGTTCAGGAATACCGTGGGAATGACATTAGGGACGATAGCGCTGAAACAGTCATATACAAAGTAGACGGCAATAAACTGGACAAGATGTATTCCTATATCGGTTATACCTTAAATAGTACCATGAACCGCATCGGCGGAGAAGTGTATTTCCCATTTGGCAACGACGTATACACGTATACAAACGGGGCATTTATCAAACAGTTCTCCGTTGATAACCCGAATTGGATTCAGCACGTCTCAGGTCGAAACGGCAATGACATATTTTTGAACATGTGGGATGGAGTGGCACTTTTCAACGGAACCGATATTCAGTACATATACAAATGGGCACCCGGCAAGACCTACTTTACTCTTAACTCAGCTGTATTTGGCAAAGACGTGTTCTTCTCTCTGTACGATGGGTGGACAAACTATATCCTGCACGGTACTTTAAAACAATGAAGGAGAAAAAGAGCTAAAGAACAGTCTAAAACAAAGGAGGGCAACGCTGACACGCTGCCCTCCATATTCCGGGAACGACCGCCATAGGTTAGCGCCCTATTACGCAGTTCTACTGCTGCGGCTATTCTCTTCTTAAAGTTAACAAATCTTGACAAAAGGAGAACTATCATGAAGAGGTTTATCCTTTTTATTTTCATCCTCAGCACGGCCTCGGCCTCCCTAGCAGTAACGAAAAAAGGGAGTACCATCCTCATCGGGTCCGCCACTCAAATCGCGAGAATAAACGGATCTTCTTACGAGGGAAATCAGACTGATGCCATAGGCTGTAATGTCGTCGGGAGTGATACTAATGTGTACAGGACTTACTGGAATATTAGTCTTAGTTCGATTCCATCGAATGTAATATCGATTGATTCGGTGATTGTGTCGTATGGAAACGGGAATACAGGAAGCTATACGCTTAAGCTAACTCAGCTCGCGACGATAAGCGGAATAAATGGGACGGATTGAGTCGCCATCGGGAACGGGACTTCGCTAAATGCCGGACTCCCTTACGGTGGGCAGCCATTCGTTTCCAGTGCTTTTCAAACCGCCATTAAGAATGCGCTTTCAGCGGGCAAGATCTACGTCGGTGCTTTGTCTGAACAGGAGAGCAATACTAGTTCGGCTTCCACGATGACTCTCTCGCTGACCGTCTATTATACTGCTCCTGCAGCAGAGCTATCGCTCACCGCTGAAAACGACTTGGACGGTACCGGCAACGGAGGGAATGTCGGTGTCGGTATA